>DDZZ01000024.1 GCA_002346535.1 Opitutales bacterium UBA2995 | reverse complement strand
GCGACGATCTGATTGCGTTTCAGTTTTCAAATCCGCTTTGGAAACGGATTGATCTCATCCGAAGATTCTGCGGAGTGGTTGCCACCTCTTCGCAGTCTCCTGGCTCCTTCAACGTATGGTACATCGAAGGTTTAACTCAGTTATTCCTCCAACGAGTTTTCTGGACCCATTCTCAGAAGGGCTTCAAAGTCGGTAATCCCATGTTGGGTATACCTACAAGGGAACGGAGAGAAAATCCTAAATAAAAACCTCTATTATCTTAGTTTCCTCCGGTTCAATTTTTAATATTTAACTATCACCTACCCTCGGTCACCTATACAATAGAGGGTTTTGTTGGTACGAATGAACAGTTGCCCATTGGAGGCGGCGATTGAGGCGCGCGAATACTGTTCACCCTGATCACCCATGGCGATTTCATTGAGGATTTTTCCATTCTCGGCATCGACCACCACGACATCTGAACTGAAGTTCATCAGGTAGAGCTTGCCGTCTGCCGCGAGGGGGGACGCTTCAAATTTGTCTCTTCCAGGAGTTTCAATGCTCCATTTGACCACGCCACTTTTCGGTTCGACGCGTGAAAGGAATCTACGCACGTCACTCAAAATAAAAAAGTCTCCGTCGTAATAGGCCGGAGTTGGAACGTCCGAGGTAATGTCACGTTCGTTTCTACTCACCCAGGCCAGATCGCTGTCTCTGAGCCTGCCCTTGCCACCCGCCTTGACGGCGTAAATCGGATCGCGTTTGGGCGCACAGGCCAGGATGACGCCATCCCCAGCAACAGGGGATGGAACCAAGCGCCAGTGACCGATCCGATTGGGATTCCATGTACCCCAGCGCCAAAGCTCTTTACCATTGTTCGGATCGTGCCCGGAAATCGCGTCGCCGCCAGCAACGAGGATTTCCTTACGGCCGTTATGTTCATGCGGCACCGGGCTGGTAAACGCCTCCAGGGACTCGGCCTTCGCTTTGCTGGGACGAATCGTACGCCATAGTTTATCCCCGTTCTCAGAGTTTAATGCCAAGAGGTAGGAATCATTGTTTTGACCGGGTTCACCATGTCCACGTGCGGGGACGTCCCGTTGCAGGATTTGCAGAATCAGTTGGCCTTCATGAAGGAGCGGGCTGGTGCTCGGAGTCCAGCCGTAGGCCAGACGTCCAAAATCTTCCTCAATGTTACGGTTCCAAAGTTGTTTTCCGTCGAAGTCGTAAGCGAACATCAATCCGTTACCGTAAAAGAAAACCACGACCTCACCGTCGGTGGCAGGGGAGTTGGATGCGAAATCACTTCGGTCGTCACGGCGATGTCTGTTACCCACTTGGTGCTGCCAAAGTAACTTTCCGGAATTCCGGTCGTAACACAGGGCATGCAGGGAATCCGTCTCAGGATTGGCGGATGAAATAAAAACATGATCCCCCCAAACAATCGGAGAAGCGGCGCTCGGACCCGGCAGGGCTGTGCTCCAGGAAACGTTCTCAGTTTTCGACCATTTTGAAGGAAGACTTCCGGCATCGGTGGAGCCGTTGAAATTGGGACCTCTCCATTGCCCCCAATTGGAGCTAAATGCTGACAGTGAGCCCGCGAATAGGAGTGCTAAATAAAAAAAGCGATTAAGGTTATGCATCATATCAATATCTAGGAATTAAACACCTGAAACTGACGGGGTCCTGAAATTAGCGAAAGGACAAAATAATGAGCCTACTAGTTAACGCTACCATACATCATAAAAAATTGAATCTTAAAAAAGCCTAGCCCTATAATATACCTTCGCCTTTCTTGTCTTTCCGTATCCAACGGGAAGGCGGATAAAAAAGGAAACCAACCTGACACTTTTAGTCGCTATTCAGCGCATATCTTAACATCTTTATGCCCACGTTTTCCAGTACGCATCACACTGGATCAAGAACTAGCTCTTTAATCCTATGTCTTCCTCCTCCGCTAACCCAACGGTCTTGAATTTCAAAATCAACTTTTCACGGTCGCTTAAATCGACCCTCGTTCTTTATGTTTTCAATTAATCCGTCCGGCACATTTGGGATCTGCGCCATTTGTGGTTAACAGAATTTCAGTTTCATTTTTTCAATTCTCTGCTGCAAGTCACGCCGTATTCACTAGGAGGCGGGTTTTCTCTGTTCAAAAACTCTCTGAAGAGAATGGTTGAGAGTTTGGCGAACACCGTTACAACTTTCAGCTTTTTATGTTTACAGAAGAAGCCTGGAAGTCCCAAGAATATGCGCTTTCCCAACTGGATGCTGATATCTGGCAGCTACGGCTTCCCTTGCCCTATGCTCTGGATCATGTAAATGTGTATTTAATCGAGGGGGACGACGGTTGGACTTTTGTCGATACCGGCCTCAATATTTCTGCAGCACGAGCGTTGTGGAAAACGACCCTGGAAACGCTCGAAATTGAACCTGGCAAGGTTAAACAAATTGTACTGACCCACCTCCACCCGGATCACTTCGGATTAGCCGGCTGGCTGCAGGATCGTTTGAGCACTCCTGAAACACAGGTGCCAGTTTATATTTCGCTTTACGAGAGCCAGCGCTTCGTTCGCTTCTGGGGCAATATTAACAAGGAAGCATGGTACGAAGGTTTACACCGCTTTTTTAGACTGAGCGGCATCGAAGAAGAGCGCGCTCACTCGATAACAAATAAATCGCGGTCCACGGGAACCAAAACAAGGCCCCACCCAACCTTTTCAGCCATCGAGTCTCAAGGTACCCTTCAAATGGGAAATCGTACCTGGGAAATCATTCACGCTCCAGGCCATGCCGACGGGCAAATGATCTTTTATGACAAAGCCGATCGTCTGTTTTTAAGCGGTGATCAAATCCTTATGAAAATCACCCCTAACATTGGCTTTTGGAATGATAGTGAGAGAGGCGTGCTCCAACGGTACCTCGATTCGCTCAAGGAATTGAAAAATTACGAGGTGCGAGTCGGTTATCCCGGTCATAAGTGGCTGGTAGGGGATTGGCAACAACGCATAGAAGAAATGTTTGTTCATCATGATGAGCGTCTGGACACAACCTTGAATGTTGTGAAGCAGAAAACAGACATTACAGCCCTAGAAGTAAGCCAAGCCGTTTTTCGCCTCAACGAGTTGAATCCCCAGCAGTCCAGCTTTGCCATCGCCGAAACATTAGCCCACCTCGACCTGCTGGAAGGAACTAAGACCATTCAGCGAGAAGAGGTGAATGGGGTGTGGCGCTATACGGTGATTTAGCATCGGAAAATGAAATCTCAACGCTAAGAAAGCCACTCTCCGTAGCAAGACCACGGGGTATTTACTTGTTTCCTTCCTACCCTGAGGCCAGGACCGTATTTCGATTGATCGATTGTGAATAGCTGTACCCTACGCCAGTCAGTGTGGATTTTCAGGCCTTCTAATTTCATTCGTGAAGTGGTTGTAAAATCCTCTGTTAATTCTGCAGGTTACACCGTATTTTAGAAGAGGCGAATTTCCTTTTGTTTAAATCAAAGCGAAGGCTAACCCGTTCCAAAAAGTTTTTCCATGTGCTCTTTCGATAATGGCTGGGTTAGCTTGGAAACACTCCAGGTTAGGGTGACAGAAACTATCTCACCCATAGCGGCGCAAGAGAATGGGTTGGGTGCTTCTAAAGATAACCAGCGAACGACTCCAGCAAGCGGGTAAGACGAATCCGGTCCTACGATGGCGCCCAACATTCCGCTGTGCAGAATTATAAACGTACCGAGCCCAGAGACCAGACCGCAATAGGCTCCTGCACGAGTAACGCCGCGCCACAGCGCTCCCATCACTAAAGGCCCGGCAAAAGCAGCCATCATGCCCCCGGAACCAATCCACACAAGCAGTGCAATATTCTTGTTTTGAAGAGCCCAAGCCAGGCCCATAGATAATAACAGGACAACCACAGTGCCCCATCGGCTAATCAGCAACACACGTTTGTCTATGACGTCTTTACTTAAGTGTGAATGGAACTTCGGTGCAATTGAGCGTCGGTAAATATCATTGGCCAGGATTTGAGAACTGGATACAACCAAACCATCAGCAGTCGACATGATAGCGGCCAGAATGCCCACACCCACAAGTGCAGCAAACCAAGTGGGAAATAATTCTATATAAAGAACCGGCAAGGCTTCGTTGGGTGTCCTACTAGGCATAAATAACTCTTCTCCCAGAATCGCCCGAGCTAAGAGGCCACCAAGCCCGAGGAGCCCCAAGGTTAACCCCACCCCAAAGGCAAGCTTAACGAAACGATAGCGGTCGCCTTCATTTTTGAGTGCCCAAATCTTGTTACCGATGTGTGGCAATAGACCTAAAGGGACGTGAGCCAACAAAATAGCTGCTATGGACCACCAGGAATGGAAAAGAGGTGTCGTAGTATTGAGAGGACTAACCAGATCCCCATTCTGCTTACCAAGATTATCAAATATAGCCATCATACCTCCATCGATCCCGACCCCAAAGAGGAAGAGCAATATCGTAAAAGCAGCTACTAAAAGCATCATAAAGCCCTGAACACCGTCTGTGAGTATGTCAGCATGTGCGCCGCCGAGAACCACATAGACAAGCAAAACAACAGTAGTGATAATCAAAGCCCACATGGGCTCCAACCCGAGCATGGTCTTGAACATCACTAATCCAGAAACAAGCTGACCCGCGATGTAGAAGAACAAAATCAACGAGAAAATAGAGACCAGCAGCCTAACTCCATCACTTTGGTATCGGTCTCCCAGATACTCGGGAATTGAACGGTTTCCGAAGGCGTGCCCCGACGAAGCCACTAATCGTATGGATATAAGGACCCCAAAATAACATCCCATGGGATAGAGAAAATGCGCCCAAATTGTTACTGACCCGTAGGAGTAAGCGAGCCCTGGGGTGCCGAGAAAAGTCGCACCGCTCGCAGTGCTGGCAGCAAAAGCCAGGGCCAAAAAGAAGGGACCGTAAGAGCTGCGCGCCGTGGCAAAATCATCGGCATTCTTCACGCGCCGGCTGGATATCCAACCAAACGACAACATTACCCCAATGTATAAAACCAAAAACAACCAGGACCAGGTAACTAAATTCATAGACAGAACTTTAAATCGGGTAGTTTGTTAGTATGTTGAAATCGAAGATAACAGCAGTGCCAGAGAGCCACTCCAACCAATAAATGAACCAAAGACAAAAAGCTACCCGTTGAACAAAAGCAAGGTCTGAGCAGGACTACTACAATTGTCTCTTTAATGAATAATGATCAAGCTAAAACCTCGTCCTCCGTTCCCTTGTAGGTATACCC
>DDZZ01000039.1 GCA_002346535.1 Opitutales bacterium UBA2995 | reverse complement strand
TTAAGGGAAAGGAAAATTTACTTAAGGATTCCCTGGCTGAATCCGGAGGGCTGGAACGAATTATAGTGGATGACAATGATGATTTGCCCGATTACCAAAAACATCTTGAAGACGAAGCTAATGGGATGACATTGAAAGATGTCTACGCCTTACAAAAAAATGCGCCACTAGTTTATAATGTAACCCCCGTGATTGAAAAGAGAAGCTACCGCGGATCGCTTCGTATAAGCAGGAAAAGTAAAAGAGCCCGCTACGCATCAGTAAAGGGAACCTGGCCAAGCCTGCTAGAAATCGAAGAACACGAACTGGAACACGGACGTGTATTCTCCGACATGGACGATCTTCTAGCCAATCCGGTATGCATCATAGGAACCCAGATTCGAAATGAACTATTTGGGGAATACGACAACCAGGGAAAGGAAATCATTCCCATTGGGGAAAATATCATGATCAACTATATTCCGTTCAAGATCATCGGAATGTTCAAGGAGTATATGAGCGACGAGGACCGAAAAAAGAAAGAGGAAGCCCGCGCTGCCGGCCTAAGCACAGGAAGGCCAGATGTTGGAGCAGCTTTCATGTCCGGCGACCGCAACTCGGGAAGAGCAATGATAGTTTACTTAAGGAAAAACTCAACCATCATGGTTCCGCTGAACACTTTCGTTTCGAAACTTGATTCATCCTATGACCGGGGAAGTAATATGGACCGTTCGCTATCCACGGTAGCTATGAAAATCTACGATGTTTCAACACTCGAAAAATCCCTGCAACAGGTTCGTAATGTGCTAATGCAAACTCACAAAGGGCTGGAGGATTTCAACTTTCAAACACAGGAGGGGTTTGCCGGCGACATTGCTTTGTCCATCCAAAATGAGCGTATCAGCGGGATGTTTATAGCTGGCATTTGCCTGCTGGTTGGCGGTATTGGCATTATTAACATTATGCTTTCAAGTATCTCCGAACGCGTCCGGGAAATTGGTATCCGAAAATCTATAGGAGCGACAAATATGGATGTTTTTCTTCAGATTCTGACGGAAAGTATTGTCATTGCTGTGGCCGGTGGAATCGCCGGGTTGATCGTTTCCCCCATCCTTGTCAATACACTGGCCGGCTTTGCCGATAACACAACACCTCCTGTGATGACGGCTTTCGCAATGGCTATCGCCTTCGGGTTCAGTGTAATTACCGGTAGTCTGGCCGGTCTTTTCCCAGCAATTAAGGCAGCGAAACTGGATCCCATCCAGGCATTACGATACGATTGAGGCACCCAAAGGATGATCCTTTTTAACACACTCATGATCGGACTTAGGGAAATCGGATCCCACTGGTTTCGCTCTGCATTAACAATCCTAGGGGTGGTGCTTGGCATCGTGAGCCTTGTGACCATGTCGGCAATTGTAAAGGGAATGGAGAATGCCATGAAGGATCAGATGGTCGTTTATGGCGGAGCAGATAAGATTAATATCGACGAGGATGAACCTCCAACTTATCAGGAACATAAGCAGGATTACTCTCCGGGCATCACCGTGCAGGATGCCTACGCATTAAAGAAAAACGCCACGCTGCTTCAATGTATTTCCCCAGAGATGCGTTGGTCTTATGGACGCGCAAGTTATCAGGACAAACGAACCTATCTTTCCTCCTTTGTCGGTGTCTGGCCGGATATTATGGAGATGGACGGCCACGAAATTGAATTTGGTAGATTTTTTAGCTCTTATGAGGATCATATTGCAAAGAATGTTTGCGTAATAGGGGCCGATATTCGAGATCGCCTATTTGGCCCAACTAATCCGGATGGCACACCACTCGACCCGGTTGGCAAAAAGATCAATATCAACTATGTACCGTTTGAAGTTGTTGGCATGTACAAAAAAATGGAAAGTGAAGCAGACCGTAAAAAACGAGAGTACCAGTTGAAGCAACAACAATCCCGAAGCGGCCCAGCCCGCGGTGGAACTTTCGGTCGCTCTTCCAGACATCGTGACCGTTTTTGGCAAAGAAACAACGTGGCCCACGTCCCATTAAATACAATGTGGATGAAATTTCGCATGGCAACCTCCAGTTCCTCCAGTTCCATTAAGGATAGGTTTTCCACCAGTAAATCCTCAGAACCGGAGGTCTTTGCCCCAGATCCGAAACTCAGTGATTTAGATGTTAAAGCCTTGAATGTAGATGTCCTGGAAAAAGCTATGGGGCAAATTCGAAATGTAATGACCCGCTCCCATAATGGAATTGAAGATTTCTCATTTCGGACACAGGAAAGTGTATTAACCAATATTAACAAACGCTTGAATAGCGCCCAAATCATCAGGGGCATTATTGCCGCGTTAAGCCTGATAGTAGGAGGAATAGGTATCATGAACATTATGCTTGCGAGTATTAATGAACGTATACGTGAAATCGGCACCTTTAAAGCCATGGGCGCAACAGGATTCATTGTTTTTCTTCAGATCATAATGGAAAGTCTCTCGCTGGCTCTACTAGGTGGTTTATTTGGAATTCCAGCTTCATACGGTTCCGTCTGGCTACTCACTCAATTGGTTCCCACAGAGAATACTCCTCAAATAACGGCCGA
>DDZZ01000015.1 GCA_002346535.1 Opitutales bacterium UBA2995 | reverse complement strand
GAAAATGATGGTAGCATGAAGGCCTTACTCATATCACTGCTAACTTCAGACTCATTTCTTTATCGGAAGGTTCAGTAAAGGAAATTACAAATCTCAATATCATTAATGAACATTAGCTGAACTCCCAAGGAACATCAATGAACGACGTTATACAACCGCGTTCTAACCCATGTGCTTTTAAGATCAAGCTTATTGGGCAATCCGATCCGCCCGACGAATAAACCCATACATGGTTCCGGCAATGGCTAAAAGCACAATGGTAAGGGTGATCAAAACCCCAAACTGCTCGCGATTGATTATAGAAAGTGCGCCCATCACCACTGCAAGCATGGTCAGGCAAATGACCACCATTTTTCCCGGAAGAGCCGACGATTTGACTGGCGGTAACTCCTCAAATTTTTTCTTCGTATCCATAATCCGAGACCAACCCGGATGCTCGTGTTTTTCGAATATTTCGAGGAATAACAAAATAAAAAAAGGAACGACGAGGCCTGAAGTGAGGTCGACAATTCGCGAGTTCGCGGCAATCCATTCTACAAGGGGTCGAAGCATCGCAGTCTCTGTCAGGAATCCGTCCCTAGATAATGATAAACCGAACTTGATGACATAAGCGGCAACGAACCCGATGAGCACTGTGCCCCATACGGCTTTCAGTCCAATTTTCCGGGAGAACAGCCCCCAAATGGTGGGCATCAACATGGGTCCATAAAGCAAAGTGTTAATATCGATAATGAAACTGGTATAGCCATATTTAGGAATGAGCAATGCACCGGAAATAACGATGCATCCAAGGATCACCGTCACCAATCGACCGATAAACACGAGTTGCTTTTCAGATGCGCCCTGGTTGATTTTCCGGTGATAGACTTCCGTGGTAAAAGCACCGGCGAAAACATTCAAACGCGTAGTCGCCATACTGGCGGTAGCGGAAGCCATAGCAGCAACCATCAGCCCCATCATGCCGGCAGGCAAGACGAGTTGACAGGCCAGGATATAGGCCTGCTCCGTATCGACATTGGGATTCAAGACGCGGAAAATCATCGGCGGAATCATCCAAATGATCGGTGAAACCAAGTACATGACTCCAAAGAGGTAAGCGGACTTCTTGGCATCCTTCACCGTTGGGACACAGAGGTAGCGTTGAACGAAGGTCCACTCCGCGCCAATGACACAAAAATTAACAATCATCCAACCAATGATAAACCACCAGGAAAAATCGGCTGCAACGGGGGCAAGGAATCCTTCCGGTGCTTTGTCTAAAAACGATCCAAACCCACCGGCCTTTAAAATGATAAGTGGGACTACAAAAACCACCGACACGGTCAGTATCACAAATTGCAATACATCCGTCATCAACACCGCCCAAAGTCCACCTATAAAGGTGATGATGATGACGATGACGCACAAGGCACAGGAAGCAAATGCAACCGACAAGTGTCCGGTAGCCGGATCAACCAGCAGATGCCCTGCAGGCAAGGGTATCAAAGCACAGACAATTTTCGATAGTGCATATACCGCACCCCCCATGGTAAAAAGTCCCACCAATCCCTTAAACCAAGTGTAGAACTGTACGATGGAAGCACCGAAGCGGAGGCGCAGGAATTCGGAGGCGGAGTCGACACCGAGCTTTCGCCATTGACCTGCAATAAACCAGCCAACCAGCATCGCAGCAACCCCATAGGCCAGGTTAATGAATATTGCGACAACTCCATACTTATACGCAATGCCTCCCCAAACCACAAAAGTACCGGCCGAAAACATCGTCATGAAACCGGAGAGTCCGGATACCCACCAGGGTGATTGACCACCAGCGGAGAACATCTCCTTCGAGCTTTTCATCCGACTGGCAAACACCATGCCTGCACCCACAATGCCGAAGATATAAAGAACGATTACAACATAGTCTACAGCTTGCATGGAAATGGAAGTTTTAGAAGGGGCTTTATGCCCCGATGGTGAAGCAAATTTTCAATAATCGGTGGATAAAGCCCCTTCTAAAACTAAAATTCATTACGCCGGTTCCAATAGTGAGATCAGTTTTTCCGTGGGCTCGATTCCGATACCCGGGGCACCAGCGACATGATAGGCACCTTCAAAACAGGAGAGCCCATCAGTGACCAACCCGGGAACCCGGTTAAAAATGGAATGTTGAAATTCATGTCCGATCAAACCCTCTAAGGTTAAACTGGTCTGCAAACTCGCCGCCAAAAAAATACCGACCCCAATGGTAGCATGAGGAAGAATAGAAATACCCTGGGAATGGGCAACCTCGGTGATACGTACAAATTCCGAGATTCCGATGTGGCCCATCTCAGGTTGAAAGATTTGTAAGCCATTTACATCGAAGCGAAGCTGGGCTTCGTAAAGGGTGCGCCATTCCTCCCCTGCTCCGATCGGAGTTTCAACAGATTGAGCCACTCTAGCTAATCCCTTGATGTCCTCAGGCTCAATTGGAGCTTCTGCAAACCAAAGATCATGTGCCTCCATGGCCTTGATCTCCGCTATGGCACCGTCCGGATCGTAAGCCCAATGCATATCACAGGCTATGAGGGCATCCGGCCCCAAGGCCGATCGTAACGCCGCCACTTCTTTTACGTTTCCGTCATCCGCCACTGTACCGGCAATTTTAAAGGAATTGAAACCCTTTTCCTGCCATCCCTTGGCGAGTTCCACTCGCTCATCCAAGGTCGGTTTTGGTAATCCGGAAACATAAGCTGGCAGGGTGTTCCGACAACGACCGCCCAACAGCTCCGCCACTGATTTGCCTGCCTCTCGTCCAGCCGCATCCCACAGTGCGATGTCAACTGCCGCCAGAGCATCCAAGTAAAATCCCCCGAAGTAACCGCGAACGCGCATCAAGTCGTAGAGATCGCTATGAATTGCCGCAGCATCGGCCGCTTCCCGACCAATCACAAAATCTGATAGCAAGTCAGATATGATCTCCGTTGTCGCTCTTGGAGCCGCCAGTCCATACGTTTCTCCCCAGCCGACGGCACCGGATTCGGTTTCAACACGCACCAAAACAGTTCGGTCTCTATCTAGATAAACGGTGTTATTTCCCTTTCGTACAAAATAGCCCTTCTCGTTTTTATCCTCTCCTTTACGGAGAACTCCGAGGTAGGGCTCGTCTCGAACTAGAGTCAGAACGAATGGTTCTACCTTTGTTACGCGGCTCATACGTTCAAAGATCTCAGAGGAGCTATTTCAAACAGGTCCGACAAAGATTGTAGCTGGGAGTTCAATTCGCTTTCATCATATGAATCAAATTCAGGCAATGGGGCTCGGACTAAGGCGTTATTCAAGACTCCGCGTTGAGTCAGCACATATTTCGTAAGATGCATTCGGTATAGTAATTGGATAATGAGCAAAGGAAGCGTCCTCATATAAAGATCTCTGGCCCCCACCTCATCCCCATTCTCCATATAGGCATTCCACATTTTTACATGCAAGTCCGTGATCTCTGCAGCAGGCATTGCCGCGATCGCCCCGCGATTCATTTCATCAATCAAATAACGCGCGCCTCCGCCGCCGATAACGCCCAAAAGATGATCGGGAGCTTCGTGAATAATCGCAGTAACACGCGGCCCAGATGGAAGTGCTTCTTCCTTAACATAACGAATGGCCGAGGAAGAGTTCACAATACGGGTAAGTTCGTTAACCTCCAAGCCGGCCCCAACGGGAGCTGGTGCGTTCTGCAAAATGATATCTACACCTTGAGCATTTTCGATCACGGCGTTTATAAACTGCTGGGCTCCTTCAGGGTCCCCCGCATATTTGTTGGGAATGAGCACCATGGCAGCAACCACTCCTTTCTCACGAGCTCTTAGGATATTGGAACCTATTTTTTCAGGTCCACCCTTGCCACCTCCGCAAATGACAGGCACACGCCCTGCAGTCAGTCGACTAATCGCCTCCAAAAGAGCAAATTGTTCGTCGGCTTCAAGATGATCGTATTCGCTGGCAACGCCTGGAAAGACCAATCCGCTCGCCCCAGAATCAATGCAAAATTGAGCCACACGCTCCATGGCCGATATATCGACACTTCCATCTTCTTTGAAGGGGGTCGGTAAAACCGGAAGGATACCTTGTAGTGTGGTTTGACCCATTGTTGTCAGTTTAAAGTTACCTTGGCTAGTTCCTTCTCATCAAAGTCGATTCCAAGACCCGGAGTTTCAGGAACTGTGGCGTAGCCAGGCTCATATTTAATGGGTTCTTTAAGAAGTACATTGCCCTTAGATCCTTTTACATCAGTGGCTTTGTAGATATCTCCTCCCTCAATTATCAACGCATTTGGAGTGGCGACCGCAAGGTGCAGCGAAGCGGCTACGTAAGGAGGCATGCCAGAACTCACATGAGGCGACCAAAGCACGCCAAAGGTGTCCGCTAAATCAGCAATGCGTTTGCATTCGGTAATTCCGGCAGCCCGGCAAACATCCGGATTTATGATGTCAGCCCCCTGTTTTAAAAACAGGTCGCGAAATTGGAAACGATTGGAATACGTTTCACCAACACAAACAGCCGTATCGAGAGTATCGGCTAACTTGGCATAACCAAGGATGTCTTCCGGCATAAGGGCATCTTCAAACCAACCGATGTTTCCAAGTTCATCAAATTTTCGACCAACACTGATGGCTTCGTGAAGCTTAAAAGCCCCGAGGGAATCGATCATCAACTCTCCTTTATCTCCAATAGCTTCAGACACTTCTGCTACCACCTCGAATCCCTGAGAAGCGGATTTGTTGAACCCCATCTTCACAGTAGTGAATCCCTCCTCCAACGACCTCCGGGCATCTTCGGCTGTACCGGCACCTTTATAGGTTGGAATGCGATCCCTGTATTTTCCACCGAGTAGTTGATAAACGGGTACGCCTACAAATTTACCGAGAATATCCCAGAGTGCGATGTCGATTGCCGCAATTGATTCAGTATAAAAGCCGGTCGCATACCCCCGC
>DDZZ01000007.1:41958-42462 GCA_002346535.1 Opitutales bacterium UBA2995 | reverse complement strand
ACTGTATACAGTAAAGAAGCTTACCAACATGCCAAGGTATCCGGAAGTTTTCAAGGTCGAAACTTAAATTCGGGAATGGAGGGACTCATTGAATTGGCCGGGAACGTTGATGCCGATATCGTGGTAGTCGCCGTTGTAGGGACTCTCGGACTAAAACCTGCGTTAGCAGCAATCGAATCTGGGAAAGACCTGGCTTTAGCCAGTAAGGAAATATTGGTCATGGCCGGAATTTTTTTTACCAAAGCCATCAAACAAGCGAATGTGAAACTGCTACCCGTCGATAGTGAGCACAACGCAATATTTCAGTGCCTGCATGGGGAATCATCGGATTCGATTGAGAAAATAATTTTGACTGCTTCAGGCGGAAGTTTTCGAGACCGTGCATTAGATACTTTTCATTTGATAAGACCGGAAGAGGCGACGCATCACCCAAATTGGGCCATGGGAAAAAAAATTACGGTGGATTCATGTACGATGGCTAATAAAGGACTGGAAGTCATCGAA
>DDZZ01000007.1:0-41666 GCA_002346535.1 Opitutales bacterium UBA2995 | reverse complement strand
AATAAAGGACTGGAAGTCATCGAAGCTCATTGGCTATTCAATCTGCCTCCGGAAAATATACGCGTCATGATTCATCCCACCAGCATCGTTCATTCAATGGTCGAATTTACCGATGGATCCATCCTATCACAAATGAGCCCTCCTTCGATGACTTTTGCAATCCAGCACGCGCTTCTTTATCCTCAGCGGGCTGAAAAAACTGAACCGAGTTTGAATTTCGAGAAAAGTTTGAAAATTGAATTTTTTCCGCCAGACATCAAGCGTTACCCGTGCCTCCAACTAGCCTATGATAGTCTAAAAATCGGCGGAACTGGACCTACTGTCTTCAACGCCGCCAACGAGGTGAGCGTTGAATCCTTTTTGAACAAAAAGATCGCGTTTCCGGATATTGCAAAAACCATAGAAAAAACGCTGGAATCTTGCAATAATTTTGAACCCGATACACTTGAAGAGGTCCTTGAAGCCGATGCAAATGCCAGGCAAACTGCCAGCCAAATAATAAGACAACCTTAACTCGATGGAAATTCTAACCAATTTCAAAGCCCTGATCATGGTGATCTTCTTTTTCGGGGCCTCCATTTTTGTCCACGAACTTGGACATTTTCTAGCAGCTCGATGGCGAGGACTAAAAGTAACCCGGTTCTCAATTGGATTCGGGCCAAAGTTGTTCGGTTGGAAAAGAGATGGAATTGAGTACATTGTAGCCGCACTACCAATCGGCGGTTATGTGGCCCTTCCACAACTTGGGCACATGGAGATGGTTGAAGGCAAAGCGGACGAGGAGGCAAATTTACCTATCTCCTGGACATCCAAAGTCATCGTACTTGT
The DNA here is from genome assembly GCA_002346535.1 of Opitutales bacterium UBA2995. Lineage (GTDB taxonomy): Bacteria > Verrucomicrobiota > Verrucomicrobiia > Opitutales > UBA2995 > UBA2995. The sequence goes on along the minus strand of DDZZ01000007.1, from coordinate 40,838 downwards.
TGCCGGAGCATTCTTCAATTTGCTCTTCACGCTCGTCCTTGGGTCCTTACTATTTTTAATTGGTGGGAGACCAGTTCCAATATACAACGACATTACGACTATCGGAATAATTGGTGAAACTTTACGGATTTCTGATGATGAACAAGTTCCTAATCCAGCCTTTGAAGCCGGCCTCCTTAAAGGAGACAATATAAAGGCAATTGACGGTAAATCCGTAAAGGATTGGGAAAGTGTCCAAAAAAGAATTATTTTTGGGACAAAACGAACATTGGATGGCGTGCCATTAACTATCTTCACAATTGAGAGAAATGGAGAGATTTTGGAAAAAGAGGTGCTGCCCGTGATTGCGGGCTTTGAGAAACTTAGAACCGTAGGAATTAGTCCAGAACTTCCAGATCTTCCACCCCTAATTGGAGGAGTATTTGAAGGTTTTCCAGCCGACCACGCAGGGATTAAACCGGGAGACGAGTTGTTAAGGATCGATGGAGAAATCATTCGTTCCACCCCACAAATCAGTGAATATATTCAGCAAAACCCCACAAAAGAAATCCAATTTGAATTATTAAGAGATGGGCAAACAGTTATTGCCAAAGTAACTCCGAAGCTTGCGATCTTAAGAGAAAACGAAAAGGAAACACCCGCAATGGGCGTGGCTTGGACCTATCCAAATAAATACCTGAAAGAAACTCCCATAAAACAGATAGGATCGGTGATGGAGGAAACAGTTGAAACCCTAGGCAAGCTTATAAACCCAAAGTCGAATATCAAAGTTAGTAACATGAGCGGTCCAGTTGGGATGGGACGAATCATTTACCAATCTGCAAAATGGGATTTCAAAATGGTTCTTTGGGTTGTGATCATTGTAAATATTAATTTGGCAATCCTAAATCTACTTCCAATTCCGGTCTTGGACGGAGGTCACATTTTATTTGCCACAATTGAGAAAATTCGGGGTAAGGAATTGCCTCAAAACCTCATGATGAGTTTACAGGGCACATTTGTGTTAGCTCTACTAACTTTAATGCTCTATGTAACGATATTCGACGGCAGGAGAATCTTTACAGACGTGGTTAAAGAAAAAGATACAAGTTCATTTAAGCCACGACTGATAGAATTTGAACAATCTGAATAAAGTCCTATTGCAAGGCTATTGCGCGTCCAGGTTTGTTACTCTAAGGAGGCCTACGAGAGAAGTTCATATCGGTAACGTAGGAGTGGGCGGAGACAACCCAATCCGTATCCAATCAATGACTACGGCATTGACTACAAATGTTGAGGCGACCGTTAAACAAACAAGAGCTCTCGTTGAAGCCGGCTGCGAAATTGTCCGTATAACAGCACCAAACCTAAAAGCAGCCAAGGCGCTCAAGGATATCCGAAAGCAACTACGAGACGATAAAATCGACGTGCCACTGGTGGCAGACATCCATTTTCTGCCGTCGGCCGCTATGGAGGCAGCGGAACACGTTGAGAAGGTCCGGGTAAATCCTGGGAATTACGCGGATAAAAAGAAATTTCAGGTCAAGGAATATTCAGATGAAGAATACAAGACGGAACTGCAAAAGTTACACGAATCCTTTACACCCCTTGTATTGCGCTGCAAGGAACTGGGAAGATCCATGAGAATCGGTACCAATCATGGCTCGCTCTCAGACCGGATCATGAACCGGTATGGAGATTCGCCTTGGGGAATGGTCGAATCGGCGCTCGAGTTCATAAGGATCGCTGAACACAACGGTTATAAGGATATGGTCCTTTCGATGAAAGCGAGCAATCCTAAGGTGATGATTCAGGCCTATAGATTGGTGGTTGCAAAAATGGAGGAGGAAAACATGCACTATCCTCTCCACCTGGGTGTTACCGAAGCAGGGGACGGAGAAGATGGACGTATAAAGAGTACGATTGGTATAGGAAGCCTGCTTGCAGATGGTTTGGGAGATACCATCCGAGTCTCTCTCACAGAAGATCCCGTTTACGAAATCCCAGTTGCAAGAGCGTTGGTGGATAAAACGGCAAAGCTTTGGAAAAGAAATGGCGGCCAAGAGCCAGAGACAAAAGAGTCAATTAATCCTTATGAGTTTAGAAAACGCATAACGGAATCAATTGAGATTCCTACAACGGGAACCGTTTCTTACCAGGCACTTCCAAGAACCCTGATTAAGCCACCGACCGAAATTAACCCGGTGGAATCAATGGATCTATTAAAATCATTCTCCAACAGTCACCAAAATACGGATACACCCCTTGAAGGTTGGATACTAAGCCTGGCATCCAATTCCGATATGGATGAGTTAATTGAAAAGCTTGGAGCGAATCAAAAACCACCAACTACTTTGTTTTTAGAAATAAATGAGCACCATTTTGGAGATTGGGTGGCCCAGCTTAATAGCTCCGGTGCGGATTTTATACCGATTATCAGTTGGGATAAGCTGGAAAAGGAAGAGTTTGAAAAATGGGCAAACTGGAGCTCAAGCAACAAAAGGACTATGGCCCTTGGCATATCGGCCAAAAGTTTGGCCGCCAATACCCAAATACTATTGAAGACGGGATTAAAAAATACGATAGTGTTTCCACAAACTGATTCTCTTACCGATACACACCTCATAGGTGAATATCGACTTCTGGTCGCTACTTTGGAGGCGCTCGGATGGAAACCTCCAATTTGGATCAGAAGTAGGCCAGAGTCATACATTAGCCAAGATACAGGATTTTTAAACGACTTACTCGAAGCCTCGATTTTGGCAGGTTCTTTACTGGCAGACGGAATTGGAGACGTCCTTAGTATTGAAAGAATTGCCGATCCCAATAAGTCACTCCAGCTAGCTTACAACGTATTGCAGGGTGCAGGAGCACGCATTTCAAAAACGGAGTATGTTGCATGCCCCAGTTGCGGACGGACTCTTTTTGATTTGCAATCCACGACGCAAATGATTCGCCAGAATACCCAACATTTGAAAGGAGTAAAAGTCGCCGTAATGGGATGCATAGTGAACGGTCCCGGAGAAATGGCTGATGCAGACTTTGGTTATGTAGGAGGCGCTCCCGGAAAGGTGAATTTATATATCGGAAAGGATTGCGTGGAGCACCATGTACCTGAAGCAGATGCAGTATCCCGGTTGATCGACCTCATTCGCCAGGAAGGAAAATGGATCGAGCCACCTGAAAAAGTTCAGCAGGAAAGTTAAATTTCCTCGCATTCGAAAAATGCACCTTCATGAATTTGACTATGGAAAATCACGATCCCTTTTCAAGACCTGATGATCGACAGCCGGCTGAAGCAAGAGAAGTATCATTTGTCAAAGATTTCGCACAGCATGCAACTGGCTCAGTGCTTTGTTCATTTGGTAACACGAAAGTAATTTGCGCTGCCACCATAGAAAAAAAAGTTCCTCGTTGGATGAAGGCCCAAGGCATTTCCGGAGGTTGGTCTACGGCAGAATATTCCATGCTACCCTACTCCACACTCGAACGTAAGACCCGGGACGCGTCTCGAGGAAAACAGGACGGGCGAACCATTGAAATTCAGAGACTGATAGGAAGATCCATGCGTGCTGTTCTCGATCTGCAAAAACTTACAGAAAGAACGCTTTGGGTAGACTGCGATGTTTTACAGGCAGATGGAGGTACCAGGACAGCTTCAATTACGGGTGCTTACGTTGCATGCAAACTAGCGGTGAATCGACTTCTTGAAGTCGGTGAATTGGAGGATGATCCCTTCACTGATTCCATTTCAGCGATCTCCGTCGGCATATACAAGGAGGTTGAAATTCTAGACCTGAATTATCCGGAAGACCGCGATGCTTCTGTAGATTTCAATGTCGTCATGACCGGAAAAGGAAACTTCGTAGAAATTCAAGGAACGGGAGAAGAAGCGGTATTTAGTGAAGCTCAGCTTCAAAACTTGATTGAATTAGCTAAATCTGGATGTAAGGACCTATCGAGTCTCCAGGAAAAAGTACTTAACTGAATAGGATTTCGATCTTTTTTATGGAATCACTTCCGCTGGCGGAAAAATTTCAGACCGAGTCGATTCGCCGGGCCAAAACTGAGCGAAATCAAATCTTCTAGTTAAAGAAATCGCCTCCGATACCTAGTGGAAAAGTTGATTGAGAAGGATTGGAATCAATGATCCTACCACAACCAGAAACGCGTACAAGAAAAAGGCGGGCGAGAACCCCCTCATGATTCCTCACCCGCCGCCTCTGAACCATGCAGTAAGCTTGGTTCGGGAAAACAAAATATAACGGAAAAATCAAAAATTAATCACCATATTGCACCTTTGCATGAATAATGCAATTTTATTGCATATGAATTCTATTTTTACGTCAAAATGATAGTTTTAAAAGCTGTAACATTACTTTTGCTCGATCTTGAGGTACTTTAAACTGTCACGGTCCATCAAATCCGCTTCCCAACCTTTAAGCGATGGATTTATTAGATAGACTGCATTAAAGAAAAAGATCAGTATGTAGGAGTAATCTCAAAAAGATTACCTCTGCTTCCTAAATTAAGTTGTTTCGAAAATTAGTATCAGATTCCCGTTCGAGTGACCAAGAAACCGGGAATGCTCCTCGCTCTCCCAGCCTGAAAATTTTGCATCTCCAAGAACTAAAGTGCTGAAAGTATTGGTTGAGGTTCGACGTAAAAGGACATATAACGATACCGGGCGATATCATAATTTCACATATCCAGATCACTTAAGAATGCCTACCAATTCAAAATCAGAAATGTTTGCCCAAAGAACCCTTTCTACATTTTTTATCGGATACATATCGGATACATATCGGATACAAAAAGTTTCTATCCCTGTCTGAACCGATTTCAGGATCGAGCATCCGTCTTGCACCATTCAAAAAATCTGGCATAGACACCAAGGAACCATCCGACCATCGCGCAGTATTTCTGAGCACGAATTCGTAGGAAACATCGGCTCCTGAAACGGACCAATTTCCAGCGACAACTCCAAGTTTCGTTTGTGGATGCTCAACTAGCAAGCAATCCTAGAAACGTTACATCCACGACTCGTAAGGCAGCCTAGGCCGAGGCGAAATGCGGATCCACGTTGGTGGGTTCTCGACTATTTCCAATCTTGAGAAAAAAGGTAGACTCTAACTTTCCTGCATTCGTGACAGATTCCTTTTCTGAAATCCCTCTAAAATGAAATAGAGTAAAAAATGTCCAAATGGAGAAGTAAACTTTTCCTGTTGATTGGAAACATGAAGAGACCAAATATTCAAACAATCCTACCACTAACTGCTTATGCGATTCGAGCTGGATTTCCCAGTAATTCAAAACAGCTACACTTCTAAAGCTTACGAAGCCGGCTGGTTTTCCAAGTCTTTTCCTTCTTTCGTTTTTTATAGGAAAATGCTGGGGATTGTTTTCCGATCCTCCAGGTTAGCAAAACGAGGTAAATTCGATGATCCAAGCTGGTGTCTCAGCAGCTACGATACTTTGCAGTCATTAGAAAGTGTTGGCGCAACAGCTTCGGTTGAAGGCCTTGAAAATGTAATCCAAACAGACGGTCCATGCATAATTATTGGAAACCACATGAGCACTTTGGAAACTTTTGTTCTCCCCTACCTTATTTGCCCATTTAAGAAGGTAACCTTTATTGTTAAAGAGGCCTTAGTTAACTACCCAGTATTCAAACATGTCATGATGTCTAGGAATCCGATTGTTGTTGGTAGAGAAAATCCAAAGCAAGATTTCATGACGGTCCTCAAGGGCGGATCGGAACGAATCCAATCCGGCTATTCGATTGCAGTGTTTCCTCAAACCACCCGAATGACCGAATTCGACAGATCCCAATTCAATTCTATAGGAATAAAATTAGCTAAACGGGCAGATGTGCCGGTTATTCCGCTCGCTTTGAAGACCGATTGCTGGGGCAACGGAATGCTAATAAAAGATTTTGGAAAGATCGACCCAAATAACCCTATCAAGCTTAAGTTTGGAGAACGCCTCAGGATTGAAGGAAATGGCAAAGCTCAACAAGAAGCGGTCATTTCCCACATTGAAAATTGCCTAACTGATTGGAAAATTAGAAATTACTAGGAACCTACCAATATTTCATCGACTCACTTACATCCTCGTGTCTCATGATATGGCTTTCCTCAATTAATTTCCACCACGATGCCAGAAAAACAAAACACAATCCTTCCGAAATGGCCATTCCTCGCTGGTGATGTGGTTTTGGTTCTACTCGGCTGTTTTATTGTAATCGCCTCACCAAAACCAATGACCACATTGGCTATCACAGCCTGCGCTTTAAGTATCCTTTTAGGCACGCTTATTTACGTTACACCTTACTTGATTGAGCATTTTACCGCCCAACAAAATATAAAGTTAAATCAGGTCAAAGCGGAAAAATCGCTGCTCAAAGTAATCGAACTTGCCTCTGAGGTGTTATCCAGAACTGAGAATGTGCAGGCGGAACTAATGGAAACTGTTCTAGTTACCAAACAGTTGCCTTCAAAACTCCAGGGCTCGACTGAGGTTCTTAACGAGGTTGTTAGTGGTTTGGAAAAATCTGGAATTGTTTCGCTAATAGACGAGTTGAGGAAAATAGCAAAAGCAGATAATTTATCTGCCAAAAAAGGCAGTGAACCCGTTCTTGAATCTATCAAAGAATCTATTGCCGATATTCATTCCGATATCCTAAAAACCTTAGAAACGAAATTGTCAGCTCAGACAACACTTATCCAACAAGTGGAAGCTGATTTGGCAGAGCTCAAAGCCTGGAGAAAAGAACTCTTACCGGAGTCATCAAATGAATCTCCTTACGTAGAAACAGATGCTTCCAATGATGATGAATTTGAAGATTACTCATCAGACAATGAAGACGAAGACCAGGCCGAGGCAGCGACAAACATCGAAAATTTCGGCGAAGAAATTACGTCCGGAGATGAAGGTATTTCGGAATCAGAAAATGAGTCAAATAATGAGAAAACAGCATTAAAAGACGAAACCAAAGAGCCTCTACACGACAATACGTCTGATTCTGAAAGTATCGATGGGTCCACGCGACTTTTAGTGGGAGCCTTTATCGGCATTTCAAATAAACTTTTTATTAGAGGTGAAGGACCGGGATTAAGTTGGGACAAAGGAGTGCCCATGGATTTGATAGGAATCGGCAAATGGGAATGGAAAACCTTCGAGGCCAGTCAACCAGTCGCCTGCAAAGTTCTAATAAACGATGACCAATGGACTAATGATGAAGACATTATTTTGCATCCAGGAACAACGAAGGATACAACCGCATCTTTTTGATTTTGAGACAATTTGGTTTCCCTGCTGAAAAGAACCTATAAATAACCGAATCCGAACTTATTTACATTTAGAGGAAATGCTGCTCAAAGAAAAAGCCCCGTTAATTTACCGAGGCATTGAAATTTATGGATTTTAGAGATTAGCTCTTAGGGCTGTGGAGGGTCGAAATTGAATATTTCTACCGTCGCATTTTTACGTTCACCCGGTTGAAGATCGAGACCCTCAACAATAAGCGAGTATAGGCCGAATCCTCCAGGATTCACGACTGCTACCATAGCAGGTTCTTTCGAATCAGTTGGAAGAACGGGCGCTAATGCCGGATCTTGGAGCCAAGTCGCAACTTGTGGATCGTCTTGTGTCTCCCAATCATCATTTTCATAGATAACTGCTCCTCCACCAGCAAACCGCAGGGTCAACTTGGGGTCTTGCATCACATTAGGCACTGGAGGATTAGCATTCGCCAATGATGGTCCTGATGCTTTGGCAAAGAATCCTTTGGGAGCTTCACCGATAACAATCATTGACGCAATGAGCACTTCATCCCCTGTGCCAACTAAAGCACGATTTGAAAGGTTAAATAAAGTTCCGAGATTTGCAATTTCACCTTCAGTAGTGGCATCGAAGATTTCGATAGTGGCAAAACCTTCAGTTGCACCAACTCCTTCAAGAACAAAGGAGTAGGCTGTGAATGCGCCATCATTACCAAGCGTAACAACCATGGCTGGTTCTAAAGACTCGGTTGGTAAAACCGGAGCGAGATTAGCCGCTTCAAGCGCTGTGGTAACTGACGGATCTGATTGAGTCTCCCAATCATCGTTTTCATAAAGCGTTGTTCCAGTGCCAACTTCAACAATGCGCATGGTGGGATTGCCAAGTGCGTTAGGAACAGGAGGATTGGCATTTGCCAATGAAGGGCCTGATGCCTTGGCGTAGATCTTAATTTGGCCATCAAAGATAATGAGTGAACCAATCAATACACTGTCTCCAGTTCCTACAAAAGCACGATTCGACAAATTGAGGAAAGTGGATTGGCTATCGTCTAAAGTAACTTCAGGAGACTCAACGATTTCTGACCAGGAAGGACCTCGAACAGCAATCACCCGATAAACATAGGCAGTTGCGTCTTCGACAGTGTCGTCAGCAAAAGCTGTCGAACCAGCTGCAAGTGTATCCAGCAGCGTCCATGCACCGCCGGAACCCAATCTGCGCTCAACACGGTATCCAGTTTCATCGGTAGCATTGTCTGTCCACGATAAATCGACAAGCCCTGGACCATTAGTAGTTGCAAGCACATCGCTTGGATCCAATGGGCCGGTGCCCGGAGTTACCAAATTCGCTAATCCAGCAGCTGGATCTGAAGATCCGGAACCTGACAAAACAGAAGCATCTGAAGTAATAAAAAACAAATTATGACCGATGGTCCCATCCTCAGGAGTTTCCCAAGCATCGGATCCATCAACACCTGCTGTCCCTTGAAATATGCCATAAGGTACGGCTGCTCCTGGAGCAGTATCGGCTATGGTTAGGGTTGGGAACCAGTATATCGCGATAGGATCACCTGCGCCCCAATCACCACCAAGACTGACGCTTCCAGTAGATCCACTGAATGCTCCTGGTGCGTTACCACCACCCGTAGCAATATCCCAGATGGCAATAACTGCGTCGTCGTTTTGAGTAAAATCCGTTTCGGAAGGTCCGGAAAAATTAGCATCAGTAGTGGAACCCACCAGAACAAGAACTCCCCCTACAGCCATGGATCCTCCGCTGGGATCCTGCAACCTCTCAGCCCCAACACTTATTTCAATTGCAGCTTGAATCTGACCGACTAATAATCCAATTCCGAGTAGAACGAGGAATCCGGGTTTCAAAGCTTTGTGGCTCATTGGTATTTTTGACATAGAAATTAGTTAGCCAGAGATTACAAATAAATAAGGAGATAAAGGAGAGTTAGTTGGCGTAGTTCGGAGAGTTTGACCAATCGACTTCTTCAAGAACACCTTCAACCCGCCTAATTAGAACACCACGACCTGGAGTAAATACCTGATCTGCTCCTCCATTCGTACCACCACTCCAAGCAGCGCCATTCCAATTGTAGACTATCGCATTGCTTGCCAAACGATTCTGCCTCGGCATTGAATCATCCCACACAAGTAATTGATCCCCCGCAGATAAACTAGCGCCGAGACCTGACTCATCAAGAGTCATTTCAATTGGCCGTTGCAACCCGACAACATTGTCTTGTGGACCCGTGGCTGTAGACATGATAGGAAGTGACAAATCAGTCATAACTACTTCACCGGTGAAGGTGACTTTAGTGCTACCTGCAATATTGTTCCGTAGAATGACATAGGTGTCAGGGTAAAGTATCGTGTCATCATGAGTTGAATCTAGTGCAGCACCAACCTGACGGAATGCACTGTCATAGAAATAGTAAGTGGCTTCAGCAGCCAGATTGATACCTTCCCCTCCGGAATTAGGAATGAATATCTCAGAATCACGTTGCAGATGAGAAGGAGACGCGTTTAGACCATCACCACCTGGAAACAATGTTCCAAGCGTCCAAAATGAGTGGATCGAGAAGCTATCACCTTGTGCTACCTCCACTACGTCCGCAGTATTAAGTGTATCAGCGCCGTTTCCAGTAATCATGGTATAAGTGCCTTCAACCGCACCACTGCGAATAAAGACATAGTAGCCATCAGCCCATCCATCTGCCGACCATCCAGGGCTTCCAGCAGCGGTGATTAAATTAGGCGTGTAAGCATCTACAACTCCGTTAAAAACGGCGGGGCGTTTCAGGGGAATGGAAATGATGGTATCAGACTCGCCAAGAGCGGTTTTCTGGATAACGCCAACCGCATTTGTCACTGCCTGAACTGCGAAAGATTTACTGGCAATAAAAAGGCCAAAAATAATGGTTGGCACGAGAGCACGGGAACAACTGGTTAATCTCATGATAGAAGTATTTTAGATTTATTATAGTTAGTATGCAGTAGTTTATCTGGTATGTGCAAAATTAATTTTCTAAAACTTTCCTTTTTAAGGAACTCCATTTGGCCTGAAATTATTCCAAAATACTTCCCGATTCGGCTAATAAAAACGAATATTCTCCTGTTACCACTAAAACTGTAAGGGGAATCGGATGATTCTTGACGCAAAATTTACTCAGACCCTACATTTTCGTCCTTCAAAAGCTTATATTCCAGCGAATCCAGCAAAGCTTCCAAACTGGCAGCCACAATGTTGTCGCTTGCACCTACCGTGCCCCAAATCTCTTCCCCATCGCTCGATTCAATAAACACCCGTGTCTTCGCATCCACTCCATTTTCAGATTCAAGGATGCGCACTTTGAAATCTCGCAATTCTACTTGATTTATCGCCGGAAAATCAGCAGACAATGCCGCAGAAAGAGCTTTGTATAAAGCGCTGACAGGGCCTGTTGATTCAGCCACACAATGATGGGTCACATCCTCCACCTGAATCTTGACCGTAGCTTCCGAAACAACCGTCTGGTTATCGTCACGTCGACCTTCCATTACTCGATAGCCCTGAAGTGTAAAAAAAGGACTATGGTGCCGCAGGAATTTTGACAGTAACAATTTAAATGAAGCATCCGCCGCCTCATATTCGTAGCCCTTGTGTTCCAGACTTTTGAGTTGATCGAGAAATGATTTCATCTCGGGTGACTTTTCCTCAACCTCCAAACCTAGTTCCTTAGCCTTCATCATAAGGCTACTTCTGCCTGACATATCTGAAATCAGAATCCTTTGACGATTTCCTACTGATTCGGGCTGAATATGTTCATAACTTCGTGCAACTTTTAAGGCGGCGTTCGCGTGAACACCTCCCTTGTGAGCAAAGGAAGATGATCCGACAAAGGGTGCCCGAATGTTGGATCTCACATTGGCAAGATCGTCTATGTAGATAGACAGCTCTCTCAACTCACTCAAATTGGCTTTGCAATTAGCTTCCTTTCCCATCTTTAGAATCAAGTTAGGAATGATCGAAGTTAGATTGGCGTTTCCATTTCTTTCTCCATATCCATTCATGGTACCTTGGACCATGGTTGCACCGACCCCCACGCCAGCCAAGCTAACCGCTACGCCTAATCCAGAATCGTTATGGCAATGGACGCCGACCGGCACATCAGCGAATTTCTCAATCACATCTTTGTTTATCGCTTCGATTTCCGAAACCAATTTTCCACCGTTCGTATCACAAAGCACCAGAAAATCCGCACCTCCCTCCACTGCAGCCGTCAAAGTCTTCAGGGCATATTCCGAACTATCCACATAACCGTCGTAAAAATGTTCGGCATCGTAGATTACCTCACGCCCGGCATCTTTGAGAAATCTCACCGAATCCTTAATCATGGCCAAGTTCTCTTCGGGAGTTGTCCGCAAGACATCCGTCACGTGAAGCAACCACGTCTTGCCGAAAATGGTGACAACAGATGTCTCGGCATCGAGGAGAAGTTTCAGCTGAGGATCATCCTCCGCTTTCATATTGGAGCGGCGAGTCGATCCAAAAGCAACTACCTTCGCATGAGATAATTCGACCGACTTCACTTCCTCAAAGAAAGCCATATCCCTGGGATTAGATCCAGGCCAGCCACCCTCTATATAATCAATGCCAAACTGATCCAGTTTCCGGGTAATCAAAATCTTATCCGTCGCAGAAAAGGATATCCCTTCTCCTTGAGTTCCGTCTCGCAGAGTTGTATCGTAAATCAAAATGGGTACGTCACTGGCCATGTTTTTGGAGGTTAATGAATATGCGTTGATATAAAGGACTTTACGGCTTCCGCGCTTGAAGCAACCTTATGTTTTCGAATTCCTCTGGATTTTAGCAATTCTAAGATTGGGTGTGTATACGATATTTCGATACATTCCTCGATTGTCTCCGGAAATTTAGCCGGATGCGCGGTCGCGAGCACCATTTGCTGATGCGGATGATCCCATTCCGTTAAACCACAAGCCGTATGAGGATCAGCTATGTAACCATATTTTCTATATACCTTTGTGATAATGGATCGAATTTCCGCATCATCGGTCCGACTGCTTGAGAATGTATCCGAATCAAATTCCGCAAAGTCGTATCGACCCGTATCTTTGAAAGTTTCCATAATTGGCCGCACTTTTTGCGGATCCGAATTTTCAGCATAAAAGAGGAATCGTTCGAAGTTCGAAGCCACCTGAATATCCATGGAAGGAGCCAGGCTGGGCTGAACATCAAGGACTTGATACTCCCCGGTTGTAAACAGACGATGCAAAATATCGTTTTGGTTTGTGGCTACTTTGAAGGACCGAAAAGGAAGGCCCATTTTCTGGGCCATCCAACCCGCGAGAATATTTCCAAAGTTTCCTGTCGGAACTACGACTTCAGTCTCATCCCGCACAAGTGCCGGTAACTGCCAATAAGCATAAATGTAGTAAACACACTGCGCGAGCACCCTAGCCAGATTTATGGAATTCACAGCAGAAAGATTGACAGACTTTCGAAAATCCTGGTCGCCAAACACATCTTTTAGAACTCGCTGCGTATCATCAAAGCTCCCGTCCAAGGCCAATGGAAATACATTATCGGCCTCAGTGCATGCCATCTGCCTTTCTTGAAGGGACGATATTCTGCCATCAGGATAGAGGATAAAAATATGAACACCCTCTTTCCCTAATAATCCATGAATGGCGGCAGCTCCTGTATCACCCGAGGTTGCTCCTAGGACATTGATGGGCTGACCGGTTCGCTCAATCTGGTGTTCGTAAAGATTTCCCAATAATTGGAGTGCGAAATCCTTAAAAGCCAGAGTAGGTCCATGAAAGAGTTCTAAAATCCATAAAGATTCGCCCAGCAGTGTAAGGGGGGCCCTGGAAGGACTGTCAAAATTCTTATAGGATTTTTTAATAATGACCTTCAGCTGAGACGGATCGATATCGGTCGCAAAATGCCGAAAAAAGGCGAAACACAAGGCTTCATAAGAACAACCTTTCCAACTTTGAATTTCCTTGGAGAGATCAGGGAGCGTTTCTGGAACAAAAAGGCCACCATCGGGCGCCAGGCCGAGAGCAACTGCCTCAGAAAAGGATACTGGATCCGTCAGCCCACGTGTGCTGATAAAATTCATCCGCTCGCTTGCTCTAACCGGAATGCCTTGTGGACAAGTTTAGCCGCGGAATCGGCATCCACCAAATCTATAGCTACGGATATTTTTATTTCCGAAGTGCCTATGAGTTGAATATTGATACCTCCGTCGGCCAACGTCCAGAACAATTCTGCCGCAACCCCAGAATGACTGCGCATACCGATGCCAACCACAGACAGTTTTGCTATGTCGGTCGTACGGGTCAGGCAGCCTCCCAGTTCAAGGAGCAAATCTGACAGAACAGTTTCGGTTTTGGGCGTATCATCCTTGGGAACGGTAAAGGTCAGGTTGGCCCGTCCTTCCCGACCAATATTCTGCACAATCATATCCACAAGAATATTAGCCTGGGCCAAGGCAGTGAATAGCCTCGCCGCAGTTCCCGGTTCATCCGGAAGATCACTCACAACCACCAAAGTTTGGCTTTTGTCAACTGCAACTCCTCGGACCAAAACATCCTCCATAGACGCTACTTCTTCTTTCACAATCGTACCTGGTTTGTCGTTGAAACTGGATCGTACTTCAAAGGTTACATTGAACTTCTTTGCAAACTCAACCGCGCGAGCTTGTATGACCTTGCTACCCATACTGGCGAGTTCAAGCATTTCATCATAACTGACCTCATCTAATTTGACAGCATCATTAACGATTCTGGGATCTGAAGTAAACACACCTTCGACATCAGTAAATATTTGACAGAGGTCAGCCTCTAATCCGGCAGCCATGGCTACTGCGCTTAAATCGGATCCGCCCCGCCCCAAGGTGCAAATTTCACCGGTTTCATTAATTCCTTGAAATCCAGCCACAATAACCACTTTGCCTTCGGCCAGAAGATTTGGAATGTCGCCACCATCCACCCGGATGATTCTGGCTTTCGTGTGGAAATCGTCGGTGATTACCCCAGCTTGAGCGCCTGTTCTAGATTCCGCTGGTACTCCGAGTGTGTGAAGAGCCATCGCCATCAGGGCAATCGTCTCCTGTTCTCCAACCGCAAGAAGCATATCCATTTCTCGTTCGTCGGGTTCGGGATTGAGGCTTTTAGCACGGTTGATCAACTCGTTGGTTACCCCGGAACGGGCAGACACAACAACCACCACCTCATTGCCCGCATCGTAAGTTGTCTTGATGCGTTCCGCAACCACTTGAATCCTTTCGACAGTTCCAACTGAAGTGCCGCCGTATTTTTGAACAATTCTACCCACTTCCTAATCCTCAAATTTGGCAATTCTAAGCAGAAAGGGCCTGGACTGTACAGCCTTCAAGCGATTCAAGGATCGAATTGCGCTGGCAATGGCGGACTCCGAACACCGGTGGGTGGTCAAAGTCAGCATTGCTAGATTTTTGTTACCATTCTCAGGCAATTGCTGAATCACCCTGGCAATACTGATCTGTTCACGCGCCATTACAGCAGTGACTTTCGACAATACGCCAAGTTGATCGATTACAGTAATTCTAAGGTAGAATGCTGACAGCACATCCTCCATCCGAGCTACCTGCAATTCAGTGAGGCATTCGGTAATCGGATCATTTTCCTCATCTATGAGATTGTGAAGTTCCAATCCTCGAAGCGAAAATACGGCATCTGCAATATCACTTATCACAGCACTCGCCGTAGCATCTTGTCCAGCACCACGTCCGATGTGTACCGTAGTTCCCACTACATCGCCGCTAACACATACTGCATTGTAAACGTCATCAACTCTACCAAGAATATGAGTCTTTTCCACCAGGGCGGGATAAACACCGACAAAGAGGCTATTTTTCTTCTGGTCCCTTACGACCGATGCCAGATGCTTGATACGGTACCCCATGGCATCTGCCGCCGACATATCGTTTATAGTGACTTCACGGATACCTTGGATCAACATCTTTTTCATAGGTATCCATTTTCCGTGAGCCAGGTAGGCTAGTATTCCGGCTTTATGAGCCGCATCTATTCCATCAACATCCAGACTCTCATCCGCTTCAGCATAACCAAGTGATTTAGCCTGGGACAATATTTCCCTGAACGACTTTTCTTCGGCCTGCATTCTAGATAGAATATAGTTACACGTACCATTTAGAATTCCGTGAATGGTAGGGAACCGGTTGGCGACCAAGCCTTCTCGAATGGATTTAATAATAGGGATACCGCCAGCTACGCTTGCCTCGAAAAATATATGACCCTTACTCTTTTTTGCTGCCCGAATGACTTGATTTCCGTGCTCGCACAAAAGGGCCTTGTTCGCCGTTACAACGATTTTTCCATTTCGCAGCGCACGAAGAGTGAGTTCCTTTGCCAAATCAGTTCCACCGATCAATTCACATACCACACCAATAGACGGATCGTCGACAATTTCACTACCATTCGTGGTCAACAAATTCGGATTTACTCTAATCCCTCGTTTACGCCTTTTGCTTCGCACAGCTATTTTTGCAACCTTCAAACGCACCCCGAGTCGCGACTCGAGCAATTTTCGGTTTCGATGCAAATGTTTGAGTACGCCCTGCCCTACGACCCCAAGGCCAAGTAACCCCAATTTAACTACAGGTTTCTTATGCATTATCGTGTGTTTCCTCGGATGCAGGTTTCTTGGAAAAACGATTTTCAGTACCGTTTAAGAGGCGGACGATATTGGAATTGTGACGAACGACTAGAAGAATTGCGATAAGGCCACAAAAACTTATCACCCATTGAGATTGGTTCAGGAAATAGGATGAAATAGGCAAACTCACTCCAAACAATATCGAGGCGAGCGAAACATAACGTGATGAATAAAAGACAAGCAACCAAAGAGCTATGCCGATCACCAGAACCCAAGGTGCCAACGCAAGGAATCCTCCCATAGTTGTCGCTACCCCTTTTCCTCCGCGAAATCTAAGAAATATGGAAAAACTGTGACCGAAGATTGCCGACAAAATAGAGCAAATTGCCAGCATTTGTCGATTATCTGGATCGGCAATCAACAAGGGCAATAATCCAACTGTAAAACCCTTCAGGAAATCCATAACGAAGACGGTGTTTCCAGCTTTCTTTCCAAGTATCCGCTTTACGTTAGTGGCACCGGGGTTGCGACTACCTTCCTTAAAAATATCCACACCATGCCGCCGGGCTATCACGGTGGCAAAAGATATGGAACCGAGAATGTACCCGGTGACGCAGGCAAGCGCGATCTGCAGAGATAGGTGCATGAAGAGCTAGTAAGGCGAACGCGAACTACAATGATACTAGGCAAATAGATTTGATAAATTCAAGAGATTCGATTTCCTTTACGGCGGCCTCGCTTGGAGCAGTATCCAGGTTAACAACATTTAACGCAAGTCCACCAATCGCGTTTCGACTAAGAGACATAGAGGCAATGTTAACCATATCTTTTCCCAAAACAGTACCCAATGCACCAACGATGCCAGGCACGTCATCGTTCTGCACTACGAGCATTACCCCTTCTGGAGAAGCTTCAACTTCCCACTCGTGAATATGGACGATTCGAGCTTCCCCTGCTTTTCCAATCAAGGTTCCTTCGACAGAATAGGATTTTCCATCCGAATCCGTTGCCTCGAGAACAATCAACTCGTTGTAATCGCTATCTTCATTGGATTTCACCACATCGTTCTCAACGCCCAACTGCTTTAAGAGAATGGGCGCGTTTACAGAATTCACATTCTCTCCGCTGATGTGCTTCAGATAACCTTGTAATATGCTGCGGGTGAGCGGGTTTTCGTCTAATTCAATGATATTGCCAAAATAGGTGATCTTGAGCTTATCAATCCGGTCCGGACAAATTTGTTGCAGAAAGTTTCCGAGGGCCTCCCCAAGGTGTAAATAAGGTGCTAGCACCTCCAATGTTTTGCTGTCGACAGAGGGCATGTTGATTGCGTTTTGAATGACCCCGCCCTTCACCGCCTCGTATAGAGCTTCTGCTATCTCCAAGCCGATACTTTCCTGCGCTTCATGGGTAGACGCTCCAAGATGGGGTGTCAAAACCAGATTGTGTATTTCGCGTAACGGACTGTCTTCAGCTAAGGGCTCATTCTCATAAACATCCAATCCCGCATAGGCCACTTTACCTGACTCAACGGCATCAATCAAATCACTCTGGCTAATTATGCCACCGCGAGCGCAGTTGAATAATCGAACTCCATCCTTCATCTTTGCGATAGCATCCTTGTTGATCATATTTTTGGTGGCATCAGTGAGTGGCATGTGGACGGTAATAAAGTCCGCTACTTTGAGAACTTCATCTAATTCCAAGGCCTCCACACCCAACTGCTGCGCACGACTTTCTGTCAGGAATGGATCATAGGCCAACACTCGCATACCAAAGGCCTGTGCGCGAGATGTTACCTCGGCTCCTATTCGGCCAAGGCCCAAAATGCCCAAGGTCTTTTTGAGAACTTCGATGCCCCCATACACCTTTCTGTCCCATCGGCCAGCAGTCATTGATGCATTGGCCTGGGCAACTTGCCTCGCTCCCAAAAGGATATGGGTAAAAGTCAGCTCGGCCGTGGCAATGGTGTTTCCAACCGGTGTGTTCAAAACAACGACACCATTTTCAGAAGCCGCCTCAATATCAATATTGTCAACTCCAACACCAGCTCGGCCAACTGCTTTTAAAAGTGGTGCCGATTCTATGACTTCCCGGGAAATTTTCGTTTCACTTCGTACAATGATCCCGATTGCATCTTTAGCCAACTCCAGGATTTTCTCAGAAGAAGAGCCATAGGCCTCGATTACTTCAAGGTCTTCCAGATTGCGTAAATACTTTACACCACTCGAGGCGATCTTGTCTGCGACGATAATCTTCATCGGGATTAGGACGGAAAAAGCGATGAATACAAGATCCGGACTCTCTAATTGCAATGACGAAATATTAGAATTCCGTCAATTGGCCAAACAGGGATTATTGGCCATCCAATTCTCGCAGAGTGACAGCTATTTTATCCAGCGAAATCTCAGATTCCTCACCACTACCCAAATCCTTGAGTTTCGCCACTTGACGTGAAACTTCATCTCCACCAAATATTACCGCCCAACGCGCACCGCTCTCGTTTGCAGCCTTGAACTGCTTACCAAATCCAAAAGCCCTTACTGAGTAATCCACAGAAAAGCCGGCTTGCCTCAGCAGTTGAATAGAACGCAACGCTGCAGGTAAAGCCAAATCACCACCAATTACCACAAATACATCGAGTGCCTGGATATAACTGGGAAGCAATGACTTTTGATGGAGCAGATCCCTAATGACCACGTCACCCATAGCGAAACCAACCGCGGGCATTTCCGGGCCACCCAGTTTAGCAACCAGGTGATCGTATCGTCCACCACCGGCAATGGCTCTGTGCTCACCTTGGATATCGAAGGCTTCAAACACAAAGCCTGTATAGTAGGCGAGCCCTCGAACAATTCCCAAATCGATTTGCACAAAATCCTGAAAACCCATTCCGGCCAAGCGATCCAAAAGATCATTCCAAGCCTCCAGCCTTTGGGCGACCTGTGCCACGATTGTGTCACTGGTTGCGTGCGACTCAAAAAATAGTTTTAGATCGGCAAAACTGCGAATTTGAATCAGCACATCGACCTTTGCCAAAAAATCTTCTGTTGCTTCGTTGAAGTACTTATAAAGCTTCTTCTGGAGTGCCTCTCGCGGCATACGCTCAATTTTATCAATCAATCCTAAAACCTCACTTATTGATTCCTGCTCAAGTCCGAGGCTTTTTAAATAAAGCATCCACAGGTCACGGTCGCTGATTCGTACTACAAAATCATTAGCCTGCAATCCCATGACCGTTAAACTCTGAATGAGCAAAGCAATCACCTCGGCATCCGCCCCCGGGCCGGACTCTCCAAAAATGTCGGCGTTGAATTGATAGAAAGAACGTAATCGACCCCTTTGCTGTCGTTCATATCGGAAATTTTCCTCGATGCAAAACCACTTGATGGGACGTTTCAACGCGTTGGCCCGTGCAGCGATCATCCGAGCCAGGCTGGGAGTCATTTCAGGCCGAAGCGCCACTTCCCTGCCCCCTTGGTCTTCGAATGCAAAAAGTTGGCCAACAATTTCCTCCCCTGATTTTTCTTTGAATAGATCAAGCGATTCCAAAATAGGCCCGTCATATTCCCTGAAGTTAAATCCAAGCGCCGTGTTTCGCCAAATGCGAAATAGATGATTACGCAGAGCGCAGTCATCGGGATAAAAGTCCCTGAATCCTGGAAGGGCCTTAAACATGGGATCTTATCGGGCCCTGCAACAATGTGCGGCCAATTGGGTCATTACCGTAATGAATCCAGTTCAAGATCCTTCAAATGGGCTTTCAATTCTTTTCCGGTTTTAAACTTAACAACCGCACGCTTAGGAATGATCACGTCCTTTTCAGGCCGGTTGGGATTTCTTCCGATTCGTGCTTTCCGCACCTGAATTTCAAAAACTCCAAAGTTTCGTAACTCGACATTTTGACCAGAGCTCAGCGCCTTTGCAATAGCATCCAAAGTTAATTGAACTACCTCCTTGACTTCTTTTTGCGGATAATTGGTGTTCTGGTAAATATCCAGAACGATATCTCGCTTTGTTAAATTGTCTGGCATAAGATCTGTAGCTCAGTTTGATACTTAAAGGTATGGCTAAGGAAAAAATCCGATTTTCCATTCGTCAATGGTAAACAAAAAAATGCTTCGAAAATTTCCAAGTATATGAGCGACAAAGACACAAAAAATCCGTTTGAGGAGATTCAAAAGCAGTTACAGGAACTTCTCAAATCAAACAATCCCAACGTTACGGTGAGTCCTTTCGTTCCCACCCAACAAACAATGCCCTCAGAGCCCCCACCAGAGGAAACAAAGGAACAGAACGCCATCCTCACAAGCATTCAGGCGTTTAAGCGTAAGCCCAAGGAAATCCGCGATTATTTGGATCGCTT
Source organism: Opitutales bacterium UBA2995 (assembly GCA_002346535.1). GTDB lineage: Bacteria > Verrucomicrobiota > Verrucomicrobiia > Opitutales > UBA2995 > UBA2995. The sequence goes on along the minus strand of DDZZ01000007.1, from coordinate 20,536 downwards.
CGTAATCAGGCAGGATGATGCTAAAAAAGTGCTCTCCGTCGCCATATGTGATCACTACAATCACGTGCGGCAATGCATCGAAAACCCGCGCATTTCGGAAAAGGAGTATAACAAACAAAATATTCTTTTGCTCGGGCCAACAGGTGTTGGGAAAACCTACCTTATGCGGAATATCGCCAAACTGATCGGCATACCTTTTGTAAAGGCGGATGCAACAAAATTCAGCGAAACAGGTTATGTGGGGAACGATGTCGAAGACTTGGTCCGCGATCTCTACAAGCTGGCCGGCAATAATGCAGAGCTCGCACAATACGGTATTATATATATAGACGAGATCGATAAAATCGCCGGCAGCAACTCACTCGGCGGAAAGGATGTGTCTGGCCGAGGCGTCCAAATAAACCTGCTGAAGCTCATGGAAGACGCGAATGTCAATTTGTTCAGCCCCCACGATATGATGAGCCAGATGCAAGCCATGATGGAAATCGGCCGAGGTGGAAAGAAGCAAAACCGTACCCTGAGTACAAAAAATATCCTTTTCATCGTTTCTGGAGCCTTTGACAAGCTGGCTGAAAATGTACGCAAGCGCCTCGATCAGGGACAAATCGGATTTACCTCTAAAAGAAAAGAAGGCGAGGAAGACGATTCAGACTTCTTAAAGCTTATAGAAACGCGTGATTTCATCGATTATGGTTACGAACCTGAATTTATTGGTCGTTTGCCCGTCCGGGTAGCCTGCGAAGCGCTATCAGCCGAAGATCTGGCAGAGATCCTCAAAAATTCGGAGGGGAGTATTCTAGATCAATACCGAAGGGACTTCAAAGGATACGAGATTGACTTCAAGATCACGGACGAGGCCATTATGGAAATCTCTGAAAGAGCATCTAAGGAGAGGACTGGCGCTCGAGGACTAATGACGGTCCTCGAAAAGACCTTTCGCGATTTCAAGTTTGAGCTCTCCTCAACCTTGATCAGAAACTTTGAAGTCACCAGCGAGACTGTGCAGGATCCCGCCAAAGCTCTTACCGATTTACTCATGAACAATCAAGAGGCCTTGAACGATTTTCTGTTCAAACGAGTCGAGGAATTTAAGGCAGATTTTATGGAAAAACACGGACTCAACCTCGAGTTTTCGGAGGAGGCCTGTTCTAAAATCGTAGAAATTGCAGTTAAGGAAGACCGTTCCACCAGTTCGGTATGCGAGCAGTTATTTAAGGATTATGAGCATGGTCTCAAAATTGTGAGCAGAAACTCCGGAAAGAATCATTTTCTGATCACGGCCCAGGCGGTCGACAACCCGGACCAAGAACTTTCCAAATGGGTGGTCCAAAGCTTTAAGGACAAAGAGGAGACTCAAAAAGAAAAGCAGCCAGAAGATAGCGACGAAACCAACGATGCCTGAGGCAGAAGCAGTCCGCAGCATGTTTGGGGGTATAGCAAGCCGTTATGATGCAACCAACCACCTCCTCAGCGGAGGTATGGATTTCTGGTGGAGAAACAAACTGGTCAAATTGGTTAAAAAACACAATCCTTCAAAAGTGGTAGATCTTGCTACTGGAAGTGGAAATGTGGCTTTTGCACTCAAATCACAGTTGGGAGAAACCGCTGAAATACAAGGTCTCGACTTCTGCAAGCCCATGCTTGATGAGGCCGAAAAAAAAAGATTGAATAAAAAACCCGTTCCGGAAATTGAGTTTGCCTCAGGAGACATCCTCAACCTGCCACTCGAAAACGATTCGGTGGACGCGATGACCGTGGCCTTCGGCATAAGAAATCTCGAAAATCGAGACCTTGGATTCAGCCAAATCAAAAGCAAACTTCGATCAACTGGGTCCCTTTTCATTTTGGAGTTCTCCCAGCCCTATTCCTGGATTCGTCCAATCTATTACATATACCTGAAATACATGCTACCAACCATAGCTGGTTGGATTACGCGGAAGCCGGAAGCCTACGATTATCTTGGTTGCACAATCGAAGAATTCCCAGCAAGGGAAGCGCTTTCTGTCGAACTGAAGGAGGCAGGATTCAAAGAAATCAAGGCCATTCCCATGACTCTAGGCATTGTTTCAATCCATCAAGCAATTGCCCCTTGAAGTAAAAAATTGTACATTGTGAAACCCGGAACTCCAACCATTGTCCTTGAAAAAATTAACCGAGGAATAATCCTGCACTTGAATCTTTCTGAGATTTAGGTTTTTTAAAACTCCCACCTATGACCGATAATAGAATTTTTCTATGAAATCTCTAAGCAACCTTTTTCTAATGACCTGTCTGACATTTTCGCTGGCAGCCCAAGAAAATCAAAATAGCAATGGAGAACACTTTCAGGAGTCGACGGTAACCGATTTCCTCAACTCGAAGTACAAGTGGGAACCTCCCAAACAGGAAGAAAGACCAAAACTCGAGATTGTGAATGACACACCCCTCAAAACCATTGCCGAAAGAGAAGCAATCATAGAGGCACGCTTGAAGCCGACTCTAAACATTGATGATCCCACGGATGCCATTCCTGAGGACGAAATGGGTTTGGACACCGTCGAATTACGGGAGTTTCGGGTCACAGAGCTTTACTCACCCCTCATGCGCATGTCCGAACTCAAGGATCTTGAAAAACTGGACCCAGCTTCGGGCGGAGCGTATTTGAGCGAAGAATATTTCACCCAACTGGAAAACCAATACCTCAATAGGTGGACCATTCCTCTGATTGGTAAATCCCAAGAGCAATTAGCTAAAGAGCGCTACAATATCGAACAATACCAACAATTTCTCGGCGAAGTATCCGTAGCCATCGACAACCTCGATAAACTGAATCCCGAATACGCCAAAGAGATAAGAAAAGAATTTCAGGAAACGCAGCATCAGTACAATAACAACTTCAAGATCAATGACAACCGGTTCACAAACCCGGACGCGAAGTTCTGAGGGTGTAGATATATAAAAGGCAGGAAGAGCAAAGCTTCCTGGCTTCGATATCACAAAAAAATAGCCTGCTAATTAAATAATCTTATGTAGCTTGATTAGGGGAGGAAATCTGGATCATCGGCACCAACACCACGACCACCTCATTGGTGAGTCCTTCCTCATCATTAAACGGAAGTATGAAAAAGCCGTCGCCAATTACTTCATACAATAGTCCATCGGTTGAAATGGGCACACGCTCATTGTTGTTTTCACCCTGGAGAACGCGGTAAAGCGTAAAAGTTCAAATCGTCCGGTTTATAAGGGCTGAAGTCGATTCTCAACCCTTCGACATCTGCGTCAGCGTCCCAGACTCTCAATTTCTTTGGTGTGCTAAGATCGAATTTTCCGATAAATCCGTTCAGAAAATCATTTTGACCAAAGGCAGCTCGTAGATTCCAAAAAAGAAATCACCACTCAAAAGATCCAAAGAATCAAAATGTTTAGTAATCGAACCAAATGATCCGTCAGTGTTAAACACCCATCCTCATTAAATACCTGGGCTATCATCCTTCAACGTAAGATTGAAAGTCACCTACGCAGGCTCTTCGGATGCATCCACAATCAAAGGATTAAGGGTGACCGATCTCCCCAATTCGGGAAGAACACCAACGAAATGTGTATTCACAATTTCGAAGGTCTGTTGGAGGTTTTCATGAAATCCATCATCAAAATCCCAGTTTTCATTTTCCAGTACACCACCCAAAACAATCTGCTCCATCTCAAGAGTGCCCGGATCGACAAATTTGCTTATTTCAAACTGCTTTTCATGGACCCCATCGTTTAAGGTACCTGAGACGAGATCATCCAGTCCAAAATCAAATCGGATCAATCCACTTTCTTCCCCATAATAATCCAAATAAGGAAACACGGCAGCGCAGCTCTCAAACCATTAGAATAACCAAAAATAAAGGTGATGAGGGCAAGGTACTTGAAGTGTCCGCGCAGAAGACTACCAGCCTACATGGTGGGGTGAGCTGACATGAGCTGGATTATTGAGGGCTGGAAAGTAGAGTCAAAACAATAGGCGAATTACTGTGGTTACCCTATAATTCGCTTTAGATTACAGTCATGGATTCAAAATTTGCATAAAAGCAAATCATTGACTCCGGCATATAGGTCCCCACTCTGGCGAGGCTTTAAATTCACCGTGTCTACAACCAAGCAGAGCACCAAAGTCGGCCTTATTTCATTGGGCTGCGCCAAGAACCTGATCGATTCAGAGATCATGATTGGCCACATGCATAAAGCGGGAATGCAGATGACTGCCGAACCGAAGGATGCTGACGTTCTCATCGTCAACACATGCTCTTTTATTGATTCGGCGAACGAGGAAAGTGTGAAAACTATTCTCGAGGCTCACCGCGACAGAGGCCTCAGTAAACGGCACGGAAATCAAAAACTGATCGTGGCTGGCTGTATGTCTCAGCGTTTCTCTGGCGAGCTACCGAACCTGATCCCCGAAGTCGATGCTTTCATTGGCTTGGATCAACTGGAAAAAGTACCGGAGATTATTAACGATGTCCTTGAAAAGGACCCCAAGCCGAAAGAAGCGCCGGCTAATTACATAAAGGGTAAATCCCGATACATTCCCGACTTTGACACCCCGCGCTTTCGTCTCACTCCAAAACACTTCGCCTACATCAAAATAGCTGAAGGCTGCAACCACCCCTGCTCCTTTTGTATTATCCCCAAGATCCGCGGAATGCACAGAAGCAGAACGATCGAATCAGTAGTTCAGGAAACCAGGCAACTCGTCGCCGAAGGAGTCAAAGAAATCAACCTCATCTCCCAAGACACGACATACTTCGGCATGGACCGTTGGGAACAACGTCCCAACCCACGCTCCGAGGTGGACTCCACTCGCGGAGATTCTCTCACTACGCTGATTCGTGAGCTCAATGCCGTTGAAGGGGATTTCTGGATACGCCTCTTGTATACGCATCCCGCTCATTGGAGTGACGAACTCATTCAGACCATTGCCAAGTGTCCCAAAGTAGCCCGCTACATCGATATCCCATTGCAACACATCTCGGATCACATGCTAACCGAAATGAAACGCGAAACTGATGGCGCTTACATCCGAGACCTTATCCAACGAATCCGGAAAGGAGTACCCGGAATCTCGATACGAACAACTTTTATAGCTGGCTTCCCAGGCGAAACCGAGGATTGCTTCCAGGAGCTATTGGACTTCATCACGGAAATAAAATTTGAACGGCTCGGAATCTTCCGATACTCTCAGGAGGAAGGTACGCGCGCTGCTAGACGAGAAGACCAGTTAGACAAAGAAATTAAAGAAGAACGCTGGAATCGCGCCATGGCAACTCAGCAGGAAGTGTCACTAGAAGTCAGCGAATCCTTCATAGGAAAGACTCTACGAGTGCTCGTCGAAGAACCCGGCATCGCTAGAGGTCAAGCCGACGCCCCCGACATTGATGGCCGTGTCTACGTTGATCCTTTCCTACCCATAGGAAATTTTGCCGAAGTGGAAATTATCGATGCTGACCCTTATGACCTTTTTGCGATCCCAAGAGATCAAGCAGCTACCCCAAGCGAAGAAATCCTAGTTTACGGGTAATAAAACAAGACAGGTTATTGTCTAGCCTGCCAAGCGGATACCGCATTGAACCCACCCATACCGTGCACCCCGCCACCTGGAGGAGTTGAAGCGGAACAAATAAAGATTCTAGGATTTGGAGTGCTGTGGGGCTTAAGCCGAAAGGTGGGTCTCGACAGCAGTTGTTTCCAGTCAGCAACTCCACCCACAATGTCACCCGAGAATAAATTGGGATTCATACATTCAAAATCAACGCAGTTCATGGTATGCCGATCCAAAACACAGTCTCGAAATCCGGGAGCAAAGCGTTCAATCTGATTCTCAATCGCCTCGGTCATATCCAGAGTTGATCCGACCGGCACGTGGCAATAGGCCCAAAATGTATGCTTGGTTTCAGGCGTTCTACTCGGATCAAATAAGCTATGCTGGGCTGTCAACACAAAGGGTTTTTCTGAATGCTTGCCTTCCCAGGGCGCAAGCTCAGCTGAGGCAATTTCTTCCAAAGTACCTCCAGCATGCACGGTTCCTGCACCCCGACAGTTTTCCGCTGTCCAAGGGACTGGTTCACTTAATGCATAATCGATTTTAAAAACTCCTGGTCCATGGCGAAAGCGCTCAAGTTTATTTCGATATGAAGCTGGTAATCGATCCCCGGCTATCCCAGCCATATCAGCTGGACGCGTATCGAAGAAAACCACATCTGCCGGGGGTAATTCATCCAGCAAATTGATTTTTCGACTGCACTCGATTTCTCCACCCAATGACTCGAAATATCTAACCAAAGCCTCAGCAATTTTTCCGGCTCCACCCTTGGGGAACGGCCATCCCTTCACGTGACCAGCCAGCATCAACATGATCCCAATCGCACTCGTCGAAATTCGTCGATCCAAAGGGAGAAAAGAGTGGGCTGCATTGCCCGCGAATAACGCTCGCGTCGCTTCACTTTTAAATTTTCGTTGAGCGAATCGATTAGCCGAGGGTAGTACACGAAGACCAAATCGTGCCAGCCCAAACCAAAGAGAAAGTCCTGGAATCCCTGGTGGCCCCAAAAGGTAAGGAAAAAGCTTTTCGGAATCTCGTACCAGCGGTTCGAATACAGCGTGATAGGCTTTCCCATCCTCGCCAAGGCCGGCAACAGTCTTTTCCAAAGAAGGATACATTACAGCCGCACTACCATCATCCAATGGGTGAGCGACACAAGACTCCGGGTAAATCCATTCCAATCCAAAATCCTCGAGTGGCAGCGAATTAAAAAAAGGAGAACACACTGCCATCGGATGAATGGACGAACACACATCGTGAACAAAACCAGGTTGCGTCAACTCGGCGGAACGCGCTCCACCACCCGGAAAATCATAACACTCAAATACCTTAACCCTATGTCCAGCACGCGCCAAAGCAATCGCAGCGGATAGCCCATTGGGTCCCGATCCAATTACAAGTGCATCGTAGGTTGATGTCATGAATTAATTAAGTCGTTTCCTCGCACAAATGAGATAAATTAAAACGATCAAACAAAAGACATACTTTTTCACAGTTGAAACAACCCTTTAGCTGGAACAATTTGCAACGCCTACTTCCGTTTTAGTTTACAAAATCCTGTAGTTTTATAAAATCCTTAAACTATGCCTTCATCCTCAAATCAGACCACTCACAGCCAACGAACATTTTTTTACGCCGATCACATCCTCCTAATGCTTTGAATCGTAAAAGGCTTTCAACTTCTCGATAATTGGCTCCGCGTCGTGCAGCGCCATGACTTCGGTAGTAAGAGCCTCGGATTCTTCAAGGGACAATTGTCGGACTAGATACTTGATCGAAGGCACAAAATTCGGGGGGACACTGAGTGTTTTCATTCCAAGACCAATCAATAAAGGAACAAATTCCAGGTCTCCTGCCAGCTCGCCGCAAATACTCACCGGTTGATTGGCTGCATTGGAGCTATCTACAATCTGTCTAAGCACCCTGAGAAATCCAGGATTCCCCGGTTGATAGAGGTGGGCGACACGATCGTTGCCACGGTCAACAGCGAACATATATTGCATCAAGTCGTTAGTCCCTACGCTGAAGAAATCACAATGCTTGGCCAAGATATCGCATATGGCCACAGCTGAGGGAATTTCGATCATGATTCCCACTTCAATGGACTCGTTGAACTTAATTTTCTTTTTCGAAAGCTCATTTTTGACTTCTTCGAGCAGCTGATTGGCCTCCTGAAGTTCCTCAAGGCTACTAATCATGGGAAACATGATTTTCAGGTTTCCAAAAGCACTGGCCCGCAACATAGCCCGTAGTTGATCCTTGAATACTTCCGGATATAGCAGACTGAACCGAATAGCCCTGCATCCAAGATAGGGGTTATCTTCCCTACCAACCAAATCCTTGCGTAGTAGAACCTTGTCTCCACCCAGGTCGTACGTACGCAAAATGGTTAATGAGTCACCCAGCGCCTCCACAACCTCTTTGTAGGCTTTGAATTGAACCTCCTCACTCGGGAAGCCCCCTGACTTCAAAAACAGGTACTCTGTACGATAAAGGCCGATTCCGTCTGAACCCGTCTCCAGGACACCCGGAATCTCGTTATTTCCCTCAATGTTGGCCATGATTTCAACATGGATACCATCCGTGGTAATCGCCGGTTTATCGGCCACTCTGAGAAATCCCAGCTCCTCGGTATCGTGCTGTTTCTTGGTTTCACCGTAGCGAAAAAGTGTGTCTTCGGATGGATGGATAATGATAACACCTTCGTACCCGTCGACGATGATATCATCCCCGTTTTTCAGTTCATTGAGTAAGTCGTGCACACCAACCACTGCCGGAACACTAGCCGCCTTGGCCATAATTACCACATGACTAGTCCTGCTGCCGGCTTCTGTAATAAAGCCCTGTAAAAATTCCGTCGGGATGACTGCGGCATCTGAAGGGCTAAAATCATGGGCGACGATAATTTGCTCAGAATCAATGGACTCCAGGGTCTCCAATTTTTCTCCCGCCAGATTATATAGAATACGCCTAGAGACGTCCTTGATGTCGTTTAGCCGTTCTCTAATAAATTCGTCGTTAATACACTGGAATGCTTCGATGTATTTTTGGGAGATTTTATGGAAGGAATATTCAACATTGCGGAGGCTTGAATGCACCTCCTTTACCGTCTCATCGATAAGGGCCGGGTCTTCCAAAATTAATAAATGGGCATCAAAAATTTGAGCTTCTTCCTCACCGAGCCGGTCAGCTACCTGGTTGCGAATTTCCAAAATTTCATGGCGCGTTTTCAGTAACGCCAACTCGAAGCGCTTGATTTCCTCCTCATCATCTCCCTTATCTACAAGGTAATGGGGGATGTAGAGATCGTTTTCAATGTGGATATGCACCTTGCCAAACGACACACCCGGCGCTGCAGGTATACCAGCAAATATCTGTTCTTTTCCGCTTCCCAATGCTTTTGAAGTTACAAAGTTAGATTAACATGAGATACCAGCAATAAAACCATGCTAACGCAAAGGTTTTTACTGGATTCTCCCACCTCCAGGCAGGTTTCTAGCCTATTTCTCCCAATGCAACCAAAACTTCGCAAGTATGGAAGAATCCCTCCTCTGCACCGAAAGCTTCTCTGACGAGCGCTTTTAAGGCATCTTCATCTTGGGAATCCGGTAGCATAGCAAAGCAGCAACTACCACTCCCGCTCAAGAGGCAATGCAAGTTCAGCTTTTCTTCGATTGACTGAAACAATGCAGGGAACGCCAGATACTTTGCAAAAACCGGTTTCTCGAAAGAATTGAATAACAATTCCGGTAAGGACAGCTCCCCGAATTTCCAGCGATTCAGTCGGTCCTCAGCCAATTGGGCATCCTCGTAGAGTTCCGGCCGTTTGGCCAATTGTCGATAAGCCCAAGGGGTGGAAATTCCTAAATTCGGTCGAAATAGGGCAATTTTTAAGCCGGCCAGCCGTGCGGCTTCTCCTTGGACAAGCGCTTCAACTCGCTCCCCACGACCACGTATGATTACGGGACCTCTATCAAGAAATAAGGGACAGTCCGATCCGATTTCAGTGGCCAAACTTGCCAGCTGCTCATGACTCAATGCATTCTCGAACATTCTGTTCAAGCCAAGCAGCGTGCTCGCTACATTGCTGCTACCTCCTCCGAGGCCGGCCTCCATCGGGATGTGTTTTTCAAGGTGGATTTCTAAACCGCAAGGATTACCCATTTCGGCCAGAAACTTTTCTGCGGCCTGAAGAACCAGATTGCCTTCTCCAACAGGCACTGAACTATCCGAGCAGGTAAGAATCCGATCCGTAGAGTTTTCAATCCTCTCAATGGTCAGGTAATCTCCAAACGTAAGTGGAACAACCAGGGAAACCAATTCATGAAAGCCGTCCTTTCTTTTTCCAGTAACTGAGAGCATCAGATTTACCTTGGCAGGTGAAAATATTCGATGTGTGCTGTTGGCTTTCACAAGAAATAATCTGTCGACCCATAAAGGCATCTCAACTGTAAAATTTTTCGGCCATTGATAAATGAAATCCTGTGAATTAATCCTAGCTCTGGATCTGGAATCCAGGACCGAGGCGGTCGCACTTCTTTCAAATATCGGAACGGATTTAAAATGGATTAAGATCGGGCTGCAAATGTTCACCAGCCATGGACCGGATTGGGTAAAACAAGTGGCCGACATGGGTTACCAAATATTTCTCGACCTGAAATTGCACGATATTCCCAATACGGTTGCTAAAGCCGTTCAAAGTTTGAGCCATCTTCCGATTGGAATGTTGACTTTGCACAGCTCGGGTGGTGCAGAAATGTTGGCTGCAGCGAACAAAGTAAGGTTGGAACTGAAACCCGATTTGCTTTTGCTAGGAGTTACCGTTCTCACCTCCATGAATAAAGCGCAACTCAACCGGATCGGTGTTTCAGCTTCGCCCAAAGACCAGGTCTACAATCTGGCTGGTGCTGTTGCTGAATCCGGGGTTCCAGGTATTGTATGCTCTGCAAAGGAACTGGAAACTTTGGGGCCGGATTTTGGAGCTCAATTAAAATTTGTTACCCCAGGAATTCGTCCTGCTGGTGCTTCGGCTGACGATCAAAAACGAATTGTCACTCCTGCTCAAGCGGCAACTTTGGGCTCGAACTTCATTGTTGTTGGCCGGCCGATTTACAAAGCCGCTTCACCCGCAGAAGCCGTTCAATCAATTCGGAAAGATCTCCAATGACACCATAGCCATGAACACCGCAGCTATACTGTTATGCGGGGGAACCAGCAACCGCATGCAAGGGAAAGTTGAGGACAAGATTCTCGCCGAATTGGGTGGAAAGCTAGTATTCGACTATAGCCTGAAAGCCTTCGAGGAGGCCGGAGATGTTTCAGAATATACCATTGTATACAAAGACTGTATTCAGCGATCCGTGCTTGAAGAGCGCTTCGAAATTCTCACAGAAAAACCGGTTACTTGGGTAAAAGGGGGTAAAAGAAGGCAGGCATCCGTGATGAATGCACTTAACAAACTTTCCCCAGATACAGACTACGTGTTGATTCACGATTGTGCGCGACCCCTGGTTCAACCAGAGGCCTTGCATGAAGTTTACACCGCGACCATAAAAGAAAAGTCCGCTTGTTTGGCTCACCGGTCAATTGATACCATTAAGGAAGCCTCAAAAGTCACCAATTGCTTGAAACAGGTGGATCTGAGAAACCTCGATCGAAGACGGCTTTGGGAGATGGAAACCCCACAGGCTTTTGCCTACAAAGTCATATTCAAAGCCTACCAGAGACTGGAAAAGGAAGAGATTGAGGTCACCGACGATACTGCAGCGGCCATTCACTTTGGATACCGCATTACGCTTGTTGAAAACCGGTTTCCAAACCTCAAAATAACCCGTCCGGAAGACTTGGCGATCGCCGAAGTAATGTTGCAACAACTTCAGCGAGAATCTTAATTTCTAACTTTTTCAAATGAACGCACACGCCTACCGCATCGGTATCGGATATGACATTCACCGACTAGTTCCAAACAGGAAACTGGTACTGGGCGGGGTCGAAATTCCAAGTGAGTTGGGACTCGATGGCCATTCCGATGCAGATTGCCTGACCCATGCCATCGCAGACGCCATTCTGGGGGCTTGTGCTTTGCCCGATATCGGTCACCAGTTCCCGAACACCGATCCCGATATCACGGGAATTAATTCCCAAATCATTCTGAAAAAGGCCCAGGAAATCGCCTCAAAATCCGGTTTTCAAGTCGGAAATCTGGATGCCAGCATCATTGCCGAAAAACCGAAAATCAGCCCCTATATCAATGAAATGAAGTCGGTCCTAGCCGACACCCTGAGAATTTCAACTGATCAGATCGGCATCAAGGCAACCACCCAGGAAAAGATAGGAGCATTGGGCGCTGCGGAAGGAATTGCTGCTCACGCCGTATGTACTGTTTATCGCGAATGATTCAAAAAGGATGAACGATCCTGTTTGAAACTAGTCTTAAATAGCAGACAAATACTGAAACGTTTTGGAAAAATTTTTCGCATTTCGCCGTTATTTGCGTTCCTGCAAAGGCCTCTTTATTCTTGGAGTTATTGCCGGTTTTATAACCGCTATCGCCAGTGGCGCAGGTGTTCCTTTCTTCATCAAAGTCGTTTTTTCGAAAGTATTTGAATCCGAACAAGGAACCTATACTGGCCTAGAAATTTTGCTGATTGCTGCTCAATTGCCCGGCATTTTCCTCCTTCGAGGCCTGACCGGATACTTCAACCAATACTGGATGAACAATTGCGGCCTCACCATCCTGAAGGGTATCAGATCCGACCTCTTCGCCAAGCTTCAGCACCTTCCTCTTGCCTATCATAACAAAAATAAAAGCGGAGACTTGCTTTCCCGAATTTTGTCAGATACCACCCTGTTGCAAAATACCCTCCAGGAATCGGCCAACGACTTGTTCCGCCAGCCATTGCAGGTGATTGTTGCATTCGGTATGCTAATCTACCTTTCCATCCAGGAAAGTCAGGTAGTGTTTATTGTTTTTATATTGCTGGCCTCACCTCTGGCTGCGATTCCAGCTATCCTGGTCGGTCTACGATTGAAGAAGCATGGTTTGGATATGCAGCAATCTCAGAGCGAAATGACCGAAGGCCTTAGTGAGAACTTCGACAGCGCAACCGAAGTCCGGACCTTCAACCTTCAGGAGCAGCAAATTTCAATTTTTGAAGGCTTTCTTAGCAAGTTATTCAAAAAGCAGATGAAAGTCGTTAAATATGAGCGCATGGCCCAACCCTTGGTTGAATTTCTGGCCGCGGTCTTGATCGCGTTCACGTTTGTATTCTGTTATCAAAATTCGGTGCCACTTTCAACGTTTCTGGCAGTTGGAGGAGTGATGTTCATGACCTACGATCCGCTCAAACGAGTCTTCCGACTCTACGGAAACATTCAAAAGTGCCAGGGAGCCATCGACCGCATTAATGAGATCCTACACGAACCGGACTCCATGAAGGATCCGGATATGCCTGTTCAATGTGAAATAATAGAAGGCCGCATATCCTTCGAGAATGTTTCCTTCGGTTATGCAAACGTTCCTGTGTTAAAAAACCTCAGCGCCGAAATCGAACCTGGATCCGTGGTCGCATTGGTTGGTCCTAGTGGAGCCGGTAAATCAACCTTTGCTAAATTGATTCCACGGTTATACGAGATTTCCTACGGAAGTATTCAAATAGATGGTACAGATATTCGCCATTTTACAAAAGAAAATCTAAGGAGCAACATTGCGGTAGTCACTCAACATCCGGTGTTGTTTAATGACACCTTATTTAACAACATTCTAATTGGCCGGCCCAACGCATCGAAGAAGGAAATTTACCAGGCATCAAAAGACGCCCACGCCCATGAATTTATAGCCGGATTTGAGAAAGGCTATGAAACCTACGCCGGTGAAAGAGGCGATCAGCTGTCTGGAGGTCAAAGACAACGAATTGCAATTGCTCGAGCCTTTTTAAGAAATTCTCCTATTCTTATCCTTGATGAAGCCACCTCGGCATTGGATTCCCATAGCGAAGAGGAAATCCAGAGCGCCTTACGATCCCTGGTGATCGGAAAAACTGTTATTATTATCGCCCACCGGTTCAGCACGATCCGCTTGGCCGACTCGATTTTTGTGTTTGAGGACGGTCAATTACTCGCTTCCGGAAACCACGATCAACTTTATGAAGCGGATCCGCTTTACACGGCTCTTTACAATAAACAAATGTAACGTGGATTGATCTGCGGAGATAGGATTACGACTTTCGATTCCTTTAGTGTTTAAATTTACCTCAACATGGAATTTCTATACCTCAGATTCCTCATCAAGGCCATCAAGGGAAGCAGCCTGATGTTTTCCATGATCGTCGCACTGGGCTTTATTGGATTCTCCCGTATTTGGAGAATTACGCTCGGTATTTCGCGGGGTTGGACTCACCTGGCCCATAGCCCTGGATCGGATCGGCTGTTTTCGTCGCCTATCTGGCTAAAAATGAGCAACGACTAAAACTGAAGACACGATTCAAGATGTTTTTGTACTTCACGATCATTATTTTCGGGAGCGTTTCCAGCTACTTCCTCGGTATTTACGAAAAAGCCATCATGCAGGATCTTTCGAAGTACGAACTGGATAGGTCACCCAACGAAGTAGTTCGTTTTGATAATCAAGGGTCAGATTAAAAGGATTTAAATTTAAATCCCAAGGTCTCTCATATTGTAATCCTTGACGATACTTTCCCTCGTCTCTTCATTCCAGCGGTTTTTCTCCTCTAGCCCAACCATAGGTTTGTAGACGAAGCGCTCTTCTTCCGGAAATTTCTGCTGACGGGCATCGATACCCACAGCGATCATTCGTGATCGTTCATGAATAAAAGTATTATCGTAGACCGCCGGCTCGCCATAATAGTTGGTTTCAACTCCAAGGACAGAATCTCGACGATGAAATCCCATGTTGATCGTCACACGCCGGTCCGGTGAAGTATTGGCGAATGAACCATGCAGTGTTTGGCGGTTGGCCATGACAATGCCCCCAGGTTCACAAACCATTGGCACGGCTCCAGGTAGGCGGTCAGAACCTTGGTTGGCGGCAACCTTTTCACTAATGTCAATTTGCCCATTTTTATGACTGCCCGGCAGTACCCAAACTCCGTTCGCAGCAGTACTGCCATATAACTGGATCATGAAATTGAACCCGTGTGTTCCCTGATCCCAATTGGGATGGTCCCATTGCTTGGTACCATCCTGGTGCCAAGCAACAGATACCCCTAAGCCAGCCGGTTTGTTAATAATCGTTTCATTAAATGGGGTAAAATCCGGGCCATTTATTTGTTCCGCTAAAGCTAATAGTTTAGGATGTCCGTAAAGTCGCAAAGCTGAGTCCATAAGCTGAAGGGGTCCAAATACCGAAGATATCACAAAGTCCGGCCCGCCTGCAGGAGGCTCATGCTCTGTCATCTTGGAAGGATGGCGGCCATTGTTTTTTGACGTACCGCCCAAGGGATCGCTCAAAGGGCGTGAAAACTTAAAAGGATAGCGTTTGAACTCGTTCCCAATAGCAGATCGGCCATTTGGATCGAGTTCTGCATCTTTGGTGTAGGGTGCTCGTTCAAGAACATGCTCAAAGTCATCCTGAATTTCTTTAAGCTCATCAGAACTTAATACATCTTCAAAGACATAAAATCCACAACGCCAGTAGGCATCTAATATGCCTTCATGTAACGAGCCATCCGAGTCAAATCGGATGGGCCCACGATTGCCAAGTTCGTAGGCTGCACGTTCGCCCTCCTGAACATAGGCATACATCGAATTATTATCCGCAGTGCTTTCGATTATAGACATGCTATCAAGTTTTCCTCGTATATGACCGTTATAGTCAATTTATTTGCCATCGTGGCTGTATGAATTACTAGTGATGTCCAGGCCCACACTATTTCACCTTAATTCCGGCTTTCTCGCGGTCCCAAGTCTCTTGGTTCAGGGCATTTTCTCTCAAGGAAGTTTTTTGAACCTTAAGCGTGGGAGTTTTAGGCAGTGTTTTTACAAATTCAATAAACCGAGGAATCATAAAATAGGGCATGCGTTCTTTTAGAAACTCTATCAAATCCTTTGGTTGAAGGTCCTGGCCATTCATAGTGACAATCACGGCTTTTACCTCTTCTTCCCCATATTCGGAAGGCACCCCAATCACCGCGCATTCCAAAACAGTGGGGTGAGCAATTATTTCCCGCTCCACTTCCATAGAAGAAATATTTTCTCCGCGCCGGCGTATCGCGTCTTTTTTTCTGTCCACATAATAAAAATGGCCCTCCTCGTCTTTATAAAAAACATCCCCGGTATGCATCCAGAGATTCTGCCAGGTTTCCGCGGTTTTTCCAGGATTGCGCCAATAACCCCGCATGAAGACCCAAGGCTCTTGAGGTCGTAGGATAAGCTCCCCTACCTTTCCCGTGGGAACCTCCTGGTCATCATCGTCGACCAATCGAGCCTCAAAACCTTCCCTAATAAGGCCACAAGACTGGTTTTTATTCAGCTCTTCATCGCTCATAAAGGTGACTGGACAAATCTCAGTCATATTAAAAAACGTATACACCTTTAAATTAAAACGCTTCCTGATTTCGTTCACTTCCTTGATCAGAGGAACTAGGAATATCGCTCGCAGAGGATTATCCGCATCATCAGGTGATTCCGGTTGTTTATAAATAAAATCGGCCATCGCTCCCAGCAACCCTGAACCTGTACATTGATATTTCCGAATGTCTCTCCAGAAAGATCTGACACTAAAACCATTCCGAATAACCAGCTTCCCTCCAGTATCCAGAAATCGATACACAAATAGTTTTTGACTGATGTGGTTCGACGGAAACGGTGAATAAAACGTATCGTTCCCGTCCAGATAAGAAGCACCGGCACAGGCGTTTTCATAACCTTGTGCGTATGTCCAAATCACTCCCTTGGACGGCCCGGTTGTTCCCGAGGTGTAGAGAAGACAAGCCGCATCGGAATACGCGATTGGCGTTTCCATCTCGGGCTGAGTATTTGGCACATTTTCGATAAAGCTCTCCCACGATCGGATTTCCACGTTGGTAGTAATCTTAAACGAATTTAACTGTTCCTCACGGCAATTCAAAAGGACCAGGCATTCGAGGTACGAGAGATTCTCAATCTCCTTCAGGACCCGCTCCACAAAGGACACATCGATGAACATGATCTTGGCCCTCGAATCGTTTACAATGTGCGAGAGCATGTTGCCCTTGTAGGCAATGTTAACCGGAACTTCTATGGCTCCAATCGTAGAACATCCAAACCACAGATATACACTCTCCAAACGAATCGGCACCATGGTTAAAACCGTCTCTCCCTGCTTTACCCCGACGACCTGCAATCCGTGGCCGATTTTGTTAGTCAGTTCATAAAGCGCTTTAAAGGTAAAGGACCCACCATCCTCCACCTGCTGCATGTAAACTTTGTCAGGATTTTGATCCGCCTGCTTTTCGAGCAGATTCCTGATCACGATGTCGTTACTAAAACGCATGATGGAAACTCCTTTGAATCAAGATTCCTCCTGGGACGCTAGAACCTTTCGGCTGATCAACATTCTCATCACTTCAGATGTGCCACCAAGTATTTCACCCATTTTGGCGTCACGCATAAACCAATCGATCGGCGGATCAGCCAGGTATGAATGACCGCCATGAATCTGTATGGCTTCGATCCCGACATTCCGAGCCATCTCGGTCGTAAATAGCTTGGCCATAGCACCTGACTCAATCGTGCTTTTGCCTTCATCATAAATGCGAGCAGCATCGCGCACAAGCAATCGCGCCGCTTGAATTCCAACTCGCATATCTGCCAACTTGAACTGAATGGCCTGATAGTTGGATATTGGTTTTCCGAACTGGTTTCTCTTGTGAGCATATTGCACGCAAAGATTGAGAGCCGTTTGAGAATTCCCAACATAAATTGAAGCCAATCCGAAACGGCCGATTTCCAAAACACCCCGGGATACTTTACCTGCTTTGCCGACTTCTCCCAACATCATGTCAGCGCCTACGACGCAGTTATCCATCTCAATGGAACCCGCACCAGGAATCAGGTAGCCTTCCGGACTCGAATTTTCCTCACCCATCCGGAGGCCGGGATTGGCTTTTTCGATCAAAAATGCGGTATTCAAGTTCTTCTCATCGGTCGGCACTCCGGCGACCACGGTGAAAATGTCTGCTTGCTCGGCTAAACTGATGTGAATCTTTTTTCCATTGATGAGGTAATTACCACCATCCTTTACAGCAGTGGTTTTAAGTGAGGTTACATCGGACCCATGCCCTGGCTCAGTGAGACCAAAACCCGCCAGAATCTTACCGGTTGCAAGTTTATCAAGGTACTTGTCCTTCTGCAGTTGAGACCCTGTCGTTGAAACACCCAATCCGCCAATGGTGGAATGTTCATTGATGACGTATGCCGCCATGGGATCCAGCCCAGCGATTGTCTCGAGGGCAATCACGTATTCCTGTGCGCTGTAACCTCGCCCACCGTTTTCCTTCGATATCAGAAATCCCAAAAATCCCAATTCGCCCAGCATGGGCCAAGTCTTTTCCCAAAACACGGCCACATCCCTGCCATGGTTATCCGGAAATTTTCCATGTGACTTAATTTTTTGGAGGATTTCTTCTCTTATTTGTGTTTCGTCAAGGCTTTTCATTTACGGGACTTTACAAGGCTATCTGACAAATT
Source organism: Opitutales bacterium UBA2995 (assembly GCA_002346535.1). Classification (GTDB taxonomy): domain Bacteria; phylum Verrucomicrobiota; class Verrucomicrobiia; order Opitutales; family UBA2995; genus UBA2995. Next base: position 2,289 of record DDZZ01000007.1, on the reverse strand, counting down.
CACGCTAATATCTTTGGGACGGAATTCTCAGAAGATCGTTGCAACTCCTAAGAACATAGCGAGATCATTCTAATCTCAATCTTGGGTAGAATATTTAAGTTCTGGTCTACTACAAACGGGGAGATAAAAAGTACTGACCTTAGTCGGTTACTTACCTGCTTTGTTAAATAGTCAAAGTTGGATCAACCACTAAAGCATTGTTCCAGAACAAACGCTCGGGAGATCGCTCAAAGAATCAAAAACCGGATATCGATTAGATTTTATTATACGGCTTCTGGCGATAGACTATGCCGGGGCCACTTTGTTTATTACACTCAGGCCATAAGTGGTAAAATGATTAGAAATTCGATCTGAAAAACCTCGATTTTGATGAGGTTTGAATTCATTGTAACAAAGAAATTCCGGTCATTTTTGACGATTAAAGGACCGTCCAAATTGGCGTCCGCACCGAGAATATTGAAGCTGAAGGATCGCTTCGACACATTGACCACATGTCGGTTTACGACCTGAGGGTATTCAGAAAGGAACTCAACATAGTCATCCGGTATTACCGTCAATGGAATGCGAGGATATAAAAGGTCAGCATCGAAAGCCCGATCGATACCCCAAACAATTTCAACTTCGATTCCCTGTTCTTCTCATCCCTCTTTAAAAAGCCAAAGAGTGAACCGGTTTTTCAGAATAGTTCGAACGTTCTCGTGCAATACAATGGCGATCTTCAGTAGTTTGGAAGTAAACTTCATTTAAATTAAATTGGCAGCGGGCGCTATAAGTAAAGAAATCTGAATACATTAACCATTCTCCAACAAGCGCACCATTCCCTCAAGAAATTCCGGGTTTTTTTCAGCGAGATCATTTTCCTCCCCGATGTCCTGAAATAAATCGTAAAGCTCCCAATCTCCGATTTCAGAATTTTTAATGGCTTTCCATTTGCCCAACCGAATGGCGGTCTTTTTGCCTCGCCGTTCTTCATAAATCCAAAACAATGGCGAAGTTCGTTTTTCAGTTTTACCCATTAGGGCAGGAATCAAAGACATCCCGTCCAGATCTTTAGGTGTTTTTGAACCCGCTAACTCACAGGCGGTCGGTAGCCAATCCCAATTAGCTGCAGGAAATGCCGAACTCGATCCGGCTTTAATTTTTCCGGGCCATCGGGCAATTGTTGGAACTCGAATTCCTCCTTCGTATAAATCGCGTTTGAATCCCTTTAAGGGTCCATTGGAATCAAAGAAGGTGTGGTGATGATTCCCTTCATGGTGAGGACCATTGTCGGACGTAAATATCAGAAGTGTGTTGTCGTCGATATTGAGCTCTTTAAGGAGTGCCATGATCTTCCCAACATCGCGGTCCATATGAGTGACCATGGCAGCAAATCCTTTCTCGGGATTAGGCCAGTCCTTGTTTTCGAATTCACCATAACTCGGAACTTCCATACCGTCCTTCCAAACCCGACCACCCTCATTATTGGCATGGGGAATGGTCCAATGAACGTGGAGCAGGAATGGATTATCTGCATTCCGACGAATAAACCCCAAAGCTTCTTTGGTCATTACATCGTGTGAATAGGTCTGCCGGCCATTGGCCACACGACCACGATAGGGTTCATGGCCTGGACCGAGCAAGTTTCCCGCCAATGGTACGTGTTCGCGATTGCGCCATAAGTAATGTGGATAAAAATTATGAGCTCGGCCTTGATCCAAAAACCCCATCCAAAAATCGAATCCATGATCATTGGGATGACCATCCTCCCCATTGAACAGAGCCCACTTACCAACGCCGCCGGTCGTATATCCGACCTCTTTCAACAATTCTGCTACGGTGACATCCGAGTTCTTTAAAGCATAAGGCGTATTACCAATAATGGGGGAGTGTCTGGCGTCCAAACCTGTCCAGAGATAAAGCCTTGAAGGCCGGCATACTGTGTTGCCCGAGTAGTAATCAGTCAGCTTCATACCCTCTGCTGCCAGCTGGTCAATTTTTGGAGTCTCAAATGACTTCTGCCCAAAACAACTCAAGTCACCGTACCCTAAATCATCCACCATAATGTAGATGAGGTTGGGCTTGTCCTTAATTTGTCGAAGGTGATTATCTTGTGAAGAAGTTGGAACTGCCAAAAGACAACTGAGAACTAAAATTAAAGGGATAGTTTTAAAGTTCATCGGTTTCTACGGAAATCAAGTAAAACATACCCCTAACCCATAAACATCAATGGCAATGATCAAAAAGAGAATACCTATTCCTGAGCAACAGGAATGACCGGCCCCCTAACTTCGTAGCAAGTCAAATGAG
>DDZZ01000021.1 GCA_002346535.1 Opitutales bacterium UBA2995 | reverse complement strand
TAGCAGCCTCGACAATGGTAGGGAAAATATCCGAGAAGCATATCAAGTCCTCATTCACCTGTCCTCCGGGGATTACACCGGGAAAATTAACGATCAGCGGGACACGCGTACCATAATCCTTCGTGTAGCCCTTACGTCCAGGAATTTGCTTCCCATCGAGCTCAGAGATTATTCGGTCATGGGTACCATTGTCCGAGGTAAACAGGATGAGAGTGTTTTCACGTAAACCCAGTTCCTCCAAGTTATCCACCAGCCGACCCACCACAAAATCAATGTATTCGACCATATCAATGAAGTTCTTTTTTTCATCGGTTTCTTTCAGGTTCTTGCTATGTGGAGTAGGCGGAAACGGGCTGTGGGGCAGAATGAGAGGATTGTATACCATGAATGGTCTGTCTTTATTCTCTTTGATGAATTCAATTATAAAATCGTTGACCACTTTTGGTCCGTAGGAATCTTTGGGTAGTTTTATGAGGCTGCCGTTTTTATCGAAGGAAGGATTCCAATAGCGCTCTCTGCTCGTTAGAGGCATGTTCCAAAGGCAGTATGTGTCGAACCCGGCGTCGGTTGGGGTAATTCCTTTGTCCTCCAACTGAAGTTGCCATTTGCCGGCGACTGCAGTAGCATATCCCAACGACTTGAAATGCTGGGCGAATGTAGACTCCTCCCTTGGGAATACGCCAAAATCATAATAGTTAAACACATTCGATTTGCCCGTCATCAAGTTGACGCGGCTCGGCGTGCAAAGCGGAGTAGAATGCACATTCGTAAACCGAATTCCTTCCTCAGCCATAGTATCTAATCGCGGTGTATAATATTCTTCACTACCATAACTGCCGAAACATTCGAAACCGACATCGTCACAAAGAATAATGACGACATTAGTGTGGCTGGCCCTGGAGATCAGCCCAAACAAGAGCAATCCACCTATTATCCCCAATAGTCCAAAGCTACCATATTTACTTCTCACTACTTACTCCTTACTTCTTAATTATCCCTTTTTCAAATCCGCCAACTCGACTCGTTGGTCTAGCTCTTTGCGCAAGCGAGCCAAAGTTTTTTTATGTTTAGAATTGGATGCCAAATTTATAAATTGCTTAGGGTCCTTGTTCATGTCGTAGAGTTCTTCCGAGCCATCCTTGTACCATATGTAAGTCCATCCCTTGGAACGGATGGAAAAACCGTTATTTCCATTGCCAACACTGAACGCTTCATCCCGGACTTTCGCCTTTGTATTTTTTAGTATGGGGATAAGGCTTTTCCCCTGAACGGTATCCGGAATACCCACACCAACGAGCTCAGATACAGTCGGATATACGTCAATCAGCTCAACAAATGCATCGGAGACACCCGTCTTCATTCCCGGCGCTGAAATGATCATCGGTACGTTGGTCACATCTTCGTGCAGGTTATTCTTCTGCCAAAAATGATGTTCTCCCAAAAGATAGCCATGGTCGCTGATGATCACCACCACAGTGGAATCCCGCAAACCAAGCTTTTTCAGTTCACCCATGATGCGGCCAACTTGATCATCCATGTAGGTGATGGTCGCATAATAGGAACCCCAAAACTTCTTTTGATTATCAGGGTATTTTCCAATAGGGTCATTCAAGCTGGTAACCCTGGTGTGACCAATCTTCGGAATGTCCTCCAAGTCACCGTCAACGACTTCAGGCAAATTAATATCTTGCCAGGGATAGAGGTCAAAATACTGGTTGGGTGCGACATTGGGGTAATGCGGTCGAACAAACCCGACTGCAATAAAGAAGGGCTCATCCTTTCTTTCGTTCAGTAACTCGATTGTCTTGGAAGCGGTCTTGTAGTCCGGTTGATCTGAGCCATCGCCTTCATACTGCACGGAGACAAACCACCGGTCCCTCTCGGCTGTAGATGCGCGGTCCCGCATCTCTGTCTTAAAAATATTGTAGTTATATAACGAATACAAACCAACTGTATGGGCCTCGAGACCATGTGAATTGAATCGCTCGGTCCAACACTCTTCGTAATCCACGCCATTCGTTCCTGCTATAATATCTCCCGGAACGCGCATGTGGAAAATCTTTCCAACCCGACCGCTGTAAATGCCTTGGTTGATAAAATTTTCGCCCAGGCTAGTTCCATGATCCCCCTTATAGCGGCTGAACATAAAGGACATTCTAGAGGGCCCGCAGGTCATGCCCTGACAATAGGCTCGCTTAAATAATACACCTTCAGCGGCCAAAGCATCAATGTTGGGCGTCTTCACCATCGGATCACCATAACAACCCAGAGTACTAGCCTTGAGATCATCCGAAATTAGAAGGAGAACGTTTTTAATTTTTGCTTCTGAAGACCAAGTTGAAAGAACCAACCAAGGGATTATTAATCTTCGTTTATTTAGGAATTTCATGTCTTATTAATTTTAGCAGCTGCTTTAGCTGCGATTCCTTTTCCTGGCAAATCGCAATTAAAACCGCTCCTACATAATTTCAAGAAAGAAGATTAAAGATTTAATTCTTCACCAACGGTGGAGGACCATATTCGGGCGCCAGTTTTGGAGACGTTTTTGGCATGGACTCTATCGCCTTCTGTAGCAGTTTCCTGACGCGTTCGGCATCGCGGGATCCTTTGCTCTCTTTGATATCCTCCAGTTCCTCGTGATCCACCACAGCATAAAAGGATCCATCATCGTAAAGTTTGTATGAGTGATTCTGAGCCCAAATGATCTCCCGGTTGTAGATGCCATGCCCGTGAGGGGCGGCCGCAAGGTCGTATTTAGGAAAATGATACTGGTAAATCCAATCGCGCTGATTTCCTTTCTTACCCTGCAATTGAGGCCAAAAACTGACCCCGTCCAGCTCCACATCGGGAAGTTTTGCTCCGGCAATTTCCGCAAGCGTCGGCAATATATCTGAAAATTCGATCAAGTCATCGGAAACGATTTTTTCCGGAATAATGCTGGGAGCATTGACGATGAGCGGTACATGGGTACCTCGCTCAGTAGCGAGTCCTTTTTCACCTTTGCGTTGCTCCCCGTGAAAGGGATAAGTCAACGAGCGATTGGTTCCGTTGTCGGCGGTAAAAATAACGATGGTGTTATCTCGAATTCCCAACTCGTTTAGTGAATCCACGATCTTGCCCACAATCTTGTCAGCATAAGATACCATGTCACGGTAATTTTCCAAGGCCTCTTGCTTCTTACTCTGCCCTTTTACAGGTTTGCTATCCGGGGTAGGCAGAAATGGATTGTGGACCAGGATCATTGGATAGTAAGCAAAGAAAGGTCCGTCTTTATTTTCCTTGATGAAATCAATCAAAAAGTCCGAAACAATATCCGGGCCATAATCCTTTTCAGAGGTTTCTAACAGATGGCCGTCTTGGACAAGATTAGGATCCCAGAAACGATTTCCAATTGCCCCGGGAAAATTCCAAAGACAAAATGTATCAAAACCGGTGTCTGAGGGAAGAGATCCATTCGGTGCACCGTGCAACTGCCACTTACCGGCAACAACCGTTGCATATCCAGCCTCCTTCAACATATCAGCAAATGTGATTTCTTCCCGGTCTAGGCAACCGAAAATTACGTAGTTACGCACGTTCGACCGACCTGTCATAATCTTTACCCGACTGGAAGTGCAGACAGGTGTGGAATAGGCCTGGTTAAACTTCACACCAGTGGCGGCCAATTGATCCAGCCTTGGGGTGGAAAAATAGCTACTTCCGTAACAACTGTAATTATCCACTGCAGAATCATCCGCCATGATGAGGATAATATTGGGTGGGTTATCCGCCGAGGCTGTCAAAATACATAACAGCGAAACACCCAAACAAAGCCAGGCCCCACGGACTAAGGTACATAGAAAACTCAGGGTAATAGGGTTAATCACGCTATTAAAAGAGAACCATTAAATTTGCCGAGGCAAGTAAAGAGAAATTACTTCCCTGACACCCTTACCCGCTTCGGCCACCCAGGAACATCGATATCAATCGGATCCTGGGTCTTGTAATCAGTCGAGTGAAACTGAAAGGTTACATCACGACTGTCCTTATCTAATAGGATCATGCCGTAGCCCACTGACTTATCTGCCTTGGCGATCAACAGCGAACCAATTAAAACGGCAGTAACAAGGTAGATCTTAGATTTCATGATTAATAGGAGATACATCAAAAACATCAGCGTCAAAATAAGTACCATCACTCAAGAGTTTCTGGAAGATATAG
>DDZZ01000018.1 GCA_002346535.1 Opitutales bacterium UBA2995 | reverse complement strand
TATCATAACGGTGGTGATTAGATGAGGTGGACACCGTCGCCGCTTTTGCAGTGAAGAATGCGGGGAGGATGATCAAATGCAGCTTCATATAACTTAGAAATAATGGCTGCGTCGGATTTCTTGAAATCGATTGATGTCCAGGCCATGACAGCACCACCAAATCCCCCACCGGTAAGACGTGCCCCATATACGGATTTAATTTCTCTTAAATGGCTTACCAGAAAGTCCAGTTCCTTCGTGCTGTTGTCGAAAAGATTCCGGGAACTTTCATGAGAGTCATAAAGAAAATTTCCAATGGTTCTCAGATCGACCGAATCGCTAAGGAGGTGCCTCGCCACATCATTTACGCGCTGGTTTTCATATAATACGTGTTTCACCCGTTTGTAAATCTTGCGGCTAAGATGATCGGCAAGGGAATCCAGTTTCGATAAAGGAAAATCGGCCAAACACTCAATACCTGGTCTAAAACCCTCTGCAACCTTCAGGCCTTCTGCACATTCGGAGAATCTTTCAGAATAAAGGGAATCCGTAAGACTATGCTGAGTATTTGAATTAAAGATCCAAAAATGCGTGCCCTGGGGGATCCCCACATTTGAAAACGATTCTGTCTTACAATCGATATAGACCAGTTGGTCTTCGCGTCCAAATCCGGAAACTCCTTGATCCAAAATTCCGCATGGAACTCCAACGTAGTTGTTTTCTGCATACATGCAAATTTTCACTAAATCTTTTTTAGAAAACCCATGTTTTTCATCAGCCAGAACAGCGTAAGCGATCGACAATTCCAAGGCAGCGCTGCTACTCAATCCAGCCCCCATCGGCAAGTTGGAGAAGATTGCAAGATTGAAACCACGTTCCAATTTAATTCCTTTTTTCTGAATGGCCCACACAACCCCAAGAGGATACCGTGACCAATGGCCGTCCTCACTAAGCGTTTCCAGATCATCCAGTGATGAGGTAAATGTAGGTTCCCCATCCAGACTGACGCCCAGGACTTTTCGATCATTCCGATAAGAAAGCGCACAGTAAATACCCTGTTGAATCGCAATACCAAGAACCTTTCCTCCATTATAGTCAGTATGATTGCCCACAAACTCGATTCTGCCAGGAGCATACGCCACCACAGCGGGGTCATTGTAGAAAGATTCTCTGAAAAAATCCTGAGCTTGTTCAACCATCCGGCTAGTATTTGAAAGACTTTATCTTTTGAAATAAGAAATCCCGCAGTTTTAGAAAAGCTACGGGCCCGCGATTCATATAAATTTAATCACACTAAGGCTTTCAGTCCGGCACCAGGTTTAAACTTTACGACTTTGGAAGCGTCGATTTTAATCTTTTCACCGGTGGCAGGATTTACCCCTGTGCGGGCATTGCGACGGGCAACGTAAAAAGTACCAAAACCCATTAATTGAATAGCCAAGGCTTCTGAAGTATCGCCTTTGATTTTCACCTTTTCGTCTGCTTCTCTAACGCTGTTTTTAATGGCATCAACCACCGTATCAATCGCACCTTCGGCTTGAGCTTCGGAAGTGTCGCCTCCCAGACTTCTTTGGACACTGAGGACAAGTTCTGCTTTATTCATGAAGGCTAAATAAAACTTTCGGCTTCAAAATGAGTTGAGGAATATAACCAGTTTCGAAAAACGGACTACCGAAGGCGAATAAGAATATTTCGTCAATTCAGAATGAGACTCGAAATTTCAAAACCAATTGACCCCATAAGAAACAGTACCAACTCGCCTAATCTGAATTCTCGCGGCCTTCCACAAAGAGCTTCAAAAGATATTCCATAGCTTGAGTTTCGTCCCAATCTCGCTCATCAGAGAGTTTAACTGCACGCTTAACCATCTGCCGGGCCATGGTATCCGCCTGCGTTTCGTTGGCTCCGGATTTTTTGAAAAACTCAATCAACTCTTCATGTGTATCGGCCATATCAGGATGGGACAAGATTTAAGAGGATTCCACTTCCAGGCTCGCCAACACAAAGGGCAGAGCCTTCAAATGTACTGTTGCTGATTAACGCCAAGCCAGCTGTTCTTCCGTTTTCGGAAATGGAAGACTTAACCACTCCTACCTTTTTATTTTCGCAATAAATCGGAGCTCCGAATTCGAGGACCTGATCCGAAACAACAACCCGTAAAGACCTCCGGACCTGGCCCATGGACTGAAGTCGAGACATCACTTCCTGACCGAGATAACACCCTTTATTAAAACTTACACCATCTTTCTCTAACCCGCCTTCTTGAGGAAGTTCGGTCGGACCAATATCTATCGGGACTTTCGGAAAACCGCTATAAACACGAAGCCCTTCGACGGTTGCTTCGGACAGCGCATATATACCGGGGCAGCTGTCAACGACTGAAGTTTCTAAAATTGGTAAGGCCTCGGAACGGCAAATGAGTTCCATTGACGGTTGTTGGCAACGGCGCCCTGGAAAACAATATACGGTTTCGTTTTCAATCGAGAGAATTGCTGAGCCGTCATTGCCAAGTTCAAAGTTTTTAACGAATTTCAAGCCGTCTCCCAATAGTAATATGCCCCAGTGCTGATCCGCCAAACCTTCAAGTTCAACATCGTCTGCGACGATAAACCGATTTAGCTTTTCAAGCAGTGAGGCCTCGTTGGTAGCGTAACTCATGAGAAAATGTTCCTCCTCATCAGAACGTAGGATAAAGCTGTCGCCGTGGACTTTTCCTTTTTGATCCAACCAGAGCCCATATTTGACCTCTCCTACCCTTAATCCGCTCAGGTCATTGCTGAACTGACTTTGAAGAAATCCGGAAGCATCCTCATCAGAGGCCGATATCCAGGCTGCAGGACGGTACAAGTAGTATCCATTCAGAATTTTCTCAGTCGCCATAAAAAGGTAAATTTTTCAACATGAAAGCTTGACAATCGTTGCTAATGTAGCAATAAATTCCACAATATCTCGTTAAATAGAAGCTTAGAGTAAATGATTGAGAAAAAGAATATGGCTGGTTGCTTAGGGGTAGGCAACCAGCCTTTTTACACCTGAACGTAAAATCACTGCACTTTTAGCTGGAATTCTGTTCGGTTCACCTATGTAACGAGTTCTTTATTTTTCTGGACCTTTTCATATGAGCTCTGATTCCCACACGCCATCCGTCCAAACCAAGGTCACGGACGTTAATGTATTAAGCACTAATCCACTTCCAAGCCCTACGGAGCTCAGAGACCGCGTACCAAAAACTGAAGAGGCCGCCCAATTTGTTTCTCAGTCACGCGAAGAAATTGAGCATATCATTTTTGGAGACGATTCCCGCCTCTTAGTAATTGTAGGCCCTTGTTCAATACACGATGTCGATGCCGGTTTCGAATACGCCACACGATTGAAGAAGCTATCAGATCAACTAACTGACCGATTATGCATTGTCATGCGGGCTTATTTTGAAAAACCACGCACGTCGCTTGGCTGGAAAGGCCTAATTATGGATCCCGATCTGGATGGAACCTGCAACCTCGAGCGAGGCCTGGAAGTAGCTCGAACCTTTTTAAATCGGCTCATTGATCTTGGCGTTCCAACTGCCACCGAACTTCTCGACCCCATAACGCCTCAATACATCGGTGACTTAATTAGCTGGTCAGCCATTGGAGCTCGAACCACCGAATCACAAACCCACCGTCAAATGGCATCTGGTTTATCCATGCCTCTGGGATTTAAAAACAGCACCGACGGAAGCATGACCGCAGCGGTGAATGCTATTAAAGCAGCCAGACAACGACAAACTTTTTTGGGTATCAACCGTGACGGCACGTCTTCCGCAGTCACAACAAGAGGAAATCCAAATTGTCACCTGGTTGTGCGTGGCGGAAACTCAGGTCCCAATTACGCACCGGAGTTTATCCGGGATTACGAATCACAATTAGAGATGGCTGAATTGAAACAGGCCATCATGGTAGACGCGTCCCATGCCAACAGCGCAAAAAAGCATGAAAATCAACCCAAAGTCATTGATTCAGTTATTGAACAAATTAAAGCTGGCAACCACTCCATAATTGGAGCGATGGTGGAAAGCAACATAAACGCAGGTAATCAAAAATTTCCTCAACCCATCCCGAACCTTAAATACGGGGTATCAATCACGGATGCGTGTATCGATTGGGAAACGACGGTGACAACTCTAGAAAAACTGCACGCTTCTTTGGCACTCAGGTTCGTTTAACCACTCCCGGCTTTGAAAGCAGGTGATATCGAATCACAATTTAGACCAAACAACTTCTATAAATAGTACAAAAATGAATTCACCCATACGTGTTGCGGTCACAGGAGCAGCCGGACAAATCGGCTACTCACTACTTTTTAGAATTGCGTCAGGATCCATGTTCGGACCCGATCAGCCGGTAGCGCTAAATCTCGTTGAAATTCCTCAGGCAGAAAACACATTAAAAGGCGTGATCATGGAGTTGAATGATTGCGCATTTCCACTTCTCACAGATATAAAACCGGCTCTGAATCCGGAAGAAGGCTTTAAAAGTGCCAACTGGTGTCTACTAGTAGGAAGCGTTCCACGTAAGGCTGGCATGGAGAGAGGAGACCTCCTGGAAATCAATGGGAAAATTTTCACTGGACAAGGAAAGGCCATCCAGAATCACGCGGCTTCAGACGTCCGTACCCTCGTTGTAGGTAATCCATGCAATACCAATTGCCTCATTGCGATGAATAACGCCCAAGACATCCCCAGTGATCGTTGGTTTGCCATGACCCGGCTTGACGAGAATCGGGCAAAAACGCAATTAGCCCAAAAAGCCAAGGTGGATGTCACTTCAGTTACAAACATGACCATCTGGGGAAATCATTCAGCAACACAGTATCCCGATTTCTATAACGCCAAAATCAACGGTGAAAGCGCTGGAGAAGTCATCGAAAATGACAGTTGGTTAAAAGACACGTTCATACCAACTGTCCAAAAACGTGGTGCAGCCATTATTGAAGCTCGTGGATCCTCCTCTGCCGGATCAGCTGCTAATGCGATTGTTGATACGGTTCGTTCCCTAACCAATCCCACCCATGCCGGCGACTGGACCAGTGTTTGTGTTAGCTCAGACGGCAGTTACGGAGTAAATGAAGGCCTCATTTCTTCCTTCCCCATTAGAAACACGGGATCCGGATATGAAATCGTGCAAGGCGTTTCTCTCAATGAATATGGACAATCCAAACTTGAGGCAACCGTGGACGAACTGCGCACCGAACGCGAGCTAGTAAAGGAAATGCTCTAAGAGCACAAAAAAGCTTTTTAAATAGATGAGGGTGCAAAGCCTTTCCTATTTTTGTGCCACAAAATCGAAGGATACTTTTTCAAGATTTTTCTTTATAAAGACCAGGTGCTGTCTAATTTGATTCTCAAGCGATAGAAAAAGCTTCCAAGGAAAAACCCAAAGCCAACGAGAGAATTTTGCACCTCCTGAAAATCGGCGGACCTTAGGAGTCAAAGGAATTGGACGATATACTTGGTGTATCCTCGATATCGATACGATTACACCTTTACAGCTTCCAACAAAAAGGTTGGGTAGAATTTGAAGAACGTCCTCGTCCGATGGGCCGTCCTGTTAAATTCTAGAAACTGACCCCTCAATCGGAAGTATTTTTTCCTTATCGTCACAAGGATCTATTATTCAGCTTCGTTGATGGAATCGAAAAAACATTTGGCAAGAAAAATTTAGACAAGGTTCTCGAACATCGGGCCAAAAAAAGGTTGCCGAATATTCGGACGTGCTCAACCGACAAAGGACCTTGAAAAAATACGCCAACTTTCCAAGATCAGATCAGGTGAAGGCTATATGGCCGAACCCAAGCGAGCAAAAGTGATACGTACCTGTTAATTGAAAACCATTGTCCTATCTGCTAAGCGGCCCAATCCTGTACTGGATTATGCGACTCCGAGCTTGAGGCCTTTCAAATGAGCCTGGGTAAAGAAGCCAAAGTCCGCCGGCTGGAACATATCCTGAACGGAGAACGGCATTGTGTCTATGAAATTAGGCAACAACGCGCTGAATAGCCCAGACCAGACCCACTGCGCCGATCAGGCAGGAAATTGGAATAGTCAGTCTTTTTCGATACCATCCTTTATTGCGAAAAGCACCTAGGATGACGAAAGCAAACAGCAAGACGCTTAGTTGTCCGATCTCCACGCCAACGTTAAACGAAATCAACGCAGTCACGAACTGACCTTGAGGCAGACCTACTTCGGAAAGCACACCAGCAAATCCGAGTCCATGGAGCAAGCCAAACAGAAATACAACGAGCGTCCTCCATGAGCGTATCTTGTCTGTGAATACATTCTCAATGGCTACGAGAGTAATGGAAAGCGCGATTAGAGGCTCAACCCAATTTGAAGGCAGTAATACCAACCCGTAAATACTCAAGCCGAGACTCAAAGTGTGCGCTGCAGTAAAAGCCGTAATTTGGATGAGCAATGGCTTAATACGCGCCACAAGTAAAAACAATCCCAGCAAAAACAGAATATGGTCTAAGCCCCGCGGAACAATATGTATAAAGCCGATTCTCGAGTATCGGCCGAAGGTGGCAAAGAATCCAGTCCTTTCAAGTTGAATACCAGAGCCGCCCAAAGTCACCGGTTGGCTCACCTCCCCTGTCATAATCCATTGAGCCTTGGGACGAACGGTTGTAAGAATAACCTCTCCAATATCGACCGGAAAACGAAACTGTAAGGGAGAGCTTCGACTAGTCAATCGACCTGCCGCATTCAGCTTAATATGCAGTCCTTGTTGCACCATCGCAGTATAGGTTTCATTGGCTAGCTCTGAAGGATGCGGAAACCAGAACTCAAATTCTTCAAAAGGTTCACCAGAATCCAGCACAAACATCTCTTTCCTGAATTGCGTTTCGCACTTTATGAACAGCAGCTCCCAACGGTTGAAATTGTCCCCATTGAGACCTCCTTCCTTTTCCAACAATCGGTAATCCCTGCGCACTTCATCGGCCAACTCCGGATTACTTAGGATGTATTTGGTAAGATTGATATCCATCTCTAGAATCCAAACCCGGTCGGCGCTTAACGTAAGAACCGCTTCTCCGGTTTCCAGATTATGGCCTTTCAGCAATGCAGGTAGAAACAGAACTGGTAGAAAATAGATCCGAGCAACAGAAGACCAATAACCAAATTTAGGCATCAGTGTTGAAGCAATTCCACTTCGTCGCGCCGGTCTTCGTCACTCGCAATCAGGTCCGCCATATCCGACACAAATTGGTCTACATCCTCGCGGGTAGTATCCCAGCTACACATGAGACGGCACCCGCCTGCTGGAATAAAATCATAGAATTTCCAGCCTCGATAAAGCATCCCCGCCATCAATCTCTCATCGAGTTGCAAGAAAACACCATTGGCCTCGACAGGAAACAAAATCTTAAGGCCAAGGCTCTTCAATCCATCCCTCAAATAGCCCGCAGATGTATTTGATTTTTTGGCGTATTTCAACCAAGTATCCTCCTTCAAAACGCCTACCCAAGGCGCGGAAAGGTAGCGCATCTTCGAACTCAAATGCCCCGCCTGTTTGCAACGGTATTCAAATTCTCGAGACAAATCCTTATTGAAAAAAATTAATGCCTCACCAACCGCCATTCCGTTTTTAGTGCCACCGAAGCTGAGGACATCCACGCCCACTTTCCAGGAAATTTCTTTAGGCGAACACTGCAAGGTGGCCACGGCATTGGCAAAACGTGCTCCGTCCATATGAATTAATAGATTCAGATCACTCGCCGAACTCCTCAGGGCTTCGAGTTCTAAAATGGAATAGACAGTGCCTACTTCAGTAGCTTCGGTAAGACTCACAGCTCCGACTTTGGGAAAATGTAAATCAGTCCGCTTTTGGGCCGTCCTTTTTAATGCTTCCGGGGTTATCTTTCCATTAGGCCCACTCACCGTGAGTAGTTTGAATCCACCACCGAAAAACTCAGGTCCTCCACATTCGTCATTCTGTATGTGTGACATAGTGTGGCAAATAACGCTGTGGTAAGGCTGGCACATAGCGGCCAGGGCCAGGGAGTTGGCTGCTGTGCCACTAAAGATGAAAAAGACTTCACAATCCGTTTCAAAAATTTGACGGATGAGATCACAGGCCTCTGCGGTGTATTGGTCTGTTCCATACGCAGCGACATGTCCCTGGTTTGCCTGTTCCATGGCAGTCAAGGCTTCGGGGCAAATCCCTGCATTGTTGTCGCTGATAAAATTCCTCTCTCGTGGAGATTGCATAAGACGAGTCAAAGCATCTGGTATAAAAATGAGCCGGAATTACTGGCCCGTATTAAAATCGTAATTAAAACTATACTATCGCCCACGTCCACGCTGTTGGGGCACACGTTCCTTCATTTTTGCCGTGTACAGCTTCATTTGGTTTTTATCAAGGATTTCCTTAATCGTTTTAGCTGCAGTTGACTGAGCATCAGTAAGACCCCGCACTAAGGACATCCTTTTTTGACGATCCCGCCCAACAAACTGCATTTGTAATTGGGTCTTCACCAGAGTCGATTCGAATTGCACCTGAGCTTTAACAAAATCTCTGACTTGGTCATCGCGAATTTCCACTGCCTCAGCCATTTCCTCAATCATCGTATTGACGTGCTTATTAAGAGCTGCTGCGCGCTCTTCAGTGGTCATTTTAGAGAGATTTATGCCCAATCCTCCTCCGCGTTGCTGGCCTCCACTCTGACCGCGTCGACCATGTTGACCGCCCTGACCTCGCTGGCCACCTTGTCCACGCTGGGGCCGATCAATTTGTTCGACTTGCTCATCTTGGTCGTTGGTAACTTCCTCATCTTGAGAGAAAACCGGGGTGTAATAAAAGCTGAGACCCAATTCCAAAATCAGGAATATTCGTAAGTTTTTAAATAGTTTCATACCAAATAGGGTTAAGATTGGAGATAGAACACCTTTCAAACGCGGCGATCGGACTAAGAGGTTACATTATAAATCCATTTTACTCAAAAATAACAAAGAAAAGTACCGAGACACAAAATTAGAAAAATGCCGGACCCCTGCCTTGCCAGAACCTTTTTTTTCCCTCAGTTAAGGCCAGATCCATAGCTCCCTTGGCTGAATTAACCGACTCCAAAAGGTTTTTTCCGGTCGCTAGACCACCTGCAATTAAGGATGCCAGCGCACATCCGGATCCACGGGTATTTTCCGTCTCAATCCATTGGTAAGAAAAATCCTGAATTCTGTCTTCAAAATAGAGCCGATCCCTGGCTGTCCTTTCTTTCCGGTGGCCACCCTTGACCAGAACAGCACGACACCCTCGGCTCAAAATCTGATCCACCACCAGTTTCTCTTGGATCTCAGATGGAATCCCATCAATTTGCCCCAATACAGCCAACTCTTCGGTGTTTGGGGTCAACAGGTAGCTTTTGGGCAACAGTTCATTAATTAAGAATTCCAAACCTTCCGCATCCAGCAATGACCGTCTACTCGTTGCCCGGACAACCGGATCGAGTACAAGATGCACATCAGGATAGTATTCCAGAGTTTCGGCCACCACCCGCACGATGGAGGCATTGCCGAGCATACCGACCTTGATAACACCCACTGGAAACGCACTCAAAAGCCGGTTCACATGAAGGCGAACCAGTTCCGCATCCACAATTTCTATGGACTCAACACCTTCGCTTGTTTGCAAGGTTAACGCGGAAATCACGTTTAAAGGAGTGGCTCCGCAAGAAAGAATTGCACGATTGTCCGTCTGAACGCCTGAACAACCCGAAGCATCAGAACCGGAAATCGTCAAGACATAATTCGGAGCCGGAATCGGATGTATGGCCATCAACTGAAAATGACAAGCTCGCCGGATTGAGCCCATGCGTTTATTCCACCACTCAAGCTCCAAACAGAATGAAATTCATGATTGTTCATCAAAATATCAGCCGCTCGTAAGCTGCGGACACCGCTGGCACAGTAAACTACGGTGGGAACATCAGTCTTCAATCCGGCACTGAAGGGATCTGCAGTTCCATTTACAAATTCACCCAAAGGTATATGAACCGAATCAATTCTAGCCATCGCCCGTTCCCAATCTTCCCGGACATCCAAAACCTGCAGCGGGCGTCCATCAGCTATCCAGTCACAGAATTCGGCCACCTCAATTTCCAAAGGACCGGAGGTCTCATTCTCAACCTCGCAGGCATAGTCAATTTCTTTCAACTCGGTAACCGCAGAGGCCACAGGGTTGCGGCTAAAACGAATCATTTGTTGTTTCATGGTCAGAACATCCCACATCAGCAGACTACCGCTCAATGGCTCTCCCACTCCTGTAATCACTTTTATCGTCTCTGTTGCCTGCAAGGTACCAATTAATCCCGGCAAAACGCCTACGACACCGATTTCCGAGCAACTCAGAGCATCTTTTGGATCGGGCGGTTCGGCAAATAGGCACCGGTATGTAGGACCTCCCTTGAAATTGAAAACGCTCACCTGACCCTGAAAAGTATAGATAGCCCCGTAAATCAATGGTTTTTCAGCCAATACGCAAGCATCGTTGACCAAATATCGTGTGATGAAGTTATCCGACCCATCCACAATCACATCGAAATTTCCAAATAATTCTATGGCATTCTCAACATTTAACCTTTCTGCGATAGACAGAACCTCAATCGACGGATTCATTTTGCGCAAACGTGCCGCTGCAACTTCAGCCTTTATTTTGCCCACATCCGCCTCGTTAAAAAGGATTTGCCGCTGCAAGTTGGACCGGTCAACAGTGTCAAAATCCATTACCCCGAGCGTACCAACACCAGCAGCAGCCAGATATTGTAAAGCCGGACACCCCAGCCCCCCGGCGCCTATCACAAGGACACGAGCCTCCTTCAGTTTCACTTGAGCGGCCTCTCCAAATTGCGGTAAACTCAAATGACGCTGATACCGCTCCAGTTCATCATGTGATAGTTCACTCATAAATTAAAATAATCACCATTATGGAATATCAACGATTCCGGACGTTGATCAATTTGATACTAGACTTTCCAATGAGCTGAATGAGTCGTGATGTTAACATTGACGACTCATAGACGTGGAGGCGGACTGCGCGTAACCAAATCGAGAAGGAGGAAAATTTGGCTTGTCGGCAATAGGATAGATGCAAATTCCTATTCCTTGATGACCAATATTTCATAAGACTAATGTACACGGTCTAATTTCTCCTCTTTTTTGCATCCATCCGGGAGCTCTTCGGAAAGCAATCGTAAGTGGCATCCCAATCCTTAAACACTACCTCATAGCCGGCATTGCGAATCATCTGGGCAACTTCTGCTGGGCTTCGTTCATCTGATATCTCGAACTGCTCCAAGGTTTGCGGATCTACCTGGTAACCTCCGGGGTTGGTTTTAGACCCGGCGCTAAGCGTTGTAATACCCAATCGAATGGCATGGTCGCGAAAGCGTTCATGTTCACGGGTCGAAAGTGATAACTCGAGCTCCTGGTTTAAAAGTCGATAAGCACAAATGACCTGTACCAGATCGCGGTCCGACATTACAGAGCGCGGATGCAAATCCCCTTCATGCGGCCGAATGCGTGGGAAAGAAATACTGTATCTTGTTTTCCAATACCGCTTTTCAAGGTAGTCCAAATGCAGGGCGGTAAAAAATGTATCAGTCCGCCAGTCTTCCAATCCATAAAGAGCCCCCAAACCGATTTTTTTGATGCCAGCCCGACCCAATCGATCTGGAGTATCAAGCCGGAAGTCAAAATCACGCTTCATCCCACTCAAGTGATAATCAGCATAGGCAGTTCGGTGGTAGGTTTCCTGATAGACAAGAACGGAACTCAGTCCATACGGCAACAGCACCTCGTAATCTTGCTGGCTAAGTGGTTGCACCTCCATGGATATGTTTGAGAATAGGTCACGCGCCAGTCGAAAGGCATTTTGCAAGTAGGGAACGCCGACGCGCTTATTGGCCTCTCCTGTCACGAGTAAGATATGGTCGAAACCCATTTCCTTGATAGCCACGTACTCCGCCAAAATTTCCTCATCGTTGAGGATCTTTCTCGGAATCCGATTGGTAGCACTGAAGCCGCAGTATGTGCACACATTGCTGCACACATTGGACAGGTACATCGGTGCATAGAGCTGTTGAACCCTGCCAAACCGCTCCACGGTATGCTTGTGACTACGTTGGGCCATAGTTTCCAGGAAGGGAGCAGCAGCCGGTGAAACCAAAGCAGAGAAATCTTCAAGATCTAAACTACCCGGCCGTTTTGCCAAAGCGACTTCTACATCGTCTCTAGACTTGGACTGAATGGAAGCTTTGACCTCATCCCATCCATAACAATCAAACTGATCTTTGAAACCCACGTTATTATTCCAGCGTCTCAAGAAATTCTGTTAAAGGTGAAGAGGCGACAGCTAATGAAGAAACTTTGCCCTTACCCGCTTCGAAGGCCAGACGCCCAGCCTCTACTCCCAGTTTAAACGCCCGGCCCATGGCTGTAGGATCCTTAGCAGCAGCGATGGCCGTGTTTACCAACACCGCGTCGGCACCCATTTCCAAAGCTTCGGCTGCGTGGGAGGGAGTCCCCAATCCAGCGTCGATAACCACTGGGACCTGGCATTGCTCGATAATGATTTCCAGAAAACGCCGTGATTCAAGTCCCTGATTGGTTCCTATGGGAGCCCCCAATGGCATAACTGCAGAAGCCCCGACATCCTCAAGCTGTTTGCACAAGACCGGGTCGGCGTGTATATATGGTAGAATGACAAATCCGCGTTTCACCAACTCCCGGGTCGCTTCGAGTGTTTCCAGTGGATCCGGCATCAAATATTTCGGATCCGGATGTATTTCCAGCTTTAGCCAATTCGTTTGCAATGCCTCCCGTGCCAGCTCGGCGGCAAACAAAGCTTCCTTTGCATCCCGTACTCCGGATGTATTGGGGAGCAAATGATAGCGATCCTGATCCAAGTAATCGAGGATCGCGTCTTCCTCGCCTCTCGCAAGCACCCGCCGCATGGCCATGGTCACCATCTCAGTACCACTGGCATCCAAGCTGGCGGACATAGCCGCACCGGAAGCATATTTACCCGTGCCCAAAAACAGGCGGGATTCAAACTGCCGGTCCGCAATGAATAGGGCTTTTGACTTAATTGTATCCATATGAGTTTTGTTCAGCTTCCGCCCGGCCAACTTTGCAAGTAAGCATTAAAATTTTCGTTCACCGATCCGTTGGCAAATAATCCAGAAGAAATAGCTACTCCATCCGCGTCTAACGTGGCAATAGATGGCAAATCTTCAGGTATTACTCCTCCAATTACCACTTTGGGCAATTCACCCAAGAATTCCATAATTTCGCTAAAACTATTCTTATCAAGAACCGGTGAAAGATTCTTTTTGGTTTCCGTAAAATGATAAGGACCGACCCCCACATAGTCGAGACACTCACAGGCCAGGGCCGCCCGGGCATCCCGCAAAGTATTTACTGTTCCACCAATTACCATGTCCGGTCCAGCCAAACTGCGCGCGGTTTTCCAATCGGTGTCTTCCTTTCCTAGGTGCACACCCCCGGCTTCGGTCTTTATGGCCACGTCCAAATGATCGTTGATAACCAACAAGGTATCGTGGTCGCTGCAAATCGGTAGCACTTCCACGGCTACCGCTTCCACCTCTTCAGGTTTTGCCATTTTCATGCGTAATTGAATCCATTTTGCGCCGGCATTGCATAGCTCCTTCACTTGTTCATTATGGGATAATACAATACCGTCCATGGTGATGCATTGCATGAGAAAATGGCTCATGATCTGAAATTTTCCTCCACTGCCAATTTCACCTTTAAAAAAGATTCCAGCGGATTGGGGGTTTTCCAAATACAACCCAATAAGGCCAGGCCATCGAAACCCATACGCTCACAGCGCTGGGATTTGGATTCATCTACACCACCCAGCGCGTAAACACGGGTCCGGTAAGCGTCTTTGCAGTAACGTAAGGCTGCGGTTAATTGAGCCTCTTCCCACTTGGGGCCATAGTTTCCTTTGGAAATTGAATGGAATACGGGACCTAACATCACGTAGTCCCATTGACTCAAATCTTCATTCAAATCGTCGAGACTGTGAATTGTCCGGCTAAGAATAAGGGACTTCTGGCGTGATTTCATGAGCGCTTCTGCCTTCTGAAGATTTTTGGCATCGTCCTTAAAGTGCCAGCCACCAAGGTCGCGAGCTTCAACCATATAGTGGCTCTGATGGGGAATCACTTGCCGGAGCCATTTCTCCGGAATCTGGCTCAGGTATTCTTCCAACTCCTCATCTGTCAAAAAAGGTTTGCGTAAATGATAGCGAGACAAGCCTGCTTCAAAAAGCTTCACCACCCAATCTTGTTCATTGGGATAATGGCTTTCCAGAGATATGACGATGGTTTCGAGCAAGTTTCTATTTCTTACTGAATTTATAGAGCTGAGCGTCTAAATCCTTTATTATATGGGCGGCCATCGCCGATGACCGCTAAGAAGTTTGAACCATCATTGGCTATTCGAGGCCAATAATAATGGCCACACACCCCGATAAACTCCTCAACTTTGCGAGCTTCAAAATGCTGGCCGAATGTACCTGACAATCTGTCTTCCAGTGAACTCTTCATTGAATGAAAACCAATTTTAGCCACCTTGGGTTGCCTGTATGATAGTCACCCGGTCCGTTTCCTGTAAAGTATAGTCTGGCCAGTCGACTTTGGTAACCACCTGCTCGTTTATGGCCACGGCAATTCCGTTTTGCTCCGCAAGTTCCATGGACTGGAGTAAATCAAACAACGTCGAAGGGTCAGTTAGCGATCGCATTTCATCGTTGATGGTAATGGTCATTGTTTTTCCTCAAGTTTTTGAAACATAGATATCCCCGCCACGTTCCTTGAACTCGGCGGACTTCTTCTCCATGCCGCGAAAAAACACCTCTTCTTCTGTCATACCTTTTTCTTCAGCGTAGCGCCGTACATCCTCGGTAATTTTCATCGAACAAAAATTGGGGCCGCACATTGAACAGAAGTGGGCAGACTTGGCCCCTTCTTGAGGTAAAGTCTCATCGTGAAAAGACCGAGCTTTTTCCGGATCGAGTGAGAGGTTAAACTGATCTTCCCAACGAAACTCGAATCGGGCTTTTGAGAGAGCGTTGTCCCTATATTGCGCTGCAGGATGGCCTTTGGCCAAATCGGCCGCATGAGCAGCAATTTTGTAAGTGATAACTCCTTCACGAACGTCATCCTTGTTAGGAAGACCAAGGTGTTCCTTTGGAGTGACGTAACAGAGCATGGCCGTACCGTACCAACCGATCATGGCTGCGCCAATTCCGCTGGTGATATGGTCGTATCCGGGCGCCACATCCGTAGTGAGTGGCCCAAGAGTATAGAAAGGAGCCTCGTCGCACCATTCGAGTTGCTTTTCCATGTTTTCCTGTATCATATGCATAGGTACATGACCCGGGCCTTCATTCATGACTTGTACTCCAAACTCCCAAGCGCGGCGAGTCAGTTCTCCCTGTGTTTTGAGTTCGGCAAACTGGGCTTCATCGTTGGCATCGGCAATGGAACCCGGCCGCAGTCCGTCACCAATAGAGAAGGAGACGTCGTAAGCGGCCATGATATCGCAAATGTCATCCCAGTGAGTGTAGAGGAAATTCTCTTTATGATGAGCTAGGCACCACTTGGCTAGAATCGATCCACCTCGACTGACAATACCTGTCATGCGTTTGGCGGTCATCGGAATAAACGGCAGCAGTACACCGGCATGAATAGTGAAATAATCAACACCCTGTTCGGCTTGCTCGATTAGCGTGTCGGCAAAAATCTCCCAAGACAGTTCCTCGGCTTTGCCATTTACTTTTTCAAGGGCCTGGTAAATAGGTACGGTTCCAACGGGCACTGGGCAATTGCGGAGAATCCATTCGCGGGTCTGGTGAATATTTTTACCGGTGGAAAGATCCATAAGTGTGTCCCCACCCCATTTGACTGACCATCGCATTTTCTCAACTTCTTCCTCTATAGAGGATGCTACAGCAGAGTTGCCAATGTTTGTGTTGATTTTAACCAAGAAATTCCGACCGATGATCATGGGTTCCAATTCCAGATGGTTGATATTGGAGGGAATAATGGCCCGTCCGCGTGCCACTTCTGAACGAACAAATTCCGGAGTTATCTCCTTGGGAATCGAGGCGCCCCATGACTGTCCGGGATGTTGAATATTCAGCGAATTACGATCAGCCGAGTCGGACATTTCCAAGCCCTCACGATATGCTTGCAGTTTCATGTTCTCTCGGATGGCAATGTATTCCATCTCTGGAGTAATGATACCTTGCTTAGCGTAATGAAGCTGGGTCACGCCACGTCCAGATTTACTGCGGTAAATCTGGCGAGATGTATTGTCAAATCCGATAAACTGCCGGCTGCCGTTCTTTTCGGCGGCAGTATCTTTATGCGCCTCGGACAGATAACCATCGTCCTGGGGTTTTACCGACCGGCCTTCGTAACTTTCCACATCTTCCCGTTCCAGAATCCAGCCCTCCCTCAGTTTTGGAAGGCCACGCGTGCAATCACCGTGAAATTGCGGATCACCCCAGGAACCGGAAGTATCGTATACCCGAATGGGGTCATTCCCTTCCAAGGTTCCATCGGGAAGGCGCGAATCCTGCAAGGCAATTTCCCGCATGGGAATCTGAATGTCAGGACGGCTGCCTTGCACATAAATACGTCTGGAATTTGGGAATAAGCTGTGGTCAGTGGATTGTAGAGGTTTGATTGTGTCGTCCATAAAATCAATATTGCGACACGACTTCAGCCCCCTTTCGGGATCCTTCCTTCTTTAATTCTCTAGGTGGCAAGGATTCCCTACGGCGGTTTTAGTCGCATCAGGTTCGAAGGATTCGGAGGCCGGTCGCACCTCCGTCTCAGCTACCCGCTGGAAGCTCTCCCAAATGCTTTCTGCCAAGCTGATTTGAGGGATTCCGACTAGCAACTAAAATCGGATCGGGTTATCCTCAAGTTATGCGCAAAGTTATTCAGAAACAGAGTTACAAAGATACTAAGGTACTGCTGAGAACCAGAGATTCAATGTTGCTCAAGAGTAAAGCCTATATAACTTGGTTGCTTGGTACATCAGAATTTTATCATGCTCGATCGACATGCCTTCTGCTGAAAACCATTTCGACTTGATCATACTCGGAGGTAGATCCATGGGATCCTCGACCTGTTGTAACCTGGAAAATCGCGGAGCAAAAGTCCCTGGATTGAAACAATTCGGAAATTCCACACCAGCAAGGTTCGCACCACGGCAAGAGCCGCATGTTCCGTAAGGCCTACTAAGAACATCCGAATTATGTACCACTGCTGCAGCGGGCTTATGAATTGTGGTCGACCTAAAGGAATAGGTGAGCATCCTAAACCTGTAAGATTGTACTTGAAGCCCTCTATAAATTCAAAAGATTTGCCTAGTCCAAGACATCTCATAATTACCCTTACCCAGATGACTATACACTCGAAACTTCTATTTAAATTTTCACTGTCCATTCTGTTGCTTGTAACCGGCACAATTTCATGGTCAGAAAATGGGGTCAATTGGCCGCAATTTCGGGGAGGGAATGCCAACCCCGCAATAGCCGATAATCCCAAATTGCCGGAGAAGTGGAGCACAACGGAAAATGTTCAATGGGTAACGGACGTTCCTGGGTGGGGTTGGTCGAGCCCTGTGGTTTGGGACGATAAAGTATTTCTTACCACCGTGGATGCGGCCGGCAATTGGGAAAAACCAAAAGAAGGGCTCTACAATGGAAGAGGTCGAGAAATCCCAGTCGATGAAGTACATGCATGGATCGTCTATTGCTTTGACTTGAAAACTGGCGATGTGCTTTGGAGAAACAAGGTTAAAGAAGGCAAACCGGAAGTACCAAGACATCCAAAGAACACCTACGCCTCGGAAACGCCGGCCACCGATGGTGAAAGGGTTTACTTTCTATTTGGAGATGTCGGGCTTTACACCTTTGACTTGGAGGGCAACCACCTTTGGACGTATGAAATCGAGGCAAAAGAAACGAGAAATGATTGGGGAGCTGCAAGCTCTCCCATAGTCTATCAAGGACATGTTTACGTCTTGTATGACAACCAGGAAGAATCGTGGCTGGCTAAATTCCATGGAAAAACTGGTAAGGAAGTCTGGAAAGTATACCGGGATGAAATTAGCAGTTGGGCCACACCTTTTATTTGGGAAAACGAAATCCGCACTGAGCTGGTAACCAATGCAAAGAACCGGATTCGCTCCTACGACCTAGACGGCAATCTTTTATGGGAAATGGACGGCCGCATGTCCTGGGCCTGCATTGCCACTCCTATTTCTGAATGTGGCCTTCTGTATGTAAATTCCGGGTACTTTTCAGACTCTCACCGGCCAGTGTACGCAATCAAACCAGGTGCCAGAGGCGATATTACTCTGGCAGAAAATGAAGAGAGCAACGACTATGTAGCTTGGTACCATCCTCTAGCCGGCAACTACAACACATCCCCGCTAATTTACAAAGGCATCTATTACAGCATCCTGGACCGCGGATCCTTTGAGGCCTATAACCCGGCGACCGGAGAGCAAATATACTCTCAACGAAAAATAAATGATAAGGAGCGCGCCTCCTTTACCTGCTCCCCATGGGCCTACAACGACAAAGTCTTTTGCCTCAGTGAACAGGGCGAGACTTACGTCATTGAAGCAGGTACTGAGTTCAACTTGCTCTACCAAAACAGCCTGGAGGAAATGGTGATGTCCGTACCGGCAATTCTTGACGACAAGATTCTCATCCGAACGGTCTCGAAACTTTATTGTATTGGTGAATAACAGAAATGATATCCAAAGTAATTGATACCTAAAATTAATCTACGAAGTGCGCCATATCTGCTTTTGGCATCCCGCCAAAGTAGATCGGAAGGAATCTTCAGTGTATGGTACAAGCCCTGAAATTTTTTGCAATGGAGAGTTGGCTTTATCCTATTCATCACTGGGCGGGTCAGCGCAAAACAGAGAAATCTTTCCTTACCTTTTCAGTGGAGGATGAACGACGCCAAGAATTCTACGGGAAGTTCATAACCCAGGGATATGTTGTATTGGATGTGGGCGCAAACAAAGGAAACCGCACAATGGTATTCTCGCGTTTTGGGACTCCCGTTTGAGCATTGAGAGGACCGACCGTCGCAAGAAACGACCCCCTAATCTTTAGGACATTTACCGTAAGCCTCTGCCCGATAATGGCTGCGTGCTTATATACCTTCAGGATTGGACCACAAGATAAGAGGAGGACCGACAGAATCATTCGGTATAAACCGGCTATACGGCATAAAATTGCACTCATCGCTGACGAACAAAAAATAGGACGCTTCGAAAGCGCGTCTATTCCGATCTCTATTTACGTTGTTTCTTTCCCCAGCTATCCCTCAAGCCCACTGTGCGGTTGAAAACAATCATTTCCTCCGAAGAATCCGGATCGATACTGAAATACCCTTTACGCTCAAATTGAATAGGATCACCCAACTTTGCGCCCTTCAACTCAGGTTCTCCGTATGCAGTAATCACCTTAAGTGAATCGGGATTGAGGTTCTGGATAAAATCACCGTCAGCTTCCGGATCTTCATTTAGAAAGAGATGATCATACATCCTTACCTCCAATGGAACATTTTCGGAAGCGCTTACAAAATGGATAGTGCCCTTTACTTTGCGACCATCAAGCGTACTGGCACCCCGGGACTCCGGATCGAATTCGGCAATTATCTCCAGGATGTTACCGTCCTCATCCTTAACGACTTCCTTGGCGGTGATGTAGCAGGCGTAACGCAGGCGAACCTCTCGACCCGGAGCCAGCCGGAAATACTTCCTAGGCGGATCTTCCATGAAGTCATCGCGCTCAATATAAAGCTCTCGCGTCAAGGGTACCATGCGCGTACCAAAACTCTCAATACCCGGATGATTGGGCCCTTCATACCACTCAACTTCGCCTTCTGGAAAATTGGTGATGGTAACCTTGAGCGGATCCAGAACAGCCATACGACGCATGGCTTTCAGTTCCAAGTCCTGCCTGAGGCAAAAATCCAGAAGGGAGATATCGATGACCTGGTTTTGTTTGGTCACTCCGGCTCGTTTTGAAAACTCGTGAATCGATTCAGGGGTGTATCCTCTTCTACGATACCCGATCAGCGTGGGCATTCGTGGATCGTCCCATCCATTTACATACCCCCCCTCCACCAAGGCGAGTAGCTTGCGTTTGCTCATTACGGTATGGGTAAGGTTTAGACGGGAAAATTCAATCTGTCTTGGTTTACTGGGTACAGGAAGGTTTTCAATAAACCAATCGTAGAGAGGCCTGTGATTTTCGAATTCTAGCGAGCAAATACTATGGGTGATTCCTTCGATAGCATCACCCTGACCGTGGGCGAAATCATACATGGGGTAGATACACCATTCATCGGCGGTCCGGTAGTGATTGTGATGCAGAATCCGATAAAGAACAGGATCCCGCATATTGAGATTGGGATGCGCCATATCAATTTTAGCACGCAAGACTTTGGCCCCATCCTCGTATTCGCCATTCTTCATTTTGGCGAAGAGATCGAGGTTTTCTTCAACGCCGCGATCCCGGTAGGGGCTATTTTTTCCAGGTTCGGTGAGGTTGCCCCGATACTCCTTCATTTCTTCGAGGGACAGGTCATCGACGTAAGCTCTGCATTCGTTGATGAGAAAAAGAGCCCACTCATACAATTGCTGGTAATAATCAGAGGCAAAAAACAGGCTCTCGCCCCATTCAACACCCAGCCAGGTCAGGTCGTTAATAATGGCCTCAACATAGGACATATCCTCTTTGCTGGGATTGGTGTCATCCATGCGGAGATGGAAACGGCCATTATAATCCTGTGCGATGGAATAGTTTGTCAAAATCGCCTTGGAATGACCAATGTGCAAGTAGCCATTGGGCTCGGGAGGAAAACGTGTCACGATAACTTCATGTTTTCCTGCAGCGAGCTCTTCGTCTATGATGTCCCGTATAAAGTTAGTGGGCCTGGTGTCTCCCTCACTCATAAAAGAAAGGGATAGTGAGCCTTTCTAAAAAGACGTCAATAACTGTGAAGTAAGATTGATAGTTGTAACTTTTCTAAAATCTGGATTCTTATAAGGCTGTGGAAACCAACCTATTCCATTCGTCACTATTGCTTGCATTTGTATGCGCAGCCTTATTTACCAGTGGCTGCAAAACAACCTCAACAATCCAATCCGTATCCAAGGATAACGTAAACTTGTCCGAATACATGACTTATGCCATGCTCGATACCGGTAAGGAAAACATTGTTCCCGGGGTCAGCCTGGCCGAAATCCTCTGGGCCAATGAAATTATCGAGATTGAGTTGGCCAGAATGGGATTTCGCCCTGTAATTACTGACCAGGCTGATATGATCGTCTCCGTAGAATCGGACATCAAGGGTGGTCGCGAAAAAGGCGGCTTTTCCATTGGATTTGGGACAGGATCTTACAGCCGAAGCGGCGGAAGCAGCGTTGGAGTGAGCACTGGGCCTATTGGTGCGGGTTACATCGATCAAAGCACCTTAACGGTAAGGGTCTTTGATCGTCAGACCGATGAATTACTCTGGGCCGGATGGATCGACAAATTGGAAAACAATAAATTTTCCGAATCAGAATTTAAGGCAAAGATCCGCGAAATACTTTCGAGCATACCGCGCCGTTAGATCTAAGTCGGATAACGGTAGGGAAAGGAATCCATCCGGACTAGCACCCGTTCCTTACCCAAAACAGACAGCATGGGCACTAAATCAGGTCCTCCACCAGTACCGGATACCGTATATCGCGTAACCGGAAACCATTGAAAGGGCTTATCCTGTCCATTCGATTCCGCCAGGTCAGAAAAGGCCTGATCAAGGGACTCAGCATTCCAGTCGTCGACTTTGGCAAGAGCCGCACGCACTTCAGTCAACCGATCCAGTGGCTCACCTTTTTTGAAAAGTCGTTCACCGGCCTTGGAATCGAATGAGAAGTCTTCATCGAAAAAATAGGCCACAAAGTCTGGCAATTCCATCAAGGATCGGACTTTTGACTGGCAAAGTAGAAGGACCTGTTCGCTGTAAGCCCCGTCACTCATATCAACTCCAGCTGATTGTAACACAGGTATACAAAGCTCGAGAAAATCCTCTTCCGGCAGCCGACGAATCTGCTCGGTGTTTATGTGGGCCAGTTTTTTTTCATCAAAACGGGCATTGCCTTTTTGAATACCATGCAGATCAAATTTTGCAATAAGTTCGTCCCGGGAAAAGAGCTCTTGGTCATCCTTGGAATTCCAACCGAGAAGAGCCAAAAAATTCACCAGACCATGGGGTAGAAAGTGACGGCGTTCGTAATCCTCCACATGCACCCCGTCACCCCGCTTACTCATTTTTCCAGGTCCCGAGCTATTCAAAATCATAGGGATGTGGGCAAATACCGGCAATGGCGACCCCAACGCCTGAAAGAGCTCACAATGTTTGGTGGTATTTGACAAGTGATCTTCGCCGCGAATTACGTGGGTGATGCCCATTGTGATATCGTCTACGACGTTAACCAAATGAAAAACAGGTTGACCGTTGGAGCGAACGATAACGAAGTCGCGCTCCTCAGCCCGCACGACCTGCCCCCGGACAACGTCATTGATCACTTGCGGTTCTGTGCGGACCTTTTCAACCTCGGCCTTATGGTATTCGTCGTATTCGGTGTAGCGCTCTCCTTCCAGTTTAAAGAAAACCGCCCCGCCCTTTTCATAAGCTCGGCCGGCAGCGAACAGCTTTTCAATATGCTCTTTATAAACTGAACTGCGCTTGCTTTGGTAGTAAGGACCATAATCGCCACCAACCTCGGGCCCCTCATCCCAGTCCAAACCCAACCAACGCATGCCTTTTAACAGTACCGTGAGCGCTTCGGCAGTGTTTCGCTCGCGGTCGGTGTCCTCCACGCGCAATACAAAGGTCCCGCCAGTATGCTTGGCATACAGCCAGTTAAACAAGGCGGTGCGGGCACTTCCCAAATGGAAAGTTCCGGTTGGACTGGGAGCAAAACGTACGCGAGCCTGAGACATGATTATTGCGATGAGTGTTCTTAGGAGTCACTTTGACCGAGAAGTAAAGTCAATGCCTATTTCCAATGAGATTTGACATTCAATGGCATTCTAAAACCCTCAGTTTGCATGAGCTATTCCGGATTCACATTGGATGTAAATACAGTTTTACGGCGTGTAAATCATGTAGCAAATGACCAAGGATTTACGGTCAGCCCACTGACAGAACAGAATGGCCTTATCGTTCCAGTTCTCACGCGCAAGTCGCGAATGCCAGACGGTCCCAGTATTTATTTATCGACCGGTATACACGGTGACGAACCGGGGGGACCAGCAGCAGTGTTACATCTCTTGGAAAATGGTGCACTAACCCAAAAGGTAGGCTGGACAATCTTCCCGATGCTCAATCCGGCCGGCTTTGAATTGAACCAGCGCGAAAATCATCAAAGTATCGACCTCAACCACGAATACCTAAACCCAGAAACCAAAGAGATTGTCGACCACGTAAACTACATTGCGGATCAACGGGGATGGGATCTGGCTCTGATTCTGCACGAGGATTGGGAATCCGAAGGCTTTTATTTGTACGACCTGCCCCAAGATTTGACCGTGGGCTGGTCAGAAAGAATTATCGATCGTGTTTCAGAACACTGCCCAATCGACCTCACATCGGAAATCGATGACATGAATGCAACCGGCGGTATCATCAGTCCTAAACTTGATAGCGTAAACCGGAATCGAAAGCTGCAAGGAAAATGGCCCGAAACGGTTTTCATGATAGAAAAACGAAAAGTTCACGGGACTTTCACCTTTGAAGCACCTTCAGTATTCGATCTGCAATCAAGAATATCGGCTTTAGAAACGGCCACATTAACAGCAGTCGAGTTACTACTTTCGAATAAAACTTAAATTTAAAATGGATGTGCAACAATTGCACCCTTTAGTGCGTTATATAGTTAGATAAACTTTCTTTCATACAAAGTCTGAACGTTCTTCGAATTAGGACATCTAAGCCCTTACTTGCTCTCTAAAATATATGAAGTATCTGATCGTAGTAGCCATTCTTGGAGCCTTGGTATTTTCGGCAGGCTGCACGACAACACCCGGAGAACAGGCGTACAGTAATCCACATCCCGTACTTGAAAAAGGAGCAGTAGCGGATAACACTCTCAAGCAACTAGTTTTCCCAAAAGACATTGCTGGTATCCCCTTTCGTAGCATCGAAATTTACGAAGCAAACCATCCGGGATATGGCGTAGGGTACTTGTATGAAGATGAGGATACCAAACTTGATATCTCCGTGTTCGATGGGGGATACGATGAAATCGCCGATGGTATTTTCTCTGAAGGAGTCCACCATTTTTACGAGGAAACAAAACAGAATATCGTGGCTATGGAGAGTAAGGGTTACTACACGATCAAACAAATCGTAACCGATGACTGGATTCAAGTGGGCAGCCAACCGTTCCTCTATTTCAGTTTCACATACCATAATGGCCATGAAGAGAAATCGTCTTATTTAATGATGACCGGATACGATGGTAATTTCCTGAAAGTTCGCCTGACAACGGACAACGAATTGGATACCCAGGTTTTCGATGCGTTCATGGCCGATTTCGCTAGCTTGATTTCTTCTACGATGACCTCGTAGAAGAGGATTCATTTCAGGTGTCAGGTGGAAAGTATCATCAGCCGCGGAGATCAACCCGATTAATTTAGTATCTTCTCGACCAATCGGGCCCTGAAGGAATCAATTCCAATAGGTAAAAATTCCAGAAATAAAATATTAAATTCGGAACCCTGAATCCTAATTGACCAGCTTTCTATGCAACTAGACGAGCCTCCCCTTACTCTCCAGCCCATTTAAACCAGAGGGTGGTCAATCCTGGCACGGTCATTTCTGCGGAAACTGGCATATTATTCCAACCTTCCTTGACTGTTTGCACCTCGCCCAGGTTACCAGTGCCCGATCCGCCGTATTCCCAGGCATTTGTATTCAATATTTCTTTCCACTTACCCTTGAACGGCAGTCCAACCCGGTAACCTGACCTAACCACCGGAGTAAAATGGCAAACGACCACAATCGTGTCAGCTTTGTTGTGTCCGTGACGAACAAAGGTAATAACGCCACTTTCGGCATCATCGCAATTGATCCATTGAAAACTTTCCGGGGAATGGTCCCTTTCGAATAAGGCAGGATTTTTACGGTAGAGGCGGTTCAAGTCGGCTACCATGATCCGGATTCCTTCATGATCGGCATACTGACACAAGTGCCAATCGATACTACCGTCGAAACGCCATTCTGAGGATTGGCCAAATTCCGTTCCCATGAACAGGCATTTCTTTCCCGGGTAAGCCCACATGTAACCGTATAGTGATCTTAGGGTCTGGGACTTTTCAGTGATGCTGCCCCCACCCATCTTGGTGATCATCGATCCTTTTCCATGCACCACCTCATCGTGGGAAAAAACGGAGACAAAGTTTTCGGAAAACTGGTAGAGCATTCCAAAAGTAAGGCTGTTGTAGTGCCATTTACGATACAGGGGATCTTTACTGAAATACAGTAGGGTATCATGCATCCAGCCCATATTCCATTTGAAGTCGAAACCGAGGCCCCCTTCTTTTGCAGATTTGCTAACTCCACCGAAAGAGGCCGATTCCTCTGCGATTAACAAGGTTCCCGGATACTGCTTGTGAATTATGGAATTGGTTTTTCGCAAAAAATGGATGGCATCAATATTTTCACGACCACCATGCTGGTTCGGAACCCATTCTCCTTCCTCACGGGAATAGTCGAGATAAAGCATGGAGGCAACTGCATCGACCCGTAGACCGTCAATGTGATAGCGATCCATCCAGGATAGCGCACTCCCCAATAAGAATTGAATGACCTCGTTCCGGCCATAATTAAAGATGAGGGTGCCCCAGTCCTTGTGATGACCCTGACGAGGATCCGCATGTTCGTAGAGGTGGGTGCCGTCAAATTCTGCCAAAGCAAACGCATCCTTGGGGAAGTGAGCCGGAACCCAATCCATGATGACACCAATTCCCTTCTGGTGAAGGACATCTACCAGCTCTCGAAATTCATCTGGATGACCATAACGGTGAGTGGGAGCAAAAAACCCGGTTACCTGATAACCCCAAGAGCCTGTGAAGGGATGCTCAGCCAAAGGCATAAATTCTACATGAGTAAACCCCATTTCTACCAAGTATTCACTTAACTGTTCAGCTGCTTCATGATAGCTGAGTGGCCGGCCACCGTCTTCCACCACTTTCTTCCATGAACCGAGATGGACCTCGTAAATGGAAATGGCTTCCGTTGTAGAATCCTCTTTTTTGGAACGATTTTTTATCCACTCCTCATCCTGCCATTCATACTGGCCTAAATCGTAGAGAATAGAGCTATTATAGGGCGGTGGTTCAAAATAAACGCCGTATGGATCGGATTTGAGGAGAACGCGATCCTTCTGGGTAAGTAGTTCGAACTTGTATTTAGTACCGGCTTCCAGACCTGGAATAAAAATTTCCCAGATCCCGGATGAACCCAAGGACCGCATGCAATGATAGCGGCCATCCCAGTGATTGAAATCTCCTACTACCGAAATCCGTCTAGCGTTGGGAGCCCAAACGGCGAAACTGGCACCGGTCACCCTTTCAACCGTGGTCAGATGTCCGCCGAACTTACTATAAGCCTTCAAATCATTACCTTCGGAAAACAGATGCAAATCCTGCTCTCCAAGCACAGGCAAAAAGGAATACGGATCATAAACCTGGCTGACTGCCCCATTCGCGTAAGTAACTCGCAGGCTATATTTAAAAGGTTTTTTGACGCTAGTGATGATTCCTTCGAAGAGGCCGGATTCGTGAAGTTTGTCCAGAGGATACCGTTTCTCGTTCTTGGAACCAAGACGCACGACGTCGCAAGTGACAGCATCGTGAAGGTAGGCCCTTGCCACCAAAACTTTTTTGCCACCCACCTCGCAGGAATGAAGTCCCAATAAAGAATGGGGATGGCTGTTTCGAGCTAAGACTATGGAGTCAAGTTCCGTATTGGAGATGATCACACCAATTCTACCTTTCAAGTGGTTAGAAAAAAGTAAAGCGCCACCACAAAATGGTTTTGGTGACGCTGTCCATTCAAATACGACATTTTTTGAAGCAACTGACAAGTATCGAGAAGAAACCACTTGCTCAGATCTGGTGACTAAGGCTTAACGGTATTCTCGGAAATATGTCTTGAGCCGATACTACCCAATCTTAAGTGTCTGCAACGTGCGTTTAAAATCCTATTACGCCCTCGTCTGCTGCCTGTCCTTGATCGCCTTTCTTAAGGTAACCGCACAAGAGATTCAATTGATATCGAACCAACCGATCGAATTTGACGAAGCCACCAAACAAATGATCGCAACCGGGGAAGCCCAGCTCACCTACGGCGACCTCATTCTTTCAGCCAACCGCATCGTCTATAACCAGGAAAACGGAATCGCGAATGGCGAAGGCAACATACGCATCAGCCAGGAGGGATACCGCTTTCTGGCCGAAAGGATCCGCATCAATATAAATACCCAGGAAGTGGAGGCATTCGATGTTCGGTTTGGATCTCCACCCTTATATGCAGAAGCAGAGTCAGCAACCGGCTCAAACAAGCGGATCGAGCTTCACAACGCCCACGTATATTATCGCGAACCGGACAAGTTTACTCCAAAAATGAGCATCGAAACCTTTGTGGTTGAGAATGGAGAAGTCCTAAACGGTGAAAGAGTGTTGTTCGAAATATTAGGTCTTCCGATCTGGTACCTGCCTAGCTTGAAAGTGCCGTCGGATATAGAGCCTTTTCGGATAAGGGCCAAACTAGGCACTCGCGGCAACCTGGGTCTATTCGCTCAATCTCAGATCCTCTTTCCCATGGCCGAACATTGGTATGCCGGCGGCAATCTGGATCTGTATTCCGAGCGAGGAATCCTCTTCGGACCTGCCTTCCGCTACCTGAATGAAACCGAAAACTCAAATAGCGACTGGGTTCTATCAACCGGATATATAAGCGACGGAGGCGACCGCGGAATTAACATTTTCGGAGAGCCGGTCGACAGGGACCGCTATTTCTTTGAGGGGTTTCTCAATCAAAACTGGGACGACAAGAGCCAGCTTTTTGGAGTGTATCACCTCTACAGCGATCCGGAAATACGCCGCGACTTTCACTTCGACGACTTTTTTGATAACCAGCAACCCGACAACTTTTTGGAATACCGCTTCCAGGAGCGAGACTGGTCGATCAGCGCATTTTTACGGGCTAATCCAAACAATTTCTTCACTTCAGAGCTTCTACCCTTTTCCGAATTATTGACCAACCAGGCATACGTATTTGAAGAAAAATTGCCGGAGGTACGATTCGACCTGCATCCCATCCACCTGGGAGGAGGCTTTTACCATGAGCTGTCGTTGTCTGCAGCACAGAATGGACACACCTTCTACCTAACCGATCAAAAGGAACGGGAAGATTTCACATCCTTCGACGGATTCTACCGTATTCAAAAAACAATTTCACTTCGTGAAGGAGCTACGCTCAATTTCTTCGGAGGAATTCGAGCGGTGGAACTGAGCAACGTACCCACCGCATTGATACAAACTGAATCCGGTGATTTATTCAGTCTCCCCTATCCTCAATTTCACCCCGGCATGCATGCAACCACACCGATGGATTTGCTGAATGTGCAGAAAAATGATTTTTCTCAGGTCATCGGCGATTTAGGCTTTATTTTTCAAGGAGAATTTTTCCGAACCTGGAAAACAAAAAACAATACCTGGAAAATCGACGAGTTAAAGCATGTAGCGAAGCCCTATCTGGAATTTCGCCACAATCCGGCGGCCAAGGACCATGGCCTAGGTTACAATTCTGACTTTTTGTACGTTCAGGATACCAACTTGCCCAATTTGGACATGGCAACTCGCCGGGATACTTCCTTCGCAGGAGAACAAACCTTGGCAAGGATTGGGCTCAAAAACGATTTGCTGACTAAGCGAAAGGATTACGGCTCTAGACAACTGTATAGTTGGGACCTGGCGACGGATTATTTCTTCGACGGTCCATTTGAGGATGATATGAGTTTTCTTTATTCGGAAATATCCGCTTCTCCGGCACCTTGGCTGGAAGTTGGCATGTTTCAAAGAATTTCAGGAGATGATTGGCAGATTGCGGAATGGAATTCCCGGATCCGATTAAAAGATGCCCATATCTGGTATTTGGAATACCGCCATTCCATAGCCGATCTCCACGAAGGTTTCGGCTACCTTGACTCATCTCTTTTCCCAGACTCCGGAAACATGTTTCCTTTTTTGGATGTCGACCAACATTCCTTGGAATTCGAGACCTTGCTAAATAGGAATTTTCGACTGGGCATGCTCTTGCGTTATGATTTTGTACTTAAGGAGTTCACTGAACAACATTACTCATTGTTTCAAAAATTTGGACGCTCCGTGGAGTTGGAATACCGGCTCACTCTCCGGGAGAATGCAGCTCGCGAAGATGATTGGGCGTTTAGGATAGGACTGGAACTTATATCTTTTTAAAAATATGGCTGAAACGCTTCTCAAAGGCTTGGATCATCCGATCAAGCTACAAGTATTCGAAGGCCCTCTTGACTTGCTGTTATTCTTAATCCGCAAGCACGAGATCGATATTTACGACATCCCCGTGGAACAAGTCACCCAGCAGTACCTGGCGGTTATCTACGAAATGGAAACGCTCAATCTGGAGTTGGCAGGAGAATTTTTCGTCATGGCCGCCACGCTGATGGAAATTAAAAGCAGGATGCTCCTACCCAAAAGTGAGCAGATTGCTCATACGGAGGATGAAGAAGAGGATCTGGATCCCAGATGGGAACTCGTACACCAGTTGCTGGAATATAAAAAATTTAAAGAAGCAGCCAGCGACCTGGATTTTATGATCACACACCAGCAAAATCTGGTTCCCAGAGAAGTAAATGGAAGACCTGCTGACCTCGGCCCACGGCCGCTGAAAAAGTCGGATAAAATGCAACTTTGGGGCATGTTCAATCAGGTGTTAAATCGCCTGAAAGACCGGCTAATCATTGGAGAAATCGAAGACGATTACATTACGATAGCTGATCGAATGGAATATATCTTAAAAGTGTGTAAAGAACCCGGACCTCATGAATTAACATCGCTTTTTCAGGGAAAAATAACAATTTTATTGGTCATATATACTTTTTTGGCCTGTTTGGAATTAAGCCGTCTCAATACTGTCAGTATCTGGCAGGACGAATCTTTTGGCGAAATCTACTTCGTAGGTGTTCCAAAAAATGAGCTTGAATCCGGAGAGGACACTGTATTCGTATCAGAAAAACATGGAGGCTAATAAAAAACCGCGAGATGCCGTGCTATTGGGTATGGGTTTGGACAATAAAGATGGTCACAAACGCATTACCACCGCTGAAAAATTTGCCATCATGGGAGGGTCCCAGGAAACTCATGAAAAAATGACTGAGACCGTCCTGAAAACGTTCGAAGATATGGGAAAGAAGGGAAAATCGCTGGAATCCATTGAGCCCGACGAGCTAAAAGACATTATCGAAAAAAATACGCCGAAATAAGCTCCATTGAAATTAGAAAATTTAGATCGAAATCCCGAACCGCAAGTTCACGGCCCCGAGGCTGAGCATCAAATATCTGTATCCACCGCATCTAAAACAGTGATCCCTTTAAACCCTCGTCAAGGAGGCAGTACTTCTGTCCTCGTCTATCCTAAACTGACAGAAACTAACAAAATCCAAGTTAGAACGGGCTCTCGCAAGGAATCTCAAGGGCGCCCCATTTTCGATGCCGTAATCGCGTTGGTTTCAGTTGCCTTTTGTTTGTTATTTTTTTCAAAGTTAAAAACATGTCTAACAAAATAACCGCTTTATCTACCGACTCATTTAACGACGCGATCTCTAGCGCACCCACTGCACTGGTTGACTTTTGGGCACCCTGGTGTGGCCCCTGCAAAACTATGGGAGCCATCCTGGAAGAGCTCTCAGGAGAAGTGGAGGATTCCACCAAGATTTACAAAGTGGATGTGGATGAAAATGGCCCCTTAGCAGGCCAGTTTGGAGTTCGATCCATTCCTACCCTGCTCATCTTCAAAAACGGTAAATTGGCTGAAACCATGGTTGGCATCACCCAAAAAGAAGACCTCAAGGCAAAACTCGCCTAAAGTAGTTAGCAGATATTTTCAGCTAACCAACCAAGGTCGCTTTATTACAAAAACAGGCCCAGGCTCAAGGTGGTTACATACAATACAAGCAACAAAACTGTTTTGGCCAATAGTGCGTTATAAGATTCTCCAGAATTGGCGGACCCGGTTTTTATACAAAGAAGGGATGCCAAGGGCAAACTGATCAAAGGCAACGCTAGCCAAAAATCGTCGAATCGATGCACCATCCATAGGGGTGCACCATAAGCCCAGACCACAAAAAGACGGTATTCCCATATGCTGAAAGTCCGGCCAAAGCGTACCGCCAAAGTTCGTTTATTGGCGACTCGGTCGGTTTCTATATCCCGAATATTATTGATGACAAGTAAGTTGGTAATAAGGCCTCCTATTACGGTAGAAATCAAAAATACCTCCCAGGTAAAATAGCCAGTCTGCACCAAGAAAGTACAGCAAACGGCCACAACTCCGAAAAACAACATCACAAACAAATCTCCCAGTCCGACATAAGCTAATGGAAATGGACCCGCCGTGTAAGCATAGCCACACAAAACACTGGTAATGCCAACGACCAACAACCACCAACCTCCATAAGTAATCAGGGCAAGCCCAACACAAAATGCCAGAGCAAAAATAGCGGCGGTAGCATACTTCATTGTTTCCGGCTTAATCAGCCCAGCCGCAACCGCTCTAATAGGTCCTAATCGTTCAGCGGTATCTGCACCTTTTTTAAAATCAAAATAGTCATTGGCAAAATTGGTCCCGATCTGGATGAGTAACGCAAAAACAAGACAAATTCCGGCAGGAAGCCAATCCACACGATCCAGGTAATGGGCCATCGCCGATCCCACCAATACCGGGGCAGCGGCCGCAGGAAGGGTTTTCGGACGGGAGGCCAATATCCAAGGTCTTATTAACATCACGGATTAGGAGGGTTGATTAATCCGCGATCCGGTAAATATTCCGAAGCCTCATCCAAATATAATTTAGCCAATTGAGAAATTTTTCAGCTAAAAAACAGCCCGTCATATAGCAGGCCGGACCCTCTAAAAAAGAAGCTCGCGATCTTTCAGAAAACCTCATCGCGTATCTGGCGTAGATCTGTCGAAGCTGTTCCTCGGATAAGGATGATTCATTTTTCTCCACCTAGCAAAATCATAGGCTATGGTATGCGTCGGCTATCTCCAGTAATCAAAGGGGGATTCAATCCGCATTGCTCAATGCAAGCATCCAGACAGTCCGAGAGATGCGCACGGTCAAGACCACTAAGTTTGACGCAGTAAGTTAATAATCGAAAAGGACTTAAATGGCCTGGGAATGTAGGCCTTTCCGGAAGATAGCCGAGCAAGGATTGATGATTTGCCAGCTCTGGACTAAAATCACCTACGCGTATTTCTCCACTCGTAGGCCTACTTAAACCAGCAAACAATTTTAGCAGCGTACGTTTTCCGGAACAATTGCCACCCAGCATACCTATTACATGACCAAGCTCGGATTGGAAGGAAACGTCTTCGAGTGCCGTAAATCGTCTTCTTCCCCACCCGTCGGAATAGATCTTGCCCAGATCTTGGATGCAAATCATCGATTCCATACCGGTTTTCAGCGAATCGTGAATTTCTTCCAATGAGGCTGGCGCGTACTCTCTAATCTTGTCTTATCCCGAATAAAACCGGCCATTTCCTCGGACAGTGCCCTGACCAACCCCAGGCATTCCTCACGATCCCCCTCGAGTTCCAACTGAACGCGGCCATCAATCAAGTTTTCAACGTAACCCGTTACCTCGTAACCTTTTGCCAACTGAAAAGTGGCAAGCCGAAAGCCCACACCTTGTACATGCCCTTCAAAATATACCGTGAAATGAGTTACCGTCTCTACCATATTTCCGCGAATGAAAGGCCAAGTTTTAACCAATCGCTGTAATAGGTGCAATAGCCAACTTTGATATCCCATTCTGAGTAAAAAAAACTTGCCACTGTGCGTATATTACCAAGTGTGGCACTTGTTGGCCGATAGGCTAACCGTATGAAAAATTTCGATCACGAATCATTTTCTGAGGGCGACTGGGAGGAAAAAGGCGAACTCGCTTGGAACGAATACGACTGGGAATTATTCCTCCAAAGACAAGACCGCGAATCACGGCGTTTTATTCGTGTATATAACACCCTTACCGCATCCGCTGGCAGGATAGATGAAGTCGCACGCCTTATGGGCTGGGATGCATCTGACTGGTCCATGAACGATGTAAACTTTGAAGAAGAGATAGAGGAATTATTGTCATCTGATTCCCAAAAAGATGACGAGGATTCCGATATGGATCCCTACACACTGCACCGGCATCCAGTGTACATCTCTGTTCAGGGCCTGTTTGATTCAATCCTCCACCTCTGGGAAACTTTGCTTAATGAAACAAACAATGAACTCTCTCCCAAGTTGTGTTTCAATCTAGTACAATCGATTCACGATGGGAAATTGGAGTCTCTCCTCGCACTACAATCACTGGACTTGGCAGATTATGCCCTAACCGTTACTGAGCTGAAAAGAGCATTAAAAACCTTAAACCAGAGTTTTAATATTCTGGAATCCATTCATTCCACAAATCATCCAAAACTCGAAGCCACCAAGATCGAATCT
The DNA here is from genome assembly GCA_002346535.1 of Opitutales bacterium UBA2995. Classification (GTDB taxonomy): domain Bacteria; phylum Verrucomicrobiota; class Verrucomicrobiia; order Opitutales; family UBA2995; genus UBA2995. The sequence continues at coordinate 2,316 of DDZZ01000018.1, read as the reverse complement.
ATCAGCCGACTATTTGATGTTCGTGAAATCTGGCTCCGAGTCATGAAAGACTGTCGAGAAGAACTGAATCGTCGAATCAAAGACGACGAGTAGTTCTCTTTTCAAAATTCACCCATTCCGATCATGGGCTGGCTATCTATCCGAAAATTCAATCTTTCTGTTTCTAATTTTCGAAACAGAATCCAATCCAATCTACACAAAGCAGCACGAGGCAATCACAAATCCTTTTGCATTGTGGCCGATCAGTACCTCAACTTCATTACGGAGTATTTGGTGGTAGCCGGATATCACGAGGAAGAACGAATCCGCCATTATTGCGGTGAAATTTACCACAACCTCTGGTTGCGGATCGCTTACTTGCGGCGCGTCTCCGATTTCGAAAGTCAACTCTTTGTTCTTCTGAAAACCATTCCAGTAAATGTCGCTCCCTTTCAGGACCTCTTAACCCAAAAGCTGATAATGCTCAATTCCCTCCAGCGTTTTTTGGTTGTTGGTAGGGATTTGGAAAACTGGTCCGCTAAAAATTTAAGCCTTTCCAGTCGGCGCACGAAACAAGAGCTCAAGAAACCCCTCTTTGACGCCTGGATAATCATGACCGGCTTCCGTCGCGACACTATTGAATTCGCAACCAACGAATGTATGGAAAAAGTTGTGGAACACATGAAAGGAATTCTTGAGCAATCCGAACACAGGCGCCTCTGCAAAAAGGTGAAACAAAACGCAATTGCCTCGGAATTTAAAGCGGAGTGCCTCCAGCTGCGTTGTGAACTTGTCGAGTTAAGACAAAACGCACGGTGGACTGATGATTACAAAAGAGAATTTCTCAATGACCTGATCGAAGATATTTCTGCTATCGAACCACTGAAGGCGGAGCTGACTGAAAAGCTCAAAAATCAGACCTCCTTCCAATACGTGCCGCTGGAGGTGAGGAACAATTGAGATTAGTGACTCCAGAAAACCTATGTGAATAGCCCCTCGACATTCTTCCTTTGCCTCTCGCCCCGTTTTATTCCACCGGCAATTCGTAATATTCCAAGGCCCATTCCCGCATGTAACGCACACGATTGGAAACGATTTTATAAATAATCAAATCAGGATTATCGGGAGTTCCTAAATACTGGCGCAACAGGGCATTTGTCTCCCAGATTTGTTGCAAGAGCGCCTTATCTGAAAGCACTTCCGATACTCCGGTAATGCGAACCTGGTTATGACCCGAATCCAAGTAACACAATTCGGCATTTGGGTTGGTAGCTAATTCGTGGGTCTATTGGTACTGCTTTAAACTTGCCACATATACGGTAAATCCTTCAGTCCACACGGGGGATACAGGCCGAAGCCGTGGTTGATCCCCATCAATTGAAGCCAGCATGGGAAATTTGGCTGACCGCATAGTCACTTTAGCCAAATCCGGTAAATCTTTCAGATCGATTGGTTCGGGATGCGGTTGGGTCATGGCACAACTTAAAACCTATTATAGCAATAAGTAAGAAAACCCTAAATAACACTAATATAATATTATGCCAAGTAGGACTGGAATAGCAGGAAATATTTGGCGTAAGTTTGTGCATTTCGTAAATTATATTAAATGAGATTGCTTTGGATATTTTTGGCTCTGGCTATTTTTTTACTGATCCCGTTTCTCATTTGGGGCGAATCAATGAAAGAAGCTTTTTCTGTACAAGGCGCCGTCGCATGGCTGCAGAATTATGAGGATTGGGCCTGGGCCGCAGGCCTTGGATTATTGCTCCTGGATTTCCTTCTTTCAATTCCGGGGACGGCGGTGATGTCAGCGCTGGGTTACGTCTACGGCACCCTCTTAGGTGGAATTATTTCAGCGAGTGGCACCTTTCTGACCGGACTCGTGGCCTACTCCCTCTGCCGGGCACTCGGCCCACATGCTGCAAAAAAGCTTTTAGGCGAAAAAGATTACCATACAGGCGTCGGGCTCTTCTCAAACGCCGGCGGTTACATCGTCGTGCTCTCTCGCTGGATGCCACTCCTCCCAGAAGTGGTCGCCTGCATGGCCGGATTGTCAAGAATGCCGGTCAAAAAATTTGTGTCGGCCGTCGCATGTGGCTCAATTCCACTCGGGTTTACCTTCGTCTACATCGGCTCAACGGGAATTCAGAGCCCTACCCTGGCCATAATTTTGAGCGCAGGAATACCGCTAGTGCTTTGGTTGATTGTTCGACAATTCTTCAAAAATGAAATCTACGAATAATGACCTGTCCCAAATTGCAGTTGACCTAGAAGAAAACCTCTTTTTGCTTCGACTCCTTTTAGCGAGGGGCCGTAGCTCAGTTGGAAGAGCGCCTG
>DDZZ01000044.1 GCA_002346535.1 Opitutales bacterium UBA2995 | reverse complement strand
TGGATCATTGATTAGCCCATCGCTCTTTGCTGTAGTCAAAACGCCTGTACCCAGAAATCCTCTACCAGAAATACTACGCCAACATAGTTGGAGGGGGAAACGGAAGTGGTGCTTGAGGATAGAACCCGCTGCGACATCGTAACACCCACTCACGCCATAGAGGTGGACTTCGCAAATAAATGGACGGAAGCCATTGGGCAAAGTCTTAGCTATGGATTAAACCTAAATTTAAAGCCTGCCATTGTTCTCATCATGGAAGAGGAAAATGACGAGCGTCACTTCATCCGCATCAACACCATCATTGACCACTACCAATTGAACATTGAAGTGTTTCCAATAAGGATGTTTAAAGGGGAAGGACTAAAGAAATGAAAGCACTCCTGTCAGTTTTACTCCTCTTCGCCTTCGGTGCATATGCTTGGAGCAACACTCCCGCACGCATTTCGGGATGGGAAGAGGCTGCCGAAGGGGTGAAGCAGTGGCTCAGTTCAATCTTGGGAGGGCTTATGTCACTGGGGAAGGCATTCTTGAAGAACGGCTAACCCTTTTTTGATTAAGGTCTAGCCAGTAGCCAATTTCTCATGGTACTACTCACTAATTCAGCTGCGTCCTGTTGCACAAAGTGATCTGCATCAGGGATTGTAACTAGCGTCAGATCTTTTTCCAACCAATCCCAGGTATTGTTCAAGCCGTCCGAATGAAGGGCTTTGTCTTTAAGTCCGTGGAACTGAAGGACTGGCATTTTTATTTTCGGCAAGGCCGGCCGAGTCGATGATTCATTCGCCGATTTTTTAGGCGGCATATAATTCTGTTTGTAATAGTTGAGCATAGCCTCGAAGTCAGAGCGTTCAAAGGCTTTAATATAAAGAGCCTTGGCATCTTCATCTTTAACCCATAAAGCGAGATTTTCAGCTGTCATGGGCTGCCCAAAAAATATTTCGGGGTCTGTATGTGAACCTTGAATAAATTTCCGTGCGTAGTCGCTGTTTTTCTGCTGTTCGGGGTTATTGGCTAACTCTCGTGCAATGCCTTTTGGATGAGGTAGATTCAGGACAATAAGTTTTTCAGTAATTTCAGGTTTTCTGAGGGCAAATTGCCAGGCAATAACCCCTCCCCAGTCGTGGCCTACGATAGTGGCTTTTTCTCCCCTGCAGTCTTTTATGACTGCTGCCACATCTTCGACAAGGTTTGTTATTTTGTAGGCTTCAAGGCCCTTGGGTCGGTCGCTACGGTTATAGCCTCGTAAATCGATAGCGACCACACGGAACTGATCTTCTAGAGTCTCCATCTGATGCCGCCACGAATACCAGAAATCCGGGAAACCATGGATCATAACCACCAAAGGTCCTTCGCCTAAAGAAACGTAATGAATTTTTACACCTTCGTTATCGGCATAGAAATACTGAACACGGCTATGTAAACCGCCTGAATTTTCAGAAACCATGTTAACATCCATATAGATGCTAGGCTTATGCACAATGTTTGATTACAATTCATTCTCTTTTTCGCTGCCGTCAACGTTTCCTCATAATTTTGCTGGGTTACAACCGGACGTTCTGGGTTCACTTGCCCACTATCTCCTCTTCAATGAAGCAAAGCTCCAGGAATAATCGGCTGTTAATTTCAGCACCTAGCTTGCGCCAGCGTGTTGTCTGGTTGGCATATTCCTTTAAGGTGTTCTTGACGGTGTCATGGTGGAGACCGTAGCGCCGGCTCATCATCGACTGACTAACACCGTGGGAGAACAAATAAAGAATTTTGCATGCCTTCTTGGGATTGTGCTGACTCAAGCTTTTCACTCCGTCTCGCTCCTTTTCCAACGCCACCAAGGTTATGGCCCGGGCAATATCGTTTTTAAGAATTACATCCGGTTGCGCTACCATAGGAATAATTATATCACAGCCCCCTCCATTCCTTCTGGTAAACCACCCCCCTTCTGCACTCCCTTTATAATGGGTCTTCCTTGGGCAAAAAAAGCAGCCCTTTTACAGGCTGCTCTTTCTATGAAACTCAGTTTGGGGAGCTCATCCCCCAAACACCAAAACTAACTAATACAAATACAGACTCCCCTAGAAGGCTAGGGTTCCAAAAGAAGCGGCCTAGTAGTTGGGCAATGGTCTAAAAGGGAAAAATAATAAGATAAGATAGGCGCCGCCAGCTCTTGGTGTTTATTTAAAATAACCAGAAACAATCTCGGTTTTATAATTATCGACATTCTTTAAAGCTCTCTTGGTCTTTTGCCTGTTTGAGTTATTCTTTTCCATACCGAGATGATTCAAGATGGCAGCAACGCTCGTGCTCTGCAGTTGTTGAACGGCCTCGTGCACCCGGAGCATGAAGGGAATATTCAAGTTTGGGTGATGAACTGCTGGTTCTACCGGTATTGGATACCCTGCTGGATCAAGAGATAAAAACTGTTCCCGGGTGATGGGCGTGAGTTGCTGGAGAGTTTCTCTAGCCTCCGCCGGAGTGAGTTCGATGACAACATCTGTCCAATCGTTGCCGGCAGCGTCCGGGATAAAAATCTCGGTTGATTCTGTAAGTTCTGTCACCCAGCTTTGCGCACCGGTAATGCCCGATTTGTCCGCTTGGGCAAAAACAACAACATCTTTGTCTTTTAGTGCTTGGAAATGTGTGGACGACAGCGAAGCAGTTGGTGCAAAAACACCGGAGGCATAAATGCCGGTGGCGGCAATTCCCAGATAGTCCTTTTCACCTTCTGCCACGAACACTTTGTCTCCGCGTATAAATGAAATGCCGCAAAGGCCATTTTTCCAACCGGTCAAACTTAACGATTTTCTTTGCCGAGAGAAAAGTTGTTGCAATCCCCGCACTCGCCCAATCCGGGCCGGTTTGTCCATCAAGCCCCACACCTCTTGTGGATATTGGTGTCCATTCGGTAATCGACACGCAGGTGGTCGGCAGTTCGAATCTGCCATCTCCCACCACCCATCGCTTGGAGCACAGCTAAAGCGAAGGCTGTCACACCGTAAACCCATCAAGCGCGAAGGCGGACTATCTACCGCTCCAAGTCTAAGGCTTGGCAAGCCAGGGGGTCCACTTAACCATTGCACAAACTGATTGGAAACCTTTATGCCTATCCGCTTACTGCCCTGATAGAATCCTTTTTTGGTCCCTAAACTATGAAGAATACAATAATCCTGCTTTTTGGCGCCCTCCTTCTCTGGAATTATGCCAACGCCCAATCCGCTTTTCCTGGTGAACGTGGGAAGAACCTTTGCATAGCCACCCGTGAGGATATCTGGGAGCGTGAGCCCCAAGGATTCCTTGAAAACTTCGTTCGCGTTGATCGGGACAAGGTCATCGCATTCGCGGTCTACACTCAGCAAAACGGCAGTATGAAAATGACCGCTCAATTGTTTCCGTTAAAGCCAGGTGAAGACCGGGAGGTAACTTTAGAGTTTAAGAAAGACGATCGATGGCAAAAGTCCAAAACAGCTAAGGTACAATATCCGGGATGGTACGCCCACTTTCGAGTGGATGGTTGGGACGGATCGAAAGACGTACCTTATCGGGTAAAACACACCGTAGGATCTGTATTCGATGGGTTGATACGGAAAAACCCTGTAAATAAAGAAGAAATTGTTATCGGGTCTCTCTCCTGTAACTCGCGGCATGACCGAGGAGATCGAGATTCCATCGTGGCCAACCTTCAAGCGCACGATCCGGACGTACTATTTTTTGCAGGAGACCAAAGTTACGACCACCGGGAAATGACGGCTGGATGGCTTCTGTTCGGTTATCAATTCCGTAACATCATTAAAGACCGGCCGACCATAACGATTTTGGATGACCACGATATCGGCCAAGGAAATGTTTGGGGAGAAGGTGGAATCATTGCGGACAGTTCGGCCGGTAACTCAGGTGGGTTCTACTACCCGCATGAATACGTAAAGATGATCCACAACCAGGAAACCTGGCATCTACCGGATCCTTTTGATCCCACCCCCATTGAACAAGGCATCCAGGTATATTACACCGATGTAAAAGTAGGCGGTGTCAGCTTTGCTGTTATTGAAGACCGTAAGTTCAAAAGCGGACCCAAAGGAAAAATTCCCGCGATGGGCACGCGGCCCGATCACATTAATGCCAAAAGCTATAACCCTGCCGAAGTAGACCTCCCTGGCTTGAAATTGCTGGGCGATCGACAACTGCACTTTCTTGACGAATGGTCTCAGAATTGGGAAGGCGTGGAAATGAAAGCAGTCCTTTCCCAAACGGCCTTTACCGGAGCTGTCCACTTGCATGGGAGTTTCGACCATGGCCGCCTGTTGGCGGATCTAGACAGCAACGCCTGGCCGCAAAGCGGCCGTAACAAGGCCCTTGCGGCAATTCGTCGTGCGTGGGCTCCACACCTCTGTGGTGACCAGCACCTAGCTGTTGTCGTTCAGCATGGAGTCGAGAACTTTCGCGATGGGCCCTTTGGATTTACAGGTCCTGCAATTGTGAACACCATCTACGGCCGTTGGTGGTGGCCGGAAAATGGCACACGAGGAGGTGGAGCACGGATCGACAATGATCTGGAATGGACAGGCGACTATCTTGATGGGCTACAAAATAAGATTACCATGATTGCCTACGCCAATCCAGATTTTACCAATATGGACTCGGCAAGAGAGCTTTCCGCGCAGGGAGGGGAAACAAATCTTGAAGATGGATACGGCCTGGCCCGTTTTCACAAACCATCCAGGACAATCACTTTTGAGTGCTGGCCGCGTTTTGGAGATGTGACTAAACCGGATGCTAAACAGTACAAAGGCTGGCCGATGATTATTCGCATGGAGGATAATGACGGCCGCGAGGTTTACGGCTATCTCCCAGAAATGGTTTTCGATATGCAGAACCCGGTCGTTCAGGTAATCAACGAATCGAACAAGGAGGTCCTTTATACAGTGAGAATTAAAGGAAGCACTTTCCTCCCTAAAGTGTATTCGGATGGGGAATACACTGTCAAAGCAGGTAAAGATCGTCCGGATGGGTTTACCAAAAGAGGGCTCAAGCCAACCGCATCAAAGATTCAGGTAAAGCTTTAGAACGAACAAAATAAACTTTCAGTGGTGACCTTACTTGGGTCGCCACTTTTTTGCTCATGTCGAAAGTCTATGATTAAGTTCATCCAAACGGAAGTCAGACAGACTATCCGGAACCATATCAGTGTGTGAAAAATCCATTCCATCCGTAATCTCATTGGGAATGGCCATACACGAAAATCCAACGCGCTTGGCGGCGATGGATCCGTTATGAAAATCCTCAAAAGCCGAATCTCCATCACCCCTTAAACCGAATCGATTGAGCGCTTGCAAGTATAGATCAGGGGCCGGTTTCGCTCGTTTCGTAGGCACTGGTATCGGAGAAGGATTGATCATTGCACATGGCAAAGAAGATGTTCAGACAATCCGCTGCAATAACGGCAATCAACGAGCCGATTTAGAATAAAAAAAGCAAAGAGTTGAGCTTCATAATCCAATGTATTGTCACGTTATTGCTTCGTTTCCAACATATGGCAGACGAATGACCAATGAAACGCAGCAAGACCGGAAAAAATGAAATCTCAAGGCTCGTTAACGAGTTCTTGGGAACGACATATTCCAAGCCCCAGCCAGTGGCAAGACCACCTGGGATCAACGAGGTTTTGTCCTACCCTACAGACAGGATCGCATATCGATTAATCGACTGTGAATAGTGGTACCCTGCGGCAGAGGTCGCAGGAAATTTTACCTGGTTCAATATACAAAAGCCACACCCACTATAAATTGGCTGCCATTGCCGTGATCAAGGATTCCCTGCTTGTCATAAAAATCGTATCGGTAGCTCAACCTGCCATGCCATTCGTCGCAGAACCGATAATACAATGCGGGGCCCATATATAAAGTGGCTGATTCATCATCCTCCCAAAAATAATCGGATTCCCATTTAACATGCCCATTTGAATTGAAGGCCTCGAAATTCACCCCGATATCCAATGAAACCCGGGCTGTGAATGGCTCGTCACCACCGAAAAACCATGCGGACGTTCCCACGTTGAGAATATAGCGATAGGTCACTGTTTCATACCCAAAGGAAATTCCCTGCCCCCAAACGTTTTCATAGACTTCATATTCGTCACTTCCCGACATGGATACTTGGATCTGGGGAGCCATCGTCCAGGAGCCACTACGACCATCCAGATTGAAATATTTCTTTAATGGCAGCGCCAATATAGGATCTCCAGGCCCGCTATCGTGTTGGAAGAGCTTTCCACCGCTACCGTCTGGCAGCTCCCGAGAAGCATTCAATACGTACGGAAATTTCGCGGTTACACGAATGGATTTATCCCAGGTGTAGACACTCTCGACGTGCACAATCTCAACATCCTCGCCGAAGCCACGCCCAACTTTGGTACGGTTCAAAAGAAGATCCTCCTCGGTCCTCCACTCATGCCGAATCTGCACACCATAACCCTTATCCCACCTGGGCATCTCGTTAAATATGGGTTGATCCGCCCAAGTGAAGAGACTGGGAGATACTATCTGCAGGCTAATCCAACCTGTAAACAGACTAACTCTGCCCAAGTTCACGAATTTTCAGGCGAACCACCTCAAGCTCATACATGCGCACTGGATCGTAGCCGGCCTCCTCAATGGCTTCGAAGAGCGCATCCAGGTCCGGAGATTCTCCGTTTAGAATGGATACGGTCACCAGTTGAACTGTGGTATCGAGCTCAACGCCTTTGTTGAAACGTTTACGATCCACAAATTTAAGGCGACTGATCATTTTCCGCACTCCGATCGCACAGGACGGACAGTCAAAGCCCGCGCGCATAAAGCACGACCACCCCTGTCTCATCTTTTAACTTCTCGAGTGCGGAAACTTTACGGATTTCTTCAGTAGCTTCGAGATTTACTTCCATTTTCTCGGCACCCAAACCGGTGCATAGAAGCAAAGCAAATAGGGGAAAACAAAAAGCTTTTTGTCCATTATTTGCATAGAGCTATTTCGTAGACTGTGAGTGAAAGATGAAGAAGTTGTTCGCGGAGACGAGCCAAACTTTACGATTTAGCAGCTACCACAAGAGGCAGCTGGAAGGATTTGATTAGGCATTCTTTTTCACTTTTTGCAATGTCAAAAGGCTCATCCACCCGGCGATTACAATAAGGCCCCCAAATTCACGAGCCCACTCAACGGTAATGTTGCTCATCGTAGCCTGCATAAAGATTTCATTCCACCGGATACTGTCGAAGGTTTCAATTATGCGAGGTAATAGAAGACCAGCCCATACCAGCCCAACCAGCGCTATGGTTATTGGAAGAATTAGTGGCAGACTGCCCAATCCGAAAAATAAACAAACCACTCCGGCAGCCCCCCACATGAGCATCCAGGCGATGGGATCGGGATCATTATATTGTAGAAATGCGGACAGAAAAAATAGAAAGCAGAGAACCCAGTTGACAATTTTCATCAAAGTATACGAATTGTTCGCTTGTAACCTCGAGAAACAATCAGAGGTTTAAAGTTTTTACTATAGAAATTATAAGGACATCAACCTCTCAAAAGGTAACTATTCCCTCAAAAATCGCAACCCCTTCTGCCAATTTGTAGTGAAATCTGCAATACGCAACACAGCCTGGATATTGGCACTAATGGCGGTAGTCACTTCAAACGGATGGGACCTTATTATTGTTCAATCCGTTGTCTGGAGGGGAATGTACCAGAATTTCTCCGAAGAGATGTCGGTTACAGAAGCTCTCGAAAGTGCAATTGTGGAAAAACATCCCTGCAATATTTTCAAGTATGTCAGGTCAAACAGCTTGAAACGCGCGTAATTCCCACAATCTTAATCAGTTTCCCGGTCCTCTCTATCTGATTTGTTTAATAAACCTCGATTTGTATTTTTGCTGCTAATTAATCCGGCGGTCACTTGCCTTAGCCTAGCCCAGGAGACATCGGACAATTTAGGCTATCCAATCCAAACAGCTGCACCCTCCCATGCAAAAACCGAATCAGCGGCTAAGGACGGAACCGAGAGCCTAGAGGAGGCCCTGGACAAAAAGCCTGGTATAAATTTCAACACCGTTCAGGTCAGCGGTCAAAGTTCTGATATCAACCTAAGTTCCATCCGGGCCGATTCGGTTGAATCGCTGGAAGCATTGAAGCTGGCTACGCCGGACATGGATGCCGATATCGTAGGTGGTACCTTGAATCTGAGGTTTCGGCCTGCCTACGCCCAATCTAAACCAACCCGGCAGGTGCGTGCCTACCTGACCCAATACGATCAAACGGACCGGCCTGGAACGTCCTTTTACTTCACTCATGGCCAGTCGTTTGGAAATGGAAACCGTTGGGGCTACTTGCTAAACGCCCGTATCTACGAGTTGTTCCTTAGGGAAGAAAATTTATTCCGGGACTGGCAACAACGACGCAATTCCGCATGGCCGGATGCGTGGAGGTTTCAGGACGTTATCATTGAGAAAGAAGATCAGAGAACCCGCAGTGCCTCGGCGAACTTGCTGCTCGATTACGAGTGGTCCAATCGTTTGCGCTTATTCGTCCGGGGCATTTTCGCCAACACCGACCGTACGGAGGTAAATCGAAACCTGGAATACGAATGGGACGACGGTAAATTCCTGTCTTTAGATGACACGGCGGCGACTGTGCAAGGCATGTCCCTATTTAAAAGAATTGAAGATAGAAAAAATGAGCGAAGAACGCGCGAACTAACCCTGGGACTCGAATACGAAGGAGACGATTGGAATTGGGAAACTCAGTTCAAATACGATCATTCCCTAAATCGTTACCCCCACCGTTGGGATTCCTATTTTATAGCCGAAGACATCGATGCGTCCTACAAAGGAGCAAATGGCACTTACCCACAGTTCAGCTTATTAAATGACTCAGCAAGCCTATCTACAGTAGCTAATGAATTCGAATTTGATGAAGTTCGGGTAATCACGACGTCCGATTTGTTTGTCGATAAGATCGCCAGCTTTGACCTGGAACGGAAGCTTCAACCTGAAAAAGGTTACCTGACTCTGAAGACCGGAGTTAAGGTATTTAATCGCGATCTCGATAGCAAAGATGATGCACTTGTATTCGATAAGTCCCTACAGGACCTGAGCATTGCGAATTTTGAGTCCGATTGGAATTCCGGCCCCATACACAACGGTCATTATGAGATTGGAGGATTCCACGACCACGAAGCCTTTAAAAACTTCTTTCAAGCCAATCCGGATAACTTCGTCCTCAACGAAACGCGGACTCGTTCGCAAACCGATCCGGCCAACTATACTGTTAATGAAACTGTATCTTCGGCATTTTTGATGGGTGACTATTCTTGGGATCGGTGGCGTGTGCTCGGGGGACTAAGATTTGAAAGGACAGAAGACGAGTTCACCGGTAAAGAGGTAACCTTCGATGAGAACGGCGACTACGAATCGACCATCGATGGCGAAGGGGGCCGAACTTACTCGGAATGGTTCCCTGGTATCCATGCCGTATTTACAGCCACCGATAAACTCACCCTGCATACCTCCTGGTCAAAAGCTCTTGAACGACCTCGCTACTATTACCTGGCCCCCTTTCGCCGAATCATTCAGCGCTCCCAAAACATCCGTGCCGGAAACCCGGATCTGAAGGCCACGGTGTTTACCAGCTTTCTGGCAGCCGCTGATTGGAGCTACCATCCAACTGGCTTCCTCAGCCTAGAGCTTTTAAGACGGGATCATGAAAATATCGTGGTTGCAAGCCGTTCAATCATCCAGGAAGGCGAATTCAAGGACTTTGATCTATACACCTGGGAAAACGCTGCTGAAGGCATCCTCAATCAAGTGCAATTGGTCTGGAGCCAGGACCTTGCCCCATTGCAGCAAAACCTGGATGGATTTTCTTTTGAAATGCGCTACAACAAGAGCGATACCGAAACGGATGTCCGTGGACCTGGCAATGAGGCCCTACCAATCGCTGGAGTCCCAGACGATGATATAAGAGCTTCTTTAATTTACGAAAAAGAAAAATGGGAATTGCGTTTGCGGGCTGATCATCAATCCACCCGACTAAGGCTGGTTGGTTCAGACGCAGATCGGGATACATACTACTACGACTGGACGGACTATGACTTCACCGTTGAATACCGCGCCGACAATGGTTGGGTGGGAAACCTAGGTGTCTATAATTTCGACGAAGGCGCACCCCAAACCTATTTCGGCGACCCCAATCGCCCCGCCGACCTCGCCAACCGCGGACGTTATTATCGCGGCAGTGTAAGCTACTCCTTTTAATCTAAGGCCTTAACCATATCATAGCGAGAAATAGCTCCTGAGGCTGAACAATCCCGCACGTATGAGAGCCACAAAAGTGGACAAACGATTCCAATAAATAACCAAACTCCTTGGGTTGAATTTTGAGAACCCGCAGGATTAACCAATCATTAGAATGGCATCAACCGCATTCAGAGTTACAAAATATCGTTGAATACGAAGTAAAATCCTAAAGGGGCATCGAGCTTTTCGCCCTAAAGGGATTATGACGAGACAGGCGCCGTTGCCCTACCACTGCGATGCGGGGTTGTGGGGTTTATCCAGCAGATTCTTCTTCCAATTGGCGGAATCGTTTTCTCAACCAAAGCACCAAACCACCAACCATAGAGATCGGCAGGAGGGTCAGGAAAGCGGTTGTCACATAAAAGGCCCAACGCTCTTCTCCGCCGGATTGAAAACAAACCGGGCAGGCATAGGCCGCCTTCGAGGTCGCCAAAAGGAGGAGAAACGTGAATACTCTGACCCGCAGTAACTTCATGACAAATATACCAAATAATAAAGTACAGGCCAAACACCTACAACAAAGTACCAGAACACCTGGACCCCCCAATAACTGGACGGTTTCAAGGCAACGGTTTCAAATTTCAGATAAATGCGAATCAGAAAGGTTAGAGCTGCAAAAACGTGCAAGGCGTGACAACCGATAATCATGTAGAAAAAGCTGCCGTATGTACTGGATCTCATGGTCAGGCCGTGACCCAACATACGCACCCATTCGTAGCTTTGAATACCCACAAATACCAAGGCCAGGGCAATAGCAATTCCAAGCTGCTTCTTGGCCCAGCTGTCGCTGCGAGCGGCAAAAGCCTTGTTTGAAAAATATACGCACACACCACTGGCTACCAAAAACATCGTATTGACAGCTGTCAGACTAATCGGCAAGCGCGGTTGATCCGGTGGCGGCCACATGATGTTACCTGATTTGATAATGAGGAATGCACTGATGAGCGCCCCGAAAAACATCATTTCCGTGAGCACGAAAATGATCATGCCCAATACACTGCTAGGAACCAGGGGCCGTCTGGTTTCAGATCCAGTTGGATCCTCAGAGCTAGTAGTCATTGCATGCATTTCAAAAGTTAATGCGCTTTTTCAGCATGCCCATCGCCATAACCGTGACCTTCGACATCAGTCTGGGTGGGTTCGACGTAGAGGCTTTCCCAATTTTGCCCCTCCGGCTTCATCACATCCGGTGCGATTCCAGTGAAGAAAACAAGCAGTAGCAAAAGCGTAGCAAAGAGGATATACCATGCCAGCTTTTTCTCGATATTAAGGTGCATGAAATAGGCACAGACCATACCCGCCTTTACGAGAGCGATACCGAAGGCGGTTATCAGAGTCAGCCATTTGATTTCAGCCAGCGGGCCAATAACACTGACCCCCAGAAGAACTAGGAGAATAATCCAGATCTTTACGTACCTTCCAGCTCCATGCGCTTCGTGATGTTCTTGATGTTCAGCAGCTTCTGACATAGGAGAATTTTTGAAGGTTACTTGGCGATGTAAAGGAGCGGGAAAAGGAAAATCCAGATCACATCCACAAAGTGCCAATAGATGCCAATGGCCTCAACACGGTGCAAATTTTTTCCTTTCTTAACATCCTGGGCAATGATGGCCATGATCACCATTCCGCACAACACGTGAAATCCGTGTAAACCGGTTGCCGTGTAATAAAAAGACCAAAAAACCGATTTAAACATTGTGTAGTCATGCATGATTTTTGAGCTATACTCGTAAATTTTGACCATCATGAAAACACCACCACCACCAATGGTATACCAAATATAGCGGAATGATTTCTTGGTATCGTTGTTTTCGGCCGCGTGGTGGGCAAGAACCACAAAAAGACTGGAAGTGAGGAGAACGAAGGTATTGAAACCGCCGGCCCAGGGATCGGTTTTCGCCGCCTCATAGCTCCAGCTTTCGTGGTGCAACCGGAACATGAGGTAACTCATAATAAGGCCACCAAAGATAACGATCTCGGAAGCGAGGACCCACCAAACAGCTAGTCTCGAAGTTGGAATGCCGGTTGAGCTTCGGCTGGTTGCAATAGGGACTTGAAAGGCCATTATCTATTAAGTGGTCTGAGGATTTTGGGAAGGTGACTGGTAATCGGGATCCGCGGGGTCGGGACCGGGTTCATGTTGAGGCCACCAATCGGATTCTCGATCCGGATGGCTGTATTCGTAAGGTCCGCGATAAACAACCGGCAGTTCGGGCCAGTTGCCGTGGGGCGGAGGAGAATCGGCTGTCCACTCAAGCGTGTTGGCGTTCCAAGGATTTTTCGGAGCCTTCTCTTTTTTGCGGAGGCTCTTGACGAAATTGTAGACAAACACGAACTGGAAAGCGATCATGACCAGCAAAGACACCGTGGCGATAACCCGGAGGTTATAAAACTCTGCCAGGGCCAGATCCTGAAAATACTCGTAGTTGAAAATCCGGCGGTGCTGACCTGCCGTTCCCAAAACAAACAAGGGTATAAATATAAAGTTGAACGGAATGATGGTTCCCCAGAAGTGGATCCTCCCCAACTTATCATCAAGCATCTTGCCGAATATCTTGGGGAACCAATAAGTAATGCCGGCATAAAAACCGATGATGGCAATGGGAACAAAGGTATAGTGGAAGTGAGCAACTACGAAATAGGTATCGTGGAAATAAATATCGGCACCGCTCGCACCCAGGAAGATACCGGTAACCCCACCAATGAGAAACTCCACCATGAACGAGATGGCCCACAACATTGGCGTGTTAAAAGTGATAGATCCTCCGTACAAGGTTGCAATGTAGACAAAGCACAGCTCCGCAATAGGTATCGAAATCAAAAGGGTCGTCACCGTAAATAAATTGGCCATGCGTGGATCGATTCCAGCGATGAACTGGTGGTGGGCCCAAACCACAAAGCTCAAGATTCCGGTGGCAAATACGGAATAGAGAATGGTCCTGTAACCGAAAAGCTTCTTACGAGCAAATACCGCCATGATATCGGCGACGATTCCCATGGCAGGAAGCAGAACCACATATACCTCCGGATGTCCAAAAAACCAGAACAAGTGCTGCCACAGCAAAGGATCCCCGCCTCCGCCTGGATTGTAAAAATGGGTGCCGAGTAATTGATCAAAAAGCAGCATGACGGCTCCGGCGATGAGGGGCCCAACAGAAAGCATGAACAAAATGCTCGCGATAACGATCAACCAGAGAACGATCGGAATCTTGTACATGGTCATACCTTTGGCCCGCGCATTCATCATTGTGGTGATGAAGTTGATACCGCCCAATAGGAAGGCCACAAATTCCAGGGCCACGGCAATCAACCACATGGGTGCCCCGAGTGGGGTCGCATTATAAGCCGCCTCGGCCGAAAGCGGAGGATAAGCAGTCCATGCTCCTCCAAATCCGCCATTCGGAACGAAGAAAGATGCCACAAGGACCAGTGCGCTCAGTAAGAAAATCTGATAAGAAAGACGATTGATCCTGGGAAACACCATATCATCGCAACCGATCATTAGTGGGATGAGAATGTTGCCGAATGCCGCGATGAGCACCGGCATGGCGAACCAGAAAATCATGATGGTACCATGATTGGTGACAAGGGAGTTGTAGGCCAAAGGAGTGACTTCCCCATATCCAGGAACAGATATTCCAGGAAAGGCCAACTGCATCCTGAAGACATAGACAAAAAATCCGCCGATTATAGCCATCGCTATACCGGTGAACATGTACTGTAGGCCTATCATTTTGTGGTCGGTGGAAAAGACATACTTTTCCCAGAAACTCATTTTGTGTGCGTGAGACATATCAAATACTTGGAAGAGTCAAAATTCAGGGATTAGAGGCAGCCGCCAAGGCCTGGCCCGCCTCGGCTGGCGTATTTTCCTCGAGCCATTGTTCGTGGTCGTATGCCGATCGTATGTGAACCCGGGCCGGCATAAGCCCATGTCCTATCCC
Organism: Opitutales bacterium UBA2995; assembly: GCA_002346535.1. Classification (GTDB taxonomy): domain Bacteria; phylum Verrucomicrobiota; class Verrucomicrobiia; order Opitutales; family UBA2995; genus UBA2995. The sequence continues at coordinate 16,827 of DDZZ01000044.1, read as the reverse complement.
GCAAATTTCTGTGCATTGGATATCCCATTCGCCCGTCTTGGTCGGTGTAAACCAACCCACAATCTTTCGGCCAGGAATGGCATCCTGTTTGAGGCGAAATACCGGGACGGAAAAGGAGTGCAGCACGTCCAACGATTCCAGCTCGTAAAGGTAGGTGGTGTTTTCCATCAGGTGCAACTCATCGATGGTCTTTATATCGTCCGCAGTGTGGAGCTCGCCATCTGCTCCCGGATGGATGAAGGTCCAGGCCCACTGCTGGGAAATGATGCCGACGGTGAGGTCGGGATTTTCGGGCAAACGCTGCTTGATATTGTACCAGACGAGTATCGCCCCCGCGATGATAAAGATGTCGAATACGAGAATCAGATAGTGGGGAACTGAAATAAATTTTTTATAGGATTTTTCTTCTCCAGTAACGTATTTGGCTGCCACACCTTCCTGTTTGCGATAGCGAAAGCAAAAATAAAAGAGTACTCCTTCGGCTGCAACGAACCAAACGGCAACAATCCAAAAGACTCCGGAGAACAAAATATCAATATCACCCGCGTAGGTGGAGGCTCGTTCGAGATAAGCTTCAATCATTAGTATTGGTGAATAGAAATTTAAGACGCTAAAGAATAAAAATAAATACTGATGCCGCGTAAGCGATGCAGATGACGACCAGAACAATAAAGGTTTTTTTTGCGATGACTTCTGAGATGTCTTTTTTCATGATAAAGTTCAAAGAATGCAAAGCGATTACTTATTCTTGGCCTCTTCAATTGCCAGTTTGCTTAAATGTCGGATATGGGCAATTACGTCCTTCATGGCCTGCTCATCGACCAATGTCATGGACATGGGGCGCATTTGCATGCCGCCAATATCCCTTGGGTTGGTGCCGCGGATTCCTGATTTAAATTTCTTGAGCTGGGCCAGCATGTACCAATCGCTTTGATATTGGAGTGTTGGTGACTTTAGAAGTTCATTACCTTCTGCCTCTGGACCGTGGCAAGCAATGCAAAGAGCATAGGCCGTCTCCCCCTTTTTCCGATCCCCCCCCTGCAAGGTATCCGCAGGTTCTTTAGGGGCAAACTTGGCTATGTATGCCGCAACATCGACGATGGCTTGGGGATCCTGGAGAGTCATGGACATAGGTCGCATCTGGAGCCCACTCTGGTCATCCGGATGTGCTCCCCGAATACCGTTTTTGAAATTGTTCAACTGAGTCTCGACGTAACTGGCGGGAAGGCCGGCCAGTGCAGGAGCATTCAGCAATTGATTTCCATACCCCTCTGACCCGTGACAGGCGACGCAGGTTTGATACAACGATTCTCCAAGCTTAAGATCCTGTGCAGTAAGCATCGAAACCGGTGTTAGCAATGACAGGAGACCCAAGCATAAAGTACGAAATGAACGGGCGAGCGAGTTAGGAATTCTTCGGGACATTAATTCGGATTGTAGGAAGGTAAAAAATTTGGGCATGGAATTTTTATTTTACAACGTATTTTTATGCCGGAGTTTTATATAAACAAGCGGCTCACCCAATTTATAAGGAGCAGTAATGTGGAATATTTAAAATATTAACCGAAACAACCTACTCAGCAAGGTCGGAGCAGGCTTTGAACCGTCTATTCGGAAGCAAAATGGTCTCAAAAATTGGACAAATTATAACTCAGCAAGCTTGCCTCGGATAAATTTTTCGAAGAAGTCTGCAAATGATGTCAAAACGTTCTATCCTCATAACGGGTGTCTACGGACTAGTAGGAAGTTCAATCTATCGGCATTTGATCTCCCAGCCTACCCAGTACGAAGTCTATGGCATGGCCCGAAGAAAGCAATCCTCCATCAGGGTAACCAAAGAAGAGGCTATAGAGATTCCGGCCTCTCATTTTATCCTGAGCGACCTTTCTGATCTGGAATCGCTTGAAATAGATTTTGCCGAAATCGACACCGTAGTCCACATGGCGGCCAATCCGAATACAGAAGCCCCCTGGGAGAGCGTTTTGAAAAACAATGTCGTAGGTACCTACCACGTGTTCGAGGCGGCCAAGCGAGCTGGCGTCCGCCGTGTCATTTATGCCAGCACCATCCAGGTAAGCACAGGCTACGCCCTGGAAGTTGAACCATATAAAAGCATCCGGGCCGGGAATTTTGAAAACGTTCCAGAATCATTTGAAAAACTAACACCCGAAAAACCTAATTGGCCCGTCAATTTTTACGCCGCCAGCAAGGCCATGGGTGAAACTCTGGCCCGCATGTATTGCAGCAGATCGAACCTATCCATCCACTGCCTACGAATAGGGGCGGTAAATTCCATGGACGAGAAAATCGAAAAGCTGGTACCGATAAGCTGCACCAAAGCCGATATCGCCCGACTCGCGGAGTGTTGTATTCAAGCACCAAATACAGTGAAATTTGAGGTATTTTATGGGATGTCGGACAACGATTACCGCTGGCCGGACCTGGAGAACGCCAAGAAAAAAGTTGGATATGTTCCGCAGGATAAAATCGGCTTTGAAAACCTTTAATTAAAGCGCTTGTGCATGGCTTTAGTGGGAAAATTTCTGCCCGGACACAGGGTCGCGTTTACCTCTTTGTGAACCATAAATTTGTATTTTCCGCCCAATAGTCCATTCCCTAAATAATTGACCAGTTCGGTAAAGGATGCCATCTGTCTTTGAGTTGGACGCGTCTTTTCAAAATTGCCAACAAGGCAAACCCCGATCCCTGCGTTGTTATAACTCCATTTACTTACGTGGCCGCCATGTAGCTGCTTCGTCCATCGAGAGCCAATCTCGATCTCTCCATCACCGGAATCGCGTCCATTCCCAATCACAAAATGATAGGCCAGGCCATTTTCCATGCCATGCCGGCGGTCTACTTTGTCGTAAGTCTTAGCGTTTCCGTGTGGAGTAGCACTGTGATGTGCGATGATGTATTTCCACTTGAGCCGGTTAAGCTTGATCCTGTCAGAGTGGCTCTTGACCCCGGTCAAATAATCCGCGGCGTCAGGGATCTTGAGCTTTTGTCCGATGCGGATGAGATCATTTTTCAATCCGTTGCGGTATTTTAATTCCCGGACACTGACGCCAAATTTCGCCCCGATTTCACTCAGAGTATCCCCTTTTTTGACCACATAAATAATTGCCGGTGCTCCATAGAGAATACCAGGACCTGCCAGAAACAAGGCACCTACGCGCAGCAGAAATGTTTGTCGATTCATGATTGAAGAGAAAATAAGTAGGGATGGAAGGTCCAAATGTTTGGGAAATAGATCTCTTAACCTTAATACAATTACGAGTAATCATAAGTTCCGATTATGGATAGGTCAAGAGCCCAAAACAGTATTGAAAAATGGATACCCACTATCTGCATCCAAGCATTGCTGAAATTCGTAGTTGATTGAGTGAGGCATACTCTATTCAGTATCCCGCCTTTTCACCCATTAACTGCAACGGGCCAGGTTGAAGGTCCAGCGATCTGAAAATTATTACCGCGTGACCAAGAGTCCCGGAAAATCCGCCGAAACAAAGTCTCCTGTTTTGAGTCCTTCCTTTATTCGCCTGAGCCAAAATCAAAAATCGCCTGAAACCCCAAAAAAACTGGAATATTCGCCTGGTCTATCGCTCAAGACATACCGGCTTGATCACCGTTATCAACTATGCTAGCAACACCGTTTACTCAAATTTATGAAGCGCTTCCTTCCCTATGTTATTCTTATAATTAGCTCTGCCATCCCAGCCAAAGCTTTTACACCGAGTAGCGAAGGAATTTACGCCATATTCGAGGTGTCGTATTTTGAAGCCACTCAACTTGAGGTCATCGACGTCGAATTCACAATTCAGCTTTTCTATACTCATGCTCCCGTTACTTGTGCCAATTTCGTGGGTTTAGCCACGGGCGAAATTCCCTGGTTGAATTTGCAGACCGGCGAAATTGTCACCGACACCAAGTTTTTTGACGGACTCACTTTTCACCGGATTGTCCCGAACTTTATCATCCAAACCGGATCACGTAATACCTTTGGAACGGATGGTCCTGGATGGCGTATTCCGGATGAAGTACACCCCGAACTCAATCACGTAAGCGGAGGAGTTGTATCCATGGCTAACTCCTCGCTTTCTCAGGCCAGGGGCACGAACTCTGGAGGCAGCCAATTTTTTATAACGATGGCTCCGTTTCCCGAGAACCAAGCGAGCCTAGACGCACTTAATGGCCGTCACTCCATCTTCGCCATCGTAGTCGAGGGAACAGAACATACTCAGGCTATTAACCGAACGCCACTGATCGGCAACGGGCAACAACCTGTAATCCCGCCTGTAATCAATTCGGTGACCATCATTCGGGAAGGCGCAGCGGCCCTAGCTTGGGACGCATCTCAATACTGGCCGTCACCGGTATTTACCGAACGGCCTGTTGTGGTGACCAACGAACTGGAAGATATCGACAACAATCCCGATACGCCGGACATCCGGGTATTGAGGGCGAATTGGATACGCGATAAAGACGACCAGTACATTTTTCAAGATTCTAACAATCTGAGCAATTGGATCACGTCATTCTTTGACCGGACTGGGTTCGAAGACACGATAGAAAATCGGGCCGTGGATGTGGAAATCGGGCTCGACGGAAGGCATTTTTACCGTCTGATCGAAGCGGGCCTTGAGCCCATAGAGGATATGGAAGGCGACCAAATTATCATCAATATCGACCCCGTAGAAGTCGACGAAGGCCTCATTAGTTATTTGCCAGAGGAAATCACGATCAATTTCTATGACGAATTACAGGGTGGATTCACGCTTCAGCGCTCAGACTCCCCCACGATGGATCTAATCGGCCCTGTCACCTCCTACAAAAATTACCCGCTGGGAGATCGGACGCAGCTGGATATGCAGCTCAATTTCTTCTCCGACATGCAAGCGTATCTGGATTATGATACGCCAACGAGCGGAACTGCCTATATCTTTTACCCCGATGGGAGAACTGAAGGGAATACAGCCACTGGTACATTTACTGTCGGCCAGAATAATGGACCCATGGAGTCGGAAAATAAAGATGGCACCCGATTGGTGATGACTATCACAACCACTCAAAACGAGGAGGAAATCACCACTACTTATACGATTGACTTGTGGGATAATTTTGCAGAGGTTGAACTGAGCGAGTTATTCGAAGGAGGTTACGAGATCGCCGTCTCCTACTCTGAATTTATTCAAACAGGTCGGGTGCTCTACGATTGGGTAAAGATTGGAGACCAAACCTATGTGCTTCTCGACTTTGACATCGTTCAGGACATGCAGATCTTACTAAGTGATGGCGACGCTATCTCTGGAAGCCTGGAAGCGTTTTTTCCTATTACCGATAGTTTTGAATCGGGAACTTTCACTCAGGGACCCGGAGAGCCGAGACCCGATTCAACATCCCAGACCGGCAACAAACTGGTACTTGATCTTGAATTAACTGGTTCTCGATTCGACCCGCTACAGGACCTTATCGATATCGATTTTTACACGAAAAACACTGGCGGCTTCAGGGCTGAACGAACCGATAGCGAAGCCAATCAATTCGGAGACATTGTCAACTATGAGTGGTTTGAAGATCTTGACTCTCCGAGAGTAGATTTGGAGTACAACGAATTAGCGCCTATGCAGGCCTATTTGACGTTCACTACTCGCAATGAAGCAGGAAGCGGAAATGGAACGACCCAAGTTCACTTCCCTGGATTAGGACTTGTACTGAGTGGCACTTTCACTTTTACGGTGGGTGGGGGCGAAGATCCCCCAGTTGCAGAGGATAAGACAGGCACTCGCTTAGAACTCGAATTTGGCTTAGAAGCATTTGATTTGTTAACCGTCGACCTCTACGATGCTGCAACAGGGATTTACGAAATCCAACGCACCGATTCCCCAGCTCGGCCCACCGGCGTAGTCCTCGAATACAATTGGTCCACGAAAAGCAATGGCAATGGATTAGTATTTATTACCTACGAACGCGTTCCGAGGATGCAAATCGAGCTCAATCCAAGTACTCCGGGCGCTGACGTAGGAGAAGCAGTTGTCCTCTCATTTGATAGTGGGGAAACAAATACTGTGCCTTATACCATTAGCCAGGCGCCTGAACGTCCACAGCCGGTCAACAAGGTTGGAACCAACTTGTTCGTCGATCTGGAGCTATCAGATACTAATTCGCTTATTGACTTCTACGAAATCAATTTCAATACACCAACCACGGGTGACTTTATTCGAACCAGGCCGAACGATACCATCTATGCCGGTAATGTCGATTTCTATGAGTGGCTCGAAAAGGACGGTTTTGATCAGGTAAATATCAGAGCCATTGGGCTTTTGGATAATCAAATGTTCCTGAACTATAACACAGCAACCTCCGGTACCGTGGCTGTGTTTTTCATAACAGGTCAAAATATCGAAACTGGAACTTTCGAAATACGGTCAATTTCTCCATAGGAACACCGACGGCCTAAATTTAGGCCAATTAGGACTCAACAAAGAGAAATTGGTTTCTTTAATCGGAGACTCGAATACGCAGGAAACACGGTACCAATAGTATTGGATTATCGTCAACCAACACTAGCATGATATCAGTATCGGTTGTTGCGGATGTCGCTAATTCACTCCAATTCGCGAGATCCATCGATTTTTCGATAATGATGTTAGCAGAGGGTTCCTCCGCCAATCGGTGTATTGTGAAGGTCGCTATTCCGTTATTTAAATCAATCGAGAATTCCGGCTCCATGGGGGCGGAATCCACGTTGTTGGGTAAACTGCCCAAAGCCCATTCCAATAAGTTGCTGGCCCAATCGCCATCAGGATTAGCTGTGGCGGAGGCATTTTCGCCTTGATAGAACGGATCAATCCAGGCGGCAAAACCGGCCAGGGTTTTGGTGTAAGTCGCCGTAGCTGTAACACTTGGATCGAGACCTCCCTTGAACACCTTGGCTTTCACCGTCGTAGTTTCAGCAATCTCGAATGGGTCCGCATAAAGGGTGGAGCCGGCTGTCGGTTCCGATTCATCCATAGTATACCGAATTTCCGCATCTTCTGCATCGGTAGACATGGAAACTTCAACCGAACCGGAAAAACCTTGTGATGCCGGTGAAATTTGAGGAGTCGCCAAAATTTCCGCGGAAGCGTCAACCAACCCTGACTGCCGAATCGACCCCCCATCGCCAACGATGATAAAGCTGTTGTTGAAAAAGATAACGTCGTTACCTGCCTCGGTATCGCCATCTGCGACCGTATTCCACAATTTGCCGTCACTCGAAACGAGATTCACCAAGGCATTGCCAGCATCTTCATCCACCCCGATTGAATAAAAAACACCCGCCCCAAAAGCAAAAGTGCTCATTCTGTGGCGATTGCCTTGCTCCAAGGTTTGCCAGCTGAGGCCGCCGTTTTCAGAAAACACGACACGGGAATTAAATCCGCTGGCGATAAACAGGTTGTTCAAAAATGCGATCGCATCGAGAGCAGCGTTCGAGTTGAGGTCACTATTCGACTCAAGGTCTTCCCAGTTTCCCCCATCCGAGGTACGGAATAGATAGAGCCCGGTTGTTTGATTAATAAAATCGAATCCACCAACTACAAAGACACCATTACCATAATCGATGCCCAAATCAGTTTGTTCGCTTAATTCGAGTCCTTCGACTTTTGTCCAATCGCCTCCATCAACCCGTTTATACAATAGGCCCTGATCTCCAACAACGATCACCAAGCTACCATCCTCATTGCTCGCTATCTCGTTGAAACCAATAAGACTGTTTCCTTCATTGGCTGGTGCTTCAAATATCTGGCCCCAATCCGTGCCATCGGATGAGGAAAAAATTACAGGCTTCCAACCAAAGAAGTTTCCACTCTGAAACTCGGCATCCAGCCCTACGGCAAGCCATTCACTTCCCGTCCAAACAACATCATTGAAAATCGTATTGAGAGTGCCGCTAGGAGCTTGGTTCGTATAACTTTGACCATTCGTGGACCTCAGGAGCGCGCCTCGACCAACAGCAAACAGGGTCGTTCCATCTGTGCCAAGACCTTCCAAGTCATTGGTCGTACCTGAAGTTCGCGTAGTCCAGATGTTCACAGGATCATCGATGATGATTTGAGCGGATTGGGTTTCGGTACCGCCCTTCATATCACTGATCGTGACTGAAACGTCATAGGTACCGCCGACGAGGTAGATCGCTGATATGGTATCCGAGTTCGGGTAAACTTCCCCATTCCCAAGATCCCAAGAATAAGCAAGGTCATCACCATCCGCATCATTTCCGGTAGCGGAGAAATTCAAGGCCGTCCTAGCATTACCGGTTGCGGGAATATTGATGCTCACTGTTGGAGCAGTGTTGCCGGAGAATTCACCATAGTTTACGACCACGTCCAAATACTCATTGGGCGCGCTTCCACCAACGCCTATCGGAGTTATGTGGACCATGGTTGCCACGTCGGAATACGTACGGCCTAGAGATATACCAGCATCTTGCCGTTCACCCAGAGATTCGGGAGTTGTGTCGATAATCCAGCCCTGATTCCTTTCAGGTTGTCCACCGCTGGATGAAGATCGCTCCCACAAGATATAGGCACCGCGGTAGTAGTTCGCATTGGATTTGAAGGCCCGGCGAAATCCAATGAAATAGTTTTCATTACCAGACTTGGTAACCTCAAGCATTTGCAAGCCCGAGGCACCTTTGTGGTCAAATCGAAAGACACGATAAGTACCGCTGCCCTCGGCTGCATCGATACGTATGGTATCATCATCGCTTAACCAACCCAGATAATTTTTGGCCGCCATATGAAAGTGGCCGCGGGTGGCATCACCAACACCCATCACATCCCAAAAATCGCCGTATTCTTCATTCTCTCCCGCAGGGTCAACCGGATCAGTGGAACCTTCATTCCCTGTTCCATTAAAAATCCAGTAGTTGGAGTGAACTAAACCAAAGTTGTGACCATATTCGTGAACAATCGTTTCGGTCGAAGGCGTACCGTTTAGCCAGTGACTCGATTGCGCACCACCAACGGTTCCCAATCCTACAGCGGAGCCCCAACTGTCCAACCTTGGAAAGACCATGCCCACAATATCAAAATCACCGATCGCTCCTTCTGGACTTCCGGCTGCTTCGTAAAGCGCAATCGCTTCTAAAATCATTTCAGTTCGGTCATTTGTACCACCCTCACCATTAAAGGTATATTGTGAAGTATTTTCTGCGAGTTGATAGGTGTCGGCGGTCGCCGTCGCGGTTATGGAAGTTAAATCGTAGGAATAATTCTCAAAATGTCCCGACACGTCGGTGTTGATTTGTGCCTCCAGATCTTCCTTTGAAATGGGTGGATCCAGTTTATCAGGAAATATGGCCCGAATAAAAATCGTAGTTTTATTTCCCGTAGTATCGTTTATCAAAATTTGCTTTTGCCTATTCTTAATAGCTTCAATGGGCAATCCTTTGGCCTGAGTTTGCAACTCTTCTGAAAATAAAATCGAGCTTCCAGTCGTTCCTCCTGGAAGGTCGTCAAAACTTCTTAAAACTGTTTCCAACTCGCTCAGCGTTTCGTCATTTGAAAACAGAAAAACGAATCCACCTGCCACCGCTGTTAACGGATTGGGGCCTAGGGGTTCGCCCGTCAAAAAGTCCGCATTTGGATCAGGGTTTCCATGAGGAAGACTTTCCCAGGCCCAATCGAGATCAGCACCCTCTAATTTCTGGAAAACTTGCGGCTGCAATGCTGCATATCCATCGATTTGGATTCCTTGGATCGGCAAATCCGATTTTGAAACTCTAGCTCGAGACATATCATTCGGTGCAATTTTCAAGCGGCTTTGGTCCTCCAAAATCACGTCCACCAAGTAATCAGGAGTATGATGATCGTGATCGCAAATGGCGGTAATCAAAACATTTCCGGTTGTGGTAAATGGTTGCTCGACTAATTCCTGAAGCTCTTCCGGAAGGGATTCATAGTCCGCGAAACCGATCGATGCCCCTAAAGCTGCTGTAGGATTTTTCTGGGTAAGCTTGAGCATTAATGAACGCCGTTGCTCGGCCAACACCCTACCTGCTTCCACAAAGGAAGCCTCCATGCGGCCACTCCGGTAAGATTCCAACCAGGCCGAAAAGTCATGCACTGGTTCCAGATCAAAGTCCTCGGTCAATACAAATGTTGGCTCATGTGTGCGGGTTTCAGAGAGAGACTCTTTGAGGACAATTTTTGAGTCATCCGATTCGGATCGAGAGTCTGGATTTTGAACCATCCAGAACCTTCCAGCGGCTAAGGCTACAATTAATACAATGCCGAAGGTGTAACGAATAGAAGGGTGCATGTCGGTCAAAAAGAATGTTGAAACGAGAATGGTAAGTCAATCTATGGCCTCGGTAAACGGCCCAAATTCCCTAAAGTCATTGAATTCGGTTTGGGCTCCTCAAGGACTACTTCAGAAAAAAGCTTAGGGCGTATGGAGTCAGGTAAGCGGTGAGCCCACCGGAACAACCACTACTTTATTGGAGGATTAAAATTAAACTTCTCAATCGGTGAAGGAACACTGGCTGCATTCAACAAAAATTCCAATTCCTCAACAACATCGGGAAACTCTGCCACCAGATTGGTCGTCTCGTCTATGTCTTTGGACAAATCGTACAACTCAAGCTTCGCACCTGGGATATTGTTAATGTCGTACTTCACTCCTTTCCAATTCCCTTTTCGGATGGCCTGCCGGCCTCCTCGCTCGTGAAACTCCCAGTATAGAAAATCGTGTTTTGTTTGTGTGCCTTTTTCGGTTAAGGTTGGTATGAAGGAAATTCCATCGACAGGCTCACTGAGCTCGATGCCGGCGGCTTCTGCCAGGGTTGGCAATATATCCCAGAAGGCCGAGATATGATCCGATTCTGTATTCGCATTTATGGTACCAGGCCATTTAGCAATCATAGGCACCCGTATGCCTCCTTCATACAAGTCGCGTTTGTAACCCCTCAGTGGCCCGTTACTGTCAAAATAATCCGGATTGTGTCCGCCTTCCTGATGAGGGCCGTTGTCGGTAGTAAAAATAATTAAAGTGTCCTCCGCCAAACCAAACTCATTTATCTTGGCCACAATTTGACCCACGTGATCGTCCAACATTGTGACCATACCGACAAAGGCTGCGTGGGCTTCCGTCTGGGAGCCATAGGGTCCAATTCGAAACCTTGGCTCTCCAAAATCTGTGCCATCAAAACTGCTTTCAGGCAGGAACTTTCCGCGAAAGCGTGCCATGTATTCTTCGGGGACTATCATTTCCGCATGCGGGATCACATGAGGCACAAAGAGAAAAAAGGGCTCATTCTGATTTTGTTCAATAAAAGCCAGGGTCTTTTCCTGGATTAACTCCGGGGCATAAACACCTTCTGCATTCCCGGCGTTTTCCTTTAATTCTACCCGGTGATCGTTGTGCCACAAGTGATAAGGGTAGTAGTTGTGAGCGTAGCGCTGGCAGTTGTATCCAAAAAACTCGTCAAAGCCTTGATGGATCGGATCGCCCTCGCTTCCCGGAGGGCCAAGGCCCCATTTTCCAAATGCACCGGTTGCGTAACCATTTCGTTTTAGGACTTCCGGCAAAGTAACCGTTTCGGCCGGTAAGGGTTCCTGCCCTTCCGGCTGAATCTCCTTATTACCCCGAATAGGCGTATGCCCGGTATGCAACCCCGTCATCAGACTGGAGCGGGATGGGGCACAGACAGTACTCCCGGAATAGTGTTGGGTAAAACGCATACCCCCTGAGGCAAGTGCATCAATGTGGGGAGTATCGAAACGCTGCTGCCCCCAACAGCCCAAATCTCCATAACCCATATCATCGGCCAGGATATAAATGATATTGGGAGGGCGCTCAGATTTCCTACTCGAGGGGGAAGAGCAACCAGCCATCGCGAACAAAGATAAAATCAGGTATAAAAGAGGAAGAATGCGGGAAGACATGGGACCGAAAGGGAAAGACTCAAATTTCCTCAAGTCAACACAGCTCTGACTTTACAATTTATACTCGCGCTGAAACGAGGAGTTGCGGAGAATAAAAATTTAAAGTGGCAAACCCCAGCGTCTCAGCGACTCTGCGCGAATTAACCTTTTTAAATCAAAGTCGATTTATGCGATCTATACTGAGGAATACTACGCTATTCATTTTAGGTTCCATTATGGCTACCCTGCTATCGGCAGATAATCATAAACCTCGCCCGAATATCCTCTTCATCCTCGCCGACGATCTCGGTTGGAAGGACACCGGCTTCATGGGTTCGGCCTTTTTCGAAACACCGAATCTGGACCAATTGGCATCCGAGAGCCTGGTCTTCTTGCAGGCCTATGCTGGTGCCGCCAATTGCGCTCCTTCACGGGCCTGTCTGATGACCGGTATGCAGTCGCCGCGCCATGGCATTTACACGGTAAGTTCCTCCAAACGTGGAAATGACGTCACCAGAAAGCTGATACCGACGAAGAATGTAAACATCTTATACGACAAAGCCGTTACCCTGGCCGAGCTCCTCAAAGATATAGGATACCAAACTTGCCAGGCTGGAAAATGGCACCTGGGCAATGATTCGCGCTCACAAGGATTCGACCGCAACATTGGGGGCTGGACAACGGGCAGTCCCCGTGGAGGATACTTCGCCCCTTGGCAAAACCCGTTTCTGGAAAACGGCCCGGAAGGAGAATACCTAACTGATAGAATCACGACTAAAGCCTTGGAGTGGCTCAAGGATCGGGACAAGGAAAAGCCGTTTTTTCTCTATCTGCCCTATTACGCAGTCCACACTCCTTTGCAGGCCAAAGCTGAGTTGATTGAAAAATACAAAAAGAAAGGTCCGCGGGGCGAAGTGGGCCATCCGGTCTATGCTGGCATGGTGGAGAATATGGATACGCAAATCGGCCGTGTCCTGAATTACTTGCATGAGACGGGTGCTAATGAAAACACGCTCATCATTTTCTCATCGGACAATGGGGGAATACGTTCCATCTCTCCCCAGGATCCGCTCCGAGCAGGAAAAGGTTCGTACTACGAAGGAGGCATCCGCGTTCCCATGACAGTTTCATGGCCTGGAAAAATTGAACCTGGCACCAATACTGATGCAGTGGTTACTTTTGTAGATTGGCTTCCGACGCTTATTAAGCTTCTCGATCATTCATTACCGGACCAGCCCTTAGATGGTATCGATTTTTCTTCCGTTCTTTTGAATCAGGAGCCATTTCCTTCTCGTTCCATTTATTTTCACTTTCCCATTTACCTCCAAGCTTACAATCCTCTCCGCGACGATGGAAGGGACCCGCTGTTTCGAACGCGTCCCGGTTCGGTGATCCGCAAGGGGAACTGGAAACTGCACGAATACTTTGAAGATGGGGCGTTGGAACTCTACAACCTTTCCACTGACATTGGGGAAACCCGCAACCTCACCAAATCTTTTCCACAAATTACCAAAGCACTTTACATTGAATTGAAAGAATGGCGGGCAGAGCAAAACGCGGACGTTCCCAAAGATGCGAATCCAGATTACGATCCTGTGGCCGCAAAAGATTTTCTAGTCAAACAACTCAACCGAAATGAAAAACCCGTCTATTAATTTCATTTTGCTCGCAGCTACCCTTGTATTTCTCATTTTTTCTGGTTGCGGATCCAAAGAAGCTGAGAATCCCAAAAATGTGATCGTCTTCCTGGTGGACGATTTGGGCTGGACTGACCTGGGCTGTTACGGAAGTAAATTTTATGAGTCCCACAGGATCGACGCTTTTGCCAAAGAAGCCGCAAGGTTCACAAACGCTTACACACCCAACCCGGTCTGCTCTCCCACCCGCGCAGCGATTTTGACAGGGCGCTATCCATCGCGCGTAAATATAACCGACTGGATTCCAGGGATGACACCCCGCAATCCAACTCTGAAAACACCTGAGGATCGTTACAACCTTGCACTATCAGAGGTAACGCTGGCAGAAGCCCTAAAAGAACATGGTTATCAGACCTTCTACGCCGGTAAATGGCATCTCGGTGACGAAGGCCATTACCCGCAGAACCAGGGGTTTGACATTAACAAAGGCGGGCACGACAAAGGGAGTCCTCCAGGAGGCTACTATGCGCCATTTAATAATCCGCAACTAGAGGTTAAAGAAGATGACCACTATCTCACAGATCGCCTGACAAACGAATGTATTAATTTCTTGGAAACCAGGAGCGCTGAAAAACCTTTCCTACTATATCTGTCCTACTACACAGTTCACACACCCATACAAGGATGGGATGAATTCGATGCATATTTTTTGGAAAAGAAATCTAAACTGCCCAACGGTGGAAAACCTAAAGTACGTTCCGAACAAAATGGTAATACACTTTTAACCCAATCAGGACACAAGTACGCGGCTATGGTGAAAGCGCTCGACAACAGCGTTGGCCGCATTCTGGACACGTTAAAAGTCCAAGGATTGGACAAGGATACTGTAATCGTATTTTCCTCCGACAATGGCGGCCTTTCCACCAAAACCGTTCCGGGCCCAACATCGGTATTGCCACTCCGCGCAGGTAAAGGCTGGTGCTATGAAGGTGGTATTCGCGTTCCTCTACTAATCAGATCACCCAGTATCGATACTTCCAATACCACCATCGATACTCCAGTCATAAGCATGGACTACTTCCCAACAATACTCGACCTGGCTGGACTGCCTGCACGACCAGATCTGCATACCGACGGTGTCAGTCTGAAACCGCTGCTAGAAGGGGGCGAAATTGAAGACCGCTCACTCTTCTGGCATTACCCGCACTATCATGGATCGGCCTGGACTCCTGGAGCTGCCGTTCGAGTAGGCGACTGGAAACTCATCCAGTTCTACGAGTATGACAAGATAGAACTCTACAATTTAGCGGCAGACATTGAAGAAATGAATGACCTTTCCAAATCCAACCCGGAAAAAACCGCGGAACTACTTGCCGAACTGAAACGGCTACAAGCTGAAACAGGATCTCAGATTCCGATGCCGATCAACTGACTGAACTATGTAACACTATTGCCAATAGTGTTGCGTTTTAGACTCGAAAAACTCGGCCCATTAGCCTAACAACTAATTTCTTGCCCAAGACCTGATCCCGGAGAACTGGGCCATTGAAAATGAGATTTTGGCGAGTTAAAAACCGACCAGAATCATGAAGAAAAAAAGACACACCGTAGAGCAGAACACCCGTATCCTTCGCCAGGTAAACGAGGGCATTGACATAAAACAAACGCGCCCAAAGCACAACATCGCCAAAGCGACTTTCGATCGTTGGCATCGGAAATAAGGCAAGATGGAAATCTTTCCTAAAATATGACTGCCAGATACTGGCAGAAAGCTAAACAAAGAGTCCTTGGTTACGGTCAGGCTATGCTTTCCCTAAACCAGGAACTCTTTCTAGAACCTAATCTAACATACAACCCATATGAACAGAGTCCGGCTAGAACCTCATTTGACTTGCGAGGAAGTTAGGGGGGCGGTCTAACCGACAGAACACAAGTTTCGCTACTTGCCTTCTGTTTCGGAAGTAACAAACTTAAAGCATTCCTCAAAATAATCATGAAATTCTTCCAATTCTTACTCACCCTCTGTTGCATAACTTCCATAACAACAACCGCAGGCGCCGTTGAGTCGGTGGTCTACAAGATGCAAAAAGCAGCCAACGAATTTTTGGATTCATTGCCTCCAGAATTGCAGGACAAAGCCACCTACCCTCTCGATGACGATGAGGAACGAACCAACTGGCATTTCGTGCCTAAATACGGCAACCGGAAAGGAGTAGTATTGACTGACCTGGACATGACCCAGGAAATCAAACTGGCCGAGCTTCTTGCCGTCAGTCTCAGTGCTAAAGGACATGATAAAGTAAACAAAATTATGGATCTGGAATCAGTCCTCTACATCCTTGAGGGAGCAAACCACAGAGACCCGGAGCTCTATTTCACCACTATTTTCGGCACACCGTCGGCGGACGGTAATTGGGGCTGGCGGTATGAAGGGCACCACTTGTCACTCAACTTCACCATCGCAAATGGGAAATTGCTCTCAACAACACCCAATTTCTGGGGAGCCAATCCGGCCCGCGTAACCGTAGGTCCAACCACCGGCCAGAGGACCCTCAAAGGGGAGGAATTTCTGGCCCGTAGCTTTGTAAAATCCCTCAATGCAACGCAGCTGAAAAAAGCACACGTCGCCGAGGAGGCACCCCAAGATATTTACACATCCGCAGACAAATCTGTCAGTCCGCTCGATCCGCCTGGTATCAGGATCAGCGATTTGAATAAGAAACAGATTTTCGGTCTGACCCGAGTCATTCAGGAGTACCTGGCCAACATGCCCGACGACGTAGCCTCAAACCGATGGGAAAAACTTTCCTATGCGGGCCTCGAAAAAATTACCTTCGCTTGGGCCGGAGGCCTTGAATTGGGAGACGCTCACTATTACCGCATTCAGGGACCCACTTTTGTCATCGAATACGACAACATCCAAAATAACAACAACCACATTCACGCAGTCTGGCGCGAATTCGATGGGGATTTTGGACGCGATATCTTGCGAGAGCATTACGCTCATCAGCATTGATGCGACGGGAAACTCTCCCAAATTCAATATTTTAAGGAGGGAACCGAAGTAACGGAGCACAATCCGTAATTTCTTAGCACACTTGGGCACTTATCTTTCCCTTTCTACTTCTCGTACTTAATCCCCAGCCTCATTTTTTTGACACACTTCATTCCACCAAAAAGTAGCAGAACAACTGTGTAATGAATTAAGGTCTAATTGATTGGTTTTAATGAGTATATGTAGATGTATGAGAAGCTTCCTCATAGCAGCTACCATAGCGCAT
>DDZZ01000046.1 GCA_002346535.1 Opitutales bacterium UBA2995 | reverse complement strand
GCACTTTCGCCTTGGATTTGCGCCCAACACTGGAACCACCTTGTCAACTCACATGGCCGAACGAAAAGTAACACCATCAAGCCTGCTGGCCTCAGGCCTCGTGAGACAACCAGAAGATGGGCGAAAGCCTTATGATTTTTTTCGTGGCCGAATTATCTTTCCCATCAACGATAAAACAAGAAAAGTAATCGGCTTTGGTGGGCGCACCTTAGGCAGCGGCGAACCCAAATACATAAATTCTCCAGAAACCGATTTGTTCCGGAAAGGATCAGCTCTTTATAATCTGTCTAACGCAGTTGCTGCAAGAAGCCAATCATCGACGCTGATTGTCGCAGAGGGTTACATGGACGTGATAGCGCTGCATCGCGCGGGTTTCACTCGGTCCGTAGCTCCACTAGGAACCGCCCTTACGAATGAGCAAATTGTCCAATTGTGGCGGCTGTCTCCTGAACCCCTGGTTTGTTTTGATGGTGATCCCGCAGGGCGCAAAGCAGCTTACCGAGCAGCCACTCGGGCACTTCCATTGCTAAAACCCGGCCACTCACTCAGTTTTGTCTTCCTGCCCAATGGACACGATCCTGACAGTCTAGTATTGGAAAATAGGATCGCCGAGTTAAAAGATTTAATACAAAGTCCAGTCACACTTGTCGACTTCATCTGGAATGAATTGGCAGTCGAACGGCCCATCGACACACCTGAGCGACAAGCAGCATTTAAACAGAACCTCAAAAAGATTGCGCTAACTATTACCGACAGAACTGTGCAACAGGGATACTTGACGGAGTTCAAAAAACGTGTCGACCAACTATTTGCTTATAGGCCATCGTTTATTGGAAAGAAAAAACAATCCCATAAATGGGATTCATCGGCACTTTTAAAAAACCATTCGCGAGGAAGAAACAGATCAGGCGACCCGGAACACCGTGAACGAGTTCTAATTGCCACCCTCATTGGACATCCTGAGCTCATAAAGGATGTCCGCGAAGACTTGTTAAAAATACAAATCCGTAATCCAAAACTTCAAATCCTTAAGGCATCTCTGCTCGACGCCTGGCAACAAGACCCAACAATCGATTACAACAGGGCCAGGGAAGAGTTGACCAACAAAGGCCACGGCGACACCGTTGCCCTGCTGTTTGATCGAACTGGGTGGAACCAGACCATTATTGAACCGAGCATCCGGCCGGAATCGGATGCTCAAACAGCATTATTGGCGTGGAGAGAAACTCTTGCCATTCATCGGGAAGAAACCACCCATCCAGAACCTTGACTTCATTGCCAACAATGACGTTATCATGTATTTAAGGGCGCGACTGGCGCTGGATAGGCTAAAGGACTTAGAAACTACTCAGCCCATAGCGGAATCCGGCACTGACAGTCATGCTTAACGTTCCGCCCGAAATGGCCCACATCTTTAACTTTTGAGGTTTCAGAATTCATGTCTAAGCAGCAGGCCAAAAGAGCTTCAAACGACCGATCAGATGCTACTGACCTACCCCTGGTAGAAAAAGCTGGGGCGGCAGTTAAGGCACTTCTGGCAAAAGGCCGAGAAACCGGCTACGTCACCCTAAACGACCTTAATAAGGCATTGCCCAGTGAGGTAAATTCTTCGGAGCAAATAGAAGATATTACTGCGACATTCTCTGAGCTGGGAATTCAGATCGTAGAAGATGATGATGTGGAAGAAAATGCTTCGGAAAACTCCGAGCAAAAAGAAGCTCCTCAGGGAACGGCAAAAAGTGAAGACGAATTGGGACGGACAGATGATCCTGTCCGACTATACCTGCGGGAGATGGGGAGCGTTGAACTCCTCTCTCGAGAAGGTGAAATTGCAATAGCAAAACGCATCGAAGCAGGACGAAACATGATGTTTGGGTCCATTTGCGAAAGCCCTATCACCCTCTCAGCCATCAAAAGTTGGCACACCTCCATTGACGATGAAACAATGCTATTAAGAGAGGTAATTGATCTCGATGGAACCTTCGGTGGCCCAACCGTCGGGGCAACTGCCCCCGCCGCCCCATCCAAAAAAGGCCAAAGCCCGAACCCTGATCCTAGTGATAGCGAAAGTAGTGATGACGACGATTCAGATGATAGCGAGGGGAATGTTCCTCTTTCAGCTATGGAAGAAGCCCTACGCCCAAAAATTCTAAAAGTTTTTGGGGTGATAGCAAAATCAGCAACCAAAATTTCTCGTATTCAGGTTCAGAAGTTGGAAGCGGCCCAAACCAGGGGTGAAATTAGCCCCACTACCTTGAAGCGCCATGCAAAACTGCTCCAGGAAATAAAAGATATTATGGTAAGTCCGCCTGGCCTGCAGAAGCGAGTCGAACTCAATAACTTCCGAATTGAGGAACTTGTTGACCAATTATATGGGCTCAACCGCCGTTTGATTGGCCTTGAAGGAAGACTGTTTCGTCTGGCGTCGAGACATAAAATCGGACGGGAGAGCTTTTTAAAACAATACATAGGGAACGAACTGGAAACTGCCTGGCTG
This sequence comes from Opitutales bacterium UBA2995, assembly GCA_002346535.1. GTDB lineage: Bacteria > Verrucomicrobiota > Verrucomicrobiia > Opitutales > UBA2995 > UBA2995. The sequence continues at coordinate 34 of DDZZ01000046.1, read as the reverse complement.
AGGCGGGTTGGCCGCCTGAAAGAGAAGGGTTGGA
>DDZZ01000042.1 GCA_002346535.1 Opitutales bacterium UBA2995 | reverse complement strand
GAAAGCTTCTCATAGCAGCTACCAAATACTCATTAAAACCAATCAATTAGACCTTGATTCATTAAAAAGATGCTCGGTTTGCTCATGTTTAAGATATTTAGGACATTCAAAATTTTCATCACCAACCATCGCCATCATTGGTTTTCTCTCCAAAAAATCTTGTCCTACAGTGTTATTGCCACAGCAAAAATCGGAGAAATAAGTATCCGAAAATCCCTGACAGCCCGAAAAATGCTAAAAAACCCGGAAAACTTACCAAGAATCACTTATGAAGTAGACAAGTGCTAAAGTTTTGGTTCTATAGACCATCTACCCTGATTCTTTAACGTCACTAATCTATTCTAATCATAGCCTAAATATGAAAAACGATCCTAAAGCATTAAAGATGTTCTGGGGCTGCTTTATTGCCCTGATTACAACTGCCATGGCCTTCAGTACCAGAATTCAGCTGGTATACGGCGCATGGGCAGAACAATTCAATCTGAACAGTGTTCAACAGGGAGAATTGTTTGGAGCAGGTATCTGGCCATTCGCCATCAGTATTATTCTGTTCAGTTTAGTAATCGACAAAATTGGTTACAAGACAGCGATGATCTTCAGTTTCATCTGTTATGCATTATACGGTATACTTGCGGTATTAGCCTATATAACCGGAGATAATGGTTCTGCTTACAATTTACTATATCTCGGATCCATAATTTTGGGACTAGGTAACGGCACGGTTGAAGCCTATATTAACCCAATCGTCGCCACCATGTTTAATAAAGAAAAGACTAAGTGGCTCAATATCCTTCACGCCGGATGGCCAGGTGGACTGGTTGTAGGCGGATTGCTCACCGCGGCATTAGTTGGAATTGGAATTACAAATTGGTTGGCCCTTATTGCACTCGTAATCATCCCGGCTGTCATCTTTTTCATCATGCTCATCGGAGCAGAATATCCAGTGAATGAGCGAGTTGCTTCTGGAACTAGTTACAAAGAAATGTTGGCCGAATTTGGAACGGTGTGTGCCCTCATATCGTCCTGGTTAATATTCGCTCAATTAGGTCAAGTGTTCGGTTTTAGCACATTGGTTGTCTGGATCCTAACAGGATTGTCAGCCGTTGTCTATTTCCTCTACTGCAAATCGTTCGGAAGACCAATGATGATTCTATTGGTCCTCATTATGATTCCCTTGGCGATCACCGAACTCGGTACTGACGGATGGATCACGAGCTTGATGCAGGCACCTATGGCAGAAATTGGAGCACCTGCAATTCTCGTATTGGTATACACATCGGCGATCATGATGATCCTCAGATTCAACGTGGGTCCTATCGTCGGAAAATTCGGGCCTTTAGGTCTCCTCATGGGTGCGGCAGGTTTTGCCATCGTGGGCCTTTGGCTGCTTGCGGGTGCAAAATCGCTGATTTTCATTTTCATAGCAGCAACCGTTTATGGAATCGGAAAAACATTCTTCTGGCCAACAATGCTTGGAGTTGTGTCTGAACAATTTCCAAAAGGTGGAGCCCTCTCCTTGAACGCCATTGCCGGTGTCGGTATGCTTTCAGTGGGCATCATCGGAGTTCCGCTCATTGGAGCCTTTCAGGAGAAAAATGTGACCGACGCATTAGCTGCATCGAACCCTGAAGTAATTGAAACAATCACCGTCGATAAAAACTACGTGCTTGGAGATTACAAAGCAGTTGATCCTGCAGCATTCGCTGGTCTACCCGAAGCTCAGCAAGCCGCGATTCAACCTCTCATCGAAGAGCACACGCAGGGAGCTTTGAGAAAGGTTGTTGTATTTCCAATCATAATGCTGATTGGCTACATCGGTCTTCACCTCTATTTCAAAGGCAGAGGTGGCTACAAGCCCATTGATTTGGGTGGCGGTGAAAGTTCCGGAGCCCATTAAGATAAATTTATTACCACCCCAAATAAAAGGGCCCACCAGCAATGGTGAGCCCTTTTTTATTTTTAGTTTAAGAGGGATTTACGTCAGAATTATCGAAGGAACGATCATCGGGTTGAAAGAAGGTCGTGGCTGATCAAATGCTCAACATCCGTGTGCTGGAGGCAGTGAACCTAAAAAACCGGTAATCCCAGGACAAAAGCGCGAGGCAGACTATTTAGTCATCATGCTGCCCAATACACCCGGCACATCATTGTTAACCCGGAATTTGCTTTGATTAAAACAGGAGTTTTGTAGCCAATCTTGGCCGTGGGATGCACATCGATGAAAACGCATTAGTCGAAGCTCTCAATTCGAGCAAAGTCCGAGGTGTCAATCTTGACACTTTCAAGACCGAACCCTTACTGTAAAACTCACTCCTTTGGGATTTTAGAGCGTCATTGTCTCCCCTCATTGTGCAGGTTTTCAGCGGGACTATAAATTTGAGGCAACCGGAGTACTTATCGAAAACCTGAAATGCTTTCAAGCCGGTGAGCCCTTAAATAACTTAGTGGATAAGACTTTGGGGTATTCCTTAACTCATTAACGAAATCGACCTAGGAGATATCCCAAGGGAACTTAATCTTGATGTTTCAGAAAGCAAAGACCTTCATAGAGGAAGTTATGAAAATCAGACCCTTAATTATTCTCATTTCTATTGTTTCAATGAGTTTTGCCGCAGCATCCTTTGCGGCCTCAAAAGCCACCATCAATATGCAATCCTTCGGAAAAACAAAAGACGGCACCGACACCACTATTTACTCCCTAAAAAACGCCAATGGAGTAAAAGTTGAAATCTCCGATTATGGGGGAATCGTAGTTCGCCTGTTTGTTCCTGATCGCGATGGCAATATGAATGATGTGGTACTTGGTTACAACACAGTAGCCGAATACATCCTCAATAGTCCATATTTTGGCTGTATCGTAGGACGAATTGGAAATCGGATCGCTGATGGTAAATTCAAATTGGACGGCAAAATTTATGAATTGGTCACCAATAACTTTCCCGCCGATATCCCATACCATCTGCATGGTGGCACTGTTGGATTCGATAAGGTAGTCTGGGATGCAGAACCTTTTATCGAGAACAACACTCCTGGCCTGAAGCTGCATTATGTTAGCAAAGATGGTGAAGAAGGTTACCCGGGAAATCTAGATTTGACCGTATGGTATCGGCTCACCAATGACAATGCCCTGAAAATCGATTACCTGGCCACCACTGACAAGGCCACACCCGTAAACCTAACGAACCACAGCTACTTTAACCTCAAAGGTGAAGGCAATGGTGACATTCTGGGCCATCTCGTACAAATGAACGCAGCTCACTACACTCCAGTAACCCCCGGTCTTATTCCAACTGGTCAAATCGCCAAGGTCGACAATACACCTTTCGATTTCACGGCGCCTCACTCCATCGGAGAACGTGTGGATGCCGACAACGAACAAATCAAATACGGCAGTGGTTACGATCACAATTGGGTGCTCGACAATCAGGATGGTGACTTAGCGCTTGCCGTAACCGTTTTTGAACCGACCTCCGGACGGTTTATGGAAGTGTGGACAGAAGAGCCCGGAGTTCAGTTCTATGTCGGTAATTTCCTGGATGGATCCATTATCGGAAAATCAGGCCGACCCTACAACTTACGCAACGGCTTCTGCCTAGAAACACAACACTATCCGGATTCTCCCAATCAGCCAAACTTTCCTTCGATCATTCTGAAACCAAGCGAGGAGTACAAAACTACCACAGTTTATAAATTCGCTACGCGGTAGAGTTTAAAACTTTTTCTTGTCCACCCTATCTTTAGATCTCGTGATCATACGAAATTTCATCTGTCTTAAATCCTTACTGATACTCAGTCTGATCGGCTTGGTCACGATTACATTGGCAAAGGACAGGGCCCGCGACCTAGGTATTCCCTTCGAGGGCATTCCTGGAGAATTGAACGCCATAACAGATGTGGCGGGCGTCGAGGTCGGATACGCCAGCGTCATAAAAGACTTGGATAGCTTGTTAGGTCAAAAAGATACCGCCAGGACAGGTGTAACAGCCGTTTTCCCACGTGGCAATGAATCGGATGACCCGGTTTATAGTGCATGGTTTTCTTTAAATGGAAATGGTGAGATGACGGGCACGGCCTGGATCGAAGAATCAGGATTTTTGGAAGGTCCCGTTATGATAACCAACACTCACAGTGTGGGAACAGTCCACGAAGCGGTCATACGCTGGAAGTTACAAAAAGGAACAATTTCGAGAACCTGGTCACTTCCCGTAGTAGCTGAAACCTGGGATGGCTACCTCAACAACATTAATGGCTTCCATATTCAAAAAGAGCATGTGTTCGAAGCTATGGATAACGCGCAATCTGGAACTATAGCCGAAGGGAATGTAGGAGGCGGTACGGGGATGGTTTGCTTTGAGTTCAAAGGCGGAACCGGAACAGCCTCCCGAATCATGAAGACCGGTGCCGGCACCTTCACCGCTGGCGTTTTGGTGCAAGCCAATTTCGGCCGTCGGCACCAACTTGTAATAGCCGGTGTTCCGGTTGGAAAATCATTGGTGGAGGATGCACCTTATACCGATACCAAAGATCTTTACGAAGAATCCGGTTCACTCATTGCTGTCGTCGCCACCGATGCTCCGCTGTTGCCAGTTCAGCTCAAACGTATGGCAAAACGCGTCAGTTTGGGAATGGCGAGAACTGGGGCCACATCCGGTAACGGATCCGGAGATCTATTCATCGCTTTTTCTACAGCCAATATCAATGCGTCCAGTCCCGTTACGGGTATCGCTGAAATCCAGAGTCTATCCAACAGCCACATAAGTGGATTGTTCTCCGCAGTGGCAATGGCCACGGAGGAGGCCATCATCAACGCTTTGGTTGCGGCCGAATCGATTGAGGGACGCAAGAGCCGTCGAATCGTTTCCCTACCGCACGAACGACTTAGGGAATTGCTCAAAAAGCACGGAAGGCTATTGGAATAGTTGAAAGAATGGGTCTAATTTCCCAACCTTCCATTCGTTCAAAAGCATTCTTTTAGGCTACACTTTCAACTACGAGCTCCTGAATACCCTCAGTTAGCAAATCATATTGAGGAAGGCAATTATAGAGCTGGGCTGAGAGTCGGATTAATCGCTTTGGAAACGCTGGCCAAGGGATAACGGGAATTTCAATATTACAACGCTCCATGAGCTCGTCCTGAAGGTAATCAAGAAAGAGGGGTGATTGGGGCACAAAGTCCTCACGTGAATCTACCAGAGGTATGGATACCATCGATCCGATCATGCTATCGGGGCATGGAAAAGGAATATTACAGGTATCGCACAAAAGCTTTCGTGCCGCCAATGCTAAATGACGATTACGATCCATAATCTCTGGCCAACCTCCTGGCAGTAAGCCTTCCAAATATTCAAGAACCCGCGGAACACTCAGGATAGCGGTCGGATCCCGGGTTCCCATCCAGGCAAATTCGATTTGGAATCCCGACCGATCCGTTCGCTTTGAATTCGCCCCATGGCTGATTGTCAAAGGCCGAATATTTTCCTTCTTATCATTCCGCACCCACAGGAACGCCGCTGTTTTGGGTGCACACATCCATTTGTGGCAATTCGCGGTGTAATAGGCTGCGCCTAAAGCTTCTATGTTGACCTGTATCATTCCCGGGGCATGAGCACCATCCACAAAGGTATCAATTCCCCGGCACGAAAGACGTCCAATGATCTCCTCAACAGGCAGAATTAAGCCGGTAGGACTGGTTACATGATCGATCAGAAACAAGCGAGTTTTATCTGTCACTTTTTCCATCACCGCCTCAATGACCTCCTCCGGTGAATTTAGCGGAAAGGGGATCTCAACAGTAACTACTTTGGCTCTTCTTTTCTCCGCTGCGTAATGGATCGCGTTCCGACAGGCATTGTATTCATGATCGGTCACAAGGAGTTCCTCCCCCGGTTCAATCGGAATAGATCGCAGCACTGTGTTCACCCCGGAAGTCGCATTCGGAACGAGTATGAGATCCTCTAAATCCGCACCAACAAATTTGGCCACAGAATCACGTGCCTGGTCCAACATTCCTTCCAGATTGCGTCCAAGAAATCGGACAGGTTGCTTTTCCAACTCCAAACGCAATTGGTTTTGGTGTTCCAGAACCTCAATCGGACAGCTTCCAAAAGACCCGTGGTTTAAAAATACAACTTCTGGATCGAGTGGGAACAAGGAGGGGTCCACCGCTGGTTTGGCTAAATTATGTCCGCCCATAGCAACTTTCTCAATTCGTAACCAAAAATCAGATACGACTAGCCTGTGCCTGTGGCTGCAATCGTCGGCATCTTGGGGATCGCATCAAGCAGCTTTTTGGTGTACGGGTCCTGGGGTTTGGCGTAAATTGCTTCGGCTGTCGCCTTTTCCACGATTTTGCCTTCATTCATAACCAGAACAAAATCGCTGATGTGTTCCACAACCGCCAGATCATGAGCGATGAAAAGATAAGTCAGCTTGAATTCATCCTGCATATCCTGCAGCAAATTAATGATTTGGGCTTGGACAGACACATCCAAAGCACTCACAGCCTCATCGCAGATGATAAATTCCGGTTCCACGGATAAGGCCCGCGCAATGCCGATACGCTGGCGCTGCCCACCGCTAAATTGGTGAGGATAGCGGTTCTTGTGGTCGACCTCCAATCCCACCTTGGTAAGTAAACCGGAAATCTTATCGTCCTTTTCAGCACGGCTTAATTTTGGAAAATGGATATCCAAGGGTTCACCTATGATCGACGCCACAGTCATCCGTGGATTTAGGCAATTAAAAGGATCCTGAAAGATCATCTGGATCTTCTTTCTGTAGGGAAAAAAAACCTGATTATTGAGATCCGAAATGAGTTCCCCCCGAAATTTAATGATACCCGCTGTGGGATCCACCAACCGCACAATGGCTTTGCCAATGGTAGATTTGCCGCTACCGCTCTCACCAACGAGCCCAACGGTGGATCCTTGTTCGATGGAAAATGAAACTCCGTCAACGGCTTTCACAAATTGCTTCGATTTCCTGAATAGACCTTCTTGGATGGGAAAGTAAACTTTTAAGTCGGAAGCTTCAATCAGGGTAGGCATCGTTCTATCCGGCCAGCTGGCTGTGGTCGATCGTTTCAAGCCGATCGCTTTTGCCACCCAATTTGGGAATGCATGCAATCAAGGCCTTGGTATAAGGATGCTGAGGATTCGACAACACCGCTTCTGTTTCACCGGATTCCACAATCTTCCCGCGGTACATGACGATGAGCTTGTCGGCAAAGCCGTCCACAATTCCGAAATTGTGCGTAATCAGCATGATAGACATGTTCAGTTTATCCTTGAGGCTCTGCATAAGGTCCATGATCTGGGCTTGAATGGTGACATCCAAAGCAGTGGTCGGCTCATCTGCTACCAAAATCTTGGGATGACAACTGAGACCCATGGCGATCATCACTCGTTGTTGCATGCCTCCACTCAATTGGTGAGGATAATCCCGAAACCGTTTCTCAGGCATCCGAATTCCGACAATGTCCAAGGCATTGATGACCTCGCCTTTAACATCTTCTACATCAGGTCGGTGCAGCTTGATTGCCTCTTCGATTTGATGTCCTACAGTATAGAATGGATTCAAGGAAGTTGATGGCTCTTGGAAAATATAGGCGATCTCCTTACCTCTCACTGTCCGTAAGTCTTTTTCTGACAAAGCCAAAAGATCTCGTCCTTCTAAATGGATTTTACCTTCGACCGTGCACGCAGGGGGCGGTGGCAATAACTTGGATAGGGACAATGCGGTGACCGATTTTCCGCTTCCACTTTCCCCTACAACGGCAAGTGTTTCACCAGCTTCCATGGAAAAATCGATTCCCTTGACAGCTTCATTTATTCCCGATCGCGAATGAAATGCAATCTGCAGGTTTTTAACGGCAAGCAGTGGGATGTCGGGCATATCAAAAGGAATAGGCGATGAGTGGGATATATGAAAGTCAAATATTGGCACATGATTTTAGATGAATTGCAAAATTTCCGCGAATAAGTAATCTTATCCATTAGGTAAAAGGACAATGAAGTGAAGCAAAACAAATTCATGTCTTATTCAGTCATACAAACTATAACGATTTTTGATGATTGGCCGAAAATTGGCGCTACTGATGCTACATATGATCCCGGAGAATATTGAGATAACGCGTGGTGCAAAACTGCGCCTCAAGAATAGGTAGTCATAGTTAGAAATTTTAAGAGGCCCGGCATGTGGAGTTTTTCCAAGCCTCTTAAAATGTTAAACTTTCTTCGAAATCAGGAGTCGGAATACCTGTCAAAGCTTCAATAAACTTGCGCATGGCCGGAGTCAACACGCGACCCTTACGATGGATGATGGCAAGCGGTCGCTTAAAATTGCCTCCTTTTAATTCCACCATGGAAATCGTTCCTTGATTAATTTCTTGCACGACTGTAGCTTGAGGCACGATCGCCACCCCGGCATCGATTTCGACCGCACGTTTTACGGTCTCAATATTGTCAAATTCCATGATAGGTTTCATGTCCAAATCGTAATCTTTGAATATCTGATCAGTGGCTTTTCTGGTTGGGATGTCTTGATCGAAACCGATTACATTGCAGCCCTTGAGATGAGCGAGTGAAACCTCGTTGTATTTTGCCAGGTCATGCTTGGGGTGGACGATTAAAACAAGCTTATCCTCCCTGAATGGGATGATTTCCAATTGCCGCATACGATTGGGAAACGCTACCAGGCCCAAATCCACCGAATTCTGTAGGATGTCCTCATAGACAAGATTGGATCGTCGATACTCCACACGAACGTTGACCGAAGGATATTTTTTCAGAAAGCATTTAATATGCGGTGGAAGCTCGTGCAGACCGATAGAGTAAATCGCAGACAGGTGAATATTTCCGCCGATCACCTTTTTCATTTCCTGAAGATCACTTATCAGCTTTTCATAGCGATGTAGCATTTCTTTCGCGGCTGCATAAAGGTGTTGACCTTCTCTGGTCAAACGAAATTGCTTTTGACTCCTGTCAGTTATCAGTACACTGAAGTGTTTCTCCATTGCTCGCAGCTGTTGACTCACTGCGGATTGGGTAAGCGAATTTAATTTTGCCGCTTTGGAAAAGCTCTGATTTTCTACCAAATCCGAGAAAATCTTTAGGTTTTCGATGTGCATAATCCTTGCTTCAATTAATTTTTATCAATTAGCAATTCTTTTTGAAGTATTTATTATGCCTTATTCAAAGGATGCATTCCTTAAAAATCTGCAAGATGTAAACAAAAGAATCAAGACGGCTTGCAATGCTTCGGATCGGAGTATTCAGGATGTTACATTGATGGCTGTGACCAAACGATTTTCCTTAGACGCCGCCGCCGCCGCCGTGGCATCTGGCATCAATGTTTTAGGCGAAAACCGGGTTCAAGAAGGTGTTGAAAAAATTCAGCACGCGAGTTTTAAAACTCGATGGGAGTTGATTGGCCATCTGCAATCCAATAAGGCCAAACTGGCGATCCAATATTTCGACCGTATCCAAAGCGTGGATTCGTTGAAACTGGCCAATCGATTAAATCGATTGGCCAGTGAAACCGAAAAACAAATGCCCACTTTACTCCAAGTGAACGCTGGCGATGATTCCGGAAAATTCGGATTGCCACTGGAAGAAACTGAAGGAGTTCTTAATGAAATCCTCAAGCTCGATTTTCTCACTGTTGAAGGATTTATGACCATAGCTCCTTTACCACCGAATCTTGATACCGCAAAGAAAGCATTCGTAAAATTGCGGGAATTGAGGGATCATTTGAAAAGTTTAACCGGGCAGCCACTCCCCGAACTATCAATGGGAATGACTTTCGATCTTGAAGCTGCTATTGCAGCAGGAAGCACCTGCATACGCGTCGGTTCCGCATTGTTTGGCGAGCGGCCACCTCTTTAAAATTCTGCCAAATGCTAATCGTTTTGTCATTGATGAATACTCTGTAAGAATCAAGCCTTTCTAGTGATGCCTCGTCCAACCATACCATCCGCGCGTCTAAAAGCCCTTAGCGGGTTGATCGATGATCCGTCCCCCGCAGTTCGAAACGCAGTAATTGAAGAATTCATACAGTTGGGTTCCGAGGGCCGAAATTTTCTCAACGAGCTAAGTAAAGGAAGCAATTTGAATCTCCGGCGACACGCTCTTGGCATCCTGGAAATCTTAGACTGGGATTCACCGACCCAAATGTTTACCCGCTTTATTAAATCCCTGAATTATGAACTGGAATCGGGATACTTTCTTTTGAGCAGGGTCAACAATCCTGACATCAAAGTGACAGATTACATGCAGAAACTGGATGACATAGCCTTTAGATGCCAGACTCTCTTTATTTCTCCTTTAAGTCCACGGGACTGGTGCCGGATTCTCAACCGTGTAATTTTCCATGAATATGGTTTTACTGGAAATAAATCGGATTTCGATAATCCACGGAATACGTTCATCCATTCCCTCTTTGAAACGCGCAAGGGAATTCCCATTAGTCTGTCAATTCTCTATATCATGGTCGCCCAACGACTTGAACTGGAGTTGGAACCGGTCGGAATTCCTGGTCGTTTTATGGTAGGCTGCTTTCTTGAAAAAGAACCTTTCTTTATCGACGTGTTCGAAAATGGAATTTTCCGTTCGCTCGAGGACTTGCTGTACTACCTGGAAATTAACCAATTGGATACTGATCTCGACCATTTTGGGCCATGCCCGATTGGGGAGGTTCTAAGCCGTTGTTGCAGAAATTTGGCCCATCAATACCAGTTGGTCTTTGAGGACGAAATAGCAGCTGTCTACCAATCCTTCGTAACCGCGTTTGAAGCAAATTTTGAAAAACGATTTTCCTAGCGATCAAGTTTACCAGTTAAAGGATCTGGAAGCATGGCCCGAGCTCGGAGTTTCGCTGGCAGTTTTGGGGAACCCAATCCAACACAGCCTAAGTCCTCAAATGCACAATGCAGCAATGGCCGAAATGGCGCAAGTCGATCCGGAATTTAACAATTGGACCTACTACAAATTTCAAATTCATCCAGACAATCTCCATCAGGCATTGGATATGTTTCATTCCAATGGATTTCTCGGCCTTAATCTGACTGTGCCACACAAAGTCCTGGCAACGCAGTGGATAAAAATAGGTGAATCAGCGGTGAAACTTTCCGGAGCTTCTAACACCTTAATAAGAGGAGTAGATGGTTACAAAGGTTATAACACCGACCTCTACGGACTCGTAAAAGCTCTCGAATCAGGTTTTGGAATAAATCTACAGGACCAGGAGGTTATATTGCTCGGCGCAGGGGGGGCCGCTCGGGCTGCCGCCATCGCATGCGCCCAGGCAGGTGTAAAATCCCTTACTTTAATCAATCGAACCATGAGCAAGCTCGATACAATTCTCGAAAGCTTGGACCAACTGGATGAAAAACCAAATACCAAAACCAGAGGAATCAATGAACCCGTTCTAGCGTTGTCGCATAATCCAATTGTCATAAATGCCACCTCTCTTGGACTAAAAAAAGAAGATCCAGCTCCCATCGATCTGGCCTTACTCCCTCACTCGACGAGAGTATTTGATATGATTTACAATCCGGATAGGACGACCCTGCTCAAGCAGGCGGAATCGCTAGGCATGGAAGTCTGCAATGGACTCAACATGCTCGCTTACCAGGGAGAAAGGTCGTTAAAAATCTGGACTCAAAAAAATCCTTCTTCCAAGACCATGTTTGAAGCAGCCCTTAACGGCCTCAAGCAATCCCAATGATGCAGGGATTTGTAAACAATTTTAATTCCATTTCTCCGGTTATTCTTCCGATCTTTGCCTTCGGCTTTGGAGCATGTATCGGCAGCTTTTTGAATGTATGCATATATCGGATACCTAAAGGTGTATCAATTGTTCACCCGAGATCAAGATGCGGTTCATGTGGAAAACCTATTCCGTTTTACCTCAACGTTCCGATTGTCGCTTGGATCATACTTAGAGGTAAGGCACATTGCTGTGGTGCTCCCTTTAGCATGCGTTATCCGGCTATCGAGCTTCTTACCGGCGCTCTTTTTTGTACATCCTGGGTTTTGTTGCCTCCTTCTATCGCCTTAATCGGATTCGTGTGGATTTCTATTCTCGTTGCAGTTACATTTATCGATTTGGACCATATGTTGATTCCCGATCGGTTTTCGATCGGTGCCCTAGGCGTGGGAATCCTTCTTTCTCTGTTGGTGCCGAACCTTCACAGCGTGTTTTCTGAAAGTGCGATACTAGCCAGCATACAGAGCATGTTTACAGCGATAATAGGAGCCCTAATTGGATCTGCAGTGATACTCTGGATCATGATTCTGGCCGAAGTGGTTTTGAGAAAAGAAGCGCTTGGTTTCGGAGACGTCAAACTGATGGGAGCAATTGGTGCATTCTGTGGCTGGCAGGGTGCGGTATTTGCCTTGTTCGGAGGTGCCGTACTGGGAACCATTGCAATTGGTTTAATCCAGGTGGTTCGCCTAATAAGGCCTAAAAAGGATTCAAATGCAGAGGAAGAAAGATTAGTTGGAAGGGAAGTTCCCTTCGGACCCATGCTTGCCGCAGGAAGCCTGTTGTATTTCCTCTACCTGGGCCCAACAGTTGATTGGTGTTTTTCTGAATTTGCTTGGATTCTTCAATAAGGATTCTCGATCCAAATCTCAGCTCAGCCAAAAACCTCTTTCGTG
>DDZZ01000050.1:28425-33297 GCA_002346535.1 Opitutales bacterium UBA2995 | reverse complement strand
TTGAACGTTCCCCTCCAGATATCAAATTAACCGGCCCATTGAAAGCCTTGTGCTCTAGAAAGTGAGCGAAGCCGCGGGTGCTTTCCGTTTCCAGGAGCTAACCGGCATTTACAACGAGGCGGAAATTGGCCCGGTTTTTAGGCTCCTGATTCTCAAGGATATAGTAGGTGAGGCCGTTATCCAATTTGCCATAAATGATGGCGGGGTCCAGAGGGAGTTTATTGTCCAGTTGACCCAGCAGGTCCAACGTAGAAAGTACGAAAAAACCAACCAGGGATAGGGTAGTAAATTTGCGTATCATGCGCTTAGATTGTAAAAGAGATCTAACGCTGGAGAAGTGGAATCTATTTCGCAAATTTGTTTCGAGTCACCACTTCTGGTTCTTGACCGGTGTGTGCATATACTGAACAATGCCCCTCTCCCTACTCAGCGTTCACTCATGAAAAAACAATTCTTTTCAATTGGACTAGTAAGCCTTCTTTCAGTTCCCCTCTTTGCATCCGATCTTTATGTGCCGGTCAACTCACAAGCGCCTGGTCGTGAGCCGCTTGCTCCCGAAGAGGCGGCCGCTGTGATGCAGGTACCGGAGGGATTCTCGGTGACCTTGTTTGCCGGAGAGCCGTATGTCAGGCAACCCATTGCCATGAAACTGGATGACCGTGGCCGAGTCTGGGTAGCCGAGTCCTATTCTTACAAAGAATGGGAAATGAAAGGGGAAGACCGGATTCTAATTTTCGAAGATACCGATAATGATGGTCGCTTCGATACACGGAAGATTTTCTATGACAAGGCAACCCACCTCTCGGGAATGCTGGTTGGATTTGGGGGTGTGTGGATCTGTAATTCTCCCAATCTCGAGTTTATTCCAGACCGGAATGGTGATGATATTCCGGATGGTCCCCCCGAAGTTGTTTTAGATGGTTTCACTACTGCTGCGAATCACAACTTCTTCAACGGGTTAACCTGGGGAATCGATGGGTGGCTTTATGGTCGGCACGGCATCGCTGCATCTTCGCTGGTTGGCAAGCCTGGGACTCCTCCTGGTGATAGAACAGATGTCAGTAGTGGTATCTGGCGCTTACACCCAGTGACCCACGAATTTGAAATAGTCGTCCGTGGGACGACCAACCCTTGGGGCCTGGATTGGAATGATATGGGTGAAATGTTTATGACTGGAAACGTAAATGGTCACATTTGGCATGTCGTTTCGGGAGCTTTCTATCCACGTATGCATGGTCAGGGTTCAGCTGCTCATGTTTATGATCGCATTCCTTTAACCGCGGATCATTTGCACCATGAAGGTGAATGGACGGATCGAAAAAAATTTCGAGATAACGCCGAAGGGCTGACCTATTTGCTGGGGGGTGGACACACGCATTGTGGTGCCATGATTTATCTGGGCGACAATTGGCCCGATCGGTACCGCAACGCCATTTTCATGAGCAATACCCATGGTCGCAGGATCAACCAAGATTTATTGCAAAGGTCGGGATCCGGATATGTGGCAACCCACGGAAATGAATTCATGATCGCTAATCACCCTTGGTACAAAGGAGTGACACAAATATATGGTCCAGACGGCGGCGTGTATATGTCCGACTGGACCGATATCGGCGAATGTCACGACAACGACGGAGTGCACCGGACCAGTGGACGCATTTACAAGGTGGTCTACGGTGATGTGGAGAATCCAGGTCCCCTTAATTTGGCGGATACCAGCAACCTGGACTTGGTCACTTATCAACTGCACAAAAATGAGTGGTACGTGCGCCATGCCCGGCGTATTTTACAAGAGCGCGAGGTTGCCGGACTGGATGTTGGAGATGCCCGAAAGATGCTGGTAGGCATGCTCGATTCGGGTGACTATCCGGCCGACCGACAATTGCGATTTCTTTGGGCATTGCACAGCACAGGTGGAGTGGGAGATAAGCGATTAACCACATTGCTGGACCATGACAACGAGCATGTGCGTAGTTGGGTCGTGCGTTTGATCGGTGAAGAGGGCGCTCCCGACAAAACTCAGTTCCAAAAGATCCGCCAATTGGCCAGCGACGGAGAGTCGCGCCTGGTACGGCTCTATGTAGCATCTACTTTCCCACGATTCTCCAAAAGCCAGCAATGGACCATGGCGAAAGACTTGTTATTGGATTTTGGATACGTAAAAGACCAAAACTTGCCATACATGATTTGGTATGCGCTTCGTCCTCTGGTAGGAGCCGATCCTGTTCGCGCACTCAGTTTCCTGTCTCACTGCAGCGATCCTCAGGTGTACAAGAATATTGTTCGGCGCATCGCTTCGGATTTCGACCTCAATGCTGACCTTATGCCTCGATTGGTTCAGGCCATTGATAAAACCGAGAGACAAGGTCACTTTCTTCAGGCTCGGTCCGGAGTAAGAGGTATCGAGGAAGCTATGCATGGCTTGAAAGGCATAGAGCCACCTTCGAACTGGTCCCTCTTGACCAGCTCAAGAGATGTCGGAGTTCGAGACGAAGCCGCAAAGCTGCGCCCAGTATTCGATCAAGGTAATCCGATGACTGCCATGGATTGGTTGGACCTTCTCGAAAACCAATCCCGCCGTAATCAAGCCATCCTGGAATTGGCCGCGTTTGATGATCCTAAGATTGCCGCTATTATTTTAAGACCTTACAAACGTTATTTGACGGATGATCGGCAAGCTGCCATGGCGACCTTGAGCTCGCGCGAATCCTTTGCGGGTCAGCTTTTGCAGGCTATAAAAAATAACGAGGTTCCCCGTACGGACATGTCTGCCTTTTACGCGCGGCAGATTTATAACCTCGGGAACAAAAAACTAAACAAGCTGCTGGCCGAGGTTTGGGGAAATCTGCGGCAAAGCCCCAAAGAAAAACAGGCCCTAATTGTTTCATGGCAGGAGAACTTGTCTCCATCGGTTTTGGCCAAAGCAGATATCGAGCATGGCAAACTAGTGTTTCAGCAAGCCTGTGCCTCCTGTCATTCTGTCTTCGGCGAAGGGGGAAATTTGGGTCCACACTTGGACGGAAGTGATAGGCAAAATTTGTATTACGTCTTGGAAAATCTCATCGATCCCAGTGCTGTGATTCCGCAGGATTATCGGATGACGGTTATCACGCTCAAGGATGGACGTGTCTTGAGCGGCAATATCATGGAGCAAACGCGTCATACCTTAACCATCGCAGGGTTAGGCCGGGTTGAAGTGATCCCGCTTACAGAAGTCGTCAAGCAAGAGCAATTTGAGCAATCGACCATGCCGGAAGGTTTGATGGAAACGATGAGCGAGAACGATGTGCGTGATATGATTGCTTACCTGCAGCAGTGAGCGGAGAACTACGAATCGCACAAATTGTGCGAATAATTCATCTTTCTTCTCGCCGTTAACAATCTCAACACCACATTTTTCATTCGAGTGAATTCGCGAGATTCGTAGTTAACTCTAAATAACGTGAAACCTCTATTACTTTTCCTAGTTCTTCTTTGTTCGGTATTTTCCAATTCTGTTTCAAAGACTGTATCGTTTGCCAATAACGGTACTTTGAAGATGCTTTACGATAACCGCATGTATCCTCAAGCGGTGGTGGTAGACGATTCGATGTTTGCGGTGTGGCGTGGTGAGGAAGGACATCCTTATGTAATCGGTTATGATTTGCAGACTCGGAAGTTTTCGAACGCCAAGAACCTTTTGAAAGGTTACGAAGACTTGGCTGATCTGGATCGTTATGGGCGAGACCACCATTATGCTCCGGTTATTTGGTCGGATTCCAAGGGTTACCTGCATGTTCTGCATGGTTGTCACCGCACCAAAGGCATTCACCTGATTTCCAAAAACCCTGGATCGGCAGAGGAGTGGGTTCGCGGTCCGGACATTTCAGGATCCATTTCTTATCCACAGGTTCACCGAATCTATGACGACCAAACTTTAATTTACACGCGCTTGTCCGGCCATCTCGGCTACTGGTGGTATCATATTTCTGGAGACGGGGGACTAACTTGGGCCGAGCTACCCAAACCGGCCATTAACTTGAGTGGCGCGCCGAACGACGGCAAATGGGCCTCTTTTTCCGGATCATATAATACTACCGCTATCAGTGCTGATGGAAAGCGACTGCACATCGCCTTTATCTGGAAGGTGGAAGACCCCGTCTTTAACACCCGTTATAAAAGAATTCTGCACGATCACACGCAGCGCTATAACTTGTATTACCTCTATATCGATCTGCCATCGGGTCGTGGCTACAATATTGATGGTGTGGAAATAGACCTCCCGGTTCGCAAGAAAACGGCCGATGAAAAACTTCTGGTCTGGGATACCGAAGAACGGCCGACCGTTGCGGGACCATCCATTTCACTCGATGACAAGGATGAGCCTCACTTTCTCATACCGATTTCGGATGAGGATCATGAACTCCACTCTCATTT
Organism: Opitutales bacterium UBA2995; assembly: GCA_002346535.1. GTDB lineage: Bacteria > Verrucomicrobiota > Verrucomicrobiia > Opitutales > UBA2995 > UBA2995. The sequence goes on along the minus strand of DDZZ01000050.1, from coordinate 28,881 downwards.
CTACTTCATTTCTTATGAGGATGAAGCCTGGCGTCGCGTTCCGGTTACCACGACCCTGCACCCCTTTAATTCCAGTTTTCTCGAGCAAACCGAAGACGGGATTTATCATGCCACAATGATTACCGGAAGTGGGGAGGAAATGGTCGAGAAGGGCATGGACGAATATGGTTATGGCCAGGCCATCGAGCATTGGATTTCTAAGGATGATGGCGCCAGTTGGTCTATGCAAAAAGACCTGTCGCCTATTTCTGGCATGCATTACCAGAACATCCAATTTGTTTCCAATGCCTTGCAGGAGTCCATGAAAAATATGCTCTTGTTCTATGGCTGGGAAGGCCGGGACAGTTCGGGAAAAATTTTCCTATGGGACGGGCGTTCTGATTAAAAATGTAGGAGCTGCTTTAGCCGCGTACCATGAATCACTGATTATTACATCGCAGCTAAAGCAGCTCCTAC
>DDZZ01000050.1:26133-28124 GCA_002346535.1 Opitutales bacterium UBA2995 | reverse complement strand
CGCAGCTAAAGCAGCTCCTACAATACCTAGTACAAAGTAAGATCCAGATCACAAATATACTAATTGTATTATACTTTTAGTATAATTACTTTACTGCCACACGCACATCCTCATTGAACAGGTCGCCGTTGACGCCATGGTGGCGGAAGCGGGCGATGGGGGTTCCTTCTTCCCGATCGATGCTTACGGTCAGAAAACCGCCCAAATCGGGACCGTAGTAAAGGTGCATAGAGGTGTCTTCATTCTGCATGAAGATTGCGTGTTGGTCGGTTGAGCCGCCGGCTGCGTACTCAATTATTCCGGTTTCCGGGTGTTGGGAAATATACTGCCAGTGCCGGTCACCGCAGACGTAATACATGTTCTTTTGCGATGCGATGAATTTCCGTAGCATGTCGCCTTCGTGTTGCCATCCTGGATCGACATGGTTGTCGTTCAGGTCCGCCTTCCAGAGGTGATCTGGACCAACCATGGGTGTAGGGCTTATGAGAATTTTAAAAGTGGCATCGGATTCACCTACGGTCTGTTTAAACCAGGCCACCTGATCCTCGCCCCACATGGACTTGTCCGGACCATCAGGTTCAAAATTGCCATCGCGATGGTCTCTGACTTCGACCATCCAGATCTGCAGGTCTTTCCCCCAGCGGAAGGTTCTGAAATGTCGCGGGTCACTCATCGGAACCTGTTCATCAAAGACCTGTTTACCTTGTTCGAAAGTGAACACGCCCATTTCCGGTGGCATGGTGGGCCAGCTGTCATTATCCCAGGAATCGTGATCATCTTTCATCCAGTAGGAAGGAACTTCCATAAGCAAATTGCGCAGATTGGGTAGAGCAAACATCCGGTTCCATTTGAAGCGGGCCATGTCGATGTGTGTGACGTAGGCCGGAATATGGTCGTAATAGATTATGTCTCCGGCGTGCACCATGAAATCGAGATCCATGGTTTGCATGGCCTTGTAGATCAAATAACCATTCTCGCCGTCATCCCGGGTATCAAATTTAGTACAGGTCGTAACTGCGAATCTGATTTGTTGTGGATCGTCTGCTTCTGGGGCGGTGGTAAATGATCCTCTGAGTGTCGCGGATGCAGGTCCTGAGCTTCCTTTACGGGCTTCCAGTATAAGTTGATAGTCGGTCCCTGGTTTAAGGCCTTGAAGATTGAAATGTTTTGTGAAGTCTCTGTTCGCATCAACCGGTTGCCAATCAATCGTCTTTTCCGTGTCTCCTCCCTCAGACCGGAGTCGTATCTCCCCCCTGGTTCCGGGAAGCGCGTAGGCCGCATCATTTAGTGATACGCCGTCAGGGAGTTGGTAGCCGAATTCATTTTCGGGTCCCAGCTCCTCTTCTGATAAACCCATAAATTTTGGCTTGGCATTCCTATCCTCGATCAGCCAATTAACTCCGTCGAGATTGGCATCAGCCAATTGGGTAATCCGAGTCCATATAATGGCTGAGGTATCCGAAACCTCTCCAATTTTGATACCGTTACCGAGGAAGACGGGTTCGTCCTCAGCAGGGGAGGAGCCAATCAGGCCGGTTAGGAGAAGTATAAAAAATAGGGGGAAGAGTTTCCTTTTTGACTGGAAGTTGAGCATATCTCCCAGCCTATTCGAACGACAGGCTCGGTAAAGGATATTATCGGTTGCGAATGTGGTAGCTCAGTCATTCTGTTTGGCCTCCGTTGGCTGAATCCTCCCATCCTTCATTTTCGGTGACGCAACTGAATGCCCAGTAACGCCACACCAGCCACTTTTGAAATCGATGGACGACAATACGTTGTCATTGCCGGAGGAGGTGGGAGTAAACTACAAACTAGACCCGGTGACAGTTACTATTGTTTTGCACTACCCGAATGATCCGGGAGTTCGGACCGGTTGTTCCTCACTCACGGTTCATTTTCTTACGCATGTGCGCTCCTTCCCATTGCTTTCGTCAATGTCCTCGTCTACTTTGCGAAGGATACGGATTATCTGTTCTACGGTGTGTCTTTTT
>DDZZ01000050.1:0-25864 GCA_002346535.1 Opitutales bacterium UBA2995 | reverse complement strand
GCCAAGGATACGGATGATCTGTTCTTCGGTGTGTCTTTTTTCTTCATGATTCTGGTCGGTTTTTAGCCCGCCAGAATCTCATTTTCAAAGGCCCAGTTCTCCGGGATCAGGTCAATATTGAGAGAAACTAAAGCTCCACCCGAGCTCCTGAAGACATGGTCCAGGGAAAATAGCGGAAACCGCTAGGCCGGCTTGGATCCCCTTCGTAGCGGTCGTAGTATGGTTCATTGGTCAGGTTTTGCACGTCGGCAAACAAACGGATCTTTTTATTAAGCTGATAGGTAAGGCTCAGTTCGATTTTATCTTTCTCCAGGTAGTAGGAGTCTTCGTCGGCATTTCGCGCAATCCGGGTAGGTTGAGCGGTTTCGTAAGCATAACGCACTTGGGCAAAGAGCTTTTCTCCTTGATAGGATAAGGTCAGTTTGAGTTCATTATCAGGGATGTGGGTGAGGGGAAGGATTTCGCGCGGCCGGGCTGGATACTCAATTTCCGATTTTTGTTTGGTGTAGTTGGCATTCAATGACAGGCCATCCGGAAGCAAAAAATTATTGATAGGCTGGCGCCAGGTCAGCGAGGCACCCTGGATGTCCGCCGTAGTTGAATTTTCATACCGGTCCAACTCAAAGCCTTGGTAAATACCGCTTTGTATGATTTGTTCGCGGTTGAATATAAAGTCTTCCACGGAACGGTTAAAGAATTCTACCGAAAAAAGAGCCCTCGCCGGAAGCTCCAAATCGAATGAGAGGTCGAAGTTTGTATAAGCGGTGGGTAAAAGATCCGGATTTCCTTCCTCAATTTCCTGTCCTTCCAAATTTACGCGGCGGTAAGGGACAAGATAGGTATAGCTGGGCCGATCGATGGTTTCTGTGTAGGAGCTGATTACGGTGATAGTTTCAGTCCAATTATAACGGAAATGTACGTTGGGGAAAAAGTTATCGTATTTTGATTCACCTGGGACCGCGTTTGTTTCCTTGTAAACCACCTCTCCGTTTTCATCAACATCTAGAATCACTTCGTTACCGACAAAGTCCACATGAGTAGTCTCATGTCGAGCGCCCAAAATTGCTCGCCACTTGACCCATTCAAAATTGATCATGCCGTAGAGAGCGTCCACGGTTTCATTGGCAACATAGGTATTGGGGTCTGTGTTTTCCCTGGAGCGGCGTTCGTTGAATTCAAACCGATCTAAATTGCTTTCAAAAAAGTCCTGAGCGGCAGATGCATCCGGGAGGGTGTGAAGGCTGTATCGTCCGTCCAAAATGTCCGGATAAGTTCGCTCTGAAAGGGCGTCCGCGATGGTATACGAACCGTTGAAATCGTCATAGATGTCAACTCCCGATTCTCTGAGGCGTTCTTGAGTTCTTGTTTTGAAACCGGCCTTGATGAAAGCATTTTGTTTACTTAGTAATCCGTCCCATTTAATATTTAAAGCTCCGATGGCGTCAGACTCTTCGTCCAACAAATGGCGGTTTCCCAAGTCTTCGAACACGTAGGCTTCAGGATCCTCGAGTAGCTTATCGTTGGTGATTGTTGTGGTGGGAAATTTGGGATCATCAAGCTCGTAGCGCAGATCGACATCCTCCTGGACGAAATCGGTCGTGAAATAATTGAGGTATTCAAGGTCGTCATAATTGCAGGTGTACTTAAAATCTATGAAGAAATTATTGGCTTCGTAGACGCCTCCAATTATCGATTCAAGATCATCACTGTTGGACGAATATTGCCAAATTGAATTTCGAATTTCCGCGCCTTCCAAATTTCCACCCCGATCATTTACCGACACATAGTCTCCCCGAAAAAATCGGTATTTGAAGACGGTGATGGTGGTATCGTAATCCCGAATCTCCATGCTGTTTCTCCAGAAGAAGTGCATGTCTTCGGTCGCTTTGTAATCCAGCGCGAGGCTGTATTCCGTTACCTCAATGTCCCGCTCAAAGGTCCCATAACCGGTATCCTTTATGACGAATTCGTCAAGATCATCTACGGTTGCGGTCTGCCAATCCTGGTAAAGAGAATTGCTTGCATAGGGGGATGCACGGTAGGTTATAAAGGCTCGTGCTCCCCAGGTTCTGGCTTCATTCAGGGCACCACTGTAGGAAATTTTGGTGCGGCCGCCTGTGGCTCCATCAATGGAATCGTAATAGAAGGCTCCTTCAATAGCAGTGATGCTGTTTTTCTGGTCCAAGGTAGACCGCGTTCTCAGGCTGATGGAGCCGCCCCTCGAGTTTGCATCCAGATCAGGCGTTACTGCCTTCATAACCTCGACCGAGGTTACATCTTCTGTTTGAAGGTTGGATAGTGAGACGCCCGAATTTTCTCCATCAATGGTGACGTTGGCAAAATTGAGGTCTGGGCGTCTTTTAACCGCCTCGGCCACAGAAGAATCCTTTACGAGATTTACGTTATCCTTTTGGCTGATAATGGTCTCGCTGGAATCTATAACATTTTCGGTACCTTCCGTCTCGATTTCCTCGGCAGCGAGACCGATCGGTTCGGCCATGGACAGCAATACTCCGAATACGGCGAACTTAAAAATTAAGCTTACTAACCGAGTCCTTATGTATGAATCAGAAACAGGTCCTGAACCGCTAATCATACAAATTGAGATAATAAGAAATATATGAGTGTTACTATTTGAAATTAAACGAAATTGTTTATCAAACTTATTTTTTACCCTATGTGGATCTTCGAGACCGATTGAAGGGTGTGACGTTAAAATATTTTACGGGTGTAAAAGTAGACAGCCTCGTAGCTACCGATAAGTCACCGACAATTTGTCTCAGCAGAAACCGGTTCAATTGATACACCATTGACCTTTCTATTGCCTGTCCGAAAACTTTTGGTGCATGAAGTTCTTGAACGAACTTTTACTATATTGTGCTGGTGCCCTTTTGTTGGTGGGGTGTTCGGCTGATTATGACCCTGCATTGAGGGAGCTCATTGCATCTGGTGCGAAGGTGGAAGTCGTAGCCGATGGATTTGTGTTTGCGGAGTCCGGCTGCGATGGAATGACCTTGGATGAAAACGCCACAAACAGATCGGCAAACGGCGGATCCCTTCCGCCACCGCAGGCTTAGTGTAATGTATTGCTTGTCATCCACTATATAAGTCAAGGTGTTGCGAATCCTGCTGCCGGAAGCGTCTATTTCCAGATTTCCTCACCGGTCTGCAGCAAAAAACCAGTTTGTGCCATTGAAATCAAGAAAGGCAATTGACTTGTGTCATATAGTTCCGGTCTTTTAAGGACCATGAAAGCCGGCAGATTTACAGGGCCACGAAAGGTTGAAATAATCGACGTACCGATTCCGGAAATAGAAGTGAATCAAGTACAAATCAAATTGGAAGTCGCCTGTTTGTGCGGTTCGGATTCTCCTATGTTCAATACTGATTATGAAGCATTGAAAGCTCAAGGCATTCAGGCTAACTCTTGGTGTGTCGACTACGACCGGGACGAAATTTACCCCTTGAGCACCGGGCTATCCTTGCATGAATGCATCGGGACTGTTTCTGAGAGCAGATCCGAAAGATTCAAGGTGGGAGATTTTGTATTGGGGATTCCCATCGCCCAACACGGATTTTTCGAGTACCTCACCTTATCCGAGGAAAGGGTTTATGCCATGCCAAATGAGGTCGTTTCTAAACCGGAGATACTGATGAGCCAACCTTTGGGCACGGTGCTTTTCGGTATGCGAAAATTGCCGGATGTAAGCGGGAAATCAGTCGCCATTGTCGGTATGGGTCCGATTGGTTTGTTATGGTCGGCCTACTTGGATTATCTTGGAGCTTCTTCCATTTTTGCAATCGACAAGCTGGGTTATCGCGTCGAAGTGAGCAAAGAAATGGGTTCGACAGCTCAGATTGACAGTTCCAATGAGGATCCAGTGGAGGCGGTTAAAACTCTGACTGACGGCAAGATGGCCGAGATTGTAATCGAGGCGGCAGGTCACTGCGAAATGGCTATTGACCTGGCCACTGAACTAATTGCCATGGATGGAGATCTTCTGCAGTTTGGAGTTACAGACGTAGACAGATTTGATAATTACCCTGCTGGAATTTTGTATGGAAAAAACGTATCTGTGCATAACACCGTCGGAGCCATTCGGCCAAAGGAATTCCTGGAAGCCGCTGATCTGATTGCGGCAGGCAAAATCAATGTAAAGCCCTTACTCACCCACACCTTCAAATTTGATGATGCACAAACAGCCTTTGAGCACTATGTCGATCGACTCGATGGCGCTCTCAAGGTGCTTTTGGAATTTCCCTAAGGTTCATGTGTTCAAATGGTAAGGCGCGGCGAGACGCCGGCGCCATATTATGAGAGGGTTCAATTCCTAAAAGAAAACGCGGACTCCCAATTCAACACTTCTTCCGGGCAGTGGAACTAGGTCTTTGACGAAGGAGTTGTGAGGTCTGGCTTCTTCGTCCGAAAGATTCCGGCCGATGGCGAAAAGTTCGACCGCGTTTTCACCGATATCGAGGTGGTAAGTGACATCAGCAAATACAAGCATGTAGCTGTCCGTGGGAGATTCCTCAGGGGCCAAGTTACTGGCCTTGGCATGATGGCGAGCACCCAGTCCTAGATTCCACGGACCATCTTCATATTCCAGGCGACCACCGATGCGTCTTGTTGGAATTCTCGGAAGGTTTGTGTTTTCACTTTTATTAGTGGCCCGGGTCTGATCTGCGGTAACATCCAAATGGAGGCGCTGGATTGGAGTATCTATAATGTGGATACGAAGATCCAATTCGAGGCCATAGAACTCTGCATCGGCCGCTTCGGCCATCAGTATTTCCAGTCCTTCGTCATCGGCGTCCTGATAAAGCGTCTCGAACGTCTCGTGATCCATGTGCTCGAGAAAAACATAATCGTGAAAATCTGAGTAGAATACAGTAAACTCGCCCGTCAGGTAGCCAACCGATTTCCTCCAGGATACGTCAACATTCAAAGACTTTTCTTTTCCCAAATCAGGATTTCCGATCTCAAAGGAACTGGTTCCGACGTGTGGCCCAAATGCAAAAAGTTCAGTAGCGTTTGGAGCGCGTTGATTATAGGAAACATTTGCGGAAAACGTTTCATCGGTTTTCAGGTGTCGCAGAATACCTGCCGACAAGTTGAAGGTAGTTTCGTCGTTCTTCCGGATTCCTGGATCGTCCGGATCCAAGGTTTGATTTTCAACTCTGCCACCTATTTCTGCGGCTCCCCAGAGAGTTTCGAGTCGTTCGACCGCGAAAAGGGCATAATTGCTTTTATCATTACTGGGTATGAACGCCTCTTCGCCGGTGGCCTTGAAGGATTCATCTTTGATGTCTACGCCAATTGCACCTGACCAGTCACCGATCGGCTGGTGTATTCCTGAAAAGCGAATATCAAATCCGTCCCTTTCAAATACGGTGCCTACCTCCCTTGCGCCAGCCTCTCCTTCGAGTTCGGTGTGCTCGTAGTCAGCGTAACTGGCATCGAGCTCGACTGTTTCAAAAAATCCGCCTATGTCGACCCATTCAATACGCAATGCGTTGCGCTGGTTTTTGAGGTCGATGGCTACACTTTCCTCTTCCTCCTCGTGTTCGCTTTCTTCCTCTCCTTCGTGCTCCTCCTCGTGTTCGCTTTCTTCCTCTCCTTCGTGCTCCTCCTCATGTCCTTCTTCATGACCATGGCCGTGTGCATGGCCAGGAACTCCGTAAAAGGAGTCGAACTGGCTAAAGGCCAAGCTATAGGAAGCAGATTCAGAAAACCACCCTGCACTTAGGGCGAAAGTCTCCGATCCATTAAAACTGTTTTCCAGGGTTCCAAAGGCTTTTTCTTCGTCATGCCCATGTTCCTCCTCCTCGTGTTCTTCTTCGTCTTCATGTTCTTCTTCCTCATGGCGTTCTTCTTCTGAGGCCGATTGGAATTTAGATTCGGAAAATCCGGGAATTTCGTAATCCTCCGAATCGCGTTTGTGGTAATTCAGGCTCCAGGCAAAGCCGTCCTGTCCGCCTTGAACGGAAATACCGCCAGCGTTCTCTTCAGAAACGGAGCCGTGTTTGAATTCAGCTTCTCCGACGACTCCTTCGATTCGTTCCCGAAGGAGGGATTTGTCTATGACATTTACTACACCGCCCATGGCTGCATTGCCGTAGAGTAAGGTGGCAGGCCCACGAATCACCTCGATCTTGCTGATCATCATGGGTTCTATTGCGACGCCATGATCGGGACTGGTAAAAGAGACGTCGAATGTGTCGGTACCGTTTTGCAGGATACTTACTCGATCCCCATCAAAACCGCGGATAACGGGTCGTCCTGCGCCAGGTGCATAACTTGAACTGTGGATTCCTGGATGACCATCCAGCGTGGCACCGAGTGAAGATTGGCGACTTTTGCGAAGCTCGGCCGCATAAACCGAATTGGTGGGCACCACTACATCAGCTTGCAGCAGGGCGAATGGGCTCGCTGTGATGTTAACTTGAAGAAGATCAATGATTTCTTCTTCGTCGTGCCCGTCGTGTTGGGCAAGTGCGGGATTCAAGGTTCCAGCTGTGAAACAATAAATATATAAATACTTTAGATAGGATTTCATGGGTTTCTATGCAGGAACGGACCTGCATCTTTTCAGGTTTGAATATTGAGGCTCAGATCAGAAACGTACGCATGCAAAAGCAGCGGTCGCCCTTTTTTAGCCATATTTGAACGAACTACCTGAAAAGTATGGGAGGGCCTCGGGCACATTGCCTCGCAAGCGCTGAAACACTCGAAAACCTATGAATGGATTTCGGAAAGGAAGCGACAACGGTTTCGGGTCGCTCGTTATCCGAGCGTACTTCTTTGTCCACACCTTCATTCAGTAACTGAATAAAACAGACGTGGTCTTTTTCTTCCGATGCCTCTGATTCTTCATGGTGGCTGCAGACGGATTCACCGTGTAGCCAGTCATGCAATTGGGGGCTGGCGATCGCCAGTTGGGCCAATAACAGTTCGATTGTAAGGATGGTGGCAATTCCACTTCGGTTCTTTTTTAGAAGACACCTCAATCGATCTATCCACATGCACGTCATTTCAGCTGCTTAGGTAATTTAATTGCTCATGGTGTCAAATACTATCTTTAATCCTGGATTTGGTGATTTGGAAAAATCAGTTTAAACCATCCACATTAACCAACTTATGAGTTCCAAAAATTCTACCTCTCCGCGATGGTGGCCCCTCATTGTGATTTGGGCTCTGGCGATTGCCTCATGGATTTTTATCAGCCTGACCAATGACGCCAATCGGCAACTTCTGGTCATGAAATCTTCGGTTACCGGTACTGTCGCCTGTGTGCTTAGTCTCATCTGGTTACTGGCTCTTTCCAGGTTGTCATGGAAGAGACGTTTTCAGGGACTTGGAATTGCCGCATTATGCGGGCTGATCCTGGCAGGCCTCTTTCGTGTGGATGGTGTTTATGGAGACCTGGTGCCCATAGTAAAATTCCGGTGGGCCGGGGCCGGCAAAAAGATTGTCGGTGAAACGGTTGATGGGGGATTTTCGATTGCTCAAAGTTATCCACAGTTTTTGGGTCCTAATCGGGATGCCAAGGTTAACGGCGTTACTCTCGATCCTGATTGGGAAGGCAACCCGCCTGAGCTCATTTGGAGACAACCCATCGGGGAAGCTTGGTCGGCTTTTGCAACCTCTGGCAATCGTGCGGTAACGCAGGAACAGGACGGTCCCGATGAGGTTGTGGTCTGTTATAAATTGTTGACAGGTCAAAAACTTTGGGAGCACCGCTATCCGGCTCGTTATGACAATCCTTTAGGAGGTATCGGACCCAGAGCTACACCTACGATTGAAGAGGATCGGGTTTATGTGCTAGGAGCTTTAGGCGATTTTGTGCTCCTTGATTTGCAAACAGGCAATAAAACTTGGAGTTGGAATATCCAGGAGAAGCACGGTGCTAATTTGCCGGATTGGGGTTTTGCCGGCTCCCCTTTGATTGTGGATGATCTGGTGATTATCAGTGTGGGCGCGCGAAATGGCCATTCGCTTGTAGCCTACGATAAGTTTTCCGGGGATTTTGTATGGAGTGGGGGAAGTGATAAAGCCCATTGGAGCTCACCTGTTTATTACGAGGTAGCTGGATCAAAGCAGGTAGTTATTTTTAACTGGGGTGCTCTATTTGGTCATTCTATCGAGGATGGATCCGTCCTGTGGGAATATGAGTGGGACACAGATGGAATGCCGCACGTGTCTATTCCTGTTCCCGTATCCGAAAATCAATTACTTGTATCCAGCGGGTACGGAAAAGGTGCTGAGCTTTTGGAATTTTCGGAGGAGGTCGAAGGGAAGCAATCGGTTGAACGGATGTGGCGGACACTGCACTTGAAGGCAAAGTTTAACAATTACATATTCAAGGATGGATACGCCTATGGATTGGACGATGGCGTATTCACCTGCATCGACGTGGCTAAGGGTAGGCGAACTTGGAAGCAAGGCCGCTACGGTCATGGGCAAAATATTTTGGTAGGTGACCTCATGCTTCTTACCACCGAACGTGGTGAGGTCCTGCTTACTGAACCGATTCCTAAGGAACCAAGGATATTGGGAAGATTCCACGCATTTACTGGTAAGAGCTGGAATCCACCTGCATTGATTGGTGAGTTCTTACTTCTTCGGACCCACGAGGAAGCCGCCTTATACCGATTGCCGATTCTGGAAGGTTAGCCGGTAGGGACGCCTCGCGAGGCGTCCGTCGCACAAAAGGCAATTTGTGGCTGCCTTGGCAACACAGCCCTACCTCATTTACCAACGTATTTCAGCCGATAAACCATATTCCCTGTATCGTCGCTGAAGAGAATCGATCCATCCACGGTTTCAACGCAATCGACGGGGCGGCCCAGGATTTCGCTTTCGCTTGCAAGGAAATCTACCATCTTTTGTTCACCGTAAGGATTTCCATTTTCGAATAGAATTCGTGAAAGGCAGTAGCCCGTCTTTTTCGTGGCATTCCAACCGCCCTTTTGTGCTACAAAGGCATCTCCATAACCATTTGGAATCGTTTTGCCTGTGTAGAAAGTTAGCGAATTTGCGGAGCTGTGGGCTGCCATAATCCAGTCGGGAACCGTGGCCATTCTCGCGTAATCCATGAGCTTTGGATGATCTATAAACATAAGGTTAGGCATATTCATGCCGACGATCCAAGGGTGCCCGTAAAATTTTCCTTCCTCATAGTGATTTAATTCGGCTGGTGGGTTGTGATCGGTAATCGGCTGGCCTTCGACGGCATGGTTCTCTCCTTCCATTTTCCAGCCCATCATGTCGACATCGTGGTCCACGCCCCAGATTTCATCTGTGCCCGGCCGAATCGCGAGTTTCTCGGAATTCCGGATACCCGATGCAAATTCTCTTTTGTCAGAGCCATCCATAGCAAAGGACCAAATCTTTTTTCGCTCGGAAGCATCGATCGGTTCGTCTGTCGCGTTTGTCTGGTCTCCCACATGAGTGTAAATGCGATCCTTGTGAATCAGCAAAGCCCTCCATCGGTGACCCGTGGCTTTACCGGTGGGCAATTTATCCGGACCAATGATCAATTCCTCTTCGTCAGCGATACCGTCGTGATCCACATCTCTGGCACGCGAAATGGAATTCAGCTGTGCAAAGTAAAGCCAACCTTTGTAATATTGCACCCCTTGCAGTCTCGTTTTTGGATCTTTACCAGTTATGAATGGAACAGCACTTTCGTAATATCCATCGCCATCTATGTCGGCGCATTCATAAATCGTCCCTTCGGCAATGGAGCTGACAAACAAGATTCCATTGGATACAAAAGCCAGGAAGCGTGGTTTATTAATCTGATCCAGAACGACGGACAATTCATAACCCGGCCTCACCCAGATTCCTTCCGGTACTTCAGCGCTTTTTAGATGAGGAATTAATGAAAGTAGAAATACCGAAAGGCACAATATTGAAGAGCGTATGTTCATGGAGTAAAATTGAATTCAGTTTGATCATGATACGTCCTCCATCAAGAAGCAATTGCAATAGGAGAATAATAAATGGAACTGTAGGAGCTGCTTTAGTTGCGATATTTTTTCCATGGATGTCCAGTTCTCAGCTTGCGCCTACGCGTGAGGCAACGGAGCGGCACGGTTAGCGGTTTGTACAGATTTCAAGCCATTATCATTTGAAGCATGCGGGTGGTGAATTGCCAGCCTAGAAGTTAGGTGTTCGGTTCTTTTTCGGTAAATGCTTTGATCTGTGAGAAAACGAGTTTGGCGCTCCGGTCTAAATTATGCAGTGTACGAGTGCACAAAGGACGTGAGTCGCCTCGATGCGGTTGATGGAACCCGAATCCAAAGCTAATTTTCTTAGGGTTGGTATCGCGGAACGGCCGTGCTCACTTTGTGCTAAAATTCCATGAAGCGCCCAATAACGAATGGCTGGATCATTGCTTGAGAGATGTCAGATTTGTTCGCTGAGAACCTCGGGTCCTTTGTCGTCCAAGCTTGCTTGTAGAGGGCGCCATCCTTTGCAAGTTGGCCTACGTTGGGAGTAATGTAAAATTTATTCCCGTAGCAACCCAGGTCGCGGCTGATGTTCTCCCAGGTGACCCAAAGGACGTTTGGCTTCTACGAGCTTACCGCAGATGGACGGCCTTGGCCAAGGACGAGGAAAGAAGGATGGTTGAAAGAGTAATGAAAATCCGGATACGCATCAGTTGGAGCATATTAAAAAATCTTGACCTTAGGTAGGGCTTGATCGCCGAGCAAGCCGATTGGCCTTCGACCTTAGTGAAAAGCCATCTTAACCAAATTAAATCGAGATGAAGATAAAGACCAAAATTAAGATGGGTTTAGCTTTCCAGCTTAGACGACCTGCCAACCCTCTCTGACCGGCTCGTCGATAAACTGATCGGCTTCGGGCAGACCTTTGGCTTTCATATTTTTTGGATCCCATTTAATTTCTGCGCTACCCATTCGGATTGAAAGCACTCCAAGCAAAGCAATCTCATTCAGGCGAGCAGCGTATTCGAAATTGGAGCTTGCTTTTGGACCGCCTTTGATCGCGTCGACCCAATCACGGTGGTGCCCACCCGTACGGCGGATGGATTTAGGTGGGCGTTCAATGGATTCCCTCAATTCTTGCGGGAATATACGAGGGGCGCCACCGGCTCCGTCGCATTGAATGACTCCCTTAGTGCCTTCGAAGAGCAGGCCTCGTTTGGAAAGGTGAAAAGTATCCGGGAAAAATTCATGGCGCCCAGGTCTGCCTCCACCGGCATACCAAGTTATCTTCATAGCTTTTTGTTTCCCTTTAGCTTTGAAATTGAAATACCCAATCTCTCCATGCGGAACGATCTCATCGTTGTGCTGGCCGATGGGATAAATCTGAACAGATTCCGGAGTTTTGAGGTTGTAGGCCCAAACAGTGGCATCCATGTCATGGCATGCAAAGTCTCCAATGGCCCCGCATCCGAAGCGCCAGAAGTCGCGCCATTTGACCGGTGTATAATCTTCATGGAAAGGGATTAATTCTCTGGGTCCCAGCCACATATCCCAATCAAACCCAATCGGTTTCACTGAAGTTCCCAAAGGCAAACCTGATAATCCATTGCTCCAACGAGTGGCATTGCACCAGGAGTGTGTTTGCTTCACTTCTCCAATTGCACCGACTTGAAGCAATTCGACTGTTTGACGGATTCCTTCCGAGCTATGGCCCATGTTCCCCATTTGGGTGGCCACGCAGGTTTCTTCTGCGATCTTTGCTATCTGGCGGTTTTCAACCAAATTGTGGGTGAGGGGCTTTTCTACAAAAATATGTTTCCCTGCCCGCATGGCGTTCGCTGCTACGAAAGCATGGGTGTGATCGGGGGTAGAGCAGACAATTGCATCTAGTGACTTTTCCTTTTCCAGCATCTCCCGAAAGTTTAGATATTCCGCGACTTTAAAGTTGGGAGTCTTTTGCTGGAAGTGTTCTTCGATGAGGTCTTTGACCGGACCCCGACCGGCGTAGCTTTGAAAATAGAATGATGAGAGGTCCCAGTATTCCGCAGGATCAGCAATGGCTATGATCTGCACATCGTTCAGCCGCATCAATTCCATGGAATTGTGGCGGCCTTGACCACCTACCCCGACCATGCCGACATTCACCTTGTCGCTAGGGGCTACATGATGTGCACCGCCGAGTACGTGACGCGGGATAATGGTAGGAAACGATAGGGCTGCTGTGGCAGCAGCTGAAGATTTAAAGAATTTACGGCGGGATACTGACATGGTATAAGCGTGGGAGAAATTTCAGATAAATTCAATGACGGTTGTTAAAAATTTAGGAGCGGCTTTATGTTATGATCATCAACAGTCATCGAATTGCGGCATAAAGCCCTTCGACGTGCTCAGGATTAGCCGCTCGAACAAAACTTAGGAAAAATTATACCAACTTGGTAATACCTGGAACAGCTACTTCCCGTAGTTCATGAGGTCCAAACTTCCATTCCTTAGGGGTCAGGTCCAGTTTGGATGCATTCATCGCCCAATCCCATTTCAGTGCACGGCCGGAGTAGGCGGCCATCCGACCAAGAATAGCGGTCATGGTGCTTTGGGCAATTTGAGCGCCTTCGTTGATGGCTTTGCTGTTGCGTATTGAATCAAGTGTGTCCGCATATTCCACCACTGCGGGGTTTGGTGTGGGCCCTTCATATTCCCAGCTCTTTTTGGCTGCTATGCTTGCATTGGAAAAACTGGACTTCAGCTGGCCTTTGGTGCCGTGCATTACGAGGTCGTTTCGACCACTGATACCATCCATTTGGGCGCCCAGGTGTGTAATGCGTGCTCCGTTCGGGTATTCGTATTCGACTGATATATTGTCCCAAACATTGGGGTAAGCTGGACTTGTGCGGGATTGGCGGCCGCCAGTCCCAATTACCTTAACCGGGTGCTCACCCATAATCCAGTCGACGATATCCAAATTGTGAACGTGTTGTTCGACGATGAAATCACCCGATGACCAGGTGCAGAAAAGCCAGCGGCGTAGTTGCCATTCCATGTCTGACCATTCAGGCCTGCGTACAGATTCATGTTCTCGCCAGTTGGAGAGTGCTCCTCCGAGACGGGTGGATTGTCCACTCATTATCGCTCCAATCGCTCCGGAACGTACTTGGTCTACCAATGCCAGGAAGTGGCGTCCGCGGCGCATCTGGGTTCCAGAAATAACCGTGAGCCCTTTTTTCTCGGCCATTTTTGAAGTTTCGATGATGTGCTTTACACCCTTCGGATCCACGGCGGCTGGCTTTTCGAGAAAGCAATGCTTCCCGGCTTCTACCGCCGCTCGAAAATGTAGAGGACGGAAAACGGGAGGGGTAGTTAGAATGATCAAATCGACGTCACTATCGATGACCTTCTGGTAAGCATCGAATCCGTGAAACTTGTTCTCGTTATTAACTTTGTAGATCTTATCAAATGGCAGCTTTTTAAGCTCCATGTTCCCCTTAATGCGGGCTTCCGCCTCGTCCAGATGATTTTTAAAAAGGTCACCTATTGCTACGAGCTCGATATTAGTATCGGCCTCAGCACAATTTATTATGCCTGCACCACAGCCTCGGCCTCCGAGACCTATCAGCCCGACTTTCACTTTATCGGAATGGTGTTTTCCGTGAACGACTGGAACGTTAGCTAGAAGGGAAGCAACGCCAGCTGCTCCGGTAGTTTTGATAAATTTACGACGGGTAATGGGATCAATGTTCATACTATTTTGGGGTGGAAAGAGCTATGGTTCCTTTGTTTGGGAAAATTGAGCGCTGTAGTATAAGAATATTTTAAAGGAGAAGACTATGCAAATTTCGCTTAATTGTTACCAGATCCGATTGTAACTCGGAACCATTTCCAGATTTTTCCAGCTATTCGTTCAACCTCCTCCCAAATGCGTAGTGCATTTCCCCGCAGATTTTCTTCAGATCTTGTTCCGAGTAACCCCGGTCAAGCAGCTCCGCCAGAAGGGCCGGGTATCGGGATTCGTCTTTCAGTCCAACGGGAAAGATTGTTTCCAACGCCGTCAAAGTCGGAACCGAATTCCGCATGATCCACGCCGACCATATTCACGATGTGGTTAATGTAGTCGGTAACTTCATCCAGGTTTGCAAAGTAGCGGGCCATCACCTTCCGGAAAAAGACCGAGAATGTTACGGAGATGCAACCGAATCCCAAGTTATTGCGCGCCGCCGCAGATCCGAGGGGCTCAGGTGTCGATATGAAGTTGGACGACCTGGCGGAAGAATGGCACCTCATGGCCGACCTCTATGCATTGGCCATTCAAATGGGTTGTGTGTGTTTTGGATCCATTGCTTTCCTCGCCGCACGGGAACGACTGCGCGTTACTGGCGATTATTTTTACAACGGCCGCAAAATGTTCATCTTCACTGCCGCCGTCCAACTCAATGCTTCCGGAGACAGCGGCTGTAGCCATGGTGTCGACGGAATCCGGTGATGGCCAGCACAACGATGTAAAGCGTGAACCTTCCGGAGTTTTTCATGCCGTTTCCAGTGCGAACGGATGTTTTAAAACTGGCCAATTCATGGATATCGGTGCAGAAGGTATCGATGTTTACAACACAATGCTTCAGGGAATGGGTGTCGACTTTAAGCTGGGTACACATGATCGCAATCGTGTATCCCTGGATGGAATACGTGCGTAAAAGAATTCTTCGGGGAGCCGTCTTAGTTTCATGCCTTGGATCATCGTTGGAGGTTTGCAAAGCGCAGGATCAACCCTTTCGACAAGCTCATGGCAGACCAAATGTTCTCTTCATCGCGATTGATGATATGAATGACTGGGTCGGTTCTTTTGAAGGGCATCCTCAGATCATAACCCCGCACATCGACAAGTTGGCAGAACAGGGAGTGTTATTTTCAAACGCACATTGCCAGGCACCGATTTGTAATCCTTCGCGCGTAAGTGTATTTCTGGGTAAATTACCTTCAACTACCGGTATGTATTTTCTGGGTCCCAATTTTCGATTGGTTGAAGGCACGAAGCATGAGGAGACCCTGTTTCAGTATTTCAGGAAACATGGATACTTCTCATCAACCATGGGAAAGGTTTTTCATGGAGCCGCGGATAAAGCTTCCTTTGACCATATCGAAAAATCACGAGGATTGCGTCGGCCCGAGAATAAGCTTCGATACACGGTGCCGGGCAGTCATCCCAGTTGGGATTGGGGACAGGTCGATATTCCCGATGAAGAAACGCGTGATTACAAGACGGCTGAGTGGGCTGTCGAAGTTCTGCATGAGCTGGCGAAAAAAGAACAATCCTTCTTTTTATCCATTGGGTTTCACCTTCCCCACGTACCTATTTATGCCTCCAAAAAATGGTTTGATTTATATCCTTTAGGAGGGGTTCAGTTGCCGGCCTCTCGTCCCGATGATCGTGACGATATCCCAGAGATAGCGAAGCTACTTTCCCTGAATCATACTGCGCCCAGGCATGAATACATGCTTGAAAGTGATGAAGCTCGCCATGCGGTTAGGGCTTATTTGGCAGCTAATAGTTTTGTGGATTATTTAGTAGGAATGGTTTTGCAAGGCTTGGAGGAGAGTGGGGAAGCAGACAATACGATAATCGTTTTGTGGAGTGACCATGGATTTCATATGGGTGAAAAACTGCGTTGGTCCAAACGCTCGATATGGGAAGAATCGACTCGTGTGCCGCTTATCATTTCAGCACCTGGAATGAAGGAAGGAGAGCGTTGCAGTCGACCCGTCGGCTTGATCGACTTGTTCCCCACCTTGGCGGATTTATGCGGCTTGGAAATCCGTGATGATTTGGAAGGTCAAAGCTTGCGGCCGCTGTTGGAGGATCCGAAGGCAAGATGGAGCAAGCCGGCTCTGTGCACTTTCGGACCCAACAATCATAGTCTGCGATCCGAGCGCTGGCGCTATACAAAATACGCCGATGGATCGGAGGAACTCTACAACCACAGTAGCGATCCGAATGAATGGACAAATCTGGCCGGAGATCTCAAATACAAAAGGATTATTAACCGCTTTCAGAAATTCCTTCCAAAAGTGAATGCGGAACCGTTGTTGGGTAGTGCAGGTTCGGACTCACCCCTTTACGGGGAAGGCCATATTCCCTTGCAGGAGGCCATGCAACGGGGAAGAGAGCAACTAAACGCAAATTAAGTCATAGCCACTGCCTGCATCTCTAACCGAAAAGTCAGAAACGAAATAAATTTTATGAAAAACAGTATCCAAATAGCACATAAGAGGGGAAGTCCTCAATCGGATGATTTGTCCCTTTTCTCAGCCCGAAATGCCCAGTGTTCCTCATCCTTTGTGCGGTCACGCACCAAGGTCCGCGTCCTTACCACTCAGTCGTCAAGCTCAACATCTCAATCCCGATAGAAATGCAGACACAAACCAAATTAGAAATTACCCCAATCGCCAGTGCTTTAGGCGCGGAAATTAAAGGCGCGAATTTAGCCGATGATCATGCCCCTGAGCTTATTCAAGACATTCGCCAGGCCCTGCTGGATAATTGTGTAATCTTCTTTCGGGATCAGGAGTTAACTCCTGATCAGTTGGTCCGATTTGCTAAAAAATTTGGATCTTTGGATGAGCACGATTTCATTCATGGTATGCCGGACTATCCAGAAGTCCTTCGTTTGGTTAAGGAAGCGGATGAAGGGGGTTATAATTTTGGGGGTGGTTGGCATACCGATGTATCCTACATGGAAAAACCTTCTCTTGGTTCTCTGCTTTACGCGGTAGACATTCCACTCATCGGTGGGGACACCTTATTCGCCAATCAGTATCTGGCTTATGAAACGTTAACGGATGCAATGAAGGAAATGTTGGATGGGTTGAATTGCATTCATTCTGCATTGGGCATCTTTGATCCCAAAGGAGTCGCGCGCGACCACTTCAAGAATATGAACATGAACCCCAACAACAAGGCTGAGGAGGAAGTGGCGCACCCCGTAGTTCGCACGCATCCGGAAACAGGCCGAAAGAGCCTCTATGTGAATGTCAATTTCTGCAAACGACTCCAAGGCATGACTAACGAAGAAAGTCAGCCCATTCTAAAGTTTCTTTTCGAGCACGGCCGAAGAGAAATTTTTACTTGTCGCTTCCAGTGGAAAAAAGGCTCGGTCGCATTTTGGGACAATCGGTGCGTTCAGCACCATGCCTTGAATGATTATCAGGGCCACCGGCGGGAGATGTATCGGGTGACAATATCGGGAGATCGACCCATTTAATTCGGACATCTGACCGGATGAAAACGCATACATCCTGATTGCTTTATTTTGATTTAGAGGCTAGGATGTTGACTTATCGTTGCCTGATTTCAACTCCTTCGGTCACACCTGGCCATTTGTCAGTTCTAAATGGGGTCATGGGTAAACCATCCCGGCTGTACATGTTGCACACTGGATTGTTGGCCCAGGCGTAACGAACAGCAACGGGTTTCGAGACCTGATCACTCCATACGGTTACCTCGTTTGGTGAGGAAATTTCCGCATCCGCCCAAACAAATTTTTTGTCTTTTCCGGCTATGGAAAATCCTTGAGGTTCGGGAGTGTCGAAGGAATACAGTCCCTGGCCGACATGATCGAAAGATAGAATAATCTTATTACCTTCTGCCTTCATGGATTGGTAGGTCGGGCTTTGGTATTGGATTTCGAAACCGTAGTCCCGAGCCAGTGCCCAACGAGCCAAGCGGTTGGCTACCATTTGCTTGTTTCTCGGGTGAATGTCACGGCCTTCGCCTATGTCTATAATCACAGCCTGCCCCACATTAACCAATCGCTCCATTGTCATAGATTGTGCTTCTCTCAGTTCCGGCCAGTCGGCATTACCTGGTTCGGATTCTTCTCCGCGAAAGTCTGCCAGCTGTACATAGTAGAACGGGAAATTACCCTGTTCCCATTCATCACGCCAGTGCTGGATCAACAGTGGAAATAAATCCCGGTATTGGTATGCTCGGCTGGCATTCGACTCACCTTGATACCAAATGGCTCCTCGGATTCCGTATCCAATAGTTGGATGCAGGACGCCATTGTAGATGTTTCCCGGGCGTTGATTTCCGTAAAGTAAGTTTCTGGGTGCTCGGGGTCTTTGCCCCTGGCTGCCATTATCGCGCCAGGCTTTCAGGGTTTCATTAAAAGTCTTTTGCTCGACTCGGCGTTGAGCCTGCGCGATATCATCATCGTAGGTATTTTCGTAATTTTCCCACCAGGCCATGAGCTCATCATAGCGCTCATTGTCTTCCAAGGCATCACGCCGAATCCAGGCATCAGCCGCTGAGCCGCCCCATGCATTGTCGATAAGACCGATAGGGACATTCAATGCATGGTAGAGCCGCTTACCAAAAAAGTAACCGACTGCTGAAAAGTCTTTTACCAAGTCCGGAGTGCATCGTGCCCATTGACCGTTGAAGTCATCTTTGGCTTTATGGGTGCCGACTTGCGGTACGGAGATCAGACGAATTTCCGGGTAATTTGCAGTGATGATATCCAATTCCGCACTGTCAGTCTTGTGAACATTCCACTGCATATTGGATTGTCCCGAACAGATCCACACCTCACCCACCAGGATATCGTCGAAATAAAACTCATTTTTGTATCCATCGATTTTCATTTTGTAAGGACCGCCGGCAGCCATGGGTTTCAGAGTAATTTCCCATCTGCCCTTTTTGTTAGCCTTAGTGCTGTGTTTTTGTCCGTTGATTGAAACGGAGACTTTTTCTCCTTCTTCACCCCAGCCCCATACCCGATTTTCCTGGTTTCTTTGTAAGACCATGTGATCTCCGAAGATCGAGGGGAGGGCGAGGTTCGCGGTAAGGACAGGAGTAATAGCCAAAAGCGAAAGGGACGATAATAGAGTTAGGTATTTTGCTTCCATTCAAGGAATTGGATTGATGTTTTTAAAGAAATTCAGGGGCCAGCCAGCGTGGCAGAAATAAAATCATCTCCGGAAAAAGGATAACAAGGATCAACAGAACCAGCATCGGAATTAAAATGATGCCAACGTCCTTGAGGGCATCGATGGCTTTGATTTCACCGAGCGCGCAGGAGATCAGCAAACATAGTCCGTAGGGTGGGGTGATCAATCCAAAGGCCAGGGAAATAACTCCGATGATCGCAAAGTGAATGGGGTGCATCCCAACCTTGGTTGCCAGAGGGAACAAGATAGTTCCCAGGATAATAATTGCCGGGATGGCATCGATAAACATTCCGATGACCAAAAACGAAATGGCAATCAGAAAGCCTGTCGCGATGATTCCAGTACCGTAATCGGATAGAAAGGTCACCAAAGCATCCGGAATTCGGTAGTAGGCTAATAAGTATCCAAATGCCGATGCCGTTCCGATACAAAACAAGGAAATGGCCGCGAGCCGGGCTGATTCGTAGAGCACATTAGGAAATTTCTTTAGACTGATTTTGCGGTAAATAAAGCACCCCAAAATGGCTGAGTAGACTACGGCAACCACCGAAGCTTCTGTCGGTGTGAAGAAACCGAAAACGATTCCGCCAACAATGATCGCCGGTGTCACGAGGGCGAAGGCGGCCTTGCCCACCGATTGGATGAATTCTTTTAGAGAAGCTCTTCGGTAAATGGGGTAGTTCCGAAGTTTGGCATAAATCAGAACAGTAATCATCATGAAGACTGCCATGAGAAAACCGGGAACCACCCCAGCCATGAAAAGGCCCCCAATTGAAACGGACATAAGCCCGCCCCACACAATCATGAGAATGCTTGGGGGTATAATCACACCCATTACCGAAGAGCAGGCTGTAATCGCCACTGAGAAACTCGAATCGTACCCTTGCTTTTTCATAGCCGGAATCATCAGCGATCCGATCCCAGCTGCATCGGCCGTGGAGGATCCAGAAATGCCTGCAAATAGCATACTGACCATGACGTTGATGTGACCCAGGCCGCCAGGAAGGTGCCCTACTGAAGCGCGCGCCAAATTCACCAGGCGATCCGTAATTCCGGAAGCATTCATGAGGTTCGCTGCCAGAAGGAAGAAGGGTACGGCCAGGAGTATAAAAGCATTGTAAGACTTCCACATCTCCTGAAGGAGGACAAAGGGAGTCAGTCTTGGATCTAGGATAAATATTGGGATGGTTGCCAGGCCAAGCGCAAAGGAAACGGGTACGCGTATTAGGATGAGACTAACAAAAACCCCGAATAGAATAAGTGCTACTTCTCCGGCGCTCAACCCGTAGCCTCCGCTTCATCAGGTTGCCGAATCAGTTTAAAGTCATCCATAAACTTTTCGACTAGAAAGATTAACCAGGTCAGACCGGCTATAGGAAAGGAGATGTTTATGGTCGCCATGTTGATGCCGCTCATTTCCGAATTTTGGATCATTCCAAACTGGGTAAATTTGAAGCCGTAATAGCAGAAAAACCCCCCCATGATTCCGATTGAAAGATGGACGATTAAATTGCGGATGCCTTGGCTCTGTTTTGTTTTTGCATGAGGCAGTATATCCACATCAAAGTGTGTGTCTTCCTTGACAGCAATCATTGCGCCGATCATGATGATCCAGACAAAGCAGAAGCGGGCCGCTTCTTCAGTCCAGATATAGCGGGGAATGAACCCAGTGTATCTGGAGATGATTTGCAATGTAACAGGAACGATTATCAACCCCATCAATACGGTTAGAAGCCGTTTGAGGAAACGATAATAGCCCTCGATGAAACACTTCATTGTAATTGAAAAACGGGTACGAATTTTAATTAATTTCGTTGATCCGGGCAAGGACTTCCGAAGCGCCGATTTTATCGGCATAGGCCGCTTTAAAGGGCTCTGATAACTGAAGTAGTTTTTCTCTCTCAGTAAATAAGTGGGTCTTGAGCTTCCCTTCCGATTCCATTGAGGCCAGGATCTCAGCGTCTTGCGAAGATTCCAAATCCCTTCCGTACACACCTGCTTCTTTCCCCGCCTTGATGATGGCAGCCTGAAGGTCTTCGGGAAGTCGACGTAAGGTTTTGCCACTAAAACAAAGCGGACGAATCGTGATCGCATGTTGCGTTAAGGCAATCTCTGGTCCGACTTCGTAGAATTTCATTTGCTGGATGCCAGCCGCCTCATTTTCAGCCGCGTCGATTACGCCTGTTTGAATAGCGTTGTATATCTCGTTGTAGGCAATGACGGTTGGCGCGGTAGTGATGGCTTGAAAAATTTTGGTTTGAATAGGTGCTCCCATTACACGGATGTCCAGGCCAGCCAATTCAGCCATGTTGGAGATGGGTCGGTTTACAATGAGATTTCTTGTTCCCCCGCCGGCGAAACCAATAAGGTGAACATCTGCACGTTCGAAGAGATCATCGGCGATAGGTTGCAACGCGTCGCTATCCAGTACTTTGTTCCAATGGTCCAGGTCTCTGAAGAGAAACGGCATATCCATGAGGGGGGCGGAGCTTGAGAACGTGGACATATGCGAAGGCGAGACGATTCCAAAATCAACGGATAGGCCTTGGCTCATGTAGGCGAAGTAATCCTTTTCCAACCCTAATTCGCTGTTTATATAGATCTCAAATTCGATGGGTTTTCCATAATAGGATTTTACCAATTCTTCAAATTTATTGAGGGTCAGCGTATACGCGTGGTTTTTGTCAAATTGGGATGCTCCTCGTAGTGTGATTCCGTTTTGATTTGAGCAACCGGCGATAAACACGGCCGCTGCCATTGAAGTGCAAATCAGGATGATGGCTGTAAATGAGATTCGTTTCATAGGCTGCGTTTTTAATGAAGTGAAAGATGATTCATTAGACAATGAAGAAAACAAGCCCGTCTTGGGGATAAAAATTCTGCTTTTGAAGGTGGATCGCCAAATTTTCTATTACTTCTTCAAAGAAGATTTCGTCCATGCTAGGATCAGCTGTCTTTCCACCATGGTAATTGCCCTTCAAAATCCGATAGATCTGGACTTTTACATCAACATCCAGGGCTCTGGATTTAATATACTTTTCCGGGGCAATTGCCTTGATGGCTATACAGTTGGCTCCCTGTAAATACGAAGTCCCGATCGTTAGAGCAATTAGTAGGATCCCAAATTTGTATCCAGGTTTTAATAACATTTTAGGTTTAGTTGGACGTGTCAGTTTCGGAGGTTTCTATCCCGATAACTTCGATGTCCACACTAGAATCGTCGTCCAATGGCTTGCACAGGTTTTGTCCGTAGAAATTTGTGGCTAATACATCCATGCCTTTGATGGCGTCTTTGAAGGATTTGCCCACTGCGCGAATGCTGTACCGGATTGGCTAAAGGAGTTCAGGGAAGGTGTGTTTTCTTAGGATTCGATTATAGTTGATGGTCTTGAATCGGCTGAAATGAAACTATTTTTTTTGAGTGGCCAGGATTCGTTGCTGGATGTGTTCGCCGGCAGTGATGGGCCCATACTTGGCTGGGTTTTCTTCAGTTACACAGCTCGGGAAGGTTTCGATTATCACATCAGGATCCGGATCGCTAAAGAAAGCAATCGATTGACGACCGTGTATCATCGCAGCAGGTCTCGGTACGACCCGGTGTGGGGTGGACTTAAAGAAATCGTTGCTCCATCGAGCAATCAGATCGCCTGTGTTTATGACTACGGTTCCGGGGATAGGAGGTGCATCAATCCACTCATCCTTCAAGTTCTGTACTTGGAGACCTCCTCGCTCATCTTGGAACAATACGGTCAGAGTTCCGTAGTCCGTGTGAGCACCGGCACCTAACTGTCCTTCACTTACGTTTTCAACGGGGGGATAATGGAGCAATCGAAGGGTTTGGGTGAGGCCCGTATGGCGGGTATCAAAATATCCGGGCTCCAAATCAAGTGCGATTTCGAAAGCACCCATCACATTGGAGGCGATATCACAAACGCGTTTGTAAAATACGCGCATAAATGCTTCGAATTGAGGGTTAGGCCAGTGTTCTTCACCGCTGGGCAATCTTAATAGATTCCGGCTCGTAAAGGTCTCTTTCAGATCGGCTGGTTTGGTGGGGTCGAGGGCTTCGCCTTCCATCTTTCCGTAGCCGTGATTGTATTCCACGCTGAATGGAACCTTGTATTTTTCATCGCTTGTAAACAATGAGTGGGCTATCGTGAACGCTGCTTCCAGCATATCTTGGGACATGCCGAAGTTCTTCAGGTAGGTAAACCCGATTTCGTGTGCGGCGTCGAATATTCCATTGGCGACTTTTTGTCGGCCTTCTTTTGTCCCCTCCAAGTAGGGACTCATATCGATAATGGGAATAGCGGATAAAGCACTCATAATTAAACTAGGATAGCCAGGATAATGAAATTGAGAAGAAAAAGCTCGAAGAAAAATCTCATTAACAATCGAAGAACTGTCTCTGGCTTGCATCGTGGATTTCCAGCTGAAATACTTTTTTCATGAACCGTAGACAATTTATAGGTGGGGTATTGGCTGCGAGTACAGCTGCAAGTTTGAAGATTTCGGAACCGTTGTTTGGGGATCATAATACAGCGAGCGGCAAACTCAAAATAACATCTGTCGATGCCTATCCTGTAAAACTTTGGGAACGGTCGTCTCAAGGCAAGCTTCCGGAATTTACTTCGGACTATGATCCGAAGCGCTGGCGCTACACAGGACCCTTTGCTCAGTTGGCGAGTGCTATTGTGGTGATCATTAAAACCAATCAGGGGGTCACCGGATATGGATTAGGTGCAGGTGGTAAAGTTGCCTGCGAGATTATTCACGGGCATTTGCGCAATTTGCTCCTTGGAACGAACCCGCTCAATATTGAGATGCTTTGGGATCAGATGTTCACATCTGGAAATTTTTACGGTAGGCGAGGTGTTTTTGTAATGGCTCTGAGTGGGGTTGATTGCGCTTTATGGGATATCCTTGGAAAACATGCAGGCCAGCCGGTTTATCGTTTGCTGGGTGGAACTACCAAGGAAAGAATTCCAGTTTATCATACTGGGGATCCGGAGAATGTTGAAAGTGGATTAAAGTTGGATATCCAGCATTTTAAGGTCGTTTGTAGGGAAGGATTACCCCAAGGCGAAGCCGGTAAACGACGAACTCTGAAAGCCCTTAATGAGGTCCGCAAAACGATCGGTCCAGATCGAACCATGATGATCGAGTGTATAGCCGGCTGGGATGATGTTGATTTCACTATAGATATGGCCCGCAGGATGGAACATCTCAAATTATATTGGATTGAGGAGCCGCTTTCTCCAGATAATATTCTCGGATACGAACGCCTGGTCAGTGAAATCAATAGCACACGCATTGCTAACGGAGAGCATGAGTATACTCGGTTTGGATTTGCTGAGTTAATTCGCCATAAAGCGGCCGATGTCCTTCAGCCCGATGTGAGTTGGTGCGGCGGAGTCACCTCCCTACGAAGAATCGGAGCCATGGCCGCAGCTGCGAATCTTGAGTTTACGCCTCACCGAGGTGGAAGTCTTTTTGGACTACCTCTCTGCCTTTCTTCGACGGAATGCAATTGGGCTGAGAGTTTCGGTATTACAGACAACGGAACAGAACTCATGAATGCCATGAGTTCCAAGTTTGAAGCCGGTTACTACCTGCCGTCTGACGAACCTGGATTTGGAACTTCCATCACCGAAGATATGGTCAAAGAACACGCCATATCCTGAGCACATGTATTCTGTAATTTTAACCCTGAGGGTCATTTCAAGATATTTTTTTAAATTTTATTTAGGACAATCGGGCGTAGTAATTAGGTAGTGAATGTCATACGTAACAAGGGGTCAATCACGACTTCCAAATCGCATAACTCACACAACTTCAAAGCTGCCGAGATTGAAGAGTTCAAGAAGGCCATTGAAGATAATGAAGTTGCGGGTGTTCGTTTTGAAAAAGAACCGGCTAGCAACAACAAAACCCAAACTACATTCATAGCTACGTAGGAGCACACCACTTCTTTTTGAACGCTACGCCTTCTAGGGAGTCTGTATTTGTAGAGTTGTTTGTTATTATGTAGAAAGAGCAGTCTGTAAAAGGGCTGTTTTTTTTTGCCCAAGGAAGACCCATTATAAAGGGAGTGCAGAAGGGTGGCAGTTTACCAGAAGGAATGGAGGTGGCTGTGATATAATGATTCCTATGATAGCGCAACCGGATGTATTCCTTAAAAAAGATATTGCCCGGGCCGTAAACTTGATGGCGTTAGAAAAGGGCCGGGACGGAGTGAAAAGCTTGAGTCGGTACAACCCGAAGAAGGCAGGCAAAATTCTTTATTTGTTCTCGCAGGGTGCTAGCCAGTCGACGATGAGTCGGCACTACGGTCTCCACCATGACGCCGTCAAGAACACCATAAAGGAATATGCCAACCACACAACACGCTGGCGGCAGCAAGAAAGAGAATGGCAGAGCTTAAGAGGCTTGAAGCAGTGGCAAAAGTTTCTTTTTAATATGTTCCCAGATTTCTCCCAAAGACAGTCCTTCTTCTGTTTCCGTTTCAATTACGTAGATGCTATCTAATAGTTTGGGATTCGCTTCAACCATTTCTCGGGAGAGCTTTTGGGCTTCAGCAATTTGTTCTTTAGTCATCTTTTCAGCCAAGTCTGCTTTGCTTAACTTAGCAGTTGCTTCCCCATTGGCAGAAGCAATGTTCCACCAAGCATAAGCTATTGCATAATCTTCAAGAACACTATGCCCATTTGTATAAACAAACCCAAGATTAAATTGAGCTGCAGGGTCTCCGTTTGCGGCAGCATCTTTCCATTCCGCAATTTGTTCGGGCGTGGGCGTGTTGCCCCAAACACCAAGGCCGAAGGCGAAGAGGAGAATAATTGATAGGAAGGCTTTCATAACCGCATTATTAGCAAAGCTTGCCAATTAAGAGAACAAATTTTTTCGGGGGCGTTTGATCTATATTTATGGAGCGGATCGGCGCAGGCGTAACCCTTGTTGCCGCACCAGCCTCCCC
>DDZZ01000074.1 GCA_002346535.1 Opitutales bacterium UBA2995 | reverse complement strand
ATAACAAGGTTTACGGTTTTTGCTTTTGAACAGCAAGTGAACTCAACTACGGCGTATGCCGTGGAAGGAGATCAATCTAATGGACGAACGCTATACATTCGCTCTAGAGGCCATTCAACCCAGAGTTAACATGAATGAACTCTGTCGTGCTTACGGGATAAGCAAACCGACCGGCTAAAAGTGGAGCTTTCTGCGTGAAGGCCGCAAAGGGCTCTATGACCAGGCCCAAACCTGACGCCCCCCGTAACAAAAGCAGTCTTATTTCTAATTCCATGGCTCAGCGGTTTCACCCCATGCCTATCTTTTAGACGTGAGAGCATATTCGATCCATTCTCAAAAGTGAAACGGACGTTTGCAACCGGAACTGGCAGAATTGTGGCGTGTAGGTCGTGCATGTGGACATGCCACGCTCTATTGATGGAAGGCGGAAATGCATGATGACGGGTAGCTAGAAACTAGTTTCGGATTACGTGCATCGAGTCCCCAAGAACCCGAATCCAACATCGAGAAAAGACCCTAATCTTGCAATGAGGGAGGATCTGGGTCAGCTTTACGTTTATGGCCGAAAAAATCGATCACGATCACTATACGAATAAGCACCTTCGGAACGTCCTGGGGAGGGTCAAGACGATCGCCATGGTGGGAGCCAGCGCCAACTGGAACCGACCCAGTTACTTTGTCATGAAGTATTTGTTGGCGAAGGACTACACGGTTTTTCCCGTAAATCCTCGCGCGGCGGGTGAAGATATTCTCGCTGTCCCTTGCTACGCCAGCCTGAAAGACATTCCTGAGAGAGTGGATATGGTCGATATCTTTCGTGGCTCCGCGGCGGCGGGTCCGATCACGGACGAAGCACTTGAAATCGATGCCGATGTCATATGGATGCAGATCTCCGTGCGTAACGATGAGGCGGCGGCCAAAGCCGAGGCCAAGGGGAAGACGGTCATCATGAACCGCTGTCCGAAAATCGAATATTCTCGACTGTTTGGCGAACTTTCTTGGGGCGGTTTTAACAGCAACGTCATTACGGCTAAAAGAAGCCGGGCATACTTAAGGTAATGAGTGAAGATGCTCAACAAGACCCTTTTGGATTTGAGACGATGGCCATACATGCTGGCGCCTCTCCTGAATCGATCACAGGCGCCCGACAAACACCTATTTTTCAGAACACGTCCTATGTGTTCCACGACTCCGATCAGGCGGCCTCATTGTTTAATTTGCAGCAGCCGGGATTTATTTATTCGCGCTTAAATAATCCCACGGTCGCTGTGCTCGAGGAACGGATCGCAGCCCTTGAACGTTGTATTGGCGGTACGGCTACGGCGTCTGGTCATGCGGCCCAGATCCTGGCGTTGTTTCCCTTGATGTCTCCGGGTTGCGAAATTATCGCGTCGAACAAATTGTATGGCGGCTCGCTCAACCAGATGGGCAACAGCTACAAAAAATTCGATTGGCATGCCGTATTTGTAGATCCTGATAATCCTGAGAATTTTCGCAAAGCACTCACCGATAAGACCCGCGTTATTTTTCTGGAAAGCCTCGCCAATCCTGGTGGCGTGATTGTTGACATCGAAGCGGTTGCGGAGATCGCTCACGAAGCCGACATTCCTCTGGTCGTCGACAACACGTTAGCAACCCCTTATCTCTGTAGGCCGGTTGAGTGGGGTGCTGATATTGTGGTCAACTCAACGACGAAATTTCTGTCGGGTAATGGCAGTTCGTTGGGAGGCGTCGTCACCGATACGGGTGAGTTTCCATTCCTGAATTTCCCGGATAAATTTCCCAGCCTTGGCCAACCGGCGCCGGAATATCACGGACTGACTTTTGCCGAAACATTCGGCAATCTCGCGTACACCACTTACGGCCACGCCGTGAGCCTGCGCGATCTGGGGGCGAGCCAACAACCGATGAATGCCTGGCAGACCTTGCAAGGAATTGAAACCTTACCCATTCGCATGGACAGGCACTGCGCGAACGCGCTTCAAATTGCGGAATATTTGGAATCCCATCCGACCGTTGCGTGGGTTTCTTATGCCGGCCTTAAGTCGAGTCCTTACAAATCATTGCAGGAGAAATACATGCCCAAAGGGGCTGGTTCGGTTTTCACCTTTGGTCTCAAGGAAGGATTTGATGCAGGGATTCGCATGGTTGAAAGTGTCAATTTGTTTAGCCACTTGGCCAACATCGGGGACACAAAATCCTTGATCCTGCACCCGGCCTCAACGTCGCACCGCCAGTTAACCGATGAACAGCGAATCACCGCGGGTGCCGGGGATGAAGTGATCCGTTTGTCGATTGGGCTTGAATCGGTCGATGACCTGATTGCCGACCTGAATCGGTCTTTGGCCTGAATTGCTTTGGTATTAAAGCAGGTATCCATTTGTTCTCCTAGGTTCAAACGGCGGAGCAAGGATGCTCTCGCCTTACCTTTACAACGAAAATTGGTAGGGCCGCAGCGTCCTCGCTGCGCCGAATTTTTCGACAGTTGTGGTTGAAGAAAATACTAAGTGCTATGAAGCATTTCTAATCTAGAGACCCATCCGTCACCGTTGACTTTCAGCGCCATTTTAGGTGTGAATAAGTGTTTATGTACAATCAAAGGCAGGAAAATGGACAAAACGACAACCGTGAAAGAAGCTTTGCTCCTACGGGAGGATAACGAAGGTGTTGCAACCCTGGCCCTAAACCGACCGGATAAATACAACCCGCTTTCTTCAGAGATGCTGACTGCGATGCAGCACGAGTTGGACAGCATTGCTGTCGATCCGAACGTGCGGGTAGTTGTGCTCACTGCCGAGGGCAAAGCGTTCTGTGCCGGTCACGATTTCAAGGAGATGCGAGCCCATCCGGAGAAGGACTTTTACGACGCCCTTTTCCAGCAGTGTAGCCGCATGATGATGTCCCTCATCCAATTGCCGCAACCGGTGATAGCCAAGATCAATGGGATTGCGACTGCAGCCGGCTGTCAATTAGTAGGAGTCTGCGATCTGGCAGTGGCAGCCGATACGGCAAGGTTTGCCACGTCAGGCGTTCGTTTCGGACTGTTTTGTTCGACGCCCTCCGTTTCAGTCAGCCGAAATCTTTCGCGCAAGGAAGCCATGGAAATCCTTTTGACAGGTGAATTCATCAGTGCGGCAGAAGCCGAGCGCAAAGGTTTGATCAATCGCGCTGTGCCTGCGGATGAGTTGGATGCCGTTGTGAAAGAGTATACCGATGCAATTGTCGCCAAGTCTGCCGTGGCTATCTCCATGGGAAAGGAAATGTTTTATAAGCAGATCGAAATGGGTATGCGGGAGGCCTATGCCTATACTGGAGAGGTGATGGCTCGCAATATGATGGCCGACGATGCACAAGAAGGATTTTCTGCCTTTTTAGAGAAGCGACAGCCGGTTTGGAAGCATAAGTAAGGCAAAATCAGTAATCAGTGGTCAGAATTCAGTAACCTTTTCGGATGCTCGTTTCTAGATAATTGCTACCAGTTAGAAGCGACTGGCATATTCAACATAGTTTCAGTTACCTGCTAACCTTTCAGATTTCTCTCTCATGCAATCCTCTTCGAAGTGCCGACGGGCCACAACCATGGCCCTAACGACACAACCATTAAATAACGTGCCTTCAAAGTCTCCAATTGCAATATGTCTGAGCGTTCCAAATTGCTGAATACCTCCAAAAAAGCCGCTGAGGAGATCAAACTGTAGTTGTGGCTTCGGGAAGTTTTAGGACAGTTGGACCAGGCTGCCTAACATCAGACGACTGCTTATAATGGTAATGGCGATGCCTACGATACAGCCGGTAATTGCTGCAGATCCCACCCTCTGTTGTAGTGAATGTGTATCTGTCCGGCTAGCTTACTAAAATCAGAAGCCAGCTGCATTACCTAACAATACACCTTCAAATGCGCCGGTGATATCGTCAGCATTTCGGGCGATTGCTGGGACATTATAAGCCATGGAAGTTTGGTTATGTTCAGTACGCTCCAGAGGGTTGATGCAACTGTCTGGCTGGCTTGAACAAAGAATCCTTATTGGTTTGAGGAAGGATACAGATTAGCAGGAAGTCGCTATCCGGAGTGCGGTCAACGCTGGATTTTGGATGCTGGTTACTTTTATCAAGCTAATAGAACCCAGCATCCAGTAGCGAGTAAGTTCACTCGCTCACGACTTCCACCTTACCCCAGTAGCCGAATTCATTGTTTCCGCCATTGGCTTTGTTTTCGAGTTCGATTTCTACGCTCGTTCCCGCGTAGCCCGACAAGTCGAATTCTCGATTCATCCACTCGTCTTTCTCGGTCTCGTAGCTTACGACTTCCTGGAGTAGTACCTTCCGTCCCACGCTGACCTTCATTTGCCAATCTCCGTGTGGATGATAACTGGTTCGAAGTTTTAAAGTCGTTTCCTTTCCCTCAGGGATGGAAACATTGCGAACCATGCTGAATGATCGTCTTTGATCCACTGGATGCGTTTGCAAGGCCACTTGATTGCGAAAGCTATCCAACAGTTTGATATCCCTGCCCCTTTTGAAAATAAAGCCGGGAGCAATCTTGCTAATGGCCTTATTGAAATCTACTTTCGATTTATCCGTTACACCAAGCATCCGCCGTGCGGTGAATTCCTGCAGGTTGCTTGCGCCACTGCGCAAGGCCAGTTCCAAAGCCTGCTTCGGATTGTCGGGAACCATAGGCTCAAGCGCGAACCACAACATGCGAGGAATGTTTGCATCCTTACGATCTTCTTTACGGCTCGCCAAGGCTTCCAGGATCGGCCATCGATCCTCAAACTCCATTCGCTGCAAGGCCGACGCCAGATAAAGCCGCACCACCGGTGAAGGGTCACTCTTTGCCAGTTCTTCAAAACGGGATAGTGTATTTGAAGTATACATACGATTTTCTGCTAGAAATTGAATCGCCCAGGCTCGCTCGTATTCTTCCCCGTTGTTGAGCAGCCAATGCAATCGACTTTCGCCTCGCTTACCTTCGTAGTAGCCCGTTACCCAGGCCGCCCACACCATTCTCAAGCGCTTACCGGAGGTCGGTGCATCGTAGAATTGTTCAACCAGTTTCTCATGAACGGCGCGGGTGTCCAGTTTCCCATTGGCTGCCCGCGCTTGCAGCAAAGTTCGGGCGTGTCGCACATACCAATCGCTTGCATGCAGCTGCATCTCGACCAATTCGAGGTCCGAAAGCTCGCGTAGGTTAGGCCGTTCAATCGCGGGAGCGTCTTCAGGCAGAATGCGATAGATTCGTCCACTATTCGGAAAGTTTATCGCATTGCCGCAAATATCGGTATCATGCCAATCGAGAATGTAGACGGCTCCTTCTGGGCCGATCTCCAAGCTGAAACCAACCCAGGCGAGATCATTTGTCGGCATGAAGTCGTCACCATGACTTCCGATGAAGCCCGAACCCGACCGTGTCATGACATCGGTTAGGACCTCATGCTGATGAATATTGCACATAAAAAGCCGATTCCTATATTCGGGCGGAAATGTATCTGCCAAATAGAAGCGCGCTCCTCCATGAGCTGACTTGTGGGTGTGATCGCGAATGGTCTTGATGTCATCGTAAATAAAAGGATTCACATGCGCTTTGCTTTGCTTGTGATAAACCCCTCCCTGAGAAACATGAAATAAAT
This sequence comes from Opitutales bacterium UBA2995, assembly GCA_002346535.1. Lineage (GTDB taxonomy): Bacteria > Verrucomicrobiota > Verrucomicrobiia > Opitutales > UBA2995 > UBA2995. The sequence continues at coordinate 42,495 of DDZZ01000074.1, read as the reverse complement.
GCGGTATGACGCAGCAGGTCGCGAAACCCTGCCCGTGATCGTTGAAATCGAATCCCCAAGGATTCGAAAGTCCGCGGGCAAATATCTCAAACTCGTGCTTCGTGGGGTGATACCGCCAGATTCCCGCATCGATATACTGTCGCTCGTCGTCGCTCGCTCCCGGTTTGCCTACATAGGAGTTTGTGAAAACGCCATGGCATCCGTACAACCAACCGTCAGGTCCCCAGATAAAACTATTCAGTGTTTCGTGGCGGTCATCGATACCCCAACCGTCCAACAACACTTGCGCCGGGCCATCAGGAATATCATCACCATCCGCATCCAAAATGAAACTCAGGTGAGGTGGTGATCCTAAATAGATCCCTCCAAAGCCCAAGGCTATTCCTGAGCTAAACGTAATATCATCCATAAAGGTTTTCTTTTTATCGAAAACCCCATCCCCATTGGTATCCTCGAGTATCTTGATTCGGCTGACCTCGCCCAACGTGTGTGTCCGTCGGTTTACGTAATTGATGTTCTCAATGACCCAGATTCGTCCACGGTCATCGAAACAAAAAGCGATGGGTTCCGCAATATCCGGTTCCGCCGCGAAAATCGAGACCTCGAACCCATTGGGAATATCCATCTTCGCCACTGCTTGTTCAGGAGTCAAAAATGGAGCGTTGCTGGTTTTCGGCTCTTGTGCGAAGCCCATCACAACCAGACTCATTAAAGCCGCAGGCCTAACTAATCTTATTGTATTTTTTTGCATCACTACTGCGCTGCCTCAACTTGTTTTTCGGTTCTCAAATAGTGTATAAGGTTTATCACTTCACGATCCTTTAATGTCATTAGCAAGCCTTCCGGCATCATTGAAATGTCGGAAACGTCACGCGATAGAATGTCGTTTTTTGAAATTACTTCTTTTTGTCCGACTGCGTTCAGCGTCAAGCGCGCCCCATCTTCTTCCGTTACTGTTCCCGTCAAAACACGCCCATTCTTCAAGGTGAGTGTAACCATTTTATAGTTGTCAGGAACATCGTCGCTCGGATCCAAGATATTCAACAGGATATATTCCAGGTCGGCTCGGTTAGATCCGGTCAAATCCGGACCAATTAATCCACCTTCCCCATACATCAAGTGACAGGCTCCGCAAACCTGATCATAGATCGTCCTTCCGGAATAAGCGTCAGCATGATCCATTTCATCCGAGGTCAACAAGCTTCGATACCTCGCGAAAAGCTCGCTTTTGTCCTTCGAAAGGGCTCCGATATCTCCGTACTCAGCGGTAAATGCTTCGCCAAGCAGGGATTGTAGTGAACGTGCGACGTAGGACGGGATCGCTTTCCTCGATACGAGTTTCCGATTCAAGGCAAACAGCAGAGCCTCTGCGGTGTTCCTTTGCGTAGCCAAGGTTTCCACTATGGCTTGGCGTGCTGAATCATCTAATGAAGCATAACGACCCAACAAAACTTTGGCCGAATCCTCCAGAGCCAGAGTTCCATAGGCCCGAATTGCTTCTATTTGCAAGTCCGGGTCATCCAGCAAGGAGCCCAAGACTGTTTTTAGCTGCGAATTTCGTTGAGCCAACAAGGTCCGCAAGGCCGCTTGGCGTTCCGATAGTTCGACTGACCGGTTCTGTAATCGAACTAAAGACTCCTGATTCGCGGCCTCATCACCGAAGATCTGGGCCAATTGTTTTGCCAAGCGGCTGAGCCTCTGATTCCTACTTTTTATCAAGCGGTCCCCAACAGCCTTCCATGCTGGTGGCGGTTGAACGTCGCGGTGTCCTTCCAAGCCGCTGAGGACTCCTTTGATCAAGGCAATTTGTGCCGAGGTATCATCCGTTCGATCCAAAGTTTGAACGAGGAGGACCAGGGACTCTGCTTCTTCCAGAGCGTTCACAAAGGGTGGGAACAGCGAAATCGTTATAATCACGATTCCCAAAACCTGTCCCTTCCTCACCCATCGAACCGATGGTTTAAAATAGTTTTTAAGCATCAAAATCGGCCAGACTTAACAGATTACCCGAAAGATGCCATGTTATAAACAATGGTGTCCGGCAATTAATTAGCTTGGTGTATTAACTCTCATTCATTGGAATATTCATGGGGAAAGTCACGGGGGTTATTCCTTAAATCTTACATATTCGGGTTAGGTTGGGAGTGATGGATTGAGGGTGTCCTCTCATGGGTCCAATCCAGTCGCTGAGATCGTCGAGCACGATGAAAATTACGTTGGGTGCTGCTTGCACTGAGTTTACCGAAGTGTCCTGGCGTTCACAAAACCAACGTAGATCAAAAGACTGAAAATAAGGAACCGGGTCAGTTGTATAGGGTACGTCAGATTATTAGGAACCGGTCACACGATCAGCAACTCTTTTCAAGTAGTCACGACGCCAATGCCAAATAGAGCGGATGTGGTTCTCTAGACTTTCAATCTCCCCTGCTCAATTGTAGATGGCATACGCATTTAATACCAAGATCATCCTCACGGATTCTTTGTCCGACTGATAGCCGCCCTACTTGCAATAAGGGAACCAAATTTCGCTAGCGAAATTCACTCATTTTTGTTGATACATAGCCAGGCTGTTACAGTATACCGATTGCGTTAAGAAGAAATAATTCTTTCGTATATATTTTCATAAACATTCAACCCAAAATTGATCATGGACAAAACTCGAAGAAAATTCCTGCAGGCCGGTAGTTTAGGATTACTCGGAATGGCGGGTATGGTAAACGCCGCTCATCACGAAGGTCTTTTTGTACACATATTTCTCCTGAAATTTAAACCGGAGGTTCCAGAAGAAAAAGCCGCAGACCTGATGAAACAACTCGCCGAATTGAAAGGCAAAATACCGGAGTTGAAAGAGTTTCTCATCGGTAAGGATGTATCGGGGAGAAACAAGGGCTACCATTATGCCCAGGTTTCTTTTTTTGATAGTCCTGAAGATTTGGAAGTCTATGAGAAGCACCCTCTACACAGAGCCTTGGTGAAAGAAATCGGTCCAAGACTAGTAGAGGGCCTCGCTATGGATTATTACCCACTTTGATTCTCCGCTGACGCCTCGATTTCACTGTCGATAGCTTCTGGTTGTGTTACGTGCTTTTTCAGTGGCTCTTTTATTTCCTCTGTTACTTAGGGCAGATCCGCTGTATGACATCGCTTTGACCTTGGCCCGTGAGGGCTTTGATGGAAACATGTGCTGGGTCCATGCGCGGGCCGGAGCGTTGCCACCTGAACAAGGGAAACAGCCCCTGGTTGTGATGACCCTGCAGAAACTGGATATTTCCGGATCGGATATCTTTTACGCGCTCAATGAAATGCGGACCATTGATCGGGGAGTGACTTGGACGGTTCCCGAAGAACACGGGTCATTTTCTCGTGTGCCATTTGCCTGGAGAGGTGAAACGGATTTGGAAATTACGGTCTGTGACTTCTGGCCGCGTTGGCATCGTCAATCCGGAAAATTGATCGGCCTTGGTCATACAGTGGTGTTTGAGGAAAACCGGGTGAAACCGGTCCGGCCTCGAGGAATAGCCTATGCGATATACAATCTGACTCAGCACAACTGGTCAGATTGGCGAACCGTTGAACTACCCGATGAGTCCAGATTTGAAAATGCAGGGGCGGGATGCGCTCAGAGGTACGATCTTCCGAATGGAGATATGCTCATACCCTTCTATTTCAAAGAGCCGGAGGGTACCCAGTATTCAACTACGGTCATGCGGGCCCATTTTAAGAATACAGAGATTCGTTACCTTGAACATGGATCCGAACTGACGGTGCCAATTAAACGTGGGCTTTACGAACCATCGATTGCGAAATTTGGCGACCGGTTTTATCTCACCATGCGTAACGATGATCACGGCTATGTTGCGGTCAGTAACGATGGCCTCACATTCAGTAAGCCGAAACGATGGATGTTTGACGATGGAACCGAGCTGGGAAACTACAATACACAACAACATTGGGTCGCACATAGCGAGGCGCTCTTGCTTGTCTACACGCGCCGTGGCGCCAACAACGATCATGTCACTAGACACCGTGCGCCGCTCTTCATTGCCCGGATGAATCCTGACACCTTAGAGGTTATACGTTCATCCGAACAAGTCCTAGTTCCCGAGTACGGTGCCAGGCTGGGAAACTTTGGCGTGACTGAGATCAGTGCTTTTGAAACTTGGGTCACGGTAACCGAATGGATGCAGTCCAGTTCCAAAGAGGCTCGTACACGCGAGCGTGTGGATCGCGATTCCGTCCGTTTGAGAGAACGAGGAGCGAACAACCGGGTCTGGGTGGCCAAGATCAAATGGAATCAACCCAATCGATCCAGTTTTCTTCAGTAAGTTTGGCCCCGTCTTTTGTGTTTAGATACTCGATTTCCTGATGGTTCGCTACAATGCTGCGCATTGTGGTACGGAGGAGGAGGTCTTTCCGACGGCCCAGAACCTTCAGATGCTGGTCGTCACCTACAACGGATTCCGCTGGGGTGCCTTGCTCGATTCGACGCCCGACGATCCACCGAATTTCAATCCGTCGCTTACGTCCGTCTGGTACCGCTTCACACTGTGCCACCCAGCAGTTAGTGTCGCCCTGATGGCTCCAAACGGCCGAGCGGAACTCGAAGAGAATTTAGAAGATCCTGGAGAACTGGCGAGGACAATCCAATGACGAGTGCGAGGCACTCAAGGCGCACGGAGACCGCGTACGGAAACACGCCGGGAGGTTTCCCTGACCTTGACCCTTTTGACCTTTTGTGCATGCCACGCCTTAATTAATGAAGGTGGGACCCCTACCTTTTGCTCACCTTGCCGGTCTCTTTCACATCGTAGCAGAACAAACTATCCTGGTCCCGCAGGTATAGCCTGCCGTTGGCAATAACCGGGTGCGACCAGGCGGGATTTCTGCTACGGTCAGGTTGCTCGAAACGGCTACGCTCCAAATAGCCATTCCGGCTCGGTTCGATCAGCAGCATCGTACCTTCCTCGGTGCGGTAGTAAATGCGTTCATCTGCAAACATCAGCGAACCTTTCGGCACCCCTTCTTTATCCCGGTCACCTTCGTTCCAGAGGGTTTCACCCGTCTGAAAGTCAAGGCAGACCAGGTTACCACCTCCGATGTCACCATTGGCGCCATACAGGCCGCCATCAATCACGACTATACCTCCATGATGGTTTTCCATGTCGCTTGAAGTCCAGATCTCGTCGGTGCTGATACCGCCGTTATTATCGACGGCTAGTTTCACCAATACACCTCCGCCTCCATAAGCTGAAGCGGCGCAAACGAAGCCATCCTGATAAATAGGTGTTGAACAATTAAGACCGGTAGGAGTGACGGGTCGATTATGCATCCAGAGCAACTCTCCGTCCGAAGCTGCAACTCCAACAAGTCCCTTGGCGACAGACTGCACATAGTGCCGCTGATTATTAAAATCAACCGCCAGCGCCGAGGCATAAGCGGCTTTGGATCTCGGGGGACTTACAAATTGGGCACCAACTTCCTTTTCGTCTAAAAGACCGTCCCCATTTCCATCCAACTTTTTTAAGGCATCCACGGAGTTCTCGATTTCGGAAGCGTCGATTTCTCCACTTTCATCCGTATCCAGTCCGGCGAGCACTTTGAGAGATCGCATGTAACTACTGCCCCTTCGTTGACGCTGTGCACGGCTTTGACTCCCCGATTCCTCCTCATTGGATTTCTCGCGCAATTCATCTTCCGTGAGCTTGCCGTCCCGGTTTCCATCCAGTTTTCCGAGTATCGATTCAGAACCACGAATTTCAGCTGTAGAAATCTCCTGATTACCATCTATGTCGAGGGCAACAAGCATGGGTGTGGTTACCATGATGCTAGGTGGAGTAGGCGCGTTATCATCTTCATGCGGCACCTTGGTCGTCCAGATCGTTTCTCCATTCCACTTGTTCAGGGCTGCCAAGGTTTTCTCTTTTCCACCCGGTGTGCAAATGACTTTGTCACCATCCACAAGCGGAGATTCATTGTATTTAAAAACAGGAATACGTCCGTCAAAAGTTTCGAGGATATTCCGTCGCCATAAGACGCTGCCATCCTCCACCCGCAGACAGACAAGGTCGCCACTGCGGCCAAGGACATAAACCCGGTCACCGTCTACCGTAGGCGTACATCCGCCACCTTCTTTTCCTTGTGACAGACCGTCCGTATTCACCTTTGAAAGACGCGTGGCCCATAATTCATTGCCGTCTGTCTCCGAGAGAGCCCATACGACCTCGTCGTCCCCACGGTGGCTCAAACCAAATATTCGGCCATCGGCTATGGATGGAGAACCGAAGCCGGTGCCTAGTTCACTGATCTTCCAGGCGAGTGGCGGACCGCTTTCAGGCCATTCCTTCAGCAGATCGGTTTCCTTGGATACCGCATTCCGATCCGGCCCCTGCCATTGCGGCCAGTCAAATGAAGCTGCGTTAGCCATGATAGCCGATAAACCAAAAAGAGTAAGGGAAAATAAAAGAGGAGGATAATTCATCTGATAGGTATGGGTTATGTGGGTTGAAGGTCTGTAGGTTGATGTCGCATGAATCTCGGTAGCATTGGGTGATAATTGCCCCATAAATAAAAAGTCCTTGTTCGCTTTTAGAGATGTTTCCTTTGTCTTAGATCCGCATTAAAAGCCGTCGGGGCTTTAAATGCGAAGAAATTTACTTGTTTTCATCCTTTTTTACTAATAGTCTATGATTTCTAAGTATGCATATGTCCAGGGATGTTATAGTCCAACCGAACTTTTTTTGGATCAGGCTGGGCCACGCCTTGTCAACCACCATGGCACTGGTGTTTACCTTGGGTGGACCGGTATTTCAAGCGTCTGCCAACGACATTGAGACTCGGGTCTCCGATAAAGTCACGGCGGCGGACCGTAATTTCTGGTCGTTCACGAAACCAGTGCGTCCTGAGGTACCCGAAGTCACTGATTCCTCCCGGGCGCAATCAGTGATCGACCGATTCATCCTGAGTAAGCTTGAAGAAGAAGGTCTCGGTTTCCATGAGGACGCGGACAACCGGACATTGATCCGGCGTGTGACCTATAATATGATCGGATTACCCCCCGAACCCGAGGCCGTGGAGGCGTTCGTGAACGATCATAATCCCGCGGCCTACGATCAATTAGTGGATAGCTTGCTTGCCTCCCCGCGTTACGGGGAGCGATGGGGCCGTCACTGGCTGGACGTGGCCGGTTACGCCGAATCGAGCTATTTTATCGGCGACATAATCCGGCCGGATTATTGGCGTTATCGCGACTATGTCATCCGGGCGTTCAACGAAGACAAGCCTTATGATGTGTTTGTGCGCGAGCAGGTGGCCGGCGATGAGATGTTCGACTGGAGAAACGCCGAGGTCTTCACGGAGGATCAGATTGAGAAGTTGGTGGCCACCGGATTCCTGCGGACCACCCCCGATGCCACCGTCCCAACGCAGAGCTCCACCCAGTTTGAGAAAATCTCTGCCGTGCAACAGGCCGTGGTGGAGGTGTCGATGAAGGCCCTGATGGGGCTGACCCTCAATTGCGTCCGCTGTCACTCCCACAAGTACGATCCGATCCCGCAGGAAGACTACTACAAGCTATCGGCGCTTTTTGAACCAGCCTTCGATGCGGATCCGGAACGGTGGTTGGCCGGAATCTGGAGGCGGGACACCCCGGGACCCATCCGCGCCATCCCCTTGACACCCAAAGCCGAGCGGGAAGCCTACATGGAGCAATCCTCGGTTTGGATGGACGAGACCGCCGCTTTAAAACAACAGGCGCGTTACGGATTGCCGCGGCGGTGGCGGAATAAATTTCTGCAGGAAAATAGTGAGAAGATTCAAGATGACACCCGGCGCGAGCAAGTGCTGGATATCATCTCGCAAGGACTGGACCATATAAACGAAGTAGAAGAGGGGATCCTTGTGGAGACCTTCAGAGAGCTGGGGGGCACTGGTAATGATCAGCTCAAGGAACATTATCCTGAGTACGAGCAACTCGATAAGCAGTTGAATGACCGCCTTGAGGAAATATATGAAGTGGCAGCGCTGCCGCCCATTGCCTGGGGGACCTTTGACGTTACGACCTCTCCGTCTCCGACCCCGTTTTTGCTGGGTGGAAATTTCAAGACCCCGGGTGATCCGGTGAGTCCCGGCATACTCCGCGTGCTCGACGATCCCGCACACCCGTTTGACTGGGAGGCGGCGGCCGCGAAATCGCCCCAAGGCACTACCGGCCGAAGGCTCGCCCTGGCCGAATGGCTGACCGATCCCAAGCATCCACTGATCGCGCGCGTCATGGTGAACCGCATCTGGCAATACCATTTCGGGGAAGGACTGGTTCGAACACCCGACGACTTCGGCGCGCGGGGGAGCCGCCCGACCCATCCGGATTTACTCGATTGGCTTGCTGTGGAATTCATAGAGTCGGGTTGGAGCATCAAGCATATTCACCGCCTGATCCTTCGCTCCACGGCCTACCGGCAAAGCTCGCGCTTCAACCAGGCCCGAGAGGAGGCGGATCCTTCCAATAAGTTATTGAACCGGTTTTCCAAACACCGGCTGGAGGCGGAATCGATCCGCGATGCCATGCTTGCGGTGAGTGGCCAACTGGATTTGACCATGTATGGTGAATCCGTTCCCACGGAACGCCTGGAGGACGACCTCGTCATTGTGCGGAAGGACCATCCAGGTCGAACTCGTCGATCGGTCTATATTATCACCCACCGATCGGGGACTCCTAATATTCTCACCACCTTCGACGCCCCGATCATGGACACCAATGCGCCCAAACGCAGGGATTCAGCCATTTCCCAGCAGGCGTTGGCAGCTATGAATCACCCCTTTATGCACGAGAGCGCTGAGGCCCTCAGGGAGCGCATCGAGAGAGAAGGTCACGCTACTTTCGAGGAGCGGTTGAACCGGATCTGGATGCTTGCCTACTCCCGATACCCGACCGACCAAGAAACCAGTAGCCTGAGGCTATGGATGCAAAGCGAGATGGATGCCAGCAACCCAGAAATCGGTCTATCGGAGGATGTTTGGAAAACCATCTGCCACGCGGTCTTGAGCTCAAACGAATTTCTTTACCTCAATTAATAAGCCTTTCAAAATGAAACCTTATTCAGACCCATTTAGCGACCGCCTGGCCCGCGGGATGCTTTCACGCCGTCAAATGTTAAAGGACTCCGCCGGAGGTCTGGGAGCCCTGGCCCTTAGCTGGCTCACCGCACAGCCTCTGATGGCTTCCGGGGGCAACGTCCCGCCGGTGCACAATCTCTTGCCGAAACAGCCCCATTTCGCTCCCAAGGCCAAGCGGATCGTGTTCGTTTTTCTGGGCGGAGGGCCCAGCCAGATGGATCTCATGGACCCGAAGCCGATGCTGACGAAGTATAACGGACAGCCGATTCCGATATCCGTCACTCAACGGGCCATCAACAAGACCGCGAATATAATGGCCAGCCCTTACAAGTTCAAGAAATACGGTCAGTCCGGCATTGAACTGTCGGAATTGTTGCCCGGTCTCTCCAAGGTGGTGGATGACATTGCGGTGATTCGGTCAGGAGTGACCACGCGGATCGATCACGGAGAAGCCATCCTGATGACGCACACGGGACGTCCGATCTCGGGGTTCCCGTCGATGGGATCCTGGATCACCTATGCCCTGGGATCCGAGAATGAGAATTTGCCCGCTTACGTCGCCATTCCGGACACCACTCCGGTCAAGGTTCAAAGCACGACCTCCTCGGGCTGGCTGCCGGCCTTGTACCAAGGTAGTCCGTTCAATGTCACAGGTAACCCGATTCATAATCTTCAACGGCCTAATTCGGTTTCCGCACACGACCAGAAACGGTATCATGATTTGACCCAGATGTTGAATCGGCATCATCAGGAAACCACCCATGGCGTTTCGGATCTCGACGCCCGTATCCAGAACTTCGAGCTGGCCGCCAACATGCAATTGGAGGCGATGCAACAGATCGATCTTTCGACAGAATCCGAAGCCACCCGGAAGCTCTACGGTCTCGACAACAAGATTACCGAAAAATTTGGAAAACAGTGCCTGGTTGCACGTCGCCTCCTCGAGTCCGGCGTCCGCTTCGTCCATCTCGTTCGAAACGATTGGGATCATCATAGTGACCTGCACAATCGGCTCACTCAATCGACCCAGGAGACTGATATACCTGTTGCCGGGTTGGTGCAGGATCTTAAGATGCGTGGTTTGCTCGAAGATACCCTCGTGATTTGGGCGGGAGAATTCGGACGGCTTCCCGTTTCGCAAGGGGCCGACGGACGTGATCACAATCCCTTTGGATTCAGCTTATGGATGGCGGGCGGTGGAATCAGGGGCGGAACCATCCACGGCGCCACCGATGAATTCGGCTACGCGGCGGTGGAAGATCCGTTTACGGTGGCCGACTTCCACGCCACCATCATGCATTTGTTGGGGCTTGACCACACCCGCGTAACCTACGAATTCGAAGGCCGGGAAGAAAGCCTCACCGGTGTAGAACCGGCGGATGTCATCCACAATATTCTGGCCTAGCCCACGGTTCTAACTGTGGAAACACAGTGTCTAACATAATTTCGACCATAGCCTGTCGGCGACGGTTGAACCTGTTTGAGGCTATGATGGACACGACGCATGGCAAGGGTCAGAAGCAAAGGGGAAAGAGTCACCTAGCTTTTGAATTTCTTTCCGAATAAGTATCCGTCTACCGAATACCTGCCACTTCCGAAGACCAACAAGGTAGTAAATACCAGTAAGTACAGTAAGGCCATTTCCTTTCGGGCGAAAGGATCGGCTCCGTGGGATATAAATGCTGCTACGAGCATGGTAATCATGACGGGAATGGAAGACAATCGGGTTAAAAAACCTAACCCGATCAAAGTTGTACACACGACTTCTGAAAAAACTACCAACACGAGTGAAGCGACGGGACCAATGCCGATAGGATCCCCAAACTTAATTTCCCCGCTCCCAAATAATTTTAACAATTTTGGATAACCATGCGTGAGCATTAAGGCGGCTGAAAACACTCGAAGTAAAAGCAGCCAAATATCGGAAAAGAAGGGATTTAACTGTGTACTCAATAGGTTCTTCACAAGTATAGAAAGTAGCTCTGTTGATGTTGTTTAAATTTGGAAGAGGGATTTTTTCGAAGGAAACTTCATTGACTGTTTAAAATGGGCGGAGAGTCAACCTTATAGATGTGGTTGTTGTCGCCGTTCCGGATCGTGGTCGTCAGAATGATAATTCTCCAGGCCAGTGAAACTTCTTTTTATGTTCCCAAGGTATCTTCTCCCCTTACTATTGGGCTTGTTGCCCATAATTTTGAGTGCACAGGAAAAGCCCAATATCATTGTTATCATGGCTGACGACATCGGCATGGAATGTCTGAGCTCATACGGTAGTGAATTCTACCATACATCTAATCTGGATGGATTAGCTGCAGGAGGTAAAAATTTCACACAAGCCTACTCCCTACCCATTTGCACTCCTCCCCGCGTAAAGATCATGAGCGGGAAATACAATTTCCTTACTCATGACGGCTTTGCCACTTACCCCTTTGAAGCGACGACTTTTGCGCAAATGGCAGTTATCAGCTGGCGATCTCACAGGTCCCGAAAGGGCTGGATTCGATGAATATTGTTTATGGCACTTTTCGGAGCACCTTCTTCCAGGAGCCGATGGCGGAATACCCGAACCTTTTGACTACATGAAAAAGTACATCAGCAGACCACCTATTTTTGAAGCAGACGGCGGTTATTACGTGATAGGGCGAAACTATACGAAGGCCCATCCGACCCCCCTTTCCGAATGGCCGATGGAACTCTGGCTTTTCCGCATCGATCCGGAAAGCTTTGAAACCATTTCTTATTCAGTGCTCGACAATGCCTAACGGCGTCCCTTGGGAGACGCCTATTACGCAACACCTTACTGGTAGGAAAGAGATGGAATTATTCTACTTTAACGCCATTACCTGCCGAGAAATCGAATGTCACTATCTCGACAACAAGCATCTTCCAATTGACCCCTACAAGCCTGATATATTCCGTCTGGAGTACATTTGGGACGAAATTAGGTAAGGGACAAGGGGCGTGTAGCGATCCGCCTTCGTTGACCAGGGCGTGGCATGGGGTGAGGGAGAAGGTAGTGAAACAGGAAGAGGCTATTCGGCTAGCTCCCGCCGCCGCTCAAAAGAGCTTCTGCTGTTGTAACTCACAACTATGGCGAGACATTTTGGCGGAGTACGCCAAGACGCTGGGTTTAGAGTTATTTTTGGTTTAACATGCGCGAAAGCTGCCAAATCAATGCGGCCAACAGCAGGAGACCTACGCCGAAACCGGCCAGCATGTCACGGTTGATTTCGTTAAATGGGATCAAGCCGAACAAGGTTGCGGAACAGATCGCCAAACTGCTACTCACGATCCGAGCGGGAACAGGGCTTGACTGCTGATGCGCACGCTCACTTTCCTCTGAAGTCAGGTCGCAGATGACACTCCAACCCGGAGCCTCTTTTCGCGAGAACAAGACCATAACTGCAATCACCACCAAAGGCAGAATCACACCGGTCACAGTAATGTCCGCGAGCCAGGTGTTAGTCAGTATATCTGTGAATTTCGCCAGCAGTCCCAGTGGAAAACAGAGCCCTATAGTGGCCCAGACGGTGCTAATACCCAAGCGCGGCACAAACAGCGCCAGCAACGTCGGTGCCAATAGGGGAGTTACCATCAGTTGGGTAATGGTTATAATCATTTGCGCAGCGCCACCCACGTAGGGGGTAGCAATGGCTATCCCCACCACCACGATACCGAGGATACAGGTGAAAATACGGCCCATGTACAGCATCCGCTTTTCGGTTGGATTGCCTGCCAGCGGCTTGTATATGTTTTCGGTTAAAACACCCGAAAAAACATTCAATTGTGAGCTGATCATACTAGCGGTAGCCGAGAACAGAGCCGCAAGCATCAAACCCAGCATGCCAACAGGCAATACAGCCTTACAGGAAAGTATGTAGGCGGTTTCCGCCATGTGCGTAACGGTCTCTGCATCCGCCTCGACCGGTATAGGTTGCTGCACACGCCAGAGCAGGGGTGGCAGCAACCATAGAAGGGGACTAAAAAGATAGAGCCCACCGAATAGAAAGGTACTCTTACGGGCATCTTTTGGCGAAGGCACGCACAGGTAGCGTTGCACAAAAGCCCACTCAGCACCAATCATAAAATAATGTATGGCCACCCAGCCAACCAAGAATAAAAAAGTATATTTGTCGCTGGTCGCCGCCAGAAATCCTTCAGGAGCTTTTTCGAGAAAATTGTCAAAGCCACCAGTTCGCGCCAGCGATAGAGGTATTACAAACAGCACCGCCAGATTGAGGATGATGAACTGCAGCGTATCGGTCATCAATACCGCCCACAACCCACCAATCATTGTGTAGGCCACCACAATGACCGCAAAGATCAAGATCAATATATTTAGCTCAGCACCCGACAGTCCGCCTTCTCTGCCACCAATCACCGCCAGAGTCAGACGGGCGATCGCATACAGCGCACCCCCAGTTCCCACGATGCGATAGGACATCATAAACCAGGTATAGAAATACAGGGCCGAACGACCAAAGCGACGTTCGATGTATTCGGCTGGCGTGGCGATACCCATCTTCTTCCACCGGCCCGCCACTGTGAAACCAACGGCGATAGCTGCAACGCTATAGCAGAGATTGATCGAGACCGCTACCAGGCCATGTTCATAGGCGATCCCTCCCCACACCACGAAAGTGTTGGCAGAGAACATCGTCATGTAAGAACTCAACCCACTGATCCACCAAGGCGACTGACCGCCAGCGGAAAACATGTCGGAAGAATCCTTAACAAAACGCCCCAGGAACACGCCGACAAAAGCAGTGCCAGCGAGGTAGAGACAAAGAACGGTCCAATCAGGTGTCGTCACTGATATATCTTGAATGGCATGGAAAAATGGGGTCAAACGTGAATGGCATTCACTGAGGGCCATTCAGGCCTGACCCAATTTTGGTTTTTTATCAATAAGAAATTCATTGAAGATGTCTGGATGAAAAGACGTCATTTTTTGCGAGCTGGGTGCGTCCTACCGGTGGCTACCAGCACATTCTGGGGTAATGACGCACCCAGCTCGCAAAATAGTGGAACGCCAGTAGACGTCACGAGCAGGGAGCTTTCGATCACCGATGTGAAAATGGTCCAGCCTCAACCGGAACACCTACTGCCGACCTGATAACATACCTTAACTTAGGAGGAGGGCAGAAGGGTTTACTGAGCATCTCCTCGGGCCGAGATTGGCCAAACGTGCTCCACCCGGTTATTTCGGGTGGCAAACATCACATCATAGAGATTCACCACCGGATCGCAGTGTGGAACGATTACCTCGAGCTTGTCTCCGACTTGGTAGGTGCGCGTGGGTTCGTCGTAAGTGATGCGTCCAAATTCGTCACCCCAGGTTCTGTAGCTTACGCCGGATTCTCCGAGGACCTTAGGATCGGGTTTGTGTATCGTCAGGGATTTTTGCCCGGCATCTGTGGTAGCCATACCATCAATGTGGGTATTCACCACTGTGGTCAGGACTGTCAGGGACGGTTTGAAATCTGTATAACTATCGTCACCGGACAGGCTTTCATTGGCCAGGTATTGCATATCCATGAAAAGGTAGCTGCCACATTGCACATCGGTGAATCCCGGAATTTCATGGTCGATGTTATAAGTGCCTGTGCCACCTCCGCTGAAGATCTCTGTATTGAGTCCGGATAGCCGCATTTTCTCCAGGGTATCGGCCGCCGGCTCCATGGCCTGTACGGACTGGGAACGCCGCACGGAAGCGTTTATTTCATGTTGGACTCTACCATCGTAGCACAGCAGTCCACGCTGGCGTAATCCAGGTAATCGATCAACCAATTGAGCCAGCTCTAAGGCTGGCTTTCCCGGTGCAATACCGGTACGATGACCACCGGGATCCACATCTACCACCACATCTGCAATTACTCCGGCCTCTTGGGCTGCTGCGGACAGATCGCGGGCATTGCTTTCCTGGAACACGGCCTGAATAAACTGATCGGACCGTTTACAAAGCTCCATTGCCAAACTGATCTTGTGCGTAGTGACATTGCAGGTGGTCATAAGGACTTTTTTAATTCCGTGTTCGATCATGGCGGCAGCCTCGCCCACCTTGGCCGTACAGATTCCTAACGCTCCGTCGGCAATCTGCAATTCGGCTATAGCCGGGGTTTTGTGGGTCTTTGCATGCGGTCGAAATCCGATCCCGTTTCTGTCGGTCGTCGTCCTAATGCGGGAAAAATTATGTTCCATATGGTCCAAATCAACACACAAGGCCGGTGTATCGAGGTCCCACTTGGACACTCCAGTCAGCTTTTCCTGGACATCTTCCAATGCTTGAGCATAAGCCATTCCCGGCAGCCAGATAACCGTGGATGTGGTTCCGGCGGACTGTAAAAACCGACGGCGTGTGATACTGAAGGAAGTACCTTTGAAAGTTGGCTTCATTTTTTAATATGACGGTTGAAAGTGGATTTCTGAATATTCCCGTTGGAATCGATGGGTAATGTCACAATCGTTTGAGTCGCGGTCAACGTGGAGATTGCTTTTTTTCTCGTCAATGGATCAAACAAAAGTTATCTAAAGATTGCAGCAAAACCTCAACAAGCGAGGCGTAGTTTCGAGAATAGCGACGCGACCTTTTGCTCCTTTCCATTCCCTTTAATCAACCTGCGGAAAAAAGCGTTGTCTTTGCAATTCAATATTCGCAATTAACTATTTTTCCACCATGCGACACAAACAGCTTCTATCGATTTTTATTATCTTGGTCTGCCACTGAGTGAATGGTGAGGGTGGGGCTTGGACCTGACCTTACGGCGTAGATGCGCCGGTTCAGTTTCCAGGACCTGATGGAAGCGATCATTGACCCCAATAAGGTGATCAGTGATCAATTTTATTCGAAAAACCGATGGTGCGGGTTTGCATGGGCAAGTAGTGAACTACTATCAGGCAAATTCACTGAATTCTGCCAATGTCCTTCTGATCCCAATATCTGAAATCGTATCCATCGAGCTTTCGGCTGTATCGTCCATGCCATCGGGCTTGCTAAATACACTTACGAAAGAGGATATCCTGGATATGGTGGCGTGGCTAAGCAGTGCGAATTAATTTGAAAAATGTAGCAATGGAAATTGCTCCTCTCTTACAAAAAACTCTTACTTAAAAACGCTTGCTAAGGCCTCAATTTTTGCGTTTCCCAGATAGCCGTATCGATTGATCCAGAGGCGGTTTGAGGAAGCTTTGTAGACGGCTTCGGCTCGGATTTTAAAGTCATCGACTGGTCCGTATGCGTGGCCCAAAGCCCAGACGGGAGTGCCGCCAGCGAGGCCCTCAACGAACACTTGTCTTTCGGCCAGGCTGGTAAGATCCACCGGATGGTTTTCTTTCGGTTGAGGGTATTCGATATCGTCGGAGGATGAGGGGATTGGGGAATAGGCATTGAAAGCCTTAGCCAGACATTCGGCTAACAGAGCCTTGTTCATAGGCTGGTTTTTCTCAGTTAGCGAATCCGCATAGTTCCTTAGCATCATTGGCCAATGCATGGTGTAGTATTTGCAACTGATGGCGTCCACGATTTCACTTGCCTGTTGGAAATTAAATCCGCTCAAGCGATTCCATGGCGGAGGGAATGAACTGGGAAAGAGCATCTTTTCATCCCCTATCGCTGCTTTGAAACGTCTCAAAAGATTGGATACAAGTAGACTCTTGAAATCGATCCACTCAGCACACCCCGACCATTTTTTCAGAATGGAATCCGGTGAATCGAGGTAGGCTTGAAGGTCCTGGTCGGTCAGTTTCTCCGTGAGTTGGGTGTAGAGGGTTGCGACTTTGCGGCGCATAGCTTCAAAATCGATTCCATGTATTTTAGCAAAGCCTTTGGCGTGATCTCCGAAATCCAGGAAGGCGGATTCAAGAAAGTAGGGTGGATATTCCGGCCAATCGATGCGGATGCCGTCGATGGTCGGGTAACGTTTCATAAGATCTTTGATGAGCGCTTCGCCATAAGCCAAGATTTCCTCACTGGCCAAGGAGCCATTGTTGTCGAGCTTTCGCGGAGTAATAGATCCATCGGGCATGCGGGGCATGTCTTCCTCGACTGCTCCTCCAAACTGAACCCGATAGCCGGGAGGAATTGCCGACTGGATCTGCATGAAAATCTGGATATTACGGTCATGACAGGCTTGGATAAAACGATCGATGACCGGTCCTTCTTTTTGGGTGAGTTTGCTGGGTTTTAGAGGTTGGTATCGAAGTCCTTGATACAGTTCCTCATTTGGCTCGAAGCTTGGCGTGGCGCTGACCCAAACCTCATTCTTATCCCAAAGGGGCCGATTCAATAGGCGGGCCAGGCCTTTGTCGGAATCCGCTGGGGGTTCGCGTTCACCGCCAAGTTCCGCCGGGCATTCCTCCATGACGTAGGGCGAGGTGGAAACCGCAGTCAGGGGCATTTTTGCCAGCAGGTTGTCGAGCAGGGCCTCCGGGCCTTCGCTTTGAATATATTCTGGGAAAATGGTGATACCTAGCATTTGAATTTATTTTTCTTTAGGAGCTGCTTTAGCTGCGATCCTTTATTAAAGGATATTTGGCTTTGCAGCTAAAGCAGCTCCTAAAGTAGGGTGATGGAGCCTCATCCTATGAATTTGAAATAAAATCCCAATAGGCCCATTCCTAATAGTGCCACACCAGAAATGACCAGGGCCACAAAAAGCGTCATGTTCATTCTGAAGCCTTCCGGCAAATTTCGACGATCCGCCCAAGCGACGCCTAAGCACCATATACCGCATCCGGTGGTTCCGCCCAACAATGCAGGAACCGCTACAATGGTAATTGGATTAGAAATAGTTTCCCAAACCAGGCCCAACCATATCACGCTGATTCCGATGATAGTCGTGGTAATGATAATTATTTTCTTAAGCTTGGAGATAGAGAAGGATTTATCGGATTTTTTGAAAGGAAGCAGACCTTCGTAAACACTTTTAGTCCAGACGTCGAAAGTGGCGAAGAGAGTGCCTCCAATAGCAGCAACGATTCCCACTCTATACAGGATAACCAGATAAGGGCTGAGTGTGGTAAGAAACTTTTCCTGGTGGGTGAGCAAATCGAATTGATCAGGTACCATTTGGCTTTTGTGAAGAATGACGGCTCCAAGGACCATGAAGGCGCATGAAAAAATAAAGATGGCGATAAAGGAACCGCCCACGTCGATCTTGATGGCACGCAACCAGTTGCGGCTGTTTCTAAGGTTTTCTTCACTACTATCGATTTCTTGGAAACCCGATTGGGTTGAATGTTGGTAAATGGATTGGTTTTGGAACAGACCCCATTGTTTGTCGCGCAGAAAGCCGAAGTAACCGATGTAAGCGGGCAAGCCTCCACCTATGATTCCTACGTAAGTCACCAATTCAATCCAAGGTGCTTTGACAGCGATGTTTGGGTAGGAGACTGTGATCCAGCTTTTGTATTCGGGCAATACGGGAACAAACATGCCTTTAAAAAGTGCCACCACGTTTGGCTGGCAGGCAATGGCCGCGATCACGATGGTTATAAGCAACACTGCGACGATCACTGTTTGGGACTTCTCCAAACTCTTATAATTTTGGTTCCAACCGAAGAGCGCGGCTACAAGAACCAAGCCGGTTGCCCAGGTTCTTACCGTAATTTCCGAGGCCTCACTTTTAGAATACATCCAGGCGAGTATGGATCCAACCGAAATGGACAGGGCGGCCAACAGGAAAGGCAGGCAAATTGCGGTTATAAACAACAGTCCGATGGGCAGCCAGCCACGGGGACCAGGAAGTTGTGTCCAGCTTTGCATGGGATGCTCGCCCGAAAGCATCATGTAACGTGAGCTGGCATACAATTGAATGGCTTTCATAATCAGTCCAAGGGTGAAGCACCACAAAATTGCATAACCGAAAATAGCGCCTCCCCGCGAGGCAAATATCGTTTCTCCCGTTCCGATAGAGACGGAGGCTATAATAATTCCGGGACCAAGGAAGCCGATTGATTTCCACCACCCATGATCCGTCAACTGCTTAGGTGGTTCAGGGTAGCGAATCAGGTCCATCAACTTTTAGTAGTCCATCTTAGCCTCAATGTGGTCAAACCTTCTTTCGAGCTGGAGGCGACACGCTAAGCCATCAGTTGACTCCGATTTGCTCTTTCAAGATTGCAAGGATCCGTCCTTTTGCCATTGCGGGACTTTTCTGAAACAAGAAAAAATGTTGAATGATGGACGAAACTTTGTGCGGCTTTTTAGGAGGGTCCTTACGCCCCGACCGTTCCAGATAAAACCAAGCAATGGGGGGATGAACCCCCTCCTACATTTTGATTGGTCAGGTTCTGCTGCGCAGCCCGGTCACGTCGCGTTGCTCGGGACAATTTAATATAACCAAGGGTTCTTGGAGACATTGCTATGGCGGGACATGATGACCCAGCAGACTGAATCGATTAGTTGAGAAACGGAATTACAGATTGATTCTTAACAAGGAGCGAAGGCTTATTCTAGGAATTGCCTGGAGATCTTCTAATTTCATTGCATTCCAACGATTCGCTGAGCCACCAATCTATCGGGCGCAACCTGCAAAATAAACGCAAGGTGAATCAGAATCTCGAAGGATACTCATAACAATGCCGAGAATTAACTTCCTAATTGCTTTTTGAGCCGTGATTCATACCTGAGCTCAAGGATGGTAAAATGACCGGAGATGTCCCAGCTGCCACCATGGTTTTAAGAAATGTCCTTCTCGGATGGGTATCCAGTCCTTTGGTTTTTTAGGGAAATTGATTCATGGCGTAAGCTTTAATCGATCCGAAATTTCTAATCGTAGCATAGGGGTGTCGATCCTGTTGTCGATATCGCAGAGAAACTATGCTGTAGACAACCTTGCCACGAAAATATGAGATAACTGGCATGCTACCTGAGTCAATCGCTGCAGAATTTGATGTACCCGGTCAAGTGGTGACGGTATTAAGCATCGATACCGGGAACGTGAATGACACCTACCGAGTCATCAAGAGAACGACTTATTCGGAAGTGCAATTCGTGCTTCAGAGGATAAGCCAGGCGGTGTTTCCAAAGCCGGAATTGGTTATGGCAAACATGAAGGCGATTACAGATTATGGGCATGAACGACTTGAAGAACAGGCAGAAAGTCCCAACCGCATATGGCAATTGCCCAAAGTGATACCCACTCTCAAGGGCGAGGACTTTTTTGTAGACGCCGAAGGGGAATACTGGAGGGCCTTATCCATGATCGCTTCTGCTACCTCGCATGAAAAACTGATGAACTTGGAACATGCTCATGAGGCTGGATTTGTCTTGGGTCATTTCCAAAGCGTGATTGCAGATTTCCCGATCGATCAATTGGAAGACACCCTTCCAGGTTTTCACATCACTCCTGGATACTTGAAATATCATGACGAGGTCGTTAAGACGGAAGGAGCTCAGAAAAAGTTGTCGGCCTCATCCGAGGCGAGGCGCATTGAGGAATTTGTTCAGGAGCGTCGAGGATTTGCATCTGTTTTGGAGGACGCGCTTCAACGAGGGGAGTTGCAACTCAGGCCTATCCACGGGGATCCGAAGATCACCAACATCATGATGGATAACATTACTGGGAAGGGTACTGCGATTATTGATCTCGACACCGTGAAACCCGGGCTGATCCATTACGATTTCGGTGATTGTGTTCGTTCGGTATGCAATCCGGCGGGGGAGGAGGCTAAGGATTTGAGTTGTGTATTTGTCGACGTGGATTCTTTTGAAGCACTGGTTCGTGGCTATCTGAAACAGGCTAAAAAATTTCTGACGGATTGGGACCGGAATTATCTGTACGATTCTGTGCGGCTCATTACCTTCGAACTTGGACTTCGTTTTTTCACAGACTATTTGGCCGGCGACGTATATTTTAAAACCAATTACCCAGCTCAAAATCTCAACCGTGGTCGGGTGCAAATGAAACTTTGTGAAAGTATAGAGACCCGCGAATCGATGATGCGCCGGGTGTTGAAGCGCATGTAGGTTAATTACTCTTCTTTCTTGGCGAGTTCGTCTCTGCTTGGAACTTCTTAGTTCAGTGAGACCATGGAATCGATGATTTGGCTTCGTTGGGTGGCATCACTGATTCCCGGAAAGCCCATGATGGCTCCCGGGGCAAAGGCCTGTGGTTCTTCTGGAAATTGATGCCATGGCTCACAAATGCCACTCGAGTCATTCTAGGGCATGATCCTTTATAGTCCCAAGTAGACAGTACCTTTTTCATCGATCAACTAAGGGAACGCAAAGAGCATTACCGGACTCGAGGCGTTTTCGAATCGGATGGGCGTTCATCTGCTCAGCATTTTTGATGAAGCTATTGGGAAGTTGGAGTGAGATAGAGATCGAGACCAAGATCAAGACGGTTAGTAAGTGGACTCCGCTTTGCTACGAAGAATTGAGGTGTCACAACGAGCTAGGCTTCGCAAGTCAGAGAGTAGGTTAGCCAGACTAGGAAACTACTTACCTTCGGAGGCCCACTTTTTCATGAGGGTGATATTGTCGGTGAGGATTTTTCCTTGGACGGGGTCGGCGCTTTTCGACTTAAGGTAAACAGCCATGTCGCTGTCGTACCTGGCTTGTGATTCTGGGCCGTGATCGTTAGTGTGTTTCATCCATCGAGCCAATTTATTACGGAATCGTATCAGGCGTTTTTCATGCTTCGGATCGTCGGCAAGGTTTTGAATCTCGTGCGGATCTTTTTTCAGGTCGAAGAGTTCTTCCTTAGGTCTCGGGGCGTTGAAAATAAGTGATTGGGCTTCGTTTAGGGCTCCCGCCTTATGAGCGGCGAGCAGGGCTTTGATAATGTCTTTATTGTCCTTGTAACGATTGGGCTGCATGTGGGGCCGTTTATAGAGGAAATTGCGAATGTATTTGTAGCGATTCGTACGTAAGCAGCGCAGGTGTTCAATGGTTTCATCGCAACGGTCTCGAGCCGAGAATATGACATTTCTTTTTTTGTAATCGGGACTGATGATATCTTTGGCTTGCATGTAATCCGGGATTTTGATGCCAGCTAGTCCCAATGAAATAGCTGCGATATCAATATGCTCGATCAAGTCATCGCGAACTTGGCTTGCCTCGATTCCAGCACCAGCAACGATAAAAGGTATGTGGATTCCTTCTTCATAAAGAAACTGTTTGCCGCGGGCATGACTGATTCCGTGGTCGGTCATGAAAATGACGACGGTATTTCCCAGGTTGCCTTCCTCTTTGAGGCGTTGGATGGCATCCCCGACAAATTTGTCGGTTATGCGGACCGAATCCAGGTATGCGGCCCAATCTTCACGAAGCACGGGATCATCCGGGTAATAAGGAGGAAGCGTTACTTTCGCCGGATCGGTTTTATTACCAAACATCTTTTCGATTTGTTTGGCGAACTTTCTACTGGCTGCCAGATCTCCACCTCGGTGTTTGCCACCGCGCAGTTGGATTTGTGCAAAAAAAGGTTGGCCTGGTTTGCGCTTACTCCAGTCGGGCCCGTCATACATGGCCCGGTCCCACTCAAAATTGTAATCCGTCTTCCCAAGGTTTTGTCTATCTCGACCAGGCCAACCTGTTATGGCGGTGTAGTAACCGGCTTCTTGAAAAAGTTCAGGAACGGGTCGGATTCCATCTGGCAGGTTAATCTTTAATTCGCCTCGACCTGACCGGTGGTGATGCGCGCCAATCGATGTCTGATACATTCCAGTGATGAATGCCGAGCGATTGGTTGAACAGACAGGTGAAGTCACAAAAGCTTTGGTAAACTGAATGCCATTCGAGGCCAATTTATCCAAATGAGGAGTCTCAATTAATGTTTCACCATAGCAGGAGAGGTTCGCAGACATGTCATCGGCCACGATCCAGAGAATATTGGGCCGATCTGTGGTTTGGGCATTCAGCATGCTTAATGGACCCAATGAAATAATAACCAAGGAAATTCTTAGGCCTAGAAGAAATTGGATTTTTTTCATAATAGGAAGGAGACTAGGTTCAATCACCGTGTTGCTTTCGGAATCTATATCGGGGCAATCCGGTAAGGAAGAATTGAAGCAAACTAACCTGGGTCAAGCTTTCCGGTGACTGTGAATCCTGCGAGGGTTTATTTATCTGGATTAGATACGGCTTGCCAACTGGTTGGTAGGCTCCTCAGTAATGTAGGGCGTGGAAAATGCAGAAAACAGGACTCCGGTGCTGGAAACACGTTCCATCGAAAAATCATTTCCGAATGGAAGTGATTGGATTCGGGTGCTCCAAGGCGTAGATTTCACGCTGGAGAGTGGACAGGCGGTTGCAATCCAGGGTGAATCCGGTAGCGGCAAAACCACTTTTCTCAATATTATTTCGGGATTGGAGACATTTGAGGAGGGACAACTCTTTTGGGATGGAGAGGCCATTGTAAACCAGTCTTCCTCCGCTCTTGCTGCCAAGCGGGCTTCGCAAATGGGATTGATATTTCAGGCTTATTATTTGCTGCCTGAGCTGAATGTATTGGACAATGTAATAATGGCGACTCGACTGTTGGGCGCTCCACGACCCAATGACCGTGAACGAGCCGGGAAATTAATCACCCGGGTTGGTCTGCATGACCGGATGAATTTTTCTGTGGAAAAACTTTCCGGCGGAGAAAGGCAGAGGGTGGCGATTGCCCGAGCCCTGATGATCCGGCCTAATCTGATATTGGCAGACGAGCCGACCGGGAATTTGGATGAGCACACTGGCGATTCTGTTATCGAACTTCTTCTTGAAATTGCTCGCGAAGAAGGAACCAGTTTGATTCTGGTGACTCATAACAACGGGCATGCCCTCAAGACGGAAAAACGTTATCAACTTCACCTTGGCAAATTGGAAATTATCACCGATGAACTCTGATAAACGAATTCAATGTGGCGTTGCCGGAGTGGGTTACCTCGGGCAACACCATGCCCGCATTTACAGTGAATTGGAAGAATGCGACCTCGCTGGAATTTTTGAGGTTGATCGGGATCGGGGTCGGGAGATTGCGGAGCAATATGGCTGCCCCTTGTTTGGATCGCTGGAAGAATTGGCGAAGGTCTGCGATGCGATCAGTGTGGTAGTAACGACTGATAAACATTGTGAGGTTGCCGTACCCTTGTTGGATAAGGGCTGCCATCTATTGATAGAAAAACCGCTTTGTGTCAGTGGCGAGGAAGCCGAGACAATTCTGGAAGCCGCCAATCGAAACAGCTGTCTCGTTCAAGTCGGACATATCGAGCACTACAACCCAGTGACCAGCTACCTTGAAAACGTGGTTGAGAAACCATTATTCATTACCGCTGATCGGTTGGCGCCTTTTAGCCCCAGGGGCACGGAAGTCGGGGTTGTATTGGATTTGATGATACACGATTTAGGAGTGATTTTGCATTTGGTAGGTTCGCCAGTCGAAAAAGTAGAATCAGTGGGTGTTAATGTACTTTCTCCCACGGAAGATATCGCAAACTCACGAATAACATTTCAGAATGGTGCGGTAGCCAACGTTAATACCAGCCGAGTCAGCGAAAAAAAGGTTCGCGAGATCCGCGTGTTTCAATCCAATGCCTACTTGTCGATCGATTTCATGAACCAGGAGGGTCATTTTGTGAAACGGAATGGATTGCAGCTAGAAAAGGAAGAGTTACCGATCGAAAAGGGCGAGCCTTTGAAGATCGAGCTCGCTTCCTTTCTGGATTGTATCCGGGGATTTTCCAATCCCAAGGTAGATGCGACACTAGGTAAACGAGCATTGGAACTGGCCTTGCAAATTACCGAGCAAATCAGACAACGCGTCCCTTAAATGAGCTATGTTCCAGAATTGCCGGAGAAACTGGATGCTCCGATGGTAGGCAAGGTCGATCTTTTGGTCATCGCCGGGGAGCATTCCGGAGACGAGCATGCCGCAGTATTGGTAAAAAACTTGCTAAGTGAGCGTCCCGAATTGCGGGTCGCCACGGTTGGCGGGCCTTTATTGCAAAAGGCAGGGGCACAGCTCTTGTTCGACCTCACTCACATGTCGGTTGTCGGTTTTATTGAGGTGTTGAAGCACTACAAATATTTCAAGCAGCTCTTTCAAAAAATAATCGATTGGATTGAGGCGTATTCGCCACAGGCTGTTCTTTTTGTAGACTATCCCGGTTTCAATCTGAGACTGACCAAGGCTCTTAATAAAATTGGAGTTGCCAAGAAGGCCGGGGGAAATACTGCCTTGCTATATTACATCGCCCCTCAGGTCTGGGCCTGGAAGGAAGGTCGCAAATACGAGATGGGTAAATTGCTGGATTCGCTGTCGGTGATATTCCCATTCGAGGTAGAGGTCTTTGCTGATACAGGACTTGCCACAACGTACGTGGGACATCCTTTTTTGCAACATAAGCAGGATTGTGAGCTGGTTTACAATGCGGAGGCGCCGGTTCTTTTGCTGGGTGGCAGTCGGATATCCAATGTCAAGCGCGTCCTGCCGATACTTTTGAGAACCTATGAACTTTATCTGAATAACGCGGGGAAGAAGTCGGCCACCATTGTCTATCCGAGCGAAACTGTACGTTCCGAGATTGAGAAAATTTTGGAAGATTTCCCTGAAAGCAAATCGCGTGTTTCATTGTCAAAGAATGAAGGGAGAATTGAAGCAAGTGCCGTGCTGACACCCTCCGGAACTATGTCCCTTCGCTGCGCACTGGCGGGTATTCCGGGCAGGATCGTACATGCCATCCATCCCCTTACCTACTTGATGGGCAGAGCTGTTGTAAATGTTCCCTTTATTGGCATTGCCAACTTGCTTTTGAATCGCTCTTTCTATCCCGAATTTACCCAGCAGAAGGCCAAACCTAAGGTGCTGGCCGGCGAGTTGGCACGTTGTCTTGAAGATCCTCATGTTATCCACTTAGCCCAGCAGGATTGCAAGGAGCTCAGGCAACTATTGGATCAGGAAATCGGGGCACGGCCCTGGCAATGGTTGTCTCAGTATCTCCAGGTGGCTCACTGAAAACGCAATCCCTCCGCATTTTGTAGCGCTTTCGCCGAAATCAGCTTGTCCTTTAATGCGGTAAAACCGGCTCGGTCGGTTTATTTGATTTAAGCCTGCTTGATTTGTCTGGGATTGTTGTTTTCCACTGTTGGGAGCGTGTGTCCATGGACCACGTGTTGGACTTTCTTTTCAATATACTCGTGGCAGTGGGACAATTCCTTCTTTCTCGCTGTCAGATTGCTTTCGGCTATTTCGGCAAGGTCGTCCAGATTGTAAAGAAAAACATTGGGCAAATGGTCAATCCCAGGATCGATATCTCTAGGTAAGGCCAAATCCAATAAACATATGGGTTTGATGGATCGTTTCTTTAAAAATTTCTGCATGCGGTTTTTGCTCAGGACCATTTCGGGACTCGAGGTTGAACAAAGCACCACATCCGCTTGAAGAAAATGACAATCCAGACTCTCAAAGGGTACAGCATTTCCACTTATTGATTCGGCTAACTCCTGAGCTTTGGAAAAAGTGCGGTTGCATAGAATCAGATTCTTGGCCCCGCGACTGCGGAGGGCCGCAACCGTTTTTTCAGCGATATCACCAGCTCCAATAACTATGACCGTGGATTCCCGTAGATCACCAAACACTTTAAGGGCTAGGTCTACCGCAACAGTGGCTACATTTATTTGGCCCTTCCCAATATTGGTATTGGAGCGAATCCATTTGCAGGCCTGAAAACTTTTTTGAAACGCTTTGTTCAAGTGCTTGCCGACGGTTCGTTGCTTGGCGGCATAAAGAAAGGCCTGCTTAACCTGACCTGTGATTTCAACTTCTCCGACTATTTGAGAATCCAATCCTGCCGTTACTGAGAAGAGGTGTCGCATAGCTTCCTCTTCCAAAAGCAGGGTGGATTTTTCGGTAAGTCCATTGGAATCAACCTTGAGGATCTTTGAAAGGGTTTTGGCAATGCTTTGCTTTTCAGTTTCGTAACCTGTGCCATAGACTTCCAACCGGTTGCAGGTACTGAGGATGGTAATTTCATTCAACCAATCCAAATTAAAGAGAGCCTTATAAATTTGGTCGAGCTGGTCCGGGCCAGGACTAATTTTTTCCCGGTATTCTATGGGAGTATTGTGATGACTGACTCCCCAACAAAAGAAGCTGAGTTTGCTTTTACTCATCCAGGGACTTTGAAGGAAGGTTGCCAGTAATTTCTTTTGATCCTCCTCGACTAGCGTCGATCGGCCAGATCGAAACAAGGGCCACCAAAAACAGAGCAATGCAGGTCCAGGCGAGCTTTCTAGCATAGAGGCGGTTTCCTAATCTCAGAAAAAGTACCACCAGGTAGGCCAACCAAACGGTAATGGTGAATACTAGTTTTAGCCAGTTCACGTCTGCCGCGTTTTGTAGCCAATAAATGGATCCGACAATCAATGACAGTGTAAGAATGCTCGATCCGGCTATGAGCATTCTCAAAGTCATGGTCTCGCTTTCAACCAAGGATGGCAGGAAAGCATAAATCCCTTTGAAGCGATGGTGTTTTAAGGAAAAATTCTGAAGGATGTAGAGGATAGAGCTAACTGCCAGCAGTCCGAAAATGCCGTATGAAAAAACCGCCAATGCAGCATGAAATTCTATGGAGGCTTTTCCGCTGGCTGAGAAAAGCGCATAAGGTGTATCCCAAGCAGGGAAGACAAAGGACAAAATCGAGAGTAACACCGCCAGACCGGCGGTGAAAAAGCCGAACAGGCTCAGGCGAAATGCTGGGCCCAGCACCAGGAAGCAAAATGTGAGGGACCAAATTACGAATTGAACAATTTCAAATGTGTTCCCAACGGGGCAGCCCTGGACATCGATTCCCCTCAGGTACAATCCATAAGTTTGAATTGCATATCCACTTGCGATTAGGAAATAGAGGAGCCACCTGGGATGGTGTCGGGTCCGAATGAGGTAAAAAATAACGGTAACAAACCCCAAGGTGTAGACCAAGTTTCCTACACCGATCATCAAGACATCTGTACTGAGATCCATATCCTATCGTGTATTGTTGATTAGTTTTCTGCCCAGTCCCGTATACGGTTCACCAACGTGGATATCCAGGCAGGGTGGTCATTTAAGCAGGGGATCATTGTGAAGTATTCTCCTCCTGCGGCAAGAAACTCCTTCCGCCCTTCCATTTCAATTTCTTCCAGGGTTTCCAGGCAGTCTGTCACAAATGCTGGGCATATTACTGCCAGACGCTTTACGCCTTGTTTGGGCAAGGCCTCTAGAACATGATCCGTGTAAGGTCGTAGCCAGGGTTCCCTGGTCAGGCGCGATTGGAAGGAAATCGAATATTGGCCCATTTCGAGCCCGATTTTTTTGGTAAAGGCTCTCACTGTTTCAAAACACTGGTGCCGGTAGCAGGTGCTTTGGGCAGGATGAGAGACATTGCAGCAATCGGGAACGGACATGCAATGAGCGTGTGAAGAGTCGGCCTTGCGCAGGTGTCGCTCCGGAATTCCGTGGAAACTAAAAAGGACTTTTTCGAGGTCGTCCGTGATGTGCGGGCGGGCGTTTTCCACCATGGCGTGGATGTAGTCGTCGTCCTTGTAAAACGGCTGCATTACGGTCCAGGTCATGGTAGGGGACTGTTCTTTAATTTCTTCATGAACGCGGACGAGAACTGTTTCGTAGCTAGACATGGCGTAGTGCGGATACATCGGCATTATAAAGAGGTCCTGAACATCTTGCTCATTCAAACGATATATTGCTTCGGGAATAGTAGGAGAGCCATAACGCATTGCCAATTCGATTGGTACATCCACTTTTTCCTGAACCTTCTGCTGCACGGTTTTGCTCGTAACTATCAGAGGGCTTCCATCATCCGTCCACACCTTGCGGTAGGCAGCCGCTGTTTTTTGGGGGCGCGTCGGCAAAATTATTCCGCGGACGAGGAGATTACGCGCAAGTGGCGAT
Source organism: Opitutales bacterium UBA2995 (assembly GCA_002346535.1). GTDB lineage: Bacteria > Verrucomicrobiota > Verrucomicrobiia > Opitutales > UBA2995 > UBA2995. The sequence continues at coordinate 13,507 of DDZZ01000074.1, read as the reverse complement.
GAATCGATGACCCGCTCGTCGAGCAGGAACTCTTTCAAATACCGTCTCACGTCGTATACCTCCGTGGAATCCGGCGAGCCAAGATTTAGAATTAGGACAGCTTTTTGCGCCATAGGGGTAAGCTCGTGAATGCTTAAGATCTGTCAACCTCTGTAAAAATAAATAATTATTTCAGATCTGGTAGTCTCGGTTTTGAACCATTAAAATTCCAATATAATGGGATTTATCTGCCTCAATAAGGAAACTGAATCGTTTATTTCCCATTGACGCATGGCGGGCCCAAGGCAGTTTTGTTAGCTTTCTAAATTTTTATGGACCGCATTGCCGCAGAATTTTCCCGGGCTAAAGACGAAAACCGCAAAAGCTTTATCGCATACCTGTGTGCGGGCGATCCTAATTATGAGACTTCCTTGAAAGTGACTCAGGTAGTGTTGGAATCGGGGGTACACATTCTAGAATTTGGCGTGCCTTTCTCCGACCCCTTGGCGGATGGGTGGACGAATCAATGTGCTGCGAAACGAGCTTTGGACAGCGGCATCACTAAAAAGGATGTGTTGAACCTGATTCGGGCTTCGCGAGTATTAAGTGCTAAAGTGCCAATCGTATTGTATGCATACTATAACCAGATATTTTCCCAAGGCACTGAAAACTATTTGAACGATTGTCTGGAAGCAGGGGTGGATGCGATCCTTGCGCTAGATTTACCCCCAATGGAGGCGGAAGACTACCTGGCAACTTGCGAAAGGGTTGGAATGAAGACAGTGTTCATAGTGGCGCCAACCACTCCGGGAAATCGCATTTGCGAAATTGCAAAAGCTTCCACCGGATTCGTATACTACGTTTCTCGGGAGGGCGTCACCGGTGTGAGAGACTCCCTGGAAACCAGCTTGCCCAGAAAGTTAAAAACTATCCAGGAAAACACTTCTAAACCGGTGGTGGTTGGTTTTGGAATCTCTAAACCTTCGCAGGTACGAGAGGTGGCAGAAATCGCAGATGGCGTTGTCGTAGGCAGCGCAATCGTAAACGTGATTGCCGATCACTTAGACGACGAGGAAGCTATGTTGTCCGGCCTTCGAAACAGTGTCAGAGAGCTTTCAGAAGGCGTCCTTCTGTAAATTGCGACTTCGGAAGAGTTTGCTTCTCTAACTCCGGCTCCTTTCAATTGGCATAACCGTTGATGTTTTTATGAGAACTGTGGCTTCTTCCAACTGTTGGATGAATGCCTGATAATCGAGCAATTCAAGTGAGCCGTCCAGGTTTCCACGATGGCCGTCAATGACTTCGCCCAATCGCCGGAATGGATGGGCATGAATTTCCTCAAGACACCGCCATGATTCCCTCGCAGATAGATAACTTGAGTCTCTTTGCGCTTTATTTTTTTAAGAACAACCATGCGGATAAATCGGCTATTGTACTTGCTCCATATGCCTTTGCGACGTTTCAGACTCCAGGTATCGAAAATATCACCGTTCAAAATGAGAGTTTCGCAATGAGTATGTTTCAGGAATTGCGCAATTTCCTTGGCTTTGCTGTCTCCCATGCTCAGATGAACATCCAAAAGAATGATCGTTTTAGGCTTCAGGACAGGTTTTTTCATCGGATTGTGAATAAGTTGGCAATAAGCTCAGCTTGCGGGCCTTCCTGGCAGGCTTCCATCCCCGTAGCACTTGAAATCCGTCTTTTAACCTGACCGATAACAGTGGCATTTGTTCTGTAACAAATAACAGCCCTTAATAGGCGTGTATGGGGAATTGAAGTACAAAATCGTGTATCCGAAACCTCATGATTTTGACAAATTTTCCGCAAAATCCCACTTTTTGAATTGCCGATATTCTCAAAAATCGACTACTGTGAATAAAATCCACGGTTTTACCAAAAAATAGAAGTTTCTAGGCGGTATCAGCGAGTTAAAGCTTTGCCAAGAATAAGTTATTCACAATTTGAAATAGCTTTTTCAACGTCCTGAATATAATTGGTCAGGATAGCCTTCCAATTGAGCTCTTCGGCAGTTTTTCGGGCCTCTTTACGTATTTCCGACCAGTCGTTCCGAGCGGTAAATACACCTTTTGAGGCCTCCAAAAAGGCGTCTGAATCGTCAAATGGTGCTAGCCAACCGTTATTTCCTGGCTGAATATAGCGTCCTGGGGCCGCATAATCATATCCGAGCACGACAAGTCCGCTTGCCAAGGCCTCCGTAACTACATTGCCGAATGTTTCAGTAATGCTGGGAAATAAAAATACATCTCCCGATGCATAATATTTGGCCAGTTCTTCGCCACGTTTCATGCCGGCAAATATCAGCTCAGGATGTTTTTTTTCGATGCTCTTTCTCGCTGGCCCGTCTCCTACCAATACAAACTTTAAGTCAGGGCAAATCTCTTTCACTTGTTTATATGCCTTTACTGCCAAAGGAATGTTCTTTTCGCCAGCCAAACGGCCGACGTAAATAAGTACCGGTTGATTTTCATTAACTCCCCAGGACTTTCTAAGTTCAGGATCTCGTTTGGCTGGAGAAAACAAATTCGTATCCACACCCCGGCTCATTATTCGTAAGTTCTTGAAGCCACTTTTATTCAATTCGTTTCGTAGGTCTTCGCTGGGTACGAGTGTTAGACGAGTCTTATTGTGGAAGTATCGGAGACCTGCCAGCCCCAGGCCTGTCAACCAACCTAGATGGTAGTGTTTGCCGTAGGAATGGAAATTGGTGTGAAAGCTGGATACCACCGGTATCTTGTTTCGAAGTGCGGAATACAGCGCTTGCATTCCTAAGGGGCCCTCCGTTGCAATATGGATCACGTCGGGTTCGAATGATCGCCAGACTTTTTTCAATTGCCCGAATCCGGCGACCCCCATTTTCAGGATGTCGTAGCCTGGTATGGGAATGCCCATTACTAGATTTTCGCTATATTCAGCTGGTTTAAACTGCCCATCGGTTTTGAATTGTCTTGGTCGGACTACGTGCAATTCGTGCCCCATTCTGCAGAGCCCGGCGACCAATCGATTGAGAGTCATGGAAACTCCATTGATTTCGGGTGGAAAAGTTTCGGTAGCCAGACAGATTTTCACGTTAACAGGATTGCTGCATACTCATAGGGTAACCGCTCATTAGAGCAATGGGTTTTTCAAAATATTTGTCCCGGCAACGGACAGCGTTGACCCATAGTAAATTGGAAGTAAATATTCCTTTCAGTGAAACCAGCCTTGCACATTCTTACCGGGTATACCGCAGTAGGGAAAACCAGCCTCTCCTTGGGTTGGGCTAAGAAAAATAATGCGGAGATTCTTTCTTGCGATTCTCTGTTGTTTTACCGGGGTATGAATATCGGCACAGCCAAGCCGGCTGCCAAGGAAATGGCGGAAATTCCTCACCACATGATCGACATCCGAAATGTAAACGAACAGTATTCAATAAGCGAATACTTAAAAAAGGTCAGGGAGATTGTCGCGGCAATTCAGGCCCGAGGGCGCCAAGTTTTGGTGGTAGGTGGCAGTGGGTTTTATCTGAATGCATTCTTTGCGCCGGTGGTGGATGAACTGGAATTGAAATCAGAGGCACTGAAGCGGATTGACGAGCAGTTTGAGAATCAGCCATTGGAGGATTCATTAGCCGAATTAAGTTCTCTTAATCCTGATGGATTGGGAGGTTTGGATACGGCCAATCCCCGCCGTGTATTGAAAGCATGGTTACGTTGTGTGGCTACCGGTAAGCCAATTCTTCAACTGATGGAGGAATTTGCGGCACAGGCTGGAGCGTTTGATGGCTACGATAAATATCTGTTAGTCTTGGAAAGACCAAGGGAGCAACTTGAGCGCCGGGTACGATTGCGAGTGGACCAAATGATCGAGGCTGGCCTGATAGAGGAAGTCAAAAAGCTGTTGGAACTCGGAATATTAGAAAACCCCAGTGCCGCCAGTGCCATTGGCTATCGGGAAACTATTGCCTGCCTGAAAGGGGATGCAGGTATTGAAAATCTGGCCGATGACATCGCCCAAAACACGCGGAAGCTACTGAAAAAGCAGCGAACGTGGTTTAAAAAATTTATTCCGCAGGAGGCAATTTTGGATGTGTCCTCGCTGGATCTATTGCCGGACGACTGGTGTTTCGTTCCGGCAAAGAAATGACCGACCGACTCCTAGTCGGATTGGCAGGAAAACAGTCTTAAAGTTGGGTGGATTCTGGTTCGAACGCTGTACCTTCGAGTTCTTTCATTAAGATCTCGCTCACAATCGGTTCGACGTTGGAAGCGCTCAACAGTGCCGTGTTTTGTTCCACGTACGATATTACTTCTTCGGCTTCAAATTCAAAAGTGGGTGTAGTCTTTTTTGCGGCGAATAAAAAGGTTCCATTCGTTTCACTGGCGATCCATTCAGACACAGCTCCTTCTTCCAGATTGGGCAATTGGTTGATCATGCTGCTGTCCAATCCTTCCGGCGGTTGCGCGTTTTGCTTAAAAACTTCGAAAGACTTGTGATTCAGCTTCTGTGCCTGCGCAGCCGCTTCGAAAGTGTCTCCGTTTTTGATAGCCTTTGTAATCAAGTCTTTGAGTTGAGCGCCTTTTTCAATGAATAGAGTTCTCTTTCTTTCTTCGGTCAAATCTGCTTTTACATCGGCCTGTAATTCCGGGAGTTCCGGGATGTAGGCTGGTTCGGTACCCTCAGTTATTATGATAACAAAATTGTCTCCGTTCTCAATGGGGTCTGAGAAATAGCGTGTAAGGCGGAAGATTTGTCTGAGAGCGGCCGCACTGACATTGTTTTGCGTTGCCACGGTCGATTCGGAATATGGGACGAGGGAGTTGAGCTGTAGTCCGGCATTGTTGACGGCGGCTTCGAATTCAGGGCTTCCATTTTCGATTTCCAGGTCGAACAGTCGGTAGGCAAACGCTTCAGCCATCTTTTGGGTTTCTTTCTTAGCACGATCGAGCCTAATTTCCGCAATCACTTGATCCTCAACTTCCTCTAATGTCACTTCAAGGGTTTCAGGCGTTTCTGTGGTGCCATCTTCCTTTTCGATAGGTTTCGGCTTGGGCATTGCTGCCTGATAGCGAGCTTTGTGGGTGAAGAAATGGATGCTTTTTTCTCCGGATTCGGGATTGTAACCCTCGTCCAAGTGCTTCGCTGGATCAAATAACAGGTAACTTGCTTTTGTTTTTTGAGCCACCTCGTAGCGAAACGAGTTTGTCTCGAAATATTGCTCTATATCCTCATCGCTCACGGTTATCTCCGGAGCAAATTCGCTATAATCCATACTTGCCGTTTCCACGGTCCATTCCGTGTTTTGGCGTTCTGCTGCCCGAATTGCTTCAAATTGGAGGATGTGTCCGGGGCCTCCCAATAATTCTCTGACTTTATTTACCCTATAATCTTCTTCAATTACTTTGGTTACATAGACTTCTGAAAGTCCGGATGCAGCCAATGAATTTACATAATTGGTCCATTGGGTGGCGTCGAATTCCTGAGTGCTAAAATTCATGAATCCAGCCAGGCTTTGAGCATGCTCTTTAAACGCTTCCTTGCTAGGGCCCGGTATATTTAACTGATCCGCCAAGTACAAGTAAGCGGCGCGGCTCAAGGAATAACTCTGCAGGTAGGCTTCTCCCAGATTTCCGTAAAAGGATGGGAGGTTCATGGTCATGCTGGTCTGGCCTCTTCCAAAAATTGCTCGCTGGTCTTCTATTGATGAAAGGTCGTATTGGAAAAATGGCTGCTCCTTGTAAGATGGGCCTCCTCCTCCCCAAGGACTGAAATTTCCAATTGTGAAAACAAAAGGAACGATGAGTACCACCAGTAGAATAAACAGGAACCACTTATAATGCTTGGTGAGGTTGGTCTGAATCCAATTGAACATTGTTATACGAGGAAATCGCCCACCGTAGATATGGGCTACCTATTGTCAATAGACTAACAATTGCCTAATCGCTGCCTGGATTTACCGGCTTTCTTCCCGAGTTCTTCTGCGTATTGCCCAAGCTACCAAACCTAGAATTCCTGCTAAAAGGGAAGTTGTCTTTGGTTCGGGAGTAGCGACAACCTTGAGGTTGTCGAAGCTGATTTGTTCGTTACGGCTGCTTGTATAAAGCACGCCCCGGATATTAAAGTTATCAGAATTAGGCAAGGCCATGGAAAATAGATCCTTAGCGATGGCCAGGGATGCACCCGTAGTCCTCCGAGGGGATACCGCCATACACCCAAGAGCTTGCAGAAAAAGTAGTTGTTTCGGAATCGGTCCACGTCGATTGAGTCGGATTGATAGCTACTTGGTGACCACTACTTCCTACAGGGAGGTCTGAGATAAAAAACAGGTTGCTCCATCCTCTCGGTAGAAAAAGGCGAGCTCGTCTATATCTTCATAACGATTGTTGCTTGGCGCTGACTTACTGCCTACTAAAACGGAAAGCTGCAGGTTCGTATACCCACTTGTATCAATATTGCACATATCAATCCAATTTTTGTGGAGGCCACTATTGGTTTCGTGGGAACCTGCGAAAATCTAGGAGCCGTCAAAATCTGCGCAAGGATCACTTTTTGAGGCAATGACCGAGGGATCCACGCGTGCAAAATAGTCGGTGTTGTTATTTGAATCGTCATACCCGTTCGTTATGATGTATCGGCTTCTGCTTCCATCCGTTTCAAAGCTTTCTGACCAAAGTAATTGGCCATAGGACTGGGCGCTAAAAGCGAGAGGAAGGATACAAGATATCAACCAAGTAAGCAGCGAAATTTGCATACATGCATGAGCCTATGGGTTGAAGGGTGGATGAGATAAGTTAGGTAGAAATAAAGGTCTGATTTCCTTCAACTAATTGCAGCACCAGGCTCCAAAAATAAAATTTACAAGCCTTTTTCCATCCAGAGAACGTCCCAGAATTTGCCAAACTTCCGCCCGGATTCGGTAAAAATCCCGGCTTTTTTGAAGCCGAATTTTTTGTGAATAGTCACCGAGGCTTCGTTCGGCAAAGTAATTCCAGCGTAAGCTCGGTGGAGATCTTCGTTAGCCAAAGCTATAAAGAGTTCAGTGTATAATTGGGTTCCCACCCCTCGTGATCTGGTTTCGGCATGCAAATAGATGGTTGTTTGTACCGAGGTTCCATAGGCACGGCGTCCATGAAATTGGGTAGAACAGGCAAATCCGATTATTTTGGAGTTTTCTTCGGCCACAAAAAGTTGATACCGGCCCGATTCTCCAAAGGATTTAATCCAAGCTTCGCGCTTTTCTAGGCTGAAATCCTCAGTTTTGAAATTGGCCGGAGAATTGAGGATGTAGTGGTTGCCGATTTCATTTACATAGGCGGCATCGGAGATTTTTCCGCGACGTATTTGAGCCATGGTTCAGGTGACCGTCGTTTCGAGCAGATTCTCTAATGTTTGTGATTTCCACCTTTGAGTGATGGTCGCTCCGAGGTCCTCGCTTAAATGCCGGATCAAGGGATCAGTCGATTTGGACACAAGCTCTCTCATATTTAAGCGAAGGTTAACGGGCTATCGTTCAGAAGCCGGCGAGTAAAGTCAATGTCTGGTCAGGACGGTCCAGGATTCAGGTAGAGGTAATAGAAAACAAGAAATGTTCCCATGCCCAAGATAGCTCCGGGGCCGGTATGCATGAAAGTCGAGACACTAGTCTAAACTGTGTTTACGATCACACAGATCATGCTGCTTGCCATCAATGCCGCCAATGTCATTTGATCGAAGCTATAAAAATAGATTTCGCATGTGCGCCCACAATACAGCATTTATTTTTACAAAGTATTCAACTGGGGCGTCCTAAAGTGCTTTTTAAAAAATTAATGGTGGATGACCTTAATTTTTGAGCTTGTGGCTTCCGGTCCATTTGAGCTTCGTGCGGACCACTTCAAAATGATTGAAATTTTTTTGATGAATGAGGGAGAGGCTTAATTCCGAAACCTTCAGGCTCACTGACGTGCCCGGGTTGACCGTTAAACGATTTGCACCATCTAATATAACTTGCAGAGTCTTGGATTCGGAAGCGTCACGCACCTTTAATTCAGTTTCGGAATTGAATATAATCGATCGATTGCTGAGGGTGTGAGGGCAGATGGGGGTCATTGCCAGTACATCGGCAGTCGGGTCAATCAAAGGGCCGAAGGCCGAGAGATTGTAAGCCGTCGATCCTGTCGGTGTAGTGAAAATGATTCCATCGCACAAGTAATCGGTTATCCAACCCGCTTCGTTGCAAACTTCCAGGTTCAGAATATCACCTGAATGAATCTCTTTAATAACTGCATCATTTAATGCAGTGTGAGGGACCTCCCCGTTTCCCGATGAAGCGTGGAGCATGCTTCGCTGCGTTACGCAATACTCACCGTTAATTACATCCGGGAAAACCTGGGGTGCTTCCTCACCTGAAAAGGTGGTCAGAAATCCGAGTCCTCCGCGGTTAATCCCGATAACCGGCACTGATTTTTTTGCACATTGTTCGGCAACACCCAGCAGAGTTCCATCACCTCCGATCACACAGCAGGCGTCCGCGTCGTTCAGAAAGTCGTCCGGAAAAGGATATTCCGCGGTAACCCGAAAACTTTCGCAATTCTGCTCTGCGATCGCCATCAACTCCTTTGCCAATTCCGGTGCGCCGGATTTGGTTTCGTTTATGAAAAATACGATCGTTTTGAGTGCTTGCATAACTGCCTTTTATATTGGTTCTGGTTTAAGCTGGTCCACGCCCTATGGCAATGTCGCAATTTAGACTTTGGCAGTTTTGGCTTGGAGGGTGCCCTTGATAATCCCCACGAGGTATTCCAGGTTTCCATCCCCGCCTGCAATTGGCGATTCCAAGTGTCCTTCCAATGATGCTCCATGCAGGTTCTCTTGAATCCAGTTTTGCATATCCTCCAACACCTGTCTGCGAACGTTTGGGTCCCGAATGACCCCCTTGCCCTTATCGGCCCAAGCCTTATTGGCCTCGAACTGCGGCTTGACCAAAATTATCATTTTTCCCTGAGGCCTGAGGAGTGGCCAAGTTGCCGGTAACACTTTGGTCAATGAGATAAACGAAAGGTCGGTGACAATCAAGTTATAGTCGGGGTAGGGCAAGTCAGCAGGATGCAGGTGGCGTGCGTTTACTTTTTCTAGGTTGGTGACCCGCTCATCCTGAAGCAGTTTTTGGTGCATTTGTGCCCGCCCGACATCCACGCAGACCGCCTGCTTTGCGCCACGCTGGAGTAGGCAATCCGTAAAACCACCAGTCGATGCACCTACATCCAGAAATCGGAGCCCATTTACTTTAGTTGGAAAGGCTTGCAGATAGGCATCCAGCTTTTCGCCCCCTCTGCTCACATATCGCGGTGGCTGGACGAGCGTGATCTCGGCATCGCGTGCATATGTTTTTCCCGGCTTATCCAGTACTTCCGTCCCGGCCCTCACTTTGCCGGCCAAAATCAGGGCTTTGGCACGGGAACGCGACCCGCAAAGCCCGCGTTCCACCAGTAGTCCATCTAGCCTTTGTTTTTTTTTCTGCATTGGAGTTATCCAGGAAAAACCGAAAAAAGAATGCAAAAAAAATGCGAAAAGAGGGACAGATTTCTTGACATGTGGAGCAAAATGGGGCGAAGTGTAGAATATTCCCGCTACAAAAGTCTGAATGCTCTCTTCGAAAAACAAGAAATTTGCCGGGGGATATCTTCACTCTCTCGATGGAAAGAACCGGATTACCGTCCCCCGAAAGTGGCGGTTCGATGGTGATGATGAAGAGTCGGCCTATTTGGCGATTCCCCAACCGGTCGGGTATATTTGGCTCTGTCCACCTTCCAAAGTGGACCAGCTGGAGGAAAAAATGGAATCGATCCTGCCTTCTGATTTGGAGGGGCAAAATTTCACCATGTACCTGATGGAAAATTCTGAGATCGTTTATTGCGACAAAAGCGGCCGCATCGTTCTAACCCCGGCGCTCGTGGATCACGCGGGCCTTTCCAAGAAGGCTCGGCTTGTGGGTATGTTTGGATCTTGGGCTATTTGGAAACCTGAACGCTACAAAAAGTTCAAGGCGGACCCCTACGCTCTCGATATCGGTGCAAAGGGAAGGCGTTTACTGGGGGTCATGGAGAAAATTTGGAAAACCGGAATCATGTAACAACCAACCAGCTCATAAAAATATGAGACTATCGAAATCCTTGTATTCATCTGGCATCCTCAACAACGGCAAAGTCGCTCACTGTCGTGAGTGGGATATAGGAGATTATCGAGGCAAAGAATCTTTTCCCGCGAGGATGGTTGAGCGCGCACAAATGCGCTGGGAGCCGGGTTTTGAATATCCTACTGAAACAAAGCCTGCCGGTTGGAAATTTCTTAAAAATGTTTTGCGGATCGGATAGCCCTGCCAAAAGTACCAAAATTGGCACAGGGCACCTCCCGGTATTACTCCGGGAGGTGCTCGGGGTTTTTACGCCTCGTGAAAATAAAAGTTATTTAGATGCTACCTTTGGTGGCGGTGGCCATAGTCGGGCGCTTTTGGACTTGGCACCTCCGGTTTCTATCGTAGCCATCGACTGCGATCCTGAAGCCGTTCAGCGGGCCAAGGTTCTGAGTGAGTCATATCCAGGGCGGTTTAGATTCTACGATTTGAATTTCTGCGATATGGACCAAATCGAGGAGATACAGTTCGATGGTGTGTTTTTTGACTACGGCGTATCTTCCTTTCATTTTGATCAACCTGAGCGCGGGTTTTCTTTTCGGTCAGATGGACCCGTAGACATGCGAATCAACCCGCGCGTTGGCCAAACTGCTGCCGAATTTTTGGAAACCGCAAGCAAAGATGAGCTCATTCAAGCCATCAAGGTCTACGGTGAGGAATCTGCCTGGAAATCCATTGTGGATGCCATTCTCAAAGCCCGTGGAACTGAATTACTTTCAAATACTAAATCCTTAGCTGAGTTAATATCCAATACAATCCCAACTCCCGTCAGGAGCCGAAGTAAATTGAATCCTGCTACCAAAACCTTTCAGGGCTTGAGGATTGCGGTGAATCGAGAACTTGATGTAATCGAAACCGCATTGCCCAAGGCTTTTGATTTACTTGCTCCGGACGGGGTCCTTGCCGCCATCAGTTTCCACTCCCTTGAGGACCGTATTGTAAAACGTTTTTTTCGAAAACTTTGTGGGCAGCCACTGGATCGGAATGATTCAACACCCCAGCAGATGAGGTCTGTTGTGGCAGAACCACTGACACGAAAGCCCATCACTGCCACTCAGGAGGAAATTGCTCAAAACCCAAGGTCGCGTTCAGCGAAGCTTAGAGCCGTCCGCAAATTAGTTGGGCTTACCTGAGAAATGAAAACCGGATTTGTATATACCCGCTGTTTATTGAGCCTAACTTTTTGCTGCCTCATGGGTCTGTTGGCCGTTGGCATGATGACTGTGTATTCAAAGCGGACGATTCGTACCTTGGCCGTCGACCTCGACCGCAAGGAAGCAGAGCTTGAGGAGCTACAACGTCGTGAGAACATTCTGGATACAGATTTGGCAACCTCCCTGAATCCCGAATATCTTAAACAGCTTGTTTCCATGGCCAATCTCCGATTAGGACCTCCGCGTGAGGATCGAATCATCGTGGTTAATCCGAATGACGGACTACCCAGGAATCCAAAAATATTGGAAGTCCACTTTTATCCGACCAGATACCAAAATCGATTTGCCATAGCCAATAACGAATTGGGAGACGGAGATTAACCATGGCTCGTGCGGGAATACCTGTCAGTCGACTTCTTTGGGTATTTGTTGCCTTTGTGGCCGGATTTGCCGCTGTCTTGACCCGATTGGTTGACCTGCAAGTTGTGGAGCGTCAAGCGCTCGCAGCCGAAAGCGAGCGTATGCGAACAAAATTCGAAATCGTGGAGGCGCGTAGGGGAGATATCACCGATCGCAACGGAAACTTGTTGGCTACGACCAATACGGTAAGGAAGGTGGGGGTGGACCCGGAAGCCCTTAAGCCGGAAGACAAATCCAGCTGGCACAAGTTAGCGAAGCTGATCGAAGTTCCTTATTCGGAACTCTACCAAAAGATGAAACCGGAGACCCGTAAGGTTGCCGGCAAAGAAAAAGCCGTTCGCTGGAAAACTTTGGCGGACAATATTGACGAGCGAGTCTACCGCGAAATCCTAAAGCTTGAAATTGATGGCGTATACGGAAACCGTTATTTTAAGCGGGTATATCCGCAAGGCATTTTAGCTTCTCATGTTTTAGGCTATGTGAACGAGGATGATGTAGCTGTAACTGGTGTGGAAAACGCCATGAACTTCTATCTTGAAGGCCAAACCGGTTGGCTTGAGACGGAGTGGGATGGAAAGCGCCGTGAGATGGCTCAATTCAGAAAGCGACAGGTGGATTCAACAGACGGCTTCCATGTGTCTCTGACGATCGATATGATGGTTCAACATATCCTTGAATTGGAGCTAAAGCACCTCACAGGTCTCCAGCCCGATGGAGCAACCATCATCGTGAGCGACCCATCAACGGGTAATATTTTAGGCATGGCGAACTGGCCGACTTACGATCCCAACGAGTACAACAATACCGTCAAGTACCCCATTGCCTACCAGCGTAATTTGGCAATTACGGATATCTATGAACCAGGATCCACCTTCAAGATCGTGCCGATTGGAGCTGCCTTATCTGAAGAAGTCATTAATCCTGCCATGACTTTCAATTGTTCGTTGGACCGGATTCCCTATCTTGGGAGAATCGTTTCTCTTCCCGATGATCATGGCGGTCATGATTACGGTACCATTCCTGTCACAGATATTGTCGCCTATTCCAGTAACCGGGGTGCCGCTCATGTAGGGATTCTATTGGGGGAGGAGCGTTTGTATTCTTATTCCAGGTCATTTGGGTTTGGCGAAGAAACCGGATTTCTCCTTGGACCTGAGCGAGAAGGAATTCTTCACAATCCCCGGAATTGGGATGGTTTGACAATTAGCCGACTGCCAATGGGGCACGCTATTGCGGTAACACCCTTGCAGGCTCATTTTGCGGTATCCGTATTGGCAAACGACGGTGTTCTTATGAAACCTCAGATTCTGGCCTGCGTGCAGGATACAGAGGGCAATATAATTTCAAATTATCAGCCCAAGGCTATAAGACGGGTGATCTCAGCATCTTCCGCGCGAGCTCTTTCCCAGATGCTCGTTCGAACTGTAAGCCATGAAGGTACCGCTCCACTTGCCCAGATTCCGGGTATGGAGGTTGCGGGAAAGACGGGTACCGCCCAGCGTGTCCTGAAATCCGGCGGCTATTCGGCCACCGATGTGGATGTGTCTTTCATCGGATATTTTCCGGCAAGCGATCCACGCCTGGTCATCACTGTTGTAATTTACAATCCCCAAATGGGCAGCCGATTCGGTGGTCAGCTAGCTGGCCCCTCTTTCAAGCGCATAGCCGAACAATTGATTCATATTTTTGGGATATCTTCGAAAGCTCCCATTCGCGGATTTTTCGCTTTGGAAGAAAGAAAATAAGCCGCCTATACGAGGGTTTTTGAACCTTGATATTCAAACTT
>DDZZ01000072.1:2149-3913 GCA_002346535.1 Opitutales bacterium UBA2995 | reverse complement strand
AACGGCCACACATTCAGCTTCATACGGGTGCGAAAGATGTGCCAGTATAATTTTCACCTCAGGGTAGCGAATGGCGACAGGGTCGAGATTACGCGGAAGGGTGTATGCCAGCGGAGCCTGGGAAACAAAAGTTGTGCCGGTGTGCAACAGCACCGGCAGGGCATGTTGATCTGCATAGCTCCATAGGGGATCGAGCATCGAGTCATCTGGCATGAAACCGGCGTACATTGGGAGGAGTTTGATGCCCTTTAAACCCAATTCCTGATGACCTACATACAATTCCTTTTCCCAGTCCTTTTGGGTTGGATCCACAGAGAGAAAGCCGATCAATGAATCCGGATGCGCTGACACATAATCCGCCACATATTGATCCTCGACCCAAAGGCCGCTCAGTCTGGCTTTACCACCAAAAACAATGGTACGCACTTCTTCCGGTGAAGTATCCTGATACTCGCTATACTTCACCGTAAGATCTACCTCCTGCCCTGCCCGGGCCTGGATTGCCTGTCTCCTGAAATCCTCCTGAAAATGATCCGGATACCTCCAGGCGTGGCTATGTGCGTCGATAATCATGACTCCGTTTCAATAACCGCTTTAGATAGGATTTCAAAGAGCCGATCGACTTCGCTTTTAGTTTCTTCATCCAGATGAAATCCAACCGGTGAACGAATAATCGTATTCCTGAAAATCCCCTGTTTGACTAATAGATATTTTTCAATAGCAAGAAATCCGTCCAGTCCTGTTTGAAGGGCGACCAGCGATGAAATAGGGAAAGACAGCTTGTAGATTCTAGCTGAATCCCGCTTAGACAAGGCCTCCCACAAGGCTACTTGTGCATCAATAATTTCTGCGCCTGGCATTGTTCCCACAATTCCCCTGCGATAGCTGTCGACCAGTGAGATTCCTCCTGACCCCTCAAAGATTTGCGCTTGGCCACCGGTTGCATCTCGTAATGCTGAAAGGTTCTGCCCTATGGGAGCTGCCTCCGGTTTGAACAAAACCCGGTCCGATCCGAAAACCTCAAGTATTTTTGCCTGCAATTCAACCGGCATCGGCCGGCCTACATAACCACTAGCATCCTGAATTATGACAGGGATGGAAACTGACTCGAGAATTGATGTATAATAGCGAACCAATTCGTGATGACCCAAGGCAATGGAGACCGGCGGGATAGCCATCACAGCGGAAGCCCCGTAGTCTTCTGCATGTCTGGCATGCCGAATTGCAGTATGCTGGCTTTCGGCACCGACACTAATCACTACTGGCCCAAGCCCCCGTGCCATGTCGCATACTTTAGCTGCTAAATCATCTCGCTCCTCACTTGAGAGTCGAAGCGTTTCCGATACCATAGCCATAACAATCCCATTGGCTCCCCGACCAAAAAGCCATTCAACTTCCTTTTTAAGGGTGTTAAAATCAATGCTTTCGGCCTCATCAAACGGTGTTTGAAAAACAGGGAATACCCCGGCCAGTTTAGAATGCAATAGAGACAAAATATCGTTTTCCTTTATGTGTCGCCAAACTCAAACAGATTTGATTCTCTTCTCCAAGCATGATTTCAGCATCCCAGGCTCTTTATAAAAAAGCTAAAAGATTGATTCCAGGAGGGACGCAACTTCTCAGCAAGCGACCTGAAATGTTTGCTCCCGAAAATTGGCCGGCTTACTACCGTCAAGCTGGCGGATGTGAGATTGTCGATCTTGACGGAAACCGTTTGCTCGACATGTCGATTATGGGCATCGGCACTTGTTTGCTAGGTTATAA
>DDZZ01000072.1:0-1751 GCA_002346535.1 Opitutales bacterium UBA2995 | reverse complement strand
GAATTGTTGCTAGAAATTCATCCTTGGGCAGACCAGGTCAGGTACTCGAGGACAGGAGGCGAAGCAATGTCGATTGCAGTGCGTATCGCACGAGCCAAAACAAACCGAAATATTGTAGCTTTTTGCGGGTATCATGGCTGGCATGACTGGTACTTGGCAGCAAATCTTTCGTCCAAGGATCAAGGTGGACAGCTGCAGGGACATTTGCTTCCCGGGCTGGAACCGAATGGGGTACCCGATGGATTGAGAGGGACTGCTTTGCCTTTTAGATATAATCACCTTAAAGATTTAGAAGCGATTATCCTTCAATACCCCGATCAATTGGCAGCCGTTGTTATGGAACCCACCCGTTACGATGAGCCTGAACCAGGGTTTCTCGAGGGCGTCAGAAAATTATGCGATCAAATACAGGCTGTTTTGGTTGTGGATGAGATCACAGCAGGATGGAGGCTGCATTATGGCGGTGCACACCTCAAATATGGGCTACAGCCTGATATTTCAGTATTTGGCAAGGCATTGGGGAACGGACATCCAATTGCTGCTGTGATTGGCAAAAGTAAGTTCATGGAAGCTGCGCAATCTTCTTTTATCTCCAGTTCTTATTGGACTGAAGGAGTAGGGCCAACAGCGGCTGTGGCAACCCTTGCAAAACTAAAATCAGTCGATGTGCCAAGCCATCTAGCTTCAATTTCTGATCGCTTTAGAACCGGTCTTGGTGATTTGGCAAAGACCCAAGGCCTTACTATTCGTTTCTACGGGCATCCGGCAATTACGGTCCTTTCTTTTGAGCACCCTCAGGCTAGCGCACTACAAACCCTTTTTACTGTTAGAATGTTGGAGGAGGGTATCCTAGTTGGTTCGGGTTTCTATGCTTCATTGTCTCACCATGAAAAGCACATAGATCGTTTTCTGGAAGCTGCAGACAAGGTTTTGCCGGAAGTTTCCCAAGCGGTAAAAACTGGCGACATACTCAAGCGAATTCCCAACGGAGTGAAACATACCGGTTTCTCCCGTCTGACATAGTCAACATGACCCTCACTTTTCATACAACAAGCTTGGCAGCCATCAGTTCGATTGATTGGGGAGTCATTGTGTTATACGCAATTGGAATGGTTGTTGTTGGACTCTATTTTTCCAGAAAAAACAACAACACCGAGGACTATCTTTTGGGAGGACGAAAAATGAATCCTCTCATGTTGGGAATGTCACTCTTTGCTTCGTTACTGAGCACAATATCCTATTTGAGCTACACAGGTGAAATGATTCGTTACGGACCAATGTTCATTACGGGTGCAATTGCCTTCCCGTTTGTGATTTTTACCGTAGGTTCGTTTATGATCCCCTACTTCATGAAGCTGCGTGTTACCTCAGCATATGAAATTCTAGAGCAGCGACTGGGCCTCAGCATTCGGTTGCTGGGATCAACGTTATTTACCTTGATAAGGTTGTTTTGGATGGCTGTGATTATCCATGCAACCACCGA
Organism: Opitutales bacterium UBA2995; assembly: GCA_002346535.1. Taxonomy (GTDB): domain Bacteria; phylum Verrucomicrobiota; class Verrucomicrobiia; order Opitutales; family UBA2995; genus UBA2995. The sequence goes on along the minus strand of DDZZ01000072.1, from coordinate 268 downwards.
TAAGGTTCTGGTTCCCGTCCTTGGTTTGGGGGAAAGTTGGACGACCCCCATCTGCATCCTGATGGGCATTGTCACCATCACTTACACCAGCCTTGGCGGTCTTCGCGCCGTTGTGTTCACGGACGTGATTCAATCGGGAATCCTTTTCGGGGGTGGAATTTTAACGGTTGCTATTATTACAAACGAATTGGGCAATTTCCGGGAATTGTGGCCTGCCGAATGGCCGACGCATTGGGAAAAACCGAATTGGGGTTTTGATCCAGAAGCA
>DDZZ01000073.1 GCA_002346535.1 Opitutales bacterium UBA2995 | reverse complement strand
TTTGGGATATCTTCGAAAGCTCCCATTCGCGGATTTTTCGCTTTGGAAGAAAGAAAATAAGCCGCCTATACGAGGATTTTTGAACCTTGATATTCAAACTTACAGTACCTCTGACCCGACCGGGTATAAGTGGGGAACAGCCACCCGCAGACCGAGGTCGTGTCATTTTGGCATGAGCCCGAATTTAGAAACTCTATTCCCTGACTCTCTAAAGCTTAAGCACGCAGGTAATTTACAAATTCCCGTGAATGCTTTGGTAACGGATAGTCGTAGGGTTATTCCTGGATCCGTTTTTTTTGCGATTCCGGGATTGCGGACCAATGGAACTTTCTATGTTGAGGAGGCTATTGACCGGGGTGCCGTTGCGGTGGTGTTGGAGAGTGACCAAATTTATCCTCAGGTTACTACGATTCAGGTTGAAGATATTCGCAAAGTCGTAGCTCAGGTTTCCCGTAACTTTTATGAAAAGCCGGACGAGCGGTTAGAACTCATTGGAATTACCGGAACTAATGGAAAAACAACCGTTTCATACATCGTCCAATCCTTGCTAAAAGGAGTTTCTAACCGATTGACCGGTTTAATCGGCACCATTCAATACGATCTCGGTCATCGGACGCTGCCTTCATTTAAAACGACTCCCGAGGCCATTGACTCTTTTTCCCTTCTCAAACAAATGCTAGAGGCAGGTTGTACGCGGAGTGTCATTGAAGTGAGTAGCCATGGTATTGATCAGAAACGGATCTTTGGGATGGACCTGAAAATCGCTGTCTTTCTCAACCTTACACAGGATCACCTCGATTATCATGGAGATTTGGAAACGTATTTTAAGGTCAAACAAAGCTTGTTTACCGGTGAAATCTGTGGCCTGCCTGAATATGCGGTAGTCAATTTGGATGATTCCTACAGTAAGCGCTTGGTATCAGAGATGGATTCCACGGTTAAGCTTCGGACTTTTTCCATGGAGAATAATCGAGCTGATTTTTATTTGAGTAACTATCAATGCGATCACGCCGGTTCCCGGTTCACCTTGAATTGGTCCGGCGGGAAGCTAAAGGGCTCCACAAAACTTCCGGGACTCTACAATTTAAGCAATATCCTTGCTGCTTTGGCAGTTTGCGACTGTCTGGGAATTGCGATTGAGACGGTGTTGCCGATCCTGGAGATTTTTCCTGGCGTTCCGGGAAGGATGGAAAGGATTGAAGAAGCCGAAGGCTACGACGTTTTTGTGGATTACGCACATACCGATGACGCTTTGGATAAGGCGCTTTCCATGCTCCGGGGAATTACTCGTGAACGCCTGCTGGTAACTTTCGGATGCGGTGGGAACCGAGATCGCGATAAGCGGAAATCTATGATGGAAGTAGCGCAGCGCCATGCCGATTTTGTGTGCGCTACCTCGGATAACCCGAGAGGCGAATCTATTGAGGCCATTTTCGAGGATATGAAGGCCGGCGTTCAGGATTCAGATTCAATCGAGTTCAATCCGGATCGCAAGTTGGCCATCGGCAGGGTTCTGGGCCTGGCTCAGCCGGGGGACACAGTCCTTATCGCTGGAAAGGGTCATGAGACAATGCAGGAATTTAAAGACAGAATTGTGCCCTTCGACGACAGGGTTGTCACATGGGAAGTCCTGAAAATCAAACAACTGGAAAAATTGCGAAAAAAGTGATCCGGCTATCGACTCAACATTTTTCAGAATGGACTGGCGGGAAGTGGTCACAGGACCCGCCGGCCGAAATCACTGAGTTCAATATTGATAGCCGTAAGGTAGAGGATAGGCAGGTGTTCGTGGCCATAAGAACCGGACGGCGCGATGGTCATGACTTTGTCAAGAATGCCAAATCCAGAGGTGCAGTTGCGGCATTGGTAACTCGTGAAGATCCGAAACTTGAGTTTCCGCAACTGGTTGTTCCGAACGTCGAAAAAGCGCTTCATGATATGGCCTTGAAAGTTCGTATAAAATTTACGGGTACACTTGTAGCAATTACGGGAAGCTGCGGAAAAACGTCTACCAAGGAGTTTTTGTCAAGCCTTCTGGGGGATGGTAATTTAAAAACACGTGGCAATTTAAACAACCATCTGGGTGTTCCGCTCACGCTGCTTCGGTTGAATAAAGAGTACGAGAACGCGGTGGTTGAAATCGGAATGAATGCACCGGGAGAAATTGCCGGTCTGGCTCGCATCTCTCAGCCTGACTATTCGATTATAACCACGGTTGCGCCTGTACACCTACAGGGTGTGGGATCACTGGAAGGGGTCGCTCTTGAAAAAGCTGCCTTGGCTGCCGCAACCCAAGTGTTGACAGTGCTTCCTTCAACCTGTTTTCGGTTTGCGCCCTTTTCGGACCTGAAGGCTCCGTGCCTGGTTGCCGGAAAGCCGGAACCGGGTCGGTACTACCCGGTTTCATGCCGATTCGTGGATTTCAGCCTCGATCATTCAAAGAACCAGACCGATATCGTGATTCGTCCGTCCAAAGGCCGCGTTATGAGTTTTTCCACCGGCAGAACGAGCAATGGAATGGCACGTAACATGGTGTTGTGTCTATTACTCTGCCTGGAGCGCGGTATGGATCCGAATGACCTGCAGGCACGTTTGAATATCTGGAAGCCGGAGGATTTGCGATGCGAACGCATACAGCTTGGTGGGCTCGATATTTTCCTAGATTGCTATAACGCCAATCCGTCAAGCATGCGGGATTCACTTGAATACTTTCAGGCAACCACCCCTGAAGATCGTCCACGCTTCTACGTGATAGGCGGTATGAAAGAACTGGGTGAGTACACTGAAGGATATCACGAGGAATTGGGTCGCTCCTTCAAACTGAGATCCATAGATCGACTGTACCTGACTGGCCGTGAGGTGAATGGATTTATACGAGGATTTCGTACTGCGGGAAAGGATGAGGATCTTCTTAAAGTGTTTGATGATGACCGTGAAGTGGTCACGGAACTGAAGGATCAGGCAGGTTCGGTTTTTTTGAAAGGCAGCCGCGCGTACGCTTTGGAAAATATCTATTTGCAACTCAAAAGCCTTAACCAGCAAATTGAAGCAACATGTTAAGTTATCTGGCAGATTTTGAGAGTTATTGGGGACCGCTCCGTCTGTTCCGGTATATTACATTTCGCGCCCTCCTTGGTTCTGCAACCGCACTTGTAATCGGATTTGCGGTAGCCGGACCTTTGTTCAGCCGACTTCGTCAGTCCAAAATTCACCAGACACTGCGTGAAAAATCGGAGCTGGGGTCTTTAGCCGATCTGCATGCCAGTAAGAAAAACACACCTACTATGGGCGGCCTGATGATTTATTGTGCAGTTACAGTGAGTGTGTTGCTGTGGGCTGAATGGAACATTTTTGTGCTGACCGCCCTGGGGGTGTATACGGCTCTCACTGTCCTGGGATTTTTGGATGATTATTGCAAAATTACGCGGAAAAACAGTGATGGGCTGAGTAAAACACAAAAAATCATCTGGCAGACTTCAATTACCGTAGGTGTGCTGGGATTACTGCTGTGGCATCCTGAAAGCTCATCGAAAGTTCGTGAAATGTGGGTGCCATTTTTCAAGGAGCCGGTCTTTCTTTCACTGCCTATACCCATTCTATTTATATTTTTATTCTTTATCCTGGTTGGCTCCTCCAATGCCATCAACCTTACCGACGGAATCGACGGGCTTGCTATTGGTTGTACCATATCAGTTGCGCTCGTTTATGCCATCATGTCTTATGCAGCGGGCAATTCCATCATCGCCGATTATCTCTTTATCAGCTTTGTTCCCGGAGTTGGTGAATTGAGTATTATTTGTGGATGCCTGGTGGGAGCTGGGCTAGCATTTTTATGGTTCAACTCGCATCCCGCAGAAGTTTTTATGGGAGACACTGGTTCGCTTGCGCTCGGCGGCCTAATTGGCGTAGTGGCATTTATGGTACATCAGCCCTTGACTCTGGTTATTGTCGGTGGCATATTCGTCATGGAAGCGCTATCCGTCATCATTCAGGTATTTTCTTACAAGACGCGTCGAAAACGCGTGTTTAAAATGGCGCCCATACACCATCATTTTGAAAAA
>DDZZ01000038.1:297524-306671 GCA_002346535.1 Opitutales bacterium UBA2995 | reverse complement strand
CCTTGTTGCCGCACCAGCCTCCCCTTTAATTTCGTTAAATAGCACTACAAAAAAGCAGCTCCCGGTTGGAAGCTGCTTTTTAACTAAATGGTTTTGGATTATCTGGCGTTTCTGGCTACACGGAGTTCCTTGAGGCGTGCTCGCATGGTGCGTCTAAAATCTCGTTGAGCGCCTTTGTTGTGCTTTCTCAATTCCTTGATACTGGCTACGAGTGCATCCTTTTCCTCATCTGTGGCATCGGCAATTTGTTTCCTGAGGTCTGAAAATTGAGTTCTAAACGCAGCACGGTCGGCTTTGAACTGCTCGAACAAAGGAGCGAGGACTTCGTCACCACGAAGGATCCGTGGAAGTTTGCCAGGCCTTTTGCGTTCACGGTCGGAACCGCCATCGCCACCGGGTTGGGCGAACGTTATTCCTCCAAATAGGAGGCTACCGATTGTAATGAGTGTGATTAATTTCTTCATGCTTTTGTTTAAAGTTTCGTTTTCCTACCTTAATTTAGCATGAGCTATTCCATTTCCCGTTCAATATCTGTTAATTGTTGGTTATAAATCAGATAAAGGCGTACTACCTTAATTTCAGGGTTTGAGAAATGATCCATATTGGGTAGATACCCCCAAAAATCGTGGCTTCCAATCCATTGTTTTGGGAAATAATTCCCAGGGTGCCTGGCTGAGTGACTTGTTTACCTCCGTACCAACTCCTTAACCCTGCCAACTAACTCTACGTATCACTTTGAGGGTATTGTCCTCGTACACGGCGATTCCCGATGAATTGTAGCCTCTATGCTCCAGTCGCTTTAGGCCTTGGAGGAGGATGCTTGTTGCTTTTTGTTACCCGATATATCCGACAAATCCGCACATTTTTAAGTTGTCCTAAATTTGGGCCTGAGGAATATAGACATGCTGAAGGATCAGCCATTAACTAACTTATTCATGACCCCTAAAGTTCTTGCGGTTATCATGGGTGGAGGGCGAGGGACCCGTCTTTATCCCCTCACAAGAGAGCGTTGTAAACCTGCTGTTCCATTGGCGGGAAAGTATCGCCTGGTCGATATCCCTATCAGTAATTGCCTGAATTCCGGTCTCAACCGGGTATACTTATTGACGCAATTCAATACGGCTTCGCTCCATCGGCACATTCTGGAGTCTTACAAATTCGACCCTTTCGGTGGAGGCTTTGTCGATATTCTGGCCGCCGAGCAGACGATGAAAGGCGAATCCTGGTATCAAGGGACCGGCGATGCGGTACGGCAGAACATGCATCACTTCAGTAATTTTGATTTTGATTACCTGCTGATATTGTCCGGAGACCAACTCTACCGGATGGATTTTTCAGATTTGATCAATCAGCATATTGCCCTTGGTTCCGGCGTAAGTATTGCGGCCAAAGCTGTGCCGACAAGTGAGATCGAGGGGCTTGGCCTAATGCGCGTAAACGATGATCTCTCGATCAGCGAATTTGTCGAGAAACCGACGGATCCAGATATCATCCAGGGGCTGGCTGTCAGCAAATCGCTCGAATCCCTAATCGAGAATACCGAGGGACAAAGTCACAGCCTGGCCTCTATGGGCATTTATTTGTTTAACCGCGATCTGCTAATTGAGTCGCTGGAAAACGATATGACTGATTTCGGGAAAGAGATCATTCCATCACTGTTGGGGAAGTCCAAACTCACCAGTTACATTTTCGACGGGTATTGGGAGGATATCGGAACCGTGGGTGCATTCTTTAACGCCAATCTTTCTTTGGCCAGCGAAGTCCCTCCCTTTAACTTCTTCGAGGCCGAACATCCGGTCTTTACCCATGCCCGTTATCTCCCGGCTTCAAAAATCAATCAGTGTTCGATCGGTCATGCCATCATCGCGGACGGTTGTATCATTCATGAGGCTACACTGAATAACTGTTCGATCGGAGTACGCTCCATCATCAGGGCCGGAAGTCATCTTGAAAATACTGTAATGATGGGAGGCGACTATTTTGAATCCCTTGATGAAGTCGAAAAAAGCCTTGGGAAAGGAATCCCACCCTTGGGCGTAGGAAAAAACTGCCGCATTAAAAACGCAATTATCGATAAAAATGCCCGCATTGGAGACAACGTAACGCTTTCGCCTGACGGTAAGGAAGACAAGGAAGAGGGAGATGGTTATATTGTGCGGGATGGTGTCATAGTCATCCTTAAAGGTGCTGTTATTCCGAACGGTGCTATAATCTAGCATGACAAAATTACTTCTCTGTTCCGCCGGTTCAGCCTACAGTCAGTCTTTTAACAGTATGCTTCATGGATTTTGTCACGGCTAGAGGACGCCACGGTCGACGTCCTTCATGTCAGCTAAGACATGATGAAGCGCCCTTAATGGCCGATCTCAGTAGAAGCCTTGGGATACAAACCCTAACAAACTGTAATTTCGCAATTGGAGGAGATGGAGCAGCTGAAAGCGGGGGCGATTTTGGATGCCGCTCGGTCGGTCATGGCAGAATCCGGGAACTTTTAACTGGAAGCACCACCACGGAAATGATTCGTCGTTGCCGGACTCCGGTCATGCTTTTTCGTTAGATTGCCTAGCCTTGGATGATCGAATAATGAAGGCCACTCCGATCAGGATCATCAGGATCGAATAAAAGCTGCCCCTACTCAAACCAAGAATTGGATCCGCATCCGGCTCGCGAAACTGTTCTCCAAAAATACGGAGAATGGCATACAGCACAAAGAATTCTCCGGTGAGCTGCCCAGGCCTATTTTGGATAACCCCGGATTTCCAAAACTTCAATTGAAGGTAAATCAGCATCATAAGTCCTTCCAGGGCTGCTTCGTAAAGTTGGCTGGGATGACGGGGCACTCCATAGGGGGATGCATCTGGAAATACGATTGCCCAAGGTACAGTCGTAGATGTGCCCCAGAGCTCCCCATTTATGAAATTGGCAATTCTTCCGAAGAATACGCCGGCCGGGCCCAAAGTGACCACGATATCGCTCACTTTCCAAAACGGTTGTTTGAAGCGGTGGGCTACATACCAAACCGAAACGGCCAAGCCGGCAATTCCGCCATGGCTGGCCATGCCTCCCTTCCAGACCTGAATTATCTTCCAGGGAGCACTGATCATAGTAGCCGCTTCATACAGTAACATGTACCCCAATCTGCCTCCGACCATGGTTCCAATTATCAGAATCATCATGATTGTGCCGGATTGATCTTTGTTGAAGGGCGATCTCCCTCTCTTGAAATAGATTGATAGAAGTACGGCAGCTGCGACGAAACCCAAAACATAAGCGAATCCGTACCAGCGAATTCCCCAATCATCGGAGAATTTAATTATAAAAGGGCTCAGGTCGTGAAGCCAGTATACAGATTCTTGGCACGAGACTTTCATGCAAAGGATCTAAGTCTCTTCCGATTTCTTTTTGAACTCTTTTTTCTGTTTGGCCATTATCACTTCCTTATCGCGTTTTTGTGCGTTTTTCGCCCGAGCCAATTCACGCATGTCCACTGCGACGTCGTCCTTCTCAAATATTTCGCGACCGAGAATGTGCTCGATGATGTCTTCCATTGTAACCACTCCGGTTACGGAGCCAAATTCGTCTACAACGATGGCCAATTGCTGCTGTTTGGCCAGGAAGCTTTGCAGGGTATCGGCACCGTTTGCAGTTTCGGGGACGAACAATGCTTGATCCATCAATTCCTCGAGCTGGGTATCGTGAGCATCATCCGCAACCGCCTGGAGCAGATCTCGTCGGCGCACATAGCCGACTACATTGTCGATCGTCTCAGTATAGACTGGTATCCTGGCAAATGGGATGTTGTTAAATTCCTTGAACACCTCGCCAATGGTTTGGTCTTGCTCGAGGGCATAAACCACGGTTCGCGGGGTCATAATGTCGTCGATGGCCACATCATCCAGGGTAAGCGTGTTGCTGATTACATCGGCTTCGGCGGACCGCAATTTTCCTTCCTTGGCTCCCTTTTCAGCAAGCAATTTTATTTCTTCCTCCGCTTCTTCACTGGAGGTCTCATGCTCTTTGACCAACAACCGCACGAAGCTGCGGGTGAAGTAGGTGACGGGCTTCATTAAAAAGCGAATGGCAACCAGAGGATAGACCGACAAAGGTTGTATCCAGGGTCGGTAGGCAACGCCGACATTTTTTGGAATGATCTCTGAAAAAATCAGGATCATGAATGTCATGATTGCCGCAACTATTCCCACGGCTGAGGATCCGTAAATTTCTGCGGCCAATGTGCCCACTACCGACGCGCCCGCCGTATTGGCAATCGTGTTCAAAGTCAGAATGGCCGATATGGTATCATCGATTTCTGCTATGATGGTTTTGAACAAATTGCCCCATTTGGCAGATTTGTTTGCCATGGATTCGATTTCCGCGGTGGTGGTACTCAGCACCATGGCTTCTAGCACGGAACAAAAGGCGGAAACGCCAACGGTCAATACCACGGCTAAGGTCAGGGTGGTCATTTAGAAGAAGGGGTTGCGATTCCTTTGGGAATGCAATCAGGGTCCGCCTGTTCCCAGTAATTAAAAATTGCGGGGTAGTGTTTTAAGTTTTCCTTGCAATTTCGCGGCAGTGGGTCCTCTCCACCCTGTTCCTCCATTTGGGAGCTTAAGTTGTTAACTTCCATTGCCTGATTCAACTCAATGACCTCTTTAGGTCTGAAAAGAGCCAGTTCCTGACTATACCTATTCTCATTAGGAATTTTACCATAAAGAACTGTTGGGAATTTTCAAGTGTTGCTTTTACATGAGTCTGCATTAGTTAGGGTATCCTTTCAGATGACTACGGATGAGTTGAAAAAAACATCTCTTAACAAGTTCCACCGTGAGCACGGAGCACGTATGGTTCCATTTGGTGGTTGGGACATGCCAGTACAATATTCCGGAATCTTGGCGGAGCATCTCGCCGTAAGAAATTCCGCCGGATTGTTTGATGTCAGTCACATGGGTGAAATGGAAGTGAGTGGCCTTCAGTCCAAGCTCTTTCTCGATAGCCTCGTTACCAACGATGTAAGCAAGATGACTCCGGGACGAGTCCTTTACACTCCCATGTGTTACGAAGGTGGAACTGTTTTGGATGATTTGCTGATTTATTGCCGATCCGATTCTGAGTTTTTGCTTTGTATCAACGCTTCCAACACAGAGAAAGACGTGGCCTGGATTTTGGATAAAGCCTCAGCGTTTGATTGTTCGGCAACGGATGCTTCTTTGAAGTATTGTCAAATTGCCATTCAAGGTCCGCAGTCGGAAGAGATCCTTCAGAAGCTGGTGAAAATTCCGCTTAGCGAGATAGCCTATTATCACTTTGCCGAGGGGACCATCCTCGATGGCCCGGCCGTTATCAGCCGCACTGGTTACACCGGTGAAGACGGCTTCGAAATTTATGGGCAATGGGATCAGGCCCCAAATATTGCCGCTGCTATCCTGCAAACGGGTGAGAATAGCGGATTGCAACTGGCCGGCCTCGGGGCTCGTGACAGCTTGCGCCTGGAAGCCGGGTTTCCTCTTTATGGGCACGAGATCAGTGATACGGTGACACCTTACGAAGGCGGAATCGGTTGGACTGTAAAATTAAAGAAGGATTCGGATTTCATCGGCCGCTCTGCCTTGGAAGCCCAAAAAGCTCAAGGCATCCCAAGACGGACCTTGTTTTTTGTCCTGAACGGCCGACGTATCGCACGCGCGGGAACTTCGGTCTATTCTGGAGACCAATGTATCGGAGAAGTAGTTTCGGGAACTCAGTCGCCGATACTCAACCAGCCGATCGGGTCGGCGGTCATTCGCCGCGATTTTGTCTCGTCAGACAATTTGGAAGTCGATTTAAGAGGAAAACGTTACGCCATTAGACGTGTAAAACCACCTATCCATAAAAACGCATAATTTTCATAATTCAACTCCTTTAACGAATGAGCAACATACCTGCTGAGCTTAAATATTCCAAAGAGCACGAATGGATTAAATTGCTGGATGACCAAACGGCATTGATTGGTATCACCGATTTTGCACAAACCAGCCTTGGGGATGTCACATTTGTCGAGCTTCCAGAGGAGGGTGATACTTTTTCCAAGGGGGATAGTTTCAGCGTCGTAGAATCCGTTAAAGCTGCTTCGGATATCTATCTGCCTGTTGATGCCGAAGTTCTGGAGGTAAATGGTCCGTTGGAAGATTCACCTCAGTTGATCAATCAGGACCCCTACGGAGAAGGATGGATCATCAAATTCAAGATCACGGATTCATCTGGATTGGAGGAATTGCTCTCCCCCGAGGATTACGCGCCATTGACAGTGGAATAGGTTACGTCAACGAGGGCCGGGAAATACAGCCGCCGCGATTATGGCAGTTCCAAAAATTGGATTCTCCTTACCGGTTTTTATAATTCAGGTTCAATGCCATACAGGAAAACAATGTCCCTGATTTTAAGAATTCGGATAAGTTTATCCTTATTAGATTCAGCTTGCGATTTGCCGCTATGGTTCCCAAATCCCGGATCTTTAGTTTTTCACCTTCATAATAAGGATCGGATTGGGTCATTTCTTCGATATTGGAAGAATAGAGCAACTGATCGCCAATGATAATGTTGTTCGTGATTACGTAAATCCTGGCTTCGTTAGGAAGGGTGACAATTTTCGCATCAGCAAAAACTGATGGAAATTTTTAAATTGGCGGGAATCGAGTCTGGGTGCATTGACTACGCGGTTGGCATGGACGGGTTGGTCGTCTTCAAAATCAACTCGAATCCATGCGTTTTAAAGGAGGACGAAAACGATACGGAAACCGATGTTTGGTACGCGGCTGCGGTAATCTTTTGCGAGGGATTCCAAAGTTTAAACAAGTCATTCCCCTGAACCCGCACGCTTGGTAAAAAAGAAGCGCCTGCGTATTGCAGAAACTGCTGATTAATCAAACTTTTCGGGAATTCAGGCAGTCTCTGCTTCGAGTTGGCAGGTGGGTAAAGGCATTGGTTAATGACTTGCCTTTCTAAAAACACTTTTCTTGAGTGGTCCGTTTTAATTTTACGGAATCAATTATGGAGACAGCTCTTAGCAATCTTATTCTCATCCATTTTGCCCAGTCACAAGGGAGCGGTGGAATGACCATGATCATTTTCTGGTTTCTCATACTGGGTGCGATGTGGTTTTTCTTGGTTGCTCCTCAGCGCAAAAAACAGAAACAACACACAAAAATGATTGAAGAGCTGGTTACGGGTGACGACGTGATCACGGCTTCCGGTATTTACGGCACTATTACCAATGTGAAAGACGATCGTTTTGTCATTCGCATTGCCGAGAATACTAAGGTCGAAATCCAGAAAAGCTTCGTTCAGGGGAAAATCGCCTCCGAATCTTAATCATCCCCTCCTTATCATCTTAATTTGTCGCTATCCATGACCGGTAGTACTATTTGGAAACTAATTCTCTCAGCCCTGATCGTATTCACTGCGGTACTTTATTTGCAGCCTTATAAGGATACGCCTTTCAAGGATTACATTCTTGCGGAAAGCAATCAGGACTCTGCCTTTACTTCGCTTGTCGAGGAGGCACAGGTTGCTTATGAAAATGAAGCGGAGTCCTATAAGACTTTTTATGTAGCTTTGCGCAGTATTGCGAACAATCGCTCGCTGGATCTCTCACAATATTTCCCTCACCTTATTCTTGAGGCCAGCCTAAGGAATACCGAAATACGCAACGAAGTGCTTATGGAGGAACTTCTGAAGCGTTCCAAAGCACGGCTCCAACCTGGGTTGGATCTGAAGGGGGGGGTTGTTTTTGTCTTTGAGTTGGACTTGGATCCGACCGCAACCCAGTACCAAAAAGAGGGTGATTTATCGAAGGCTATCGATATACTAGGAAAGCGTATTAACGCTCTGGGTGTCACTGAACCGGTCATTCGAACGACCGGCGAAAACAGAATTGAAGTTCAATTGCCTGGTGAATCCACAGTCAGTAATCCGGAAGTTGAAAGTGCCATCAGCAAACCCGCGCGCCTGGAATTTCACCTTGTTCATCGTACGGCGGTTCCAACAAGTCTGAATGATCCCAATGCGCCTATCGGCTACGTAGCCAAGGCTCTGGAAAACGAAGCCGCAGACGGCAGCATCCAGACCAGTTATTTGTACATCAAACGCATTCCTGAAATGAAAGGAGATGCGATTGATGAGGCGCGCGCAGCGATTGCCGAATTTGGCGGATTTGAAATCTTGATGGATTTTACATCCGAAGGCGGGCGTCAGTTCGAGCAGCTGACACGTGATATATCCAGCCGGAACACTCAAAATGCTCCTCCAGGGTTGCTTGCGATTACTTTAGATGGTGAATTGCTTACCGCTCCCAGCGTGCGTTTTGCAATCGCGGGCGACTCTGCCCGAATTACCGGTTCCTTTACCCAGCGTGAAGCAGAAGAAATTGCGAATGGATTAAACAATCCTTTGGACGTCGAATTACGAATCGCGGAATTGTATGAGGTTGGCCCGACGATGGCGGAAGATGCGGTAAATTCCGGTAAGCAAGCCTTTATCATTGGTGCTGCGGTCGTGGTATTTTTCATGCTGTTTTATTACATGATTGCCGGTGTGGTGGCGCTTATCTCAGTGGTGCTCAATTTGGTTATCGTTGCGGGAACACTGTCAAGCTTGGGAGCTACATTGACCTTGCCGGGGATTGCAGCCTTGGTCCTCACCGTCGGTATGGCAGTGGATGCCAACATCCTGATTTACGAACGGATGCGGGAGGAGTTACAAGCTGGGAAGACCTTGAAGAACTCTCTGTTGGGTGGATTTAACAAAGCATTTTCAACCATTGTGGATGCCAATGTCACAACCTTGATTACTTCCTTTATCCTTATCTATTTTGGAACGGGTCCTGTTAAGGGATTCGGCGTGACTTTGGCTATTGGTATTGGTTCCACCATGTTTTCCGCTCTCATTATCAGCCGCGCCTTTCTGGACCTGCTGATAAACACGGAGATCACTAAGCGGATGTTGACGGTCACAATTTTCAAGGAAACTTCCATTCAGTTTCTCGACTACCGTAAATATGCCTTTATCACATCGTGGATTATTGTGCTGATCGGGGTATCCATGGCGGTGATCAAGGGTGACGACATCTACGGTATTGATTTTACCGGCGGGGGCGAAATTGCCTACCAC
>DDZZ01000038.1:296755-297227 GCA_002346535.1 Opitutales bacterium UBA2995 | reverse complement strand
GCGGGGACGAAATTGCCTACCACTTCAAGCAAGAGCTAACTGTGGCCGAGGTCGACGCTGTTGCCTCCGGCTTGGGAATTGAGGAGGTTAGCGTCACTAGCCAAACTCCTTTGGGCGCTAATACAGACATCGTACTTAAAGTTGCTACTGAATTTGAAAAAGGAGTTGAGCTTAATAGAGCGTTGCTTGATTCCTATCCGGACAAGGGACTTGAGCTCATTGGAATTAATAAAATTGGACCTACGGTGGGGAAAGAAATTCAACTGAATGCATTCATGTCTATCGGCATCGCGCTGATTTGTATTCTCCTATACGTGGCGCTTAGGTTTGAAGTTGGATTTGGTGTTGGGGCCGTTGTTGCGACGGTTCACGATTTGTTTATGACCATCGGAATCTTTGTGTTGTTTGATAATCAGTTCTCTGCCCCCATGGTCGCAGCCTTGTTGATGATTGTCGGATATTCACTAAATGA
>DDZZ01000038.1:159628-296461 GCA_002346535.1 Opitutales bacterium UBA2995 | reverse complement strand
GATTGTCGGATATTCACTAAATGATACGATCGTAGTTTTTGACCGGATACGCGAAGAATTGGATCTTAATCCCGGTCTTAAGCTAAACCAGATTGTCAACTTGGCGATCAATCGCACCCTGGCCCGTACCATTTTAACTTCTGTGACTACTTTGTTGGTAACGGTATCCCTTCTCATTTTTGGAACGGGTATTATTCGCGACTTTGCATTTACCTTTGTGGTTGGTATTCTCACCGGAACGTTTTCTTCGATTTTTATCGCCAGTCCGGTTTTTTACTGGTGGCACAAGGGAGATCGGAGACATGTGGAATCCCATTCGGACGTATTGCCCAAGTATGAGTGGGAAGCGGGCGCGAAATCTAAAAGCAAGGCCTAAACCGGCATGATTTGGCGGAGTGCAGCCGTTTCGGAACGGAAGGTTTCCCACTTCACAAAATCATTGGGAGTCCCTCGGCTCATTGGTCAGTTACTGGCGCGCCTAGATATCGAAGAACCTCAGGAGGCCAGGGCCTTTTTGCACCCGAAGCTTAAGCATTTAGATGACCCTTTCAGTCTAACCGGCTTGAAAGATGCCGTTAATCGGATTCGCCGGGCTATGGAGCAAAATGAGCGAATTGCCATCATCGGTGATTATGATGTGGATGGAGTTACGAGCACCGTGTTGCTTGTCCATGCTTTGAACCGCTTCGGTGCCCTCCCTGAATTTACAATTCCTCAAAGAATGAATGAGGGCTACGGTCTTTCCAAGGCGGTTGTGGATCGTGCCCTAGCGGATCAACCGGCAGGTCTGGTGATTGCCGTGGACTGTGGAACTAATTCAGCCGAAGAAATTCAATACATCCGATCAACAGGCGCAGATGTTATTATCATCGACCATCATCGTCGGACCTGCAAAGAGCCAGTTCCGGCGATACTAGTAAATCCGCATGTGAATGATGGCTCTCACGAACCCTGGAAAAATCTTTGTTCAGTTGGTCTGGTCTTCAAGCTTGTCCACGGTATCGTAAAATCCTTACGTGAAGAGGGAGACCGCACCGCATATAAGATCGAGTTGAAAGAGTATTTGGACCTGGTGGCGATGGGCACTATTGCCGATTTGGTCCCTCTGGTTGGTGAAAATCGTATTCTTGTGCATCGGGGCCTGAAGGTTCTCGAATCAACGCATCGCGAAGGGTTGCATGCGCTTTTTCATGTTTCAGGGATGGAAACTGGCCGTTCCATTTCGCCAACCGATATATCCTTCAAATTGGGTCCGCGGATTAACGCAAGTGGACGATTGGCCAATGCCGAAATGACCGTAAACATGCTCCTGAGCAAAAACCTGCGACGTTGCCTGGATATTGCCAAGGAACTAGACAGCATGAATCTTGAGCGGCAGGAAATTGAAAGGGCAATTGTTGATGAGGCCAATGTTTACATCGGTAAGTTCCTTCAGGGTGCTTCGGGGTACGTGCTTCACCGCTCGGACTGGCATCCCGGGGTTGTGGGTATTGTGGCAGGTCGTTTATCGAGAAAGCACAATGTTCCCACGGTCGTGCTTGGCCAAAAAGGCGAATTGGCCAAAGGCTCAGGGCGAAGTGTCCCTGGTGTGAATCTGATTGAGGTGCTTGGTGAATGCAGTGATCTCCTAAATAGTTGGGGTGGTCACCCGATGGCTACTGGTGTTTCCCTGGAATGCCGCAACATAGAAGCTTTTCAGGTGGCGTTCGACAATGCGGTAAAACGTGCTCTTGAAGGCGATCTATTTGAGCCGGAAATTGAGATAGCTGCTTACATCAGACCCGATGACATTTGTCCTGATCTGTTGAATACGGTAGGCCTGCTCAATCCTTTTGGTGAAGGCAATCCCGAGCCGGTTTTCGGATTGAGTGAAATCCGCCTGGCTCAGTGTCCGGAGCCATTCGGGAATGATCATTTTCGGTTTTGTCTGCGTGCTCGAAACGGGACCTTTGTATCCGGAGTCGCCTGGAAGAAAGCGGATCGTTTGCCTCCGGCGGACAGCAACATCGATCTGGCGATCAAACTTAACTGGAATGAATTTAACGGACGCAGATTACTCCAGATGGAGCTTCAGGATTGGAAGCCGAGTGCCTAAGGACTTTTTGTCGCCGCCTCTGCTTCTTCAGCATTCTCAACGGCTTCTTCCTTTTTAGGAGGATTCGCCTCAAAAATAACGGAATTGCCGTCGTCGTGTTGTTTGATTTCCGGTTGTCCTTGAATGGTTTTAGTGGTTGCAGAAGCCGGACTATCCTCTTGCTCGTCTGAGCCTATCTCTGCTGGACTGGTTCCCTCTTCGGGCTCTTCCTCCGGTTCCAGAAGATCGGCTACTTCAGTGATTTCCAATGGAATACTGGTAAAGGTGTATGAGGACGCTTTGAAAATCAATCGATCCATAAGGCCGTTGATGGCATGATCGGGTTGGCTAATGGAAATATGGAGATAGGCCACAGGGGATTCGGTAGTTGCCGGCGCCTCCTCACCTTCCGGGTCGAGCGGAGCCCATTGGTTCATTTTAACCGAGATGGTTTCTCCGGAAAACAGAGTGAATTTCAATGACCGTTCGTTATCCACTGCCAGTTTCCAGGCTTCGGTGGCCGATTCCGTTTCTCTCTCGCCTACCTCAGTAAACCGTAAACTTGTGAAGCGGTTAATGAGTGATTTGATGTCAGACTGCTTTGGAGTTCGGGCATCAACCGGTAAGGTTGAAACAAAATCCTTATCCTTATCATCCCGTCGCACTCCCCATGTCTCATCCGAAAGGACAAACTGAATGCCGGCTACGTTATCCGCTTCAAACTTGTATAGAACCTTGTCGGCCCAGTTATTGGAATTTGCATCTATACTGGGATTTTCGGAGGAAAGAAAGGCAGTTTTTTCATAACCAAAGATAAAAGCTTTTCCTCCACCGGAAAGCGACTTTCCATAGGTGAGATTTACCAGTTCCTTCCCTTCGTCGGATAAAAATTTCACGGTTCCTTGGGTAAGGTCCAGCCGCGCAAGGCGATTCTCCCGCGATGTGATTCGCCGGAGGACTTTTGAATCCACCATGCTTCTGATCATCCTGTTCAGCTTACCAAAATCGATTGGGAGTCCATAAAGGGATTTTACGACCCACTTGCCTTGATCGTTTTGCTCAAGGATCGCTTCTTCTCCCTCTTTGGTTATATGTATTTTCGTGACTGCCTTCAGGATGTTTGGGTCAACTATTTGAGTGCCGATCAGTGGATCGTCCTCAGGAGTAGTCAGCGATGCATTGCGGATGTAGTAGCCTACCGAGGTAAGGATGGCCAGGATTACGGCAACGATTAAAAGTGTTCTCAACTTCATGGTAAATGTGGGCTACTTACGGTGATGTCTTCGGATAAAAAAGATTACCCCCAATACGAACACTGCACAGGGGACGATTGCCAGATTGGCTAAGGCTAGGGTGAAGTTCAGGCTTTCAACTTTCTCCCTGAGTTTCTTTCGAACTTCTCTTCGCTCGCTGCGCTTGGCCGCGGCGTTCTTATTCAGCTCGGCGATTTCCGCCTGCAATTCGGGAGTAATGATAATTGAATTTCCGCCTCCTTGTTGGGTTTGCAATTCGCGGATTCTAGTTTCGAACCCCTGCACCTCCTGATTGAGAGCATCCAGTTTTTGTTGGTATTCAACTTGGGCCTGTTTCTCGATTTCATCGACAACTATGAAAGGGCGGATCGAATTGCCCTTTGGCCTAATAGAAATGAGCTCCTGGCTGCCTGACATGAATTCTACTGCATTGGTCAGTAGATTTAGATTGTCGTTGAGGGGCTGTACTGCGCTGACCCCCATGAAGTTCAGTCTCCGGGTGGAAAATTGGTCCTGCATCCAATCTGTATCCGTTACTACAAACAGATTGCAAGGTGCGTTAGATTCTTTGAGAGAATCAGTGTCATCGGCTGCAAATGGTGGAGGTGCTTCTTCACCCTCTTCTGGTGGCTCCAGTGGCCTACCATCGGGAAATGCGGTTTTCAGATTTCCACGCACAAATCCGGCGATCGTTTCCGGAGAGTCGGACTTGTTCATATTGTTGGTCAATTGCAAAGGGTTGGCGATCTGGTTTGCCAACATCGCGAAAATGGTGCCCGCATCACCGGAGGATTGGATCAGCGGAATAATTTCCAATTCCGAATCTTCCGTTTTCCCAAAAGTTCCCGATTCCACGAACAGAAGGGAGTCCAGTTGGGACATGATGAACTCATCCTGGTTAACGGCCTCCTCTGTCAGGTTGAGCCACGTAGGCATTTGCATAGGCGTTCCACCCTGTGACTGGACGCGTGCGGCGTAATTGTTATCCACTAGCATTTCCATCTCGCTGAATTCTATGCCATAAGCAGTAAACAGTTGGCCGAGGCTGCTTGTGACGCCTTGCGGAGGCTGACCCATCATCATTTGCTGCTGGTTCTGATTGGCCTTCATAAAATAGCTGGATGGGTCCAGTGCGATGAAGGTTGGATTACCGGCCATGATATGTTGGTCGATTTCAAACAGCATTTGCTCATCCAGATTTTGGGGATGTACCACCATCAGCACATCTACAACTGCCGGCCAGTCATCCGCTGAATTGATTTCGGAAAATTCAAATGTCTGGCGTAACTGCTCAACGAATACCCAGTCCTGGCTTTGAGGTTGTTGTCCGGGAAAGAATTGCGGAGTCCCTACAATTGGTAAGCCGGAGATCAGCCCAATTGTCGGTTTGTCCCATTGCTGAACTGTGTAAAGCGCCTTGGCGATGTCGTATTCGAGTGAGCTTTCCTTCCGGTAGTCAAAAACCTGTATGGTTTCCTGGTTGTCTGCCTGGGTCATTGTCAATCCGAAAAATAGGGTTTCCCCATTACTCATAGGATTCCCTGATATGCTGGCTTGCATGGCGGCTTCTTCCTCTTCGGTATCCGGTTTTGGATTAATGATATTGAGGTGGATCATTCCTTTCGACGCCGCTTCGAATTGCCGCAACATTTCTTCGACCCGTGTGCCATAATTTTTAAAGGATATGGGCAAATCCTCCACCGTGCGGCTAAAGTAGAAAACAAAATCTACAGGTTCCTCCAACTGTGCAGCCAGTTGCTGGCTACCCTGAGAGAGCGTAAAGATTTTGCCCGATGTAAGATCGATTTTCCAGCTAAACAAGCTGGCGAACATGTTAGTCAAAATGAGGATCAGGATGAGAAGGAATCCAGCGATAAGCTTTTGTGATGTATTCATGTTTTCTGCCGTTTGGATTAGCGTTCCAGGATAATCACTGTGAGCAACAAGGATATAAAGGATAGGGACAAAAAGAAAGCCAAGTCCTCGAAAATGACCATGCCTCTCGAGAATCCCTCAAAATGAGTGGAGTAACTGAAATTACTCAGGGCATCTATCCAGGAGACGGGCAGGAAGGAGATTAGATCCGTCAAGACCGACCAGCCCAGAAATACAAGGCAAAGATTGATGACTACGCTGATTACAAAACTGATGACTTGATTCTTGGTAATTGCGGAGGTGAAGGAGCAGACCGCAAGAAAGCTGCCTGCCATTAGGATGCTTCCAAAATACCCGGTAAAGATAGGTCCCCAGTCGGGGTCACCCAGATATCCGACTGTTAGTAGTAATGGAAAAGTCAGGAGGATTCCAGTAGTGATAAATGCCCATCCAGCCAGGTATTTGCCAATAACAGCTTCACGTATTCTAACGGGTAGTGTAAACAAGAGCTCCCAGGTTCCGGATCGTTTTTCCTCGGCCCAAAGACGCATTCCCACTGCAGATATAAAAAAGGTATATATCCAGGGCTGCATGGTGAAAAATGTGCTCAGGGATGCGACCCTTGCGTCAAAAAATTGACCGACGTAAAAGGTCAACCCCGAGGATACCACCAAGAATACGATTAGAAAAACGTAAGCTACTGGCGACCGGAAATAGCCAAAGAATTCGCGTTTAAAGATAGGTAATACTTGTGTCATAGTCGAAGACGGATAGAGAAAGCTCAATTTAGGCAGTCAACTCCCAGAAGACTTCGTCCAAGCCAACCGGACGCTTTTCGAAATGGGAAATAGCCCACTCATTGTCGCGGCAGGTTTTCAAAATCAAATTGTCAATTGATTGTTTGTTTTTGGGAAATACTTCGAGAGCCCCATCGTTTATTTCGGCGTTGGCAATTTCTGGAAGTTCCTTGATTCCTTTTTTAACGACTTCAAGGTCAGCTTCTTCAAAACGAATGCACAATGCATTGAAATGCTTGTTGCGCTGGAGAAGGCTTTCTGGTGATTCATCTGCGATCACCTTTCCATTGGCGATGATGATAACCCGCGTACACAGAGCAGTTACCTCCTCCAAAATATGGGTTGAAAGAACAATGGCTTTGTCCTTAGCCATTGCCCGGATAATTTTCCTGACTTCTTTCTTCTGGTTTGGGTCCAGACCGTCTGTGGGTTCGTCTAGAATAAGAGCCGGGGGATCATGCAAGACCGCCTGGGCGAATCCAACCCGTTGTTTGTAACCTTTGCTCAAGGTTTCAATGGATTGGTGGCGGACTGAATTCAGGCGACAGAGATCGCAGACGTGGTCGATGGCATCTTCCTTTTGAGTAGGGTCGCTAAAACCGCGAATATCAGCGATAAAATTTAAAAATTCCACTACGGTCATCTCCCCATAAATGGGCCCGTTCTCGGGCATATAGCCAATGCGTTCTTTTACGGGAACAGAGTGCTCTTGGACATCTAGGCCGTCCACCAGGACTGTTCCTGAGGTCGGCCGGACAAAACCAGTAATCATTTTCATGGTCGTCGATTTTCCGGCACCGTTTGGTCCGAGAAAACCCAGGATTTCGCCTCGATTAACTTCGAAATTCACGCCGTTCACGGCGTTGATCGTGCCATAGCGTTTGTGGAGCGATTGAACTTCAATCATTTGCAAATATTGGGGTTAAAAACAATTGTGAAGCTAGGTATAGAAATTTGTTTCCGTTTGAAAAGCTAAAATTTTCCCTATTCTTGCCGCTTTTTTTCTTTGAAAAAGGATTCCTGCTTCAGTTGAGGCTTTTCAAGCGTTTTTTCAAGCGTTTTTTCATCGTTGTGAATGTGTTGTCGCGGTTTCTCACCTTGCGATTCAAAGCAATCTCGCGTTGCTCGGTTATTTGGTCGCAGATGGTGCACACATGCATTTTCAGCCACATACCGGTATCGCTCGTTTCCTCAAAATTCGTTGGGCTGTAACCGTGAATACGTCCGCTTTGCAGCAGCCGGTCATTCTGTGCAAATTCTTTCTGCGACCCCTTGTTGTATACCGTAAAGGTTTTTACGCCATTGTTTTTCACGACAGAAAATATGGAGATATTACTTGGCCCGTCCGCTACATAAATCATGTTGTGAAAGGAGACTCTTTGGTCTGAATGACGGATATCAGAGTTTACCTTTATAGCTGGGTTTTTGTTGCAGCCTTTGTTTATTTCGAAAATGTAGCGGGTTTAAATGGTGTTATCAATGACCACGCCTGTCTGTGCAACTTCCCTGTCAGCGTGTAGCCCAAGATCCTGTTGTTTTAAGTAATGAGGCGCAAAAGGGTCTTCTATGAACTCATAGCCATAAATACCTTCGACAAATAGTGCAATTTTACTTCCCCGAATCATTGCCGCCATGCTAGTGCTGACGATATAATGTTCAAGTTGGATGTCGTGCTTCTTGTATTCATCTTTCAATTTGACCAGCTTCTTCAACGATTTGAAGAATTCGGGAAGACCAGGATTGAAGACGAGTTCCTTTCCCAATTCTTCGAGGGCCTCATTGGTCAGGCCTTTGATGGTTCCGCTGCGAACGTAACTCAGGAGATGGTTGAGGTAAATCGTGTCGGAAGAAACAGTTAACCCTCTTTTTTTGTAGGTCGCAGGAAGACCGTTCACTTCGTCCCAGAACTGTTTTTCGTTTATCTTGTAACGCTTACAATAAGAGTCCCTGCATGAACCCCGGGATGAAGGTGTTGTCAAAATCCCAAATGCAGGCGACTACGTTTTGCTTGTATAGGCTTGTTTCCATTTGAAAGAGCAATCTTTATACGGGTTGCTTTACAAAATTCCACTTATTTAATTCGCCATAATTGCATGACCGGGATACCGTCCATAGAACCCTACAAAGCCCGCTATCAGGAATTGGACGGCGAAATGGCCTCGCCCGATTTTTTTCAGGATCAAAGGAGAGCGGCAGAGCTATCCCGTGAGCACCAGAAATTGGGTAGTTTGATCGAGCAATACGTTACTCTTGAGAAGCTTCAGAGTGAAATCTCTGATACCAAAGAGCTGGTCGATGACCATCAAGCCGAGGAAGAATTGCGCGAGTTAGCGGAATCTGAGCTCCCTGGTTTAGAAAGCACCTTTGAAAATTTGAAGCAGAAGATTATGATAGCTATGATTCCGCCGAATCCTACCGATTCTCGAAATACGATTGTGGAAATCAGGGCGGGTGCCGGTGGCGATGAAGCAAGCTTGTTTGCAGGAGACTTGGCCCGGCTTTACCATCGTTTTGCAGAGCTGAACGGCTGGAAAATTGAGCCCATGAGCAGTAGCCCCTCGGAGGTAGGAGGGTTCAAGGAGACTATCTTTCTGGTTACCGGTGAAGAAGTTTACAAAAAGCTGCGCTACGAGTCTGGAGTGCATCGCGTGCAACGGATTCCGGTTACTGAATCGGGAGGACGTATCCATACTTCAACGGTCACCGTCGCCATGATGCCCGAAGCCGAAGAGGTAGATCTTGATATTGATCCCAATGAATTGGAAATCACCACCATGCGCGCTTCCGGTGCCGGGGGGCAGCATGTGAATACCACCGATTCTGCTGTTCGGATCATTCACACGCCCACCGCCGAAATGGTCTATTGTGCGGATGAGCGTTCACAGCTCAAAAACCGGGAAAAAGCGTTGAAAGTCCTTTACTCCAGATTATTGGAAAAAAAGCAGTGGGAAGAGCAGCAGAAATACGCGGCACAGCGAAAGAGCCAGGTTGGAACGGGTGATCGCAGCGAGAGAATCCGTACTTACAATTATCCTCAAGGCCGGGTTACAGATCATCGGATTGGCCTCACTCTGCAGGCCTTGCCGCAAGTGATGGAGGGAGAGTTGGAGCCGGTGGTCGAGGCGCTGCAAAATGCTGAATACGAAGAAAAGCTGGAAGCACTGTTCGAGGGGAAAGGATCCCTGAACTAAAATTACCGCTTTCATATGATATCCTTGCTGGAAGTTCTCCAAAAAAGCACTCAGTTTTTGCAGGAGCGGGAAGTCCCCCACGCCAAACTCAGCGCCGAGTGGATCCTCGCTGAAGCATTACAGCTCAAGCGTCTCGATTTGTACCTGCAATACGAGCGCCCTTTGCGGGAAGACGAATTGGAAATCATTCGCGATGGAATTCGGAGGCGCTCAAAGCGCGAGCCTCTTCAATACATACTAGGATTTTCTGAATTCTATGGGGTGAACCTGAAAACGGACTTGCGAACCTTGATACCACGTCCTGAGACCGAGTACTTGGTCGAAATGCTCCACACGAGTATTTTGAATCGGAATCCGAAGCGTATCCTGGATTTGGGTACAGGTTGTGGTGCTATTGTTATTGCTTTGCTCAATACTTTTCCGAATGCCGAAGCTGTTGGGGTTGACTTTTCAGAAAACGCCCTCTCCCTGGCCGCTGAGAATGCGGATACTGTTGGCGTTAGCAGTCGATTACAGCTCTTGCAATCTGACTGGCTACAATCCGTGCAAGGGCAATTCGATCTCATTGTGAGCAATCCTCCTTATTTGACTGATCAGGAAATGGAAACACTTGGACCGGAGGTAATAGACTTCGAGCCGTGGGATGCTCTGCACGGAGGATCGGACGGCCTGGACTTTCTGCGGCTGTTATTGGAGAATAGCTATGAATTTCTTGTCGATGGAGGGTTGATAGCACTCGAAACGGGAATCAATCACCATGATCCTTTAAAAGATAAAGCTCAGCAGGTTGGATACACGTCGATTCAGTCCCTTCAGGACCTTGATAAGCGCGAGCGTTTCTTTTTGGCCCTTCGTTAGCCCTGAGAATTTTTGGCTTTGGTCAGATTAGCAGCCGTATCTGCCGATGTCGGATCTTGAGCATTTATCCAGTCGGACAGAATTCGCAGGGATTCTCTCAAATGAATATCCAGGGAGGAATCGTCTGACAGACCGTCCAGTTCTTCCGCGTTCGGATTATCAGGCGAAGATTGAGGATCGTTCATTGACAATTCATCCATGGGAGTACCTTCTTCAACCACTGACAGCTCGATTTCCTCACTCGGATAGAAGTGTTTTTCCAGTTCTTCCTGCCGCTCTTCAAACGCTTCCCGGACACTTTTGTCAGACTCCCGAATAGACTGTCTTTTTTCAAGATTTAGGGAATACGATTTCATGTCCTGCTTTTCTTTAAAAAATTCGATGGTTTCTTTCAGCCACGTAAATTCGTTAAGGTTGTTTTGGCGGCTTTCACTCAAGGCCGTTAATTGCTCCCTTAATGGCTCATCGATGGGGCCAAACTTTAAGCTGAGCTCGCTTTTTCGCTGTGTCCAATTGACTGGGTTTATTTCGTCCCAAGGCATTGCGTGATCCAGGTCCGCTTCGCCAATTGGGAGGAATTCATTGATGGAGGGTAATGGAATGTCCGAAATAACGCCTTTGTTCTGGGTTGATTTTCCGTTGGGAAGATAAAATTTCTGTATGGTCAATTTGGCCGCGCCAGTAGGCTGGTCGTTGAAAAAAGACGGAGATGCCAGTCGGTCGATTTCAAATACAGCCTGTACAGTTCCTTTACCGTGCGTTGATTTATCGCCCACTATAAGAGCTCGGTCATAATATTGGAGGGCGCCTGCAACAATTTCTGATGCCGAAGCACTGAAACGATCAACCAGGACTATTAGTGGACCGTTGTAAGCAATTTTGTCATCTCGGTCCCAATCTCTACGAATGAATCCTCGGTTATTGCGAACTTGCACAACGGGTCCTGTCTTTATGAAAAGTCCGGTCAAGTCGATTGCTTCCGTTAAGAGCCCGCCACCATTTCGGCGTAGGTCCAATATGAGGCCGCGGATTCCTTCTTTCTCAAGTTTGCCGATAAGTTCTTCGACATCCTTTGTGGTACTGGTCGGTGTATCTCCTTCGTTGATACTGAGATCACCGTAGAAAGATGGTAATTGGATGACTCCGATTGGGAGAGGCTCTTCAGCCCCCGGAAGCTGGTAGACACTCGCATCCGCCCGGCTGGCTGTAATCTTAACTTCATCCCTTACAATATCAATCACCTCCCGAATGGATGGATCAGCCGCGTCTGCGGGAATAACTGTTAAATATACCGTCGTGGATTTTTCTCCGCGTATCATCTTCACGATTTTACGAAGCTTCATGTCGATCACATCCACAGGACCTTCACCTTCTTGAGCGACAAAAACGATTCTGTCCCCCGGACGCATGCGGCCATCTAACTCTGCAGGGCCACCAGGAATAAGCTCACGAATTGTGCAATAGCCTTCCTCTTGAACGAGGATAGCTCCGATACCCACCAAAGAGAGGCTCATTGAAATAGAAAAATCTTCGAGAGTATCTGATGACAGAAATGTCGAATGGGGATCGAACATCTTCGTCAGAGTGGTTAGAAAAATTTCCTGAACATCTACCGATTCCAAATCCATTAGGTTCTTTTTGAGTCGCTCGTAACGTTTTCTGACGATTTCTACCGCGTCCGGTCCATCCTCTGAATCTTCTTCCACCTCGGATTCTCCTTCAGCGTCTTCCACTAAATCGGTATCCTGATTCGTTTGGTCCAAAACTTCCGTTTGCTCCAAACCCTCCGCTGGTTCGGTTTCGTCTGAAGGGTCATCCGAATCCTCTCCTTCCACGTCGGCGAGCAAATCAAAAAGCATTTCATATTTGAGGCGGTTTTCCCAAAGCTCGTCCGCATCTGTTTCGGACATCGGCCAGGGTAATTCTTCGCGATCCACCACGTATTCCGTATCCACTGAAAAATCGAAGGGATTATCCAGCCTTTTCAATATCCAATCAATTCGATCGAGCACTCGTTGTTCATATCGGTCGTAAATCGCGTAAGCGGCATCCAGCTCTCCTCTGCGAAGGCTCCTTTCCAAGCGGGCAGCATATTGATTTACTAATTCATCACGGTCTTTTTTGAGGAGGAAAACGTGGTTGTAGTCCAGGTCTTCCATAAAACCTTCCAAAAACTCCTCCGCTTGGGATTGGTTGATAAACTTTTGCGAGTAGTGAAAATTTTCCAGGAGAAAGGCCACAGTCTGGGTCTCTTTCCTCATCGCCTGCGTGTACTCGAAATCGCGGCTATTCACTAATGAACTACCGGCAAGGAATAGGAGTGGAACAAGTGCGAGCCTGTTTTTAATAAACTTCATATATCGGTCTTAGCTTTGTTCCGGCGAGGGGGCCCTTGTTTGTAGATAGAAATACCTTTGATGCTCGCGAAGGAATTGTCGAAACTTCATCTTGTTTTTTTGGAGACTCATTTAGAAAGGGATTGTCGCCGATTTACCGATTCAATATTTCTTTGGCCTTGTCCAGGGTGTTGCGTTCTTCTTCTGTCAGCGAGCCGAAGCCTTGAGTGTTAATTTTGTCTAGGATACGATTTACCTCCTGCTGAAGTTGGCTGCGATTCGTGAAATTGATGCGAAACCCTCCTGTGGAAGCATTCGATGTCTTTTTGCTGGTAAACCATTTTGGGGGTTTGATGTTCCCTGTATTGAGGCTGAATTCCTTGTTTAGAATGAATTTTACGAAAACCCAGCCTCCAAGCATACCTCCCAGGTGGGCGGAGTGCGCGATGGGTATTCCTGAGGCTATGGGAGCCAGTTCGTTCAAAAACAGACCGACCCCATCAATAATAACAAGCACCACCACCAGAGCTTTTGGGGTGACTTTGACAGGTATAACAAAAAATAGAAGGATCTGGATGGGCTGGTTTGGGAAATGCATGGCGAATGCAACCAGTAAACCCATCACACCCGCAGATGCGCCCACTACACTGGCGTTGGAGCCTTTCCAATAGTTCAAGATAAACCAAGCCACAGCTCCAAGGAAAATTGAGATGCCGTATAGCGTAAAAAACCGTTGAACTCCGAGAAGGTTTATCAGTATCCGCCCCAACCAGAAAATCATCAAACCGTTGATGAGAAGGTGGATTATGCCTCCGTGTAGAAAGCTGTAGGTTAGAAAGTTCCAGATGAATCCTTTTTGAACTCCGAATATCGTGAGCGAAAAATATAGTTGAAAGCTGGGACTTTGAAACCAGTTCCAAATGAGATTCTGTATGATGAATACGCCAACAATACTCCCAAGTAGCCAGTAGAGGGGCTTGAGTTTGGAGGGGCGGTAGTCTGGCTCCCGCATATAGGGGCGATCATATAACATGGTCTAGTTTGAAAAGTGTCGCATTTCGTCCAAGTGTTCCGAAAAAACCAAAGAAATCCACCATCAAGATGGTAGCTGAAAAGTGCAAACTTTTGCTGCATTTCTTGGAGATTCTAAAAGTAATAACACACTTGACAGAGGGTCCAGATTGCCAAGATTTTTCCGATTATGGCAGACATTGACGCAAAGTGGCCTGAGAATGCGAACGGGAAATTTTATGTGGATGACCAATGCATCGACTGTGATCTTTGCAGGGAAACCGCACCGGATTATTTTAAAAGGGATGAGGATGGAGGCTATTCCTATGTGTATAACCAACCCACCGAACAGGAGGGCATCGACGAATGCATGGAAGCCCTGGAGGGCTGTCCAGTTGAAGCAATTGGCGATGACGCCGACGATTAAGCAAGAGTAATTCTATTTTAACAGATCCATTTGAGCTTTGGACCCTAATCAATGCCGTGAGCCCCTAGTTCCAATTTCGACTGGACCGAAAGAACCTTAGTAAGGAGCTCTTGGGCGGTCAAAGTTGTCATGAAATCAAACTTCTAGGTTTTTAGACTTGGAACTCCCCAGGGAGCTTCCCTAGCTTTGCGGCTCACTTATTCCGAATTAACTATGGCTCTCACAAATTCGCCTAAAGTAGGTATAGTAATGGGCAGTATATCCGACTGGCCCGTATTTCAACGCTCTGCCAAGGTACTCGAAGACCTTGGTGTTCCATATGATAAACAGGTGCTCAGCGCGCACCGCACTCCCAAGGAATTGGAAGTATGGATTCGCGAATGCGAAGAAGCCGGTGTGCAGGTTTTTCTGGCTGCAGCCGGTGGTGCCGCTCACCTGGCAGGTGTCATTGCTTCAATGACAATCGTGCCAGTTCTCGGTGTGCCAATGGAATCCAATTTACAAGGCCTGGATTCTTTGTTGTCTATGGTGCAGATGCCAGGAGGAATTCCGGTGCCCACGTTGGGTATCGGTAAAGCTGGTTCCACAAATGCAGCCCTCTCGGCTGCAGCTATCATCGCATTGAATGATCCAACCCTAAAAGAGGCCTTACTTCAATTTAGGAAGGAACAGGCTTCGAAAGTATTAGCTACTGAATTTCCTGAAAACTGATATAGTTCCGGTATATAAGTTTATATTACAGAGATTTAGACAAAAAAAAGGATGGCCTTGAATGGGCCATCCTTTTTTTAAAGTTGTATATGAATTAGAAATTTCTCCTTACGGTTGCTTCTAGGCGTAAGGGCATCCGGGTTACCACAGAACCATTGCCGTATCCGGAGTTGTTCACGTCCCAATTTTCTTCATCGGTAATGTTGAAGACGGTCAGTTTGAAATCCCAATCTTCATATTCGTAAAAGATACTGACATCGATCTCGTGCTGGAAGGGAAGACGAGCAGTATTTGCCGTCAGATTATATCCGTCTCCGAGGAAACCATCTGGTAAAACCTCGAATACGGTGATTGGAAATCCTTCGTATCCGGAATTCATTTCACCCCAGCCTAGGAAGTTGGCCATGACTCCAAAGCCGTTCTCCCATTTGTATTGAACCAATGCATTGACGAGATGTTCAGGAACACCTGGGTTCTCGAAATAGCCCCCGCCTGTAGTTGCTGACGGATTGGGGAAAAATGGCGATATATAGTATCCTCCAGTTTCGGTCATGGCTCGGTCGATAGTATAACCTGTTGCAAAGAAACTGGCATTTCTCTGAGAATCAATGTAGCTATAGCCGAAGGTGGCAAATAACTCGCGACTGGGCTGGTAATTGAATTCGATTTCAAATGCGTCAACAAGGACCTTGTCAACGGAACCGTCCTGATTTCTGGTTGCGAATTCACGGTCAACAACGGCGGCGCCGATGAATAGTTTGTCGTCCATCAGAGACCTTTTTATCCCGAGTTCGTAAAGTATGCTTTCGTTGGATTCGTCAAAAGTGCCAAGGTCCGGACGGCCACCGGTATCCTCGGTATAGGTTTCGCTATAATTGTAGGTGAGGTATACTGTTGTATTTTCTGACACCTTAAAAACTGGGCTAATATTGTAGTTGGCCAAGCTTAGTTTGTCCTCGAGATAGTATCCTTGTTCAGGAACTCCATCACCTGTGAAGTCGAATTTGCCATCCTTGCCGAGAACCGGGTGAGAGAGTTCGGCATCGATAACATCAACGGTTACCCCTGCAAGAAGGCTGAATTTTTCGTTGAAAACCATGTCACCCTGAATATATGGGCCTACGGTTAACATTTTGGTGTCACCTCCAGTTGGGTCGTTTGGGTCTCCGCCTATGTACCAGTGGTTTAGAATGCCGTGCGGCTGTTTACCAGGCACCCAAGCGTTCCCGGCAAATCCCTGATCCGGAACCCGTCGTGTGTTAATATCCCGTGTCATATCCCAAAAGTTAACCGGCTCGTTATAGTAGTGATTGGCAGACCAAATATCGTCAAAACGAACCCGAAGTCCGGTATTGATTCCATAGGAGTCCCCACCGGCAAAATCCTCGCCCGTTATTTGAATTTCTGTCCGATTATCAATAAGCCAGTTGTCTTTCAAGTATTCGGAATAGTGGTATGAACTGAATGTATGCCGATCCTTATAAGAAAAAGCAGTCTTATTGAGTATGATGACATTATCATTTATTTCCCAACGTTGGTCGATTCCCCCAAAAATGGATTCTCCATGAGAATCGTCGCCTGGTGCAGCTAGTTTCCAGCGGCGGTTTACTGGAACCGTGTTATGTGCGACTGGAATGATCGTGGCAAAACCGGCACCTCCAAAAACGCTCGAAGCTTCAATCCCGGGCCTTCCTGCAAACACGCTAGTCCCGTTCCCCAACTGGTTAGTATAATTCACGTATTCACTATCGGTCATGCGGTTGGGAATATACCGTCCGTTGTCGATCAAATCTTGGGTAACGCGGTTAATACCCCAGTTTTCGGTGTAATCAGCATAGAAGAACTCGATATTTGCTTCGATAGTGTAGGTATCACTTGGCATATGAGTGAGCGCGAAGTAGATGGCATGGGAATTTTGCTTCCACAAATGCCAGTATCCATCCCAATTTTTATGCTCATAGGACATACGCCATGCGGTTTTACCGTTATTGAAGGGAGCCCCATAGTCGAGGTTCCATGTATATTGGTCATAATAACCTATGCTGAAGGCTGCTTCACCGTGAGCGCCATCGAAAAACGGCTTTTTGGTGATTAGATCAGCATAACCTCCCAGGTAATTAGTAGTTCCATAAACAACTCCGGCAGGCCCTTTCACGATATTAACTGATTCAACCGCATTAAAGTTGATTGGGAGACCGTTACCGTTGGAGGACCCTCCCCGTCGCATGCCGTTGACAAATAGGTCGGCTTCCTGACCCCGCAAGTTTGGGGTAGTGGGAGCCCCGAAGTTTGTTTTCGTATAGGAACTTGAAGTAAGTTTTGAAAAGTCCCGCACATCCTTAATGGCGATTGCGTCCAATTGTTCGCGAGAAATGATTGTCACATTCCGCGGCGTATCTAAAATACTTCGGTTGGTTCCGTAGACAGAATTGAATGGTCGGGAAGTTGGCATGATGTTTTCCTCAATAGGAATTTCATCAATGGTCAATTCAGCCAAATCGTATGTATCCAGGTCGTCGTCATCTGCCTGGGCCAGAATCACCGATGCAGGTAGGAATGCGGCGAGGATCATTGCTAAGCTCAGTTTCCAATAGATTGGTTTATTCATAGTGATTATCTCGTAGTTACCTGTAGTTTTAATTTTCTTTAAAGATTTGCATATATCATACCCATGTCCAGAATCAATAAGCAGCTTCTTGAATGTTAATTAGGAATTATTTTGTTAAAATCTTAATTCGGCAATCCTGAAAACCGTAATGCGAATTCCTTCACGCATTTAAGGGTATCCCTTCAAAAAAGATGCTGTCTAGGAGTGCCTGTTTTTACCGATTAGGATAAATTTGGATAATTCCTGCACCACCTCTTCCAGACTTTTGTGGGTTGTGTCCACTTTTGTCGCCCCTTCCGGGTAAGTTAATGGCGCCGTTTTCCGAGCCCTGTCCAACTTATCGCGTTTTTGAATGCTGTCCACCTGGCCCTCCAGTTGCCGCCTGCGAGCTCGTTCGTCTTCGTTGGCAAACATAAAGAATCGAAAGTCTGCTTCTGGAAAAATGACGGAGCCAATATCCCTGCCCTCCATAATTAATCCGGCAAAGCCTTTTTCCTGGGCCAATTTGGCATAGGCCCTCTGGTGAGAGAGCAAATACTGCCTTACACTTGGGAGAGCCGCAAAGAGGGAGACTTTTTGATTTACCGACTCAGATCGGATTTCGTCTTCAAGCGTCTTTGATTTTACAGTGATTCGTGCTTCATTCCCTTCAATGCTTATTCCTATGGGAATCGTTTTCAAATATTCTATGACCGTTGTTTCGTCCTTGGGCTGAATACGGGCCTTCAGCAAAGCCCAGGTAAGAGATCGGTAGTGGGAGCCTGTATTCACATAAAGTAAGTTGAAACGGTCACTGAGAAGTTTTGAGGTAGAAGATTTCCCGGCCGCGGCTCCGCCGTCCACCGCTACAATGATAAAGGAATCTTTGGTCATGATGTTCTCAAGTCTTTTAAGACCATAAAGAATTCCGGGAAGGTTTTGGCGCAACATCCGGGATCCCGAATGGTCAGCCACGGTGAACCATCTGCGTAGAGGTTAAAACAACCCAGTATCCCGAAACTCATGGCTATTCGGTGATCTTCATAGGTATGTACCTCGGATGGCACAAGCAGGCCCGGTTGAATTTCCAGAAAATCATCCCCATCTTCCACCCATTGGCCTAACTTTATCAACTCGCTGGCCATGGCGGCAATACGATCGCTCTCCTGGAGTCGCGTGTGGGAAATACCGCTTATTTTAGTAACCCCTTTTAGAACTGGAGCAATTGCTGCCAATGTCATGAAGGTATCTGAGATCGGCCAGAAGTTTTTTTGTATGCTAGTTCCCGGCAGCTCCTTGACGTCGATTGATGTGGTTGTTCCCTTTTCATCTTCTTCAACAGCCATCCCCACCTCCTTCAATGCCTTGGTGTAGTGGTAGTCACCTTGGAGGCTATCCGAGTGCAAGCCTTTCACGGTCACGTGACCACCCACTACCAGAGGCAAACTCAAAAAATACGATGCCGCGGAAGCATCCGGTTCTATGGCCACCTTTACAGGAATATTATAAGGAATGCCTGCTTTGACTATAATGGCCGCCGTATTCGCCCGCCCGGCCTGAACGGTTTGCTCCGGTTGTCCGAAACGATACATCAGTTCCTGGGTGAGTTTGACGAAAGGTTTTTTTTCGGCATTGCCGGATACTTCGATCTCAAGGTCTGATTTAGCCAGAGGCGCCACCATCAACAAGGCTGAAAGCAATTGAGTGCTCGCCGATGCGTCTAGCTGGATGCGGCCTCCCGGAAGACCGGAGGTTGACAAAGTCGCCGGTAAAAATCCTTCGGTAGACTCAACTTGTGTTCCTTGTTGCACCAGTGCGTCCAAGAGACCCTTCATAGGCCTTTTCCGCATTTGCTCCGTTCCGTCGATCAAATAAGTCCCTCCTTCGCGAGTGGCGCTAAATGCCGTCAAAAACCTTGCTGCAGTTCCCGCCACTCCGACGTACAACTCCGCTTTATCGGCTGTAATCTTGCCACCGGTTCCTGATACTCGAATACTGCGGTTTGGCTCGTCAGCCTCGATCTCGAATCCAAGGTTCCTTAAACAGGTAATCATCAAATGCGAGTCATCACTAAATAGAGCACCGGTAAGTTCCACCGGATGGCTCGCCAGACAGGCCAGAATCAGCATGCGGTTTGTTATGCTCTTTGAGCCCGGCACTTCTACGCTGCCAGCGACCGGACGCGTGAATGGTTTAATCGGAAGCAGATCCGTATAGGATGGGCTCATGAAAAATCAATCAGGCAAGCCGGTCTCTGAATTGTTTGCCTTGTTGTAACACAGCAAACAGTTCGGCCAAGTCCCCATTTGTAAGTGCAGATTGAATACGGTGTAGTTCGTCCTGGTACTCCGACAACGCCCTTCGTATCTCTTCGTGATTTGTTTCAAGGATAGCCTTCCATAATCCAGGGTCTCCGGCGGCGATTCGCGTGGTGTCTTTGAACCCCATGCTGCTTAGCAAACCCCAATCTTCCGGCTTTTGGTCCAGGAATTTGCAAAGGCTAGATGCGAGCAAATGAGGGAGGTGGCTTACGTGGGCGACTATTTCGTCATGATCTTCGGGAGTTTTGATATAGGTTATGGCTCCCAGGGATTTCCAGAATTGCACCGTTCGTTGGGTGGCCAATTCATTGGATTCTTCCAGGGGTGCTATAATGCAGGGCCGATTTTTAAAAAGGTCGGCACAGGCGCAATCCATGCCGGTTTTCTCTGATCCTGCCATTGGATGGGCACCTATAAAATGGGCTCCAGTTTCTTGTATAGATTGGGCCTGCCGGCAAATAATGCTTTTGGTGCTTCCAACGTCGGTTACAATCGCACCTGTTTTCAATATGGGGCCAATCTCCTTGTATAGCGGGACTATATAATCAACGGGGGCACAAATAACGATCAGGTCCGCTTGTGCCGCTGCACCTTTTGGACTGTCGAAAATCTCGTCGCACCATTGTTTATCAACTAATTTTGCCCGGCTATTGGCTCGCCTCGACCAAATATGCACCCGTTCCGCCATACGGTTTTCTTTACAAGCCATTGCCACACTCGCCCCTAAAAGTCCTGGAGCTAGTACACATAGGGTCTGTACTTTTTGGTAGGGAGCTGATTCTTTTTGGATCTCCTTGTGTGCCATGCCGGACGAAAATTTCGGTTTAAAGTGGGAGGAGGTACGCCGGGGTTCAAATAAAAAAGCTGCTTTAAAACTCGCTGCGCTTTTGCTTTTCGACTCTCTTATTCTCAGGTAAAACCTTTGTCATGCGCTTTGATGATCAAGGGAACGAGATAATGGGTAACTCCATGCAGTGGTTATCCATTCTTGTTTTTTCGATTACCGCTGCGTTTTTTGTTTTAGTCCTTTATCTGTGGCTGGCGGGGCATAATCCATTG
Organism: Opitutales bacterium UBA2995; assembly: GCA_002346535.1. Classification (GTDB taxonomy): domain Bacteria; phylum Verrucomicrobiota; class Verrucomicrobiia; order Opitutales; family UBA2995; genus UBA2995. The sequence goes on along the minus strand of DDZZ01000038.1, from coordinate 275,961 downwards.
GATCAGCCTAAAAGCTGGGAAGTAGACGAACATGAGGTGGTCAATTGGATGGAGCAGGTGGCGCAAGCGGAACAGACTTTTGAATGATCCTAGATGCAGGAATCCTGGAATCCGAACGTTTTCGGGCATCTTCGGGAAGCAATTAGCTGCCAGAGAAAATTGAAGACCGGTCATTCTGAAAATGCTTTCGGATCGAGCCAGAAGCTGGAGTGAAGGCCATCCAGAATAAAAAGCCTACTGCCTACGTACCCGCTTATTGGAGACTCATCATGCGTATCATCAGATAGATTCCGGAATTAATTTTCAAGAAAATCAATTTTTAACGTATGGGCCCGAGTGGGAATTGTCCTTGAACGGACTCCAAGCCCACCACTATTATGCGATTATCCTTTTTATATGAGTTTCAGAGACCACTTTGACTGGGTGGCCGAAAATGATGCTGGGCCTCGTAAGGTGCAGCGGACCTTTCACAGGCAAGTCCAGGGATTACTCCGATACCACATTCCTAAAGATTCCAGCGTGCTTGAATGGGGCTGTGGGCGAGGAGAGTTGCTCGAGGCACTTCAGCCTTCCCGAGGACTTGGTGTGGACCTCAGTCCCAAAATGCTCGAACGCGCTGAAAGGGAGCGATCCGGCAAAACCCTCGAGTTCCGCGAAGGGGATTTGCATGAGGAAGGCGTGGATGAGAAGTTTGACGCTATCGTTCTCGATTACCTCCCGGGCTACCTCCAGGATATCCATGCATGTATCGCAAATCTGAGGAAGTCCTGTCACGCCCGCACCCGCCTGTATGTTTTATCGCTCAACCATGTTTACCGGCCCTTGCTTGCCATCGGAAAACTGTTGGGTCTGGTTGTGAAGCAACCGGAAAGCAACTGGCTCAGTAAAACGGACCTCTGCAATATACTCGAATTGAATGGTTTTGAAATTTTGACTCGGACCACCGAACAAATCTATCCATTTCAGATTCCGCTGCTGACGGGGTTCTTTAACCGTTTTCTGGCTCGGCTGCCATTTTTCCGTATTTTTGGCCTTTCCAATTTCATTGTCGCCCGGCCTTTGGTGAAGCCTGAACTGGACGGCGAAATCTCTTGTTCCGTCGTGGTGCCGGCCAGGAACGAAAGCGGCAATGTCCGGGCTGCCTTGGAGCGGATTCCTGTTCTGGGGCGCCAGACAGAAATCATTTTTGTAGAGGGGAACAGCACTGACGATACCTGGGATGTCATTCAAAAAGAATGTGCAGACTACGAGGGCCCACATAAGCTCAAAATGTTGCAGCAACCAGGTAAGGGAAAGTGGGATGCGGAGATTGCCGGATTCGAGGTCGCTGAAGGAGATGTTTTGGTCATTCAGGATGCCGACTTGACCGCACCACCCGAGGATTTGCCAAAGTTTTATGAAGCAGTCAAGGAGGGCAGAGCCGAATTTGCCAACGGCTGCCGCCTAGTATACCCGATGGAGTCAGAGGCGATGCGCTTTCTCAATCTGCTTGGAAACAAGTTTTTCGCTGTAGCACTCAGTTTTGTTTTGGGGCAGGATTTCAAGGATAGCCTTTGCGGGACTAAAATGATGCTGCGAAGCGACTACTTGCGACTTCTTGAACGAATTCGGGTTCTAGGAGATTTTGATCCCTTTGGAGATTTCAATCTGCTTTTTGGAAGCGCCATGCTGGATTTGAAAATTCGGGATGTTTTGGTGCGGTATCGGGATCGGGCTTATGGGGATACCAATATTTCCCGGTTTCGCCACGGTTGGATTTTGCTTAAAATGACTTTTTTCGGACTGAGAAAGATAAAGTTCTTTCCTCCGCACTACAAAGGTAGTCTGTGAGACTGAAAGCAAAGTATGTCCCTACCTTAACCAGTGTTCTCGTCTTAACCTTCGCTTATTTGGCGGTTTATCAATTGTGGTATAGTTCAACTTCGCTTGGCAAATATCCGATTTACGAAGCCAAGTAAACTCTTGAAGAAACTCGCATGCTCTTTGAAGGAACCCGGATTGAAAACGCACTCTGGCAATCAAGGCTGGAGACAAAAATTATCTTGATTACGGTGGTGGAGTACTGACCGAAAATTAATTTTTTAAAGCTGCTGAAAGCTATCGCATTGCCTTTGCGCCCTTTATCTCCAAGTCCTCTAATTAGTACCTGCTCTAATTTCGTTGATTTGTTCTCCCTGTGCTGACTTGGCTTCAGAAAAATAAAAAGGTTACGATGCTGGCCATGCTCGCGGCCGGTGCAGCGGGAGCATTAGCGACTCTTTATTTTTCGGATCTGGAAATGGAGGGTGTGAGGGTCTGGATAGAAGCTTTGATAGATGAGATTCGCACCTGGCCGGCGGTGCTGTTTTTTCTGATGGTCGCTCTGCTACCCCTGATCGGATTTCCCATTTCGCCTCTATTCATTATTGCCGGTGTCCGGTTCGGGATCACCTGGGCCATCCCCTTTAGCATGGCAGCCTTGGCGGTAAATCTAGTAATGGCTTATTGGTTCAGCACAAGACTCTTGCATCGCGTTATCGAAAAAATAGTAAACATGTGGGACTACTCTATTCCCAAAGCTTCTCCCGAAAACGCCTTCAAGTGGGTGTTTTTGGTACGGATTTCAGGTGCGCCACTTGCAGTGCAAAACTACATTCTCGGATTAGCCCACGTTCCTTTTTGGCCTTACCTCTTAGTTTCCATGGCGGTGCAATCTTTCTTTGTTGTGGGTATCATCTTATTTGGAGAATCTTTCTTATCCGGCGAAATGGGAAAGGCTCTCTTGGGTCTAGCGATTATTGTGATTGCCCTGGGTGCCTTTTCTTATTTTCGAAAGCATTATGCTGAATCCAAATCAGGACCTATTGATACCTCCGGCCCAGGAGATTGAGTCCGTTTCCGAGTTTAATCAGCGGGTCAAGTACCTGCTGGAAAGGGAGATCGGAGGTGCCTGGGTACGAGGCGAAATCTCAAATCTCCGCCACCAGAGCAGCGGCCATATCTATTTCTCTTTGAAAGATGCCGGGGGTCAGGTTTCTGCAGTCCTCTTCCGGAACGATGCCGTTAAACAAGACGTTGAAATTGAGGACGGCATGCGGGTGGTCGTTTTCGGCCAAGCCAGCGTTTACGAACCACGCGGAAATTATCAGTTGATTGTCCGGCTTGTAGTCATGGATGGACTGGGGCGTCTGCAACAGCAGTTTGAACGACTCAAAGCCCGGCTGGCTGAGGAGGGACTGTTTGATGATGAAAGCAAGCTCTCTATCCCCGAGTTTCCAAGAACCATCGGGGTAGTGACTTCACCTCAAGGCGCGGCGGTTCAGGATTTTATTCGCATTCTCAAGCGGAGGGAGTGGGTTGGGTATTTATTGGTGCTGCCCACAAAAGTTCAGGGAGAAGGTGCCGCTGCCGAAATCGCCGAAACAATTGATTACGCTCAAAAGCTTTCTGGTCTCGAACTTCTCGTAGTCTGTCGAGGCGGAGGCAGTGTTGAAGATCTGTGGTCTTTTAATGAAGAATTAGTGGCGCGGGCTATTCATCGTTCCGCCATCCCGGTTATTTCAGCGGTCGGCCATGAAATTGATTTTACCCTGAGCGACTTTGTCGCCGACCTGCGGGCCGAGACACCATCTACCGCGGCTGAGATTATCAGCAGCCGGTATCTGGAGTTGGTCAAACGGTTCGAGGTATTGTCCGTTAATCTGCCCTACTGGGTACGGGAAGGCCTCGATACGCGGTCCAGCGCTTTAGAGCAATTGAATCACCGTCTTCAGGTTCATTCACCTTTCAGCAGGGTTGAATCGGCCCAGCAACGCCTGGATGACCTGGCCGGCCGTTTGTGTTCACTGATGGATAAAGGATTTTTCGAGCGCCACCACCAGTTATCCAGTCGTATGCTCAGTATCCTCAAGCTCGATCCCTTCAACAAAATTTTGAACTTCAAGGAAAAGATCCACATGGCTGGCCATCTTTTGGATACCGGAATGAACTCAGAATTTGCCGATAAACGAAACCGCCTCTTCAGAGCGGAATCTATACTCCGCAGCCTGAGTCCTAAATCCGTCCTCAATCGCGGATTCGCTATTGTCCGGGACGAGGTTGGCCGCCCCATCACCTCCAAAGAATCCATTCAATCCGGTGACAAAGTAACCGCTGAATTTAAGGATGGGGAAGTGCCGTTGTTGGGTGAGTAAGGCCCTAAGGTTTATTTTTGATCCGATCTCTCCTGAACTCGCCACTTCAGCTTTTCTCACTTTTCCAAGCCACTTCTCCTTCTCTAAAAACCCGCCCTTGAAGGCCTTCATTTTTTGAATTGGTTTCTGTGGAATATAGTGCCCCAAAATGGAGGTCATTTGGATATCATTAATTTCCCCATGTGTGATGAAATCGTACAATTCAAATGATAGTCTTTCAATTTCATGCAAAAATCCTCCTTACGATCTGTTATCGAAACTATTAGATGATTTAGCCCGATTGTATGCTTCTAGGGATCATCTATTCAGTAAATTTCAGATAATTCAGATATCGTTTTTTGAGATCCACTTTCCTCTAACGTAAAGCGAATCGCAGTTTTCCCCCACTTAATGCATTTCTGTCACAAAGGAAATAAACAGAGAATTCTATAATATAATTTCTTGTGCACGTTTTAAAGGAAATCAGGCCCGATCCTTTCGGACTAATTTATTTACTCCTTCCTAATTAGAATATACAGTTTGTAACTACAAAAGGTCATCCACAGAGCAACTAGAGTTTCAAATATTGATCCAAGGCTCTTTCTTAAGATTATTTAATGAGAAGTATTGCTGCAAAGTTTAATAAGGCTACGCATATGAGTGCTCAAAGAGCGAATGAAAATGGATACACATATGTTTTCATCACTCTCTATGATAACTGGCCTTCAAATATTTTGGCCACGATTATTCGGCTTTTGCGTCGAAAAAGGATTAGGCTCCGGATTTTAGTTTTACCCGGCTAACTCATCTAAGTTAAACCTTCGGAAACTTAGTCCACTTGGATTTTGACTTTCCTGATTTTACGACGGTTTCGATGAAGGCCATTCCAATGACACCATCATCGATACTTGGGAAATCGTAACTCTTTTTCAGCTTCTTGCCACTGACTTCGTCGGCGATGGCTTCGGCGGCACTTAGATAGACATTAGCGAAGGCTTCAATGAATCCCTCTGGATGGGCAAAGGGTGTCCGTGAATTGTTTTGGGCAGCCTTGCCGAGGTACATGTTTCCTCGCCTCAGAATTTGCCGGGGTTTGTCGGCGTATTTTACGATCAGCTCGTTCGGATCTTCTTGGTGCCACTCCAGCGATGCTTTGGTTCCGTAAATGCGAATGGTTAAGTTGTTCTCATCGCCATTGGAAATTTGGGATGCGTACAAGATTCCTTTAGCTCCGCCTTTGTAACGGATGAGTACGTTGCCGTCGTCGTCCAATTCGCGGCCGGGGATAAATGCAGTAATTTCCGCACAGAGTTCGTTGATTTCCAATCCGGTGATATAACGGCCGAGGTTTTCGGCATGGGTCCCGATATCGGCCATGCAATTGGATACTCCTGCGATCTTGGGATCGACTCTCCAGGAATTAATCTGGGTTGGCCCTTTGGGGTCCACATCACCTACGGCGTAGCCTTGTGGGTACTCGGCTACGACTTTGAGGATACGGCCCAGTTTTCCTTTTTTCACAAATTCCCGGGCTTCTTTAACCATGGGGTAGCCGGTGTAGTTGTGAGTAAGCGCAAAGACTTTTCCGGACTTCTGAACAATCCTTCGAAGCTCTTTACCTTCTTTCAAACTGTAAGCCAGCGGTTTATCGCAAATGACATTGATGCCCGCTTTGAGAAAGGCTTTAGCTACGGGCGCGTGCATGTTGTTCCTCACCACGATGCTTACAAAATCGATCCGGTCATCAGCAGGAAGGGCTGCTTCTTTTTTTGCCATCTCTTCGTAAGAGGAATAAACGCGCTTTGGATCGAGAAAAAAGTCCTTGCCCGAGAGTTTGGAGATTCTTGGGTTTGATGAAAAACATCCTGCGATAAGTTCGATTTTTCCGTCCAGGTTGGCGGCCATCTGGTGTACGGCTCCGATGAAAGCGCCGCGGCCCCCTCCGACCATACCCATTCTTAGTTTTCTATTCATGATAAGCTAATTGCGGTTAAAGGTTTAGCATTCCATCGGCCTTCCGGTATTCGCCGATTGCGACTACTTCGGCTCCAGCCTGGCGAAAGCCGACAATGTGATATTGCGCCATTCCACCAGCGCCTATGACTCCTACATTAATACTCATACTTTACGAAGGTGCTATGAGAACGAATCCTATTGATTGGACTTATCGAAAACCGCATCAAACGCCATGGCATTGGGCTTAAAGTCGACTGCTTTTACAAAGTCCGCCGCTTCTTCGGCTCCATGAAAGCGGTCCATGCGCCCATCTTCCCATTCAACAGAAAGTGGTCCGGCGTAGCCGATGTCATTTAGTGCAACAATGATCTCTTCAAAATTGATATCTCCATGACCCAGCGATCGGAAATCCCAGTAGCGGCGAGGATCGGTGAAGTCTGTATGGCCTCCAAATACTCCCACACTGCCGTCACCGTGTCCCCACCAGACGTCCTTCATGTGAACGTGGTAGATACGGTCCGAGAAATCCCGGATGAATTTGACGTAATCCACGCCCTGGTAGCCCAGGTGTGATGGATCGTAGTTAAAGCCGAACCGTTTGTGGCCGCCTACGGCATCAATGGCTCTGGCTGCAGATGCAATGTCAAAGGCGATTTCGGTAGGGTGGACTTCCAGGGCAAAGTTGACGTTTACGGCGTCGAAGGCATCGAGGATGGGAGTCCAGCGTTTAGCAAAATCCTGGAAGCCTTTTTCATACATATCCTGGCTAGTTGGTGGAAAGGCGTAGAGCAGGTGCCAGATACTCGAACCCGTAAAACCATTCACCACTGCTGGGAAGGCATCTTTCCTTTTGCGCCGGGGTTTCAGGTCCATGAATTTCCGGCAGGCTTTTCCAGCTGCGATCACGTCGCGAGCCGCGCGTCTTTTTACGCCAGCCGGCTTCCCGTCTCCCCACACATAATCAGGAAGAATGGCTTTGTGGCGTTCGTCAATCAGGTCACAGACCGCCTGGCCAACAAGATGTGTGGAAATAGAAAAGCAAGTGAGTCCGTTGTCGCTCAGCAGTTCCCACTTCTCCTTGAGATACCGCTTGCTTCTGTTAGCCTGGCGCACATCGAAGTGGTCGCCCCAGCAAGCGAGTTCGAGACCATCGTAGCCCATAGCTTTTGCTTTCGGAGCCAATTTTTCCAAAGGCAGATCCGCCCATTGTCCAGTGAATAAAGTGACTTTACGTGACATGATTATTGAGAAAAACGGAGTTAAAACTGAGTCCCTTGGATTTTTATGAGGGACCGTGGAAAAACCTTGATTAAGGTTATTCGTTCATGTTTTTGGCAATTCAAAAACGAATCAACTCTTCAAATAAACTTGCTATTGCGAAAAACATTTAACGGGCCAAGCTCTTTGCCATGTTTCGAACACGTTGGCTATCGCGCTTCTGGTCGGTAGCCCGGCAAACATTGCGTTGTCTAAACAAGGGCCGAGACGCCGCAAAAGAATACAACCATTCTACCAACAGCAAACTCTGTGATAGTGAGGAGGATCCCGGGGACTGTCCAAATGATGGGTAGGAGTTTCATTCCCAAATAAATGGCTCAAATGCCAAAATATTCAAATCAAACTGGAATGTTCTTTAATACACCAAAATTCCCAAAGATGTTTTTGGTATGCCTGAGTTGGCTGAAGTAGACTATTTCCGGAAGCAATGGAATTCTGGGCTGGGGTTGCGCATATCAAGAGTGACTACGCACCCATGGACTCGCGTTTATCGGGATTGTGATCCTGTTGACCTTGTTGCTTCGCTAGCCGGCAACCGGTTGGTTCATTCCGAAACGCATGGAAAACAAATGTTGTTTCGGACCGATCGTTCCGGATGGCTTGGTATTCACCTGGGGATGACGGGTTCATTGAGTTGGACCACGCAAGTTGATTTTGATGACGGTTACGCTCACCTTGTCTTGCAGACCTCCGACGGTTGGCTCATCTTCGAGGATCTGCGGCAATTTGGGCGGGTGTTGTTTGAAGTAAATTCGGAGCCTCCTAGTTGGTGGAGTAATCTGCCGCCTGAGATAATGGACGTCGAATTTTCCTTTGATTATTTCCAAACACTTTTAAGGAGGCGTCTAGGGGCTCAACTTAAGCCTATGCTGCTGATGCAGGACTTGTTTCCCGGAATTGGCAATTGGATGGCCGATGAAATTCTATGGTGTGCTAGGTTGGCGCCCAGTCGTCGGGTTCGAAGTCTCCATTTGGCGGAAGTAAGAACCTTACACCAAAAAATTCATTGGGTTGCTAAGCGTTCGCTGGAAATAGTTGGAGATGATTGGGGTGAATTTCCGGATGCGTGGCTCTTCAAGCACCGGTGGAAGGATGGTGGTAATTGTCCTAAAACCGGAAAGCCTCTGAAACGTGAAAGAATCGGTGGGCGAACCACGTGCTGGTCCCCTTCTTGGCAACAATAATAAAGCATCGGGACAGGTGGGCGCCTGAAGCTATTGTTTTTTTGGCATTATAGCGAGTCTTGCTTTTCCTCTTTGCCTAACTATCCACATTCGGCATTTCAGTAGCTCCTACAGGTTAAATTGGAATTGTTTTAATTGGTGATCTTAAAATTTGGGAAATGATTCCGTCCAATCAGACAGTTCAAAAATAAGCTTAAGACCAAAGACCAAGAAAACTTGATTCGTTACTTATATAACCAGAAGCGTTTGCTCTTTTCGCGGAAGGCGAAGGATTGTTTCTCCCAATGGTCGACCCACGCGGCGACATTTACGCGGGCGCCTTGGGTTTCCAGTGCCTTCCACCAGGCGGTGGACCCCACGTGTTTATTGAACAAGCGTTCGTGGGAGAAACGCACATTTTTGAAGGGGTTCCATCCCTGAAATTCGGCTGCCAGCTTCATCATATAAAAGCTTAGCTCGGTTGGTCTCAGGCTATAGTAATCGGTGACTGTGGTATACACGCCTGTCTCCCTGCGGCCATTCGATTGAATAAACGGCTTCAGTTCAAAAAGTAGGCCGGGAATTTTCATTTGAGTGAGTCTTTGCTGCAGTTGTTGAGCGGGCACGTCTGGGAATGTAAGTAGGCGAAACGGGTATTCCGTGCCGATCCCGTGTTTAAACCCTCCGATCTGTGCCCCCAGACCTGTCATCGGGTAACCCAACACTGCTGAAAGGTTCGGAATGTTGGGTGAAGTGGCTATCCAACTCAGGCCTGTATCTGTCCACAACATACGCCGATGCCAGCCGCGCATGGAAAGAATAATCAACTGCCCTCGCTGACGGACTCTTTCGTCCACATCCAGCCATCCCGGAGTGGCTTTTGCCATGCGGGCAATTTCCCCTATCGTCAGTCCATGCACATACGGAGTAGGGAAGGGGCCCACGTAACTTTCCCAGACTTCTTCCATGGGAGGTCCGTCAACCTTGATTCCGCCGAGTGGGTTGGGTCGATCCAGGATGATGACCTGTTTGTTGTTCTCAAAGCAGGCTTCCATAGTCAGCTTCATGCAGCTTACGTAAGTATAGGAGCGCACCCCTACGTCCTGAAGATCCACTACCATCACATCGATTCCTTGGAGCATGGAAGGAATCGGCTTCCGGTATTCACCGTAAAGCGAATAAACAGGTAGGCCGGTTTGCCGGTGGGTTCCGCTGTTCACCTTCGCTTCGGCCTGGGCGACGCCATCGATCCCATGTTCCGGGCCATAAAGTGCACGCAGATTTACCTGGTGCGACCTGTGTAATAAAAGAATAGTGCTGACCCCATCACGGTTCACCCCGGCCTTGTGGGTAAGTAGGCCAACACGCTTTCCTTTAAGGATAGAATAGTTATTAGCCTGCAACACATCGATGCCCATTTGAATCTTGGCTGCGACTGTTTCCTTGCCAGCCGATATTGCAGATACGCAGACTAGGCTTAAGGAAAGTAAACTGGATAAGTTGGATAAAGACTTGTGCATTGCTGCTTTTACGGAGGTTAGTAAGCAGGCAATGATCGTTAAAGGGCAACTTCGGAACTGCGCAAGCTCCATTTAATGCGGACTTGGTAGAGGAGTTAGAGCAATAACCCGCAAAGAATAGCGAACACCGCTCTGTCCAGTATCGCGGAGTTAACGCTAAATACAATCGTTTGAGCTGAGCTGGTTCCATCCAGAATGGAGGTGGACCATCCGAAAATCCATGATCTCCCCTTTTAGTTCGCCACGTAAATAGGAACCAGGGTTATGGGATTGGAGATAAACTGGAGACCGACAATGATGGGTAAATTCACTTTCAGGATCAGAGCCAGAATAAGGACGGTGATGAGCTGTATTCCGTATAGAGGCATAAATGCGATGAATAAACCCAGCAAAATCGCTGGAACCACGTGGTGTTATTTGCAAGACCATAGTTCTTTTCGGTTTTTCAGATAACCGCCAAATCGGCCCAGGATGGGGAAGCGACTCAAAGTCCTTTTCCTGGGCATTCATTTGATCCAACGCCGATTGCACAACAAGGTTCTAAAGCGGGATCGGCGACCGAGGTGTTTTTTATGTGCTATGTCAGAACGAGATTCCATCGATTGATTGAACCATCGCCGCCAAATTTCCGATTCTTGGTAAGGTGCCAGCCTTTTTAACAAATGATTATCAAGATTACTATGTTTTCAGTAACGATTCAGAGGAGTTGCTTAAACAATTGGGCCCTCTTTTGAGAGCTTCTTCAAGCGGTAGCTCTCTGGGGGAGATTTCGATAAGATCGAGGTGACCGGTTGAGTCGAGTTGATCTGATGCGACTTCAATCCGGCCGGCCATGATGGTGACGCGTTTTCCTTTTTGGAGAGCGGTTTGGGCGAGAGTGCCGGGGCCTTTGCCTTGAAGGGAACTGGGATCGAATTTCCCTTCCCCGGTGATAAGCCAATCGCAGTTTTCAATTTTTTCTGAAATGTTGAGCCATTGGGACACGAGGTCGAAACCAGGCAGGAGCTCAACATCGCAAGCAGTGCTCAGGCCAAAGGTGATTCCGCCCGCTGCTCCGCTCCCCGGTACTTTTGTCAGGCTCCAGAGCTGGTTGAGATAGTCGCACAGCAAACGGGCTATTTTTTTGCCGAGTTCTTCGATTCTTGCGTGGTCTTCCTTCTCCAAGCCTTTTTGCGGTCCGTAAATGGCGGCTGCGCCTTCAGGGCCGAAGAGCGGGTTTTGCACATCGCAGGCTATTTTAAACGGGGGTAGGTCGTCTGGCAGAGTTCCTTCAATGTTTTCTACTCGATCCCACAATTCCGGTCGAATGGGTTGCAAGGAATTTCCTTCTCCATCTAAGAATTGTAGTCCCAGGGCTTCCAGCACGCCCAAACCGAGATCATTGGTTGAACTGCCGCCGACACCCAAAAGGATTGTTTCGGCTCCTTGAGTGACAGCATTGAGGATCAGTTCTCCTGTTCCCAATGAAGTTGTTTTCCAACAATCTCTTTTATCGATGGGGAGTTCTTGCAATCCCGTTGCCTGGGCCATTTCAATGATAGCCACCTTGCTCTCGGGTTTCAGGTCCCAGGATTGACAGGTTTCTTTGCTGAGGTTCGATCCAGTCACCCATCCCATTTGAGCATCGATCGGCTCTAGAATAGGCCCCGGGACAGAATGCACTTCAAGTTTTCCGCCTTGAGAACTGGTCAGAATTTCACAGAAACCTTCTCCACCATCCGCGAGCGCCGCAGAATCGATCTCCCAGTCTGAGTGTTTCTTTTCAAAAACCTCCTTAACAATTTGACCTGCCTCATGGGCCGCCATCGAGTCTTTGAATTTGTCAAAGCAGATGAGGACTCGCATGGTGAAATGTGGAATTTAGCGGTTAAATTTTTCGATTTAGTTTCAATTAGACGAGGGACAGTAGTTTTTCGCTGATGTCCTCAATCGAACTTGACTGTAGTTCTTTTGCTGCGATGCGGTTTGCTGGAATTTCTGGAAGGGCAGTTAGCTCTTCATTCAACTGAAGATTTCGATTTGCGGTTACTTCGTCTACCCGGTCAATGGGTGTGAAGAGTGGCGCTTTATCCAAAAGCTCCGGCGCTTGCCGAATGATCTTGCGGATCGCGAGCACGGCCTCGGCAAACCGGTCCAGTTCGATCTTTGAGTAACTTTCGGTTGGTTCAATCATTAGGCCATAAACTTCAGGGAATGCAACAGTGGGTGCATGGAATCCGAAATCCAAAAATAACTTACCCACCCTGGGCATGGCCACTGCTTTGGGAATACCCGCTTTTTCCAGAGCCTCAAAATCCTCCTCTTCCAGGGTAAGAATAAATTCGTGCATTCGTGGAATGTGCTTCGAATTTTTGGGAAGGCAGGGGAATTGTTCTCCTAAAACCTTGAATAGGTATTGGGACGATAATACAGCCGTGGCCGACATGCGTTTGATGCCTTCACCGCCCAACCGTAGCAAGTATGTAAAGCAGCGGATCTTATGAGCAAAATTTCCCCAGTGCCTGTGAAATGAACCGATGGAAAGCGGAGCCTTGACTGGAACGTACTGGTCTCCTCTTTTTTCAATTTGATGTCCTGGAAGATAATCCACCAACCGATCACTCACAGCTACAATGGCGTCTCCGGGGCCTCCTCCTCCGTGGGGAATGGTCCAGGTTTTATGGAGGTTATTGTGCACGGCATCAACCCCTAGCGCATTAAGGTCAATCCAGCCGGCGATGGCGTTCATGTTGGCACCATCCATGTAAACCAAACCTCCTGCATCGTGAATGATGTCTGCCATTTTCTTAAACTGGCTTTCGAAAATCCCTCCTGTGTTGGGATTGGTTACCATGATACCTGCTACGTGCTCACCCTGGGTTGCGATAATTTCTTTAAGACTAGCCAGATTGATCTGGCCGGTTTCCTCCGCCTCCAGGTAGACGATACCCGTTTTTCTGCCGTTCACAGTTTGGTTCAGGTAGCCAGCCATAGTAGCCGTGGCAAAGTTTGTCCCGTGAGCACTTCGTGGAATGATGATTACATCCCGCTCATTGTTTCCATTGTGGCTGTGATAGGCTTGAAATAGTTTGATTCCAACTAGTTCGCCTTGCGCTCCGGCCACGGGTTGGGTGGTCACACCGGGTAATCCTGTAATTTCCTTAAACCACTCCTGAGTTTCATAGAGTAAGCGCATATTTCCCTGGACGTCCTTGACGGGTGCTTGTGGGTGAGAGTTTGAAAATCCTTCGAGGGAAGCTGCCCAATCATTGATGTATGGATTGTACTTCATGGTACAGGATCCAAGCGGGTAGCAAGTGTCGTCAGGACTTATATTCAAATCGCCCAACCGGTCATAGTAAGCCTTCAATTCCTCCAGCGAAACTTCAGGCAGTGACAGGTGACTGTTGCGTAGCTGGTTATCGCTCAACGCTGCGGCTGTGCTGCCCGCTGTATTTTCGCCTCCCAATTCGGCCGACATGAAGGCGACGAGCTTTTCAATATCGTCGTTGGATTGGCGGTCGTTAAAAGAGAGTTTCAGGAAGTGACCCGAACCTTCAGGAAAGCGATCTGATACATCAACTCCTATGTGAAGCCCGTGCTCGCTGGCAATCGCAATTAAATCCTTAGTTGGTATTGGAAGTTCAACTACAAACTCGTTATAAAAGGGTCCGTTTGAAAAAGGGAAGGAGAGAACACTTAATGTTGAGAGTGCCTCAAAGGCATTGACCGCATTGGACCTTGCCGTCTCGACGGCGACTGCCATTCCCTCGTCTCCGCGTTGCAGGACCGCCGCGCCGACAATGGTGGCGACGTAAGCCTGATTGGAGCAAATGTTTGAGGTGGCTTTCTCTTTCCGGATGTGCTGCTCGCGCGTGGACAACACCATGACCCGGCATTCCTTTCCGGAGGAGTCGACAGCCTTGCCCACGTAACGTCCAGGGGATTGGCGAATGTCGTTTTTGGAGGATTCGTTTAGCCGTACCCCGAACAGGCCCAGTCCCGGACCTCCAAAGTTTGCACTGAGTCCCAAGTGTTGCCCTTCGCCAACGATCATGTCCACGCCATGATCTCCGAAATCAACAGGTCGTTTGAGGCCCCCTCGTGCCAGGAGCATGGGGTCGATTAGCGCCACACTCTTTGTTCCGAGCTCTTTGGTCAGGTTTGCGAGGGCATCGACATCCTCGACAATGCCATGGTGGTTCACCTGTGGAAAAATGATCCCGGCTAGCCGATCACCTAATCCTCCAGCCTTCGCTTGTATTTCGGACTGGTCTGTCCTGCCTGATTTATTGAGCGGAATCCATTCGACGTTGATTTGCGTGTCTTGGATAAGGGTTTCGATGACCTCCTTATCCCCAGGATAAATGCCGTTGGATACTAGAACCGTGTCCGATTTGCGAACGAGCCGCAGACAGGCGCAAATGGCTTCGAAAATGGCCGTTGACCGGTCGTAAAGAGAAGAGTTTACCGCTTCAAAGCCAGTGAGCTCGGTCATGCAGCACTGATAAATCCAATGGGTTAGCAATGTACCTTGGCTGCGTTCGGGTTGGTAGGGGGTGTAAGAGGTGGTCAGATTCCGGATATTGCAGACGTAGGGCACGATTTCCGGGACTTGAAATTGCGGTAGCCCATCCCCTATGAAGGAAATGATGATCCGGTTTTCCTTGGACCATTCGGACAGGGTCTCCTGCAGTTGCTCGTATTCTTGGGCACTAGGTAAATTGAGCGGCTTGGAAAACTTTACGTCCTCTGAAATGTGGTTGAACAGTTCCCTCAACTGGGTGATTCCCAGTATTTCCAGCATTCCGGCAATCTCCTTCTCGGATGCAGAAATGTAGTGTTCTTTAAGTTCTCTAGGAAGCTGGGTAGGATCGTAGGACAGCGGCGGTCGGGACAACGTAGGAACGGACATTAACGGGTAAACAAATAACCTTTATGAAAAATGCAAAATCGAAATAGCCTTGTTTTGCGATCCATCTTGGGAATGGTTACTAAAAGCGACTCAAAATGATCAAAAAGGAGCGAGCTCAGTACATCGGAGAATATTTGGAAAAATTGTATCCGGAAACATCGGTGCCCTTGAACCACAAGGATCCTTACACACTATTAGTCGCCGTTTTGCTATCGGCACAATGCACAGACGTGCGGGTAAATAAGGTGACTCCCGAATTGTTTGCCCTGGCTGACAATCCCTTCGATATGGCCAAAAAGCGAGGTGCGTCCATCCAAAAGATTATAAGGCCATGTGGTTTATCTACCAGGAAATCTCAGGCGATTTCCGGTCTCTCAAAGATTTTGGTTGCTGAATATGAAGGGGAGGTTCCCGCTTCAATGGCGGCTCTCGAAGCTCTTCCTGGGGTAGGCCATAAAACTGCATCTGTTATTATGGCACAAGCTTTTGGAGAACCATCCTTTCCGGTGGACACTCATATTCATCGGTTGGCGCAACGTTGGAAATTAACTTCTGGGAAAAATGTGGTACAGACTGAACGAGACTTAAAGCGCTTGTTTCCGCGATCGTCCTGGAACCGCCTGCACCTGCAAATTATTTTTTATGGACGGGAGTATTGTACCGCCCATGGTTGCGATGGCAGGCAGTGTCCGTTGTGTACAACACTTTTCCCCAATAGAAAGTCTCCGGTAAAAACCCTGAAGTGATTCGAGTTTTATTAATTAGATTTCAAGGGTTCAACCAGCCAGGGTGGGTCAGGTGTTCCTAGAGACCACAATCCGATCTGTTTTTCGGATGCCTGCTCATTGAGGTTCTTATAGTATGGGTTTTGGGGCGAATCCGGTTCATAATACCAAGCCCAACCGGCGATAATGAGTTCCTCATTGAGGCTTTTGTTTTCGGAATTGTATACTTCCCCGATAATTACTCCCTCCTCGGTACGCCGGAACTCCAAGACACGCACCGGTTCGTCTGCCACCAACTTTTTGGCAAATTCCAATGCTTCATTACCGCCATCCTGTAAAGGGGATGGCGTATCCGTTGCATTGAGACGGACTGTGGCGGAACCATCGGCCAGATTTACAATCAAGGTATCCGCTGCAATCCAGGTTTGTACTGTCCCAATCAACCCCGCCGCGTTTACCCAACGACGAATAAGACTGTCTTCGCCCGATTTTACCCTTCGAAAATGCAGGAAGAACATAATGGCCAGGCAGCTGAATAAAAACGCTGTTCCAAATATCATCAGTCTTTCCTTCATGATGTTGGTCAAAAATGACTCGGAAATCTATTTCAGGAGTTGTGTTTTCAGTAAAGGAACTTTTTTAATGAGAATGATCTCCAACTATTGATGGGTGCCCCATTCATACCTTCCTTGAAACAAGTTTCGGATGCTTCGCGCAAATTGCCGATCCCGGATCTGTGGCCCGATGACAATTACGTCATCCCAATCGCTAACAGTCAGGTCACGCGGGACCTTAAATTTCGGAAGTTGGCCTTTGAAAACACCGACAGAGAACTTTGCTACCACTGGGTTTACGAAGGTAAGATAACCGTTGAAACTCAAATGGCTTCTTAACAAACCTAATGACTCAATTGAATTTTTTTGGCGGGCTGATGCTCGCCACAGCACTGCTTTTTAGCGGTTGCACGACCACCCAGATTGAAGTAGTGATTGAGGAAGCTCTTCCGGCTCGCATTGCCAATCCTGTGCCAGAATCTATTCCGGAACTAGAAGTTGTTGAGGTTGTGGAGGTTGAGCCTGAAATTCAGGAGCCGCTTCCCGAATTGCCTCAGGTGGTCGAAGAGCCCGTGGCACCTGCGGAACCGGAGCCCGAATCCCTCACCATTTTGGGATTTATCAAGTACGTCGAGCTGGAGGGTGGCTTTTTCGGAATCATGACCGAAGATGGGGCCAAATACTTTCCCGAATACCTGGAGCCGGACTTTAAACAAGATGGACTTAATGTTCGTGTGGTTGCTCTTCCCCAGGAACAGATTCTTGGCATTCAAATGTGGGGAATGCCCATCAAGATTCTCAAGATTGAGGCGAATTGAGCTGGAATGTGCGTCACTAAGGCGCAATTACATGCTTCGATCAATCAGGGCCATAATATGTGCCTTTATGGCCCAATTGTTTCTAATGAGCTGGATTTGTCACTTCATCCAGTTCGGAAAAATTTCTCAAGATTAATTTGTAAATAGCTGATTAACAAACGTTAGAATTTTTAATCCCTCTAAACATTGATCGACCTTTTTGAGGCACGAAATGTGCAATCCTCTTGGGCATGAATACCCAAAAATTTACGGAAATGTCCTTACAGGCTATGCAGGACGCTCAAAAGTACGTCCAAAACTCTGGAAATCCTGAAGTGGGTACCCTTCACCTGCTTAAAGCGCTGGTTGATCAAGAAAACGGTATTGTTGCCGAGCTACTTTCCCAGGTTTCCCTCTCTGCTAACGCTTTGTCCTTAGCCCTAGACCGCGAGTTGGAAAAACTACCCAAGATGTCGGGAAGTGCAGATGTATCTAAGGTTTATGTGACCCAGGCCCTGAATCAGGCCTTTGCAGAGGCTGAAAAGGAAGCGAGCCGGCTTAATGATGAATTCATCAGCGTGGAGCATTTGTTTGTCGGCTTACTGGTAGTTAACAAGCCTGAGGCGCTTGCCGATCTTTTTTCCAGCTTTGGCTTGGAAAAGAAGGCGCTTTTGAAGGCCTTGAAAGAGCTTCGGGGAAGCCAGCGGGTGACTAACCCGAATCCTGAAAACACTTACAACGTTTTGGAAAAGTATGGGGTGGACTTGGTGGAATTGGCACGAGCCAACAAAATTGATCCTGTCGTTGGACGGGATGAAGAAATCCGAAGGGTCATTCGAATCTTATCGAGAAAAACAAAAAACAATCCGGTCCTTATTGGAGAAGCGGGAGTTGGGAAGACAGCTATTGTCGAGGGCCTTGCCCAACGAATTGTGCGGGGCGATGTTCCTGAAGGCCTGAAAGACCGTACCCTGTTTTCTCTCGATATGGGTGCCCTTATTGCCGGAGCCAAATTTCGAGGGGAATTTGAACAGCGGTTGAGAGCAGTTCTAAAGGAGATCAAATCCAGTGAAGGCAGCATCCTTTTGTTTATTGACGAACTGCATACGGTGGTTGGCGCAGGAAAAGTCGATGGTGCCATGGATGCGGGAAACTTATTGAAGCCCATGCTGGCAAGGGGTGAATTGCATTGTATCGGCGCTACTACGCTCGACGAATACCGTAAGCACATCGAAAAAGATGCCGCACTTGAAAGACGGTTTCAACCCGTTCAGGTGGATCAGCCCACTGTTGAAGAGGCTATCTCTATATTACGCGGACTTAAAGAGCGCTTCGAAGTGCACCATGGTGTGGGCATCCAGGACAACGCCCTTGTTAATGCCGTAGTACTTTCGAATCGCTATATTTCAGGTCGGTTCTTGCCCGACAAGGCCATCGACCTGGTGGACGAAGCTTGCGCAACCATCCGTACTGAAATGGACAGCATGCCGACCGAGCTTGATTCTTTGCAGCGAAAAATCATGCAGTTGGAGATCGAGGAAGCTGCGCTACTCCAGGAAAAAGACGAAGCGAGCAAACGGCGGCTTTCAGATTTGAAGAAAGAACTCGTTGGTTTGAAGGAAACATCGGAAAGCGTTCGGCGCCAATGGCAGTCAGAGAAAGATGAGCTCTTTCAGGTGCAAAAGCTGCGAGAAGAAATTGAGAGCGCGAAGCAATCCATGGAACGAGCGGAGCGTTCCTATGATTTGAATGAAGCAGCCGTACTACGACATGGCAAAATCCCACAAATGGAGGAGGAACTTGCACAGCTTGATGAGGTTACAGCTAACAAAGCAAAAATTCTCAAAGAAGAGGTTTCTTCAGAAGAGATTGCCGAAATCGTATCGCGATGGACTGGAGTTCCTGTTGCGCGTTTGCTCGAAGGTGAGAAGCAGAAATTGTTGAACCTGGATTCAGTGCTTCATGAACGTGTTATTGGGCAGGACGAAGCTGTGACTGCGGTTGCCGAGTCGATATTGCGTGCGCGTTCCGGGATCAAGGATCCGCAAAAACCGATTGGTTCATTTTTGTTCCTTGGGCATACCGGCGTTGGGAAGACAGAGCTCGCCAAGACATTGGCCGAGGCCTTGTTCGATAACGAGGACAACTTGGTCCGGCTGGATATGTCCGAGTATATGGAGAAGCATTCAGTTTCTCGGATGGTTGGGGCTCCTCCTGGTTACATTGGTTTTGATGAAGGTGGGCAATTGACTGAAGCTGTCCGAAGAAAGCCTTACTCCGTGGTATTGTTTGACGAAATAGAAAAGGCCCACCATGACGTATTCAATATTCTATTGCAGATATTGG
The DNA here is from genome assembly GCA_002346535.1 of Opitutales bacterium UBA2995. GTDB lineage: Bacteria > Verrucomicrobiota > Verrucomicrobiia > Opitutales > UBA2995 > UBA2995. The sequence continues at coordinate 256,577 of DDZZ01000038.1, read as the reverse complement.
ATGATGGTAGAATAACCGATTCTCAGGGCCGCACGATAGATTTCAAAAACACGGTGATTATTATGACCTCCAATTTAGGAAGCCACCGGTTGATGGATGGTTTGGACAATGGGCAGATCAGTGAAAGTGTGCGTGAATCGATATTTGCGGATTTGCGGTCCAATTTTCGTCCGGAGTTTTTAAACCGAATCGACGATTCTTTGATCTTCAAACCTTTGCAGCTTGAAGAAATTGAAAAGATTGTGGGATTGCTGCTCCAGAAATTGAGGATTCGATTGAAGATGCGGGATGTGGAACTGCACGTGCCTGATTCGGCTATTGAATGGATTGCCGAAAAAGGATTTGATCCGGTTTACGGGGCCAGGCCGCTGAAGCGGTTTATTCAAAAGCATTTGGAAACCGCCATCGCTCGTAAATTGATCAGTGGAGAAATCCCAGAGGGTAGCATGATTGAAGTTGGAATTTCAGATTCGGGAGTTACCGTTCAAGCTCACACAAAAGCTGCCTGATCGCTTATTCACAAGATTGCCAAAGTGATAGAGGGCTGTATGCGAGGTTGCTGCAGGGGTCGATTGGCCTATTGAGTGGAGTTTTATTTTATCCTAAAGTCTCTCAACTCAATTAGATCGATGACTCTCGATTCGGGATATTGACCGTTTTGTGTGGCTAATCGACCTCAGCTCAAATTTCTCGTTTATGTGCCTGCAGATGTTGGCGGTTTAGCCGAACACATTAACTACCAGGTGCGTGAGTTGGTTCGGCTTGGAAATCCAGATACCGTTTTGGCGACTAAGTTTTTTCTTTCCCATAAAGAGCTGGAATATCCTATCTCGCGATCTCTAATTGGTCATTTGAACCGGAGAACCCGTATCCATAAGGCTGCCTGGAATGTTTTAGTTGATATCCTCAATTTCTTTTGGTTGAGGTGAGCTAAACTCGGCCTCCTTACGCCAGAACCTTTAGCTCTTATACAACCTTAAAAACATATAATCATAACCTCCAGGCTAACAAATCACGTGGCACCGCTTGGGGACTCGATCATTCGCCCGAGCCACCTCTTCGGCTAGGACCACATTCTTAGAGTTTCCCGACGTGCTCATCGCCCATCTCCCTCTTGTCCCAACCCATAGGTGAGTTGCGCAAATACGTAGTCTGATCGGAGCCATTGAGGAAGGCGGTATTGGCTGCCACCACGCAAGGTGGGCTGATTGCGGGAAGCGAGCCTTGAAGATTTTTTGCCATCGATTCACCGAGCTTTTGAAATTCCTCTGGTTTGAGTTTTCTCTGGGTTCCGAACCCTTTAAGCAGTTCACTTGCTATGTGGTCCGAATCGGTAGCACTGCCGCCGTCTCCGCATAATAGGGCCTTGTTATGACTTTTTTATAGCAAGTGCTTAAATAGTCGAAAGCGGTTTCGATATTCGGCTTCAGCTCAGCCAAGGCCGGATAGCGATGGAGTAGGATTTCCGGATCTGAGGGCATTTCATATGATTTGGGTTGGGACTTTGAAAAAAGCTAAGATGGCCGAAGGCCATAATCAAAGTTAAGCTCGAAAAATTGCTCCCAGCTTCCTGCCCAATATGAGGCTTGCTCCGAGAATGCAGGTTGCCAGAAACGCCATGGCCCATACTCCCAATGCGGATGCGACAAAACGCCCGTCTCCCAATAGTTGGAATAGTTCATAAATGGCTTTTGTAATGGGATAGAATGCCTGTTTTTGAGCGAGTATCAAAGAATCGGATACTTCGAGCATGGCGAATGAAAAACTGAGTAACGCACCTGCCAATAAATTCGCCGCGATGAGGGGCAGGGTAATTTTCAATATGCATTTGGCCGGACCACAACCAAGGTTTTGGGCAGCTTCTTCATAAGTTTCACTGGATTGCTGGAATCCTGCCACCGCACTTCGGACAATGTATGGCAACCTTCTAATGGCGTAAGCTACGATCAATAAAAACGTTGGGTTCTCGATAGGGTTCAGAAACTCAAAAAATTTCCCTTCCTGGCTCATCGCCAGGTATCCAAACGCAAGTACCAGTCCTGGAACGGCCAAGGGCAACATTGCCAAGGTGTCCAGAAATGCTTTGCCGGGCAATTTTGTGCGGACAAGGACCCAAGCGATACAAATGCCCAAAACAATATCAAAGACGGTTGCCGCCGATGCGTATTTCAGGCTGTTGCCAATAGATGAAACAGTGAGGGAATGTCCCAGCGCCAAGTTGTAGTTATTCAATGTCCAATCATGTGGCAGGATGGACGCATACCAATCGGGAGCGAAAGACAGAATAATCACGCCCAGATGGGGCAGAATTGCCAGGCCGATTACTGACAAAAAGGCTAGCCAGCAAAAAATGGTTCCTTTGATGTTCAGTTGGCGAGTCCGCGATGCGTGAGTGGCCTTGGCCATCATAGCATAGCTGCTTCGGCCAAAAATGCCTTTGCCGACGGCATAAATCAAAATAGATCCCACCAACATCGCCGCCACGAGCGCATAGGGGAACGGACTACCGCCGATATCCTTTATGCCGTAATAGATTTGAACCGAGGTGATTCTGGAATAATCGAAGATTAGGGGAACTCCGAGTTCCGTGAAAGCCCAGATGAATACGATCGTTCCACCGGCAAATAAACCTGGCCTCATTAGAGGCAATGTAATCTTCCTAAACTTTTTTAGTCCTGTTGACCCAAGGTTCTGGGCAGCCTCCTCCATGTTGGGATCAATATTGGCAAGGGCGGCTACCGCATTGAGATAAATGATCGGGTAAAGGTGGAGTGTGTTCAGAATTACCATTCCCCAGAATGGATTCACGCCGATCCAATCAATAGTTTTTTCGGGAGCTAGTATTCCAAGTTTTTGAAGAAGTGCATTAAGCGCACCGTACTGACCGAAAATTTGTTTTACGCCGATTGCGCCAACAAAAGGCGGCATGATGATCGGTACCAGCAAAAGGCTTTGCAAAATGGATTTGCCGCTAAACTGAAATCGGTCAGTTGCAAATGCCAGGGGAGTGGAAATCAGGAATGAGAAAAAGGTGGTCAGGAAAGCAATCAGGAACGCGTTCCGCAATCCTTCCATATAGATTGGATTGGCGAAAATTTCAAAAAAATAGACGAAGGTGAAGGATCCATTCGCATTGATGAATCCTCCCTTAATAATTTGCAAAATCGGCCACAAAAAAAAGCAGGCGAAAAACACCAAGGTCAGAATGAATATGGCGTAGGCAGATTTTTTGGGCATGGCCGCTCAGGCTGACAGAAAGCCTAAAGGGGTCAAAAAGAATAAAGAAGCAAATTTTCCAGATTCGAGGTGCCTCTTCGCTTCCGAGAGGACTGGAGCTTAGCCGATTAACTCCTGAATTTTCGCATTCAGCGATGCTACCTCAAAAGGTTTGGCCAGAAATACGGTGTTTGATTTCAGGTGGTCCTCCAGTATGACCATATCTTCTGTGTAACCTGAGATAATGAGGATTTTTATTTTCGGACTTAACTTATAAACCCCTGAAGCAAGTTCGAGTCCGCCAATGTCTGGGAGCACCAAATCCGTTACAAGTACATCAAATGAGGCACCGTCTTGTTTAATCAGTTTTAGGGCTTCCTCACCAGTGGCAGCTTCAACAACCTCGTATTTGAGGTTTTGCAGCATAGTAGAATACAGTTCGCGACTGGCGGACAGGTCTTCGACTAGTAGTATCTTAGCCATGTAGGATTTTGGAAATTTGGTAACTTAATATGGGGATCACCTGTAATAGTGACGAGTTGTAGTTTCAGGTTTAAATGCCTAAATATTCAATATTTACACAAATATCAAGTCAACTTGTAGATCAAATGTGGAGGATATCCCAAGAATCCTGTGCTGGATTCTGAATTGCCTCAGGGGATAGCCTTAGAGAATGGCGGCCTCGCCACTGGTTTTCCGAATCGCAAGCCGAATAAGCTCGATAGAATTTTTCAGGTTCAGCTTCTTTTTGATGCGGTACCTGTGGGCTTCTACTGTTTTAATGCTTAAATTTAGTTTTTCAGCGATTTCCCGATTATTAAGGCCCTGTCCAATACATTTGAAAACGAGAATTTCCTTATTGCTAAGGATGCTTTCGCCCGCGTTCAGCCATGGAGAAGGTCCATGCCCCATTTGTTTGAGTATTTCACGACGTATGGACTCACTTAAACAAATTCCCCCTTCGAGGACTTTGCGGATTCCACTGACGATTACTTCGCAGGGTTCGGATTTTGTGATAAATCCGCTGGCTCCGGCTCTCAAGCATTGTTCCGCATAGTAAAGCTCGTCGTGCATCGATAAGCAAAGGATTGGAATCTTCACTTCCAATCCTTTTATCATTTTGATGAGTGAAATCCCGTCCTGGTACTGCAGAGAAATATCAATAACAATGAGATCAGGATCCAGCGTCCCAATCTGGTCCATAGCCTGTTCCTTAGAATTTACAACGGATATGATATCAAACCCCTCTTCGCTTTCAATAATCAGCTTGAGCCCATACATCAGGATGGGGTGATCTTCTACGATTAGTATGTTCTTGGGGGCTTCTTTATTCATTTTAGACGCACAGACGGTTAGAGCAGAAACCGGATAGCTTTTGTCCCAAAATTAAAAAATCAAATGTAGCTCAAAGTTTAGGAAAAAAATCAACTCGGGAATTATTGTAGGCTATTGCCTATGATACTTACAATCAGGTTGTTCCCCGTTAAGGAATTGCATGAAAGTCCTCAGCTTCTCTAGGGGTAGCCCCTTACGGACTTTCCTAGTATCCTAGGGGCAACTCAAATAATCAATCGAGGCATCCCAATCTAGGAGCAAATTGCGGGGCCAAACGACCCGCTTTTAGTGCATTTTACTGTTTTCTTGCTCTACCCACTGCACTGAAAACTGTACGAGCTCTGTCGCGTTCTTCAGATTCAGCTTCCCCTTAATATGGGCACGATGGGACTCGATCGTTTTTACGGAAACATTGAGGGAACCAGCAATTTCCCGAGTTGAAAGTCCGTTTCCAATTGACTGTACAACTTCGAGTTCGCGGTCACTGAGTCTGTCGACCGGCGATTGGCTGCTCGAAGCTGTGCCATTGACTATCTGGTGCAACAGTTGGTCCGAAACTTTCTGACTTACGTAAATGTCTCCTCCCATGATTCGCCGGATGGCCACCTTAATTTTTTCGACATCTTCTTGCTTCATGATGTAAGCCCGGGCTCCGGCTCGTAGGGCTCGCTGGGCATACACGATCTCGTCGTGCATTGAGAAGACCAACACTTTCAGGTGTGGATAAAGGGCTTTGATATTCTTAATAAGCTCAAGCCCATTATTTCCTGGGAGAGAGATATCGGCAATGACAAGGTCGGGACCTGTCTGAGAAATGCCTTTCAAGGCTGTTGGGACATTCTCAGCCTCACCGCAAATCTGCATGTTTTCCTCCTGTCCAAGGAGTTGGGACAAGCCTTTCCGAATGAGTGGATGGTCATCTACTAAAAAAATATTTATCTTACGTTCTTTAGTTTGAGAAGGCGCCGTCATAGTTTACCTGGATTGAAAAGCAAATTTGCAGCAGACCGATACTCCGTCCCGATCATTGTTTCCTATTTTTATGGACGCGTTAATCATTCGCGCCCGACTTCTTAAATTGTGTAGTCCCATGCCGTCCGTATTTTCCGAGTTATCCTTAAGCCCTGACCCATTGTCCCGAATAGTCAAAATACCAAAGTCCCCTTCCTTTCGTAAAGTAATACTTATTGTATCCGAATCTCCATGTTGTACGGCATTATTGATGGATTCTTGGGTAATCCTAAATAAATGATTAGCAAGGTCTTGATTATTGATAACCACGTCGGACTCCATGTGAAATTGGCAGTTGATTGAGTATAAAGTTTGGGACTGTTGAATGAGTTCGATTAGACACTCCTGAAAAGACTTTTTTTCCAGACTAACCGGATTCAATCCGTGGGAGAGGCATCTGGCCTTTTCGATCCCCAATTGGAGCTGCTTTTTAATTTCTTTTGTAGCTTCAATCAAGGTATCAGCATCTTTCCCAGTTTTGATTTGGTAAACCAGATTGTTAGTAAAAAAAAGCATTCCTGCCAATTGCTGGCACAAATCGTCATGAAGTTCCCGACCGAGTTTTCTTTTTTCTCTTTCAGAAATTTTGAGAACCCGGTGCTCCAGATCTTTTTGTTCGCCGATTGCGTAAAATAGGCCTTCAAATTCGTGTGAATCTGCAGATTTGCGCTTCCCAAGTTCTCTAAGCCAAATGTAGGAATCTTCCAAATGGGACCAACGATAATCGATTTGGTAGATTTCCTTTCCGTCGTTGTCTTCGACGGCCCTAATCAGGGTTTCACGGTCATTTGGGTGGACATGCTTGAGCCAGTCGTCTTCCGGAGTCAGGGTATCTGCTTTTTCCCCCAATATAGATGGAGCCCATGGTGATATTAGGGATACGGATCGTCGCAAGTCTCCGGCATGCCAGTACACCAAACCACCCTTTTGCAAAAGCAGGTCAAGTTCCAAGGGAATTTCCTGGATTGGCATTTTCTATGTCTTTGAGCTTGAATGGCCTAGATTGAATTCTCCAGATGGTTCAGAAAGTAATCGGTCATTTATTACAGGAAAAACACCAAATGTCCATATGGAAATTCCCTATAAAAACTTTGGGGATTTTGCTATGCCTTTTACAATTTTTGCGGAAATTGAGTGAAATCTGGGCAGGATCTTCAAATCTTTATGGTAGGTCATTTTCAAGCCTTCTTCGATTCTTCCTAATAAATAGGGAACCAAAAAAGGCTCTCCCACAGGAGAGCCTTTTTTGCTGTTAAAGTAAGTTACCGTCAGCTTTTCGCGTTCATGCGGCGAGCTCCAATAAGTCCGATCAAGGTGACTGCTCCGATAATGCCTCAGGGTCCGGATAGTCGCATCAGGCCCAATTGAGACATTGTCCCCGATTTTAATTCAAACTTCCGTCCATCCAAAACACAACCCCAGTTGATAGCTGCTCTATTTCCAAGATGAATCTTGGGCTCATGCAGAAAGCTAACGTCTGTCTTTACCTCTACTTTTTCCCCATGGATCCCGGGTAGAGCTTCAGGTAGATTTTTCGAACTTTTCGGAAAGGAAAATCGTTGAGGCAATGATTGTATACTTAGGCCATAATTGCCCCACCTTTGCCCTTCATTGTGTCCTTTAAGGAGGATGGCTCATGACGGAAAAAGGCTTACTGCGACTTCTCCGGCAGTTTTGAAATTGTTTCTGAGGCATTTGAGTTGCATGAATAGGATTGAGATTTTGGCCATTTAGGGTTTGGAAAGTTCCAGCCAATCAGGATGTTCGTGAGCATGGGCCAGGATTTCTTCCAGGACCAGCTCGATTGATGTTTCGGGCTGCCATCCCCAGACTGTTTTCGCTTTGCGGTTGTCCAACACCATCCAGGGGATGTCAAACGGCCGCATTGCAAGTTCTGCACCGATGTCGTGCGAGCCACATTTTTGCTCACACCAACTGGAAAGCTGTGCCAGGGACATGCTGTTTTTTATGCCTCCGCTGAAGTTGCAGATTTGTTCCCTGTCGGTAGACGGTTCTCCAAATTGTCGCAGAATTACGGGTACAAGATCCTTTGGGTGTAGACAATCCCTCACTTGGTGACCCTGTCCGCCGAACCCAATGTATTTGAGCGGCTGCTTCCGCAGGTAAGCGTTGATCCAGAAAGAAAAGATGCCTTGATCCGGTCGTCCAAATTGTCCGCTGCCAGCCAGAACGCCACAGCGATTTATCCAAACCGGAAAATCAAAGGTGTGCCCATATTCCAAGGCCAGAACTTCGGATGTAACTTTTGAAGCTCCGTAAAGGGAAATTGGGGCTTGTGTGCTGTAGTCTTCACTGACACCGTACTCACTTAAGCCGTCGGGGAAAGCTTGATTAGGTACCGGAACGAACCCCCCTTCTTTAGAATCGACTTCAATAGCGCTGATGCCGGGGATCGAATAAACGCGGCTGGTGCTCAACAAAATAAATCCGGCCCCCTTGTTTTTGCAAAGTTCCAAAAGGTTTACAGTTCCGCCAAGGTTGTGCTCGATGAGTTGGATACTACTGGTTTTACCGTCCACTCCGGCCAAAACGCATGGATTGGCGGCTGCATCGATAATAAATCCGACCTTCGGGAGCGTTTCCAAGTCGCTGCGGTTCCGTATGTCGCCATTGAAAACCTTTATGCCGAGGTCCTTTAGCTCCAAGCGGTTGTTTTCGCTGCCGGGCCGGATAAAATTATCAATGCCGATAATTTCCAGATCCGATTGCGCCTTTAATAGCGCCTTCGCTAAAGTGCTTCCTACAAACCCTGCAACTCCTGTAATCAAAATCCTCATGATGCCTGGCGTGTTTTCCAAGCCTCTACGATCTGCCCAATGGTTTCCTCCAGTGAAATGGTGATATCCCAACCAGGGTAGTGTTCTTTCATCTTGGAAAGGTCGCTGTAGTAACAGATATGGTCTCCGATTCTGTTGTCATCCATATAGGTATAGACTTGTTCCTTACCCGAAAACTTGGATGCGATCTCAAAGGCTTCGAGGATTGAGCAGGAATTGTTTTTCCCGCCTCCCATGTTGTAGACTTCTCCACATTTCGGGCTCCTGTAAAATTCATACATGAACCTTACCACGTCTTCGGAGTGGATGTTGTCTCGAACCTGTTTCCCTTTGTACCCAAATATCTTGTACTCTTTCCCTTCGAGGTTACATTTTACCAGATAGGACAGGAATCCGTGTAATTCCACTCCCGTATGATTGGGCCCCGTCAGGCACCCTCCGCGCAGACAGCAGGATGGCATGTCGAAATAGCGACCGTACTCTTGAACGATTATGTCAGCGGCTACTTTGGATGCTCCAAATAGAGAGTGTTTACATTGATCAATTGAAAATGTTTCTGGGATGCCTTCTGCATATTCCGGATCGTCGTAATCCCATCGCTTTTCCAGCTCTTTTAATTTAATATTATTCGGAGCATCACCATAGACTTTGTTGGTGGACATGTGAATGAAGGGAGTTGAGACGTCCACTTGGCGATTGGCCTCAAGCAGGTTGAGTGCCCCAACGGCATTGGTGTCAAAATCGTCAAACGGGATTGCAGCTGCCCGGTCGTGACTCGGCTGAGCCGCGGTATGGATAATAGCATCCGGTGCCACCGATTTTACAAGGTTCTGGATACTTTCACGGTCCCTGATATCCACCTCGTGGTGTTGGAAGTTTTCCAATTGTTTCATGAGCTGGTTCTGATTCCAGCGGGTGTCTCCTTGAGGTCCTAAAAAGACCGCTCTTTGGTTGTTGTCCACTCCGTGGACTTCAAACCCCTGTTTATGGAAGAATCCGCAAACTTCAGATCCGATTAATCCAGACGAGCCGGTAACTAATAGTTTTTTCATGACGGATAGTAGGTTCCAGTACGGTGTTGGAAAGTTGGTTTAGAAGTTTACTACTTCGTAACCCAGGTCCCCGATGAGGTTAAATTGGTGTTCTTTAAGTTTTTGGGATAGTATAAACTGCACCATCGCCAGCCGTATATTCTTTGCTTGATTCTACCGGCCCAAAGTAAAGGACTTTTTCGCAAATTTATTTTCCATTGAGGCGGAAGATAAGGTTTGAGAGACATAAATTCTTCGAGTGAATCGAGAAAGTTTCGATGGTTTGAAAGCCTGTTATAGATTAGAGCCATGTGCTTGGCGTAGTAATCCAATTGGTCGGCAAGATATTCCTTTATGTGGTGCACGAAAGAATCGAAAAAGAGCGTTTCATCTTTGCGCCGGCTCTCCGTGCTTTCCAAGGTTTCGGAAAGCTTGTTGTGGGAGTTGTTGCGGTAAAGTGCAAGGGAGCTTTGTTCGAATACGACTTTGGCATCGCTGAGGATTGGACGAAGTAATCGATGTCTTCCAGATAGTTTACGTCTGTTTTGAACGGGCCTATCTGGTCCAGAAAATCCTTTTTAAACAGAAAAGTTTGCAGGACTGTCGCCCACTGGTGAAGCAAGGCGTACAAAAACTTTGAACCGGGCAATGGTTTCGTTTGAAGAATCGGTCCATCTGGTTTTACCGATTTGCCATTGAATTCAAATTTCGTCCAGGGGCTGTATACAGCATCTGCATCATTATCTTCGAGTGCGTTTATCTGAGCTGAGATTTTGTATTTCGATGCCAGGGAAAACTTGTTTAAGAAGAAGCCCTCTTTCCCAAATACTTTCGTAGTTTTGATATTTTGAAGAATTTGTTCTGCAGCAATAAAACGGTCGGAAGCTTGTCCGACTCGGTTTTCCGTCAAAATCTGCTTATAACCTTCCAGAGGCCCCAAATAGGTTATTCGCTTGGTGCTAGCCTTGAATGTACTTCTTATCTTCAATATATTTACGCAGTGCTTAATTTCACGCTTGAATGAGGTTATCCCGAAGTTTTTCTGTCTGCTCAATCAAGTGCTCTTGAATCGAAAACGCCCTTTGTCGGGGCTTACGTTTCACGGTGACGTATTCCCCAGATGGCAGAAGCTCTTTTGCGAACTTGGTGTCGCACAAGTAATTTTCGAGCATCTCGGTCAATATTCTCTTCTTCATGCATGGGGTTCTAATCGGAAACACGCATTCGATGCGTCTGAAAAAATTCCTTGGCATCCAGTCAGCGCTTCCAATGAACAACAAGGGATGGTTGTCACCGTTTTCGAAATAATATATGCGACTATGTTCCAAGTAACGCCCCAAAATGCTAATGACCCGAATGTTTTCACTCACTTCTGGCAATCCCGGGACAAGGCCACAAATTCCCCGGACAATTAAAAGGATTTCAACACCGGCGATCGAAGCTGTGTATAAATTGTCAATGGTTTCCTGGTCGATCAGGCTGTTTACCTTGGCTATAATTTTTGCCGGTTTACCATCCCGGGCGCTTTGCGCTTCAGCTCTGATCAATTGGTTCATTTCCCGATGGAGATTGAAGGGCGCTACCTTCAGGACTTGGAAATTGGGAGAACGTGCGAAACCGGTTAGGGTGTTGAATAGGTCCGCAGCTTCCTTGGTTATATCTTCCTTGGCTGTCAGGTAGCTCAAATCGGTGTACAGTTTTGCTGTTTTTGGATTGTAATTTCCAGTGCCAAGGTGGCAGTACCGTTTTAGACCGTCGGGTTCGCGTCGAACGACAAGGCAACATTTGCAGTGCGTCTTCAAATGTGTCAGTCCATAAACCACGTGAACGTCCGCTTCTTCCAATTCGCGCGCCCATTGTATGTTGTTGGCCTCGTCAAATCTCGCCTTTAGCTCAACCAGCGCAGTCACCTGCTTGCCGTTCAGGGATGCCTCTTTAAGCGCATTGATAATAGGGCTGTCTCCACTAGTTCGATACAGTGTTTGTTTAATAGCAAAAACTTGCGGGTCCCTTGCGGCCTGTTCGATAAACTCTACAACGGGGGTGAATGAATCGAATGGGTGATGCAGCAGAATATCATCCCTGGAAAGTATATTGAAAATAGGCTCCCGTTTGTTAAGCGGAGGCCGGACGTATGGGATGAAGGTCTTAAACTTGAGATCACTCCTGGGTACCATGTCTTTGAAATCGCGCAGGCGCATCATGTTGAGAGGCCCGTTGATGCGGTAGACATGTTCCTCTTTGAGATTGATCTGGTTTAGTAGCTCTTCAAGCAAAGGTTCTTCAATCCGGTGTTCGATTTCCAGACGAACCGGATCGTTTTTCCGAAGGTTCCAGAGCTCCTCTTCGATCTTGGTTACCAGGTTTTCGACCTCCTCCTCATCGAAATACAAGTCACTGTTGCGCGATATCCGGAATGCATGAGCCGATTTTGTCCGGTATCCCGGAAACAAGGTGTGTGCGAAGACTTTTACAATGTCGCTCAAAAAGATGAACCTCATCTTGTCAGAATCCTCCGATTCGATTCGCACCACCCGGTTAAGAATTCGCGGTACCGGTATAATGGCCATTTGATGGCTTTCAGGATTTCTGGCCTTGCCTTGAATCCAGACGATAAGGTTGAGGGTTTTGTTGCCAATTTGCGGAAACGGGTGGGTTGGATCGATAGCTAGTGGTGTGAGCACCGGATAGACTTCTTTGTCGAAATATTGCCGGACCCATTCTAGTTCCTGTTTTGACAATTGTTTCGGAGTCCTGAATTCAATTCCTTCTTTGCTGAGGTTCGGGAGGAGGAGTTCGTGCCAGCACTTGTATTGCTTGTCGACCAGGGCTCGGGCCTTTTCCTGAATCTCTGTCAACTGCTGCTTGGGGCTCTTCCCATCCATGCTTAGTTCGCTCACGTGGGAATCTACCTGCTGCATAAGCCCGGCTACACGGATTTCGAAAAACTCATCCAAATTGCTACTTACGAAAGAAAGGAACTTTACCCGTTCAAGTACCGGATATTTTTCACTCATCGCTTGTTCGAGAACGCGACGATTAAATGCCAGCCAACTCAATTCTCGATTGAAGTAGGGGACTTTTTTTTGGGCCGGTGGCTGTTTTTTACTCATGCAAACAGCTAACCTTGAAGCATGAATGCATCGGAATAAAGCGTTATTGAGTTACAATTCCGTGAAATTTGTTTTATGCTTCGAGGATATCCCAAGAAACAAACTTTGAATTGTTCTGAGAGAAACCAATGCTGCATTAACTGCTGGCAAGGTTCGTCCAAGTTAGTCTTTGGTGGAGAGTTTTTCCAAAAGTTCGTACACCCGGCCCAACATTTTTTTAGGATCATCGAGGATCCCTGCTTCCACCAAAGTATTGTCGAAGATCTGCTCGGCTACCGATTTGGCCAGGTCGGGATCAGAGTCTCTCAGGCTTGCCAGGTTTTTAACGAGGCCGTGCCTTGGATTTATGTGAAGCACCACCTTCGCATCCATTTTCGGCGCATCCGGATTCATTTGCTGCATCATGCGCCTCATGGAGTTGGTCATAAATTTATCGCTATTTGAAGACATTGCCGGGCTGTCAATCAGTCGGTCGCTGGAACGAACGCTCTCCACACGTTCACCCAAGGTTTCCTTCAGCCAGCCGCATAACTTGTCGGCCTCGCTGCTTTCCAGCGGTTCGCCAGCATCTTCCGGAGTCAGCTGTTCCATTTCTATATCGTCCTGATCTGCGGAAATCAGTGTCTTGCTATCGAATTCCCGAATATTGTTCATCACGAATTCGTCTATAGGCAGGTAAAGAAACAGTACCTCCAAATTGCGCGCTTTAAATGCCTCCAAGTACGGACCGTTTTCTATGGATTCGCGATTGCTTCCTTGCAGGTAATAAATCTCTTTTTGGTCTTCCTTCATGCCCGAAACGTAATCTTCGAGGCTCGTCAGCTTGCCTTTGTCCGTTATGGAGGATTCAAAGCGCAAGAGCTTGGTGAGTTGGTCCTTGTGTGTGAAATCGCTCGTCACCCCTTCCTTTAAAAAGCTGCCAAATGTATTCCAGAACTTCTCGAAAGTCTCTGGCCGTTTCTTAGCTTCCTCCTCGAGTTGCCGGAGGTATCGTTTGGTCAGCACTGAATTCAACTTTTGAACCAAGGCACTATCCTGCATGGTCTCTCTGGAAATGTTCAGAGGCAAATCCTCACTGTCGACAACACCTTTCAGAAAGCGCAGCCATTCAGGAAACAAACCTTTGGGTTCTGCATCGATCAAAACCTTACGACAATACAGGGCCACTTCCGATTCGGCTCTTGTGAATCCCATGGCTTCTATGTTGGTAGCCGGTGTATATAGAAGGGCATTAATGGTGAGCGGCGCATCCGCATTGAAGTGCAGCCTCAACATGGGCTCGTCGAATGCCTTGCAGGCAAATTTGTAGAACTCGGTGTAATCTTCATCCTTAACTTCGGAGGTGTTTTTCAACCAGATTGCGTCCTGGGTGTTGACGCGTTCCCCGTTAAGGTTGATGGGGAACTGTACGAAGGAGGAGTACTCTTTGATGATCCGTTGAATTTGTTCGGCCTTGGCAAGCTCCTTTTGTTCTTCCGCCAATGAAATAACGATTTTCGTGCCCCGTCTTTGTCCTTCCACCGGCTCTATCTCATAGGCTCCCGATCCATCGCTTTTCCACAAGTGCCCTTCTTCGTCTTCTTTCCAACTGTGAGAGTAAACTTTGACTTCGCTGGCTACCATAAACGCGCTATAAAATCCTACCCCGAATTGTCCGATCAGGTTGGCGTTTTCTTCACCACCTTCTTTGATTGCCTGCAGGAACTGTTTTGAACCGGAATGTGCGATCGTTCCCAGGTTTTCCACCAATTCATCATGGGACATGCCCAATCCAAAATCTTGGATGGTAATGGTATTGGCCGTATCATCCGTTGTTATATTGATTTCGAGTTCCAGATGATCGTCGAAGATGTCCTTTTCAGTAATTTTTAGATGCCTCAGTTTTTCAAGTGCGTCCGACGAGTTGGAAATCAGTTCCCTGACAAAAACCTCTTTGTTCGTGTAAAGGGAATGAATGACGATATCCAGGAGCTGTTTAACTTCAGCCTGGAATTCATGTTTTTCAGGTGTGACCGAACTCATTTAAAAATTATTGGGGTTTTCCGTACGTTGATACTTTTGAAACCGGACTTTTTATACGATCCGATTTCCAAAAATCAAGACAGTCTGAATCTTCTTTTTGTTTGGCCGAATTTTCACGCCTCTCGCCTCTCGCTTTGGGAGGATTAAGGTTGTTATTGAATCCTTACTGAACCTAAATAAACGATCATGCCGCCCGTTGCGCTCAACAAGTCTCCGCTAAAACGACTACTCGACGAGGTAGGCCCAGTTGATCAGGTTGCCATAGAGGAGCGCGTAGCCAAATTCACGACGCGCAGTATCAAAAAAAGCAGCAAGGTCTGGGGACTGAATCTGGTGGTATCTATGCTCGATTTAACGACCCTCGAGGGAAAGGATACCTCTGGAAAAGTCGAATCGCTTTGTCGAAAAGCCATTCGTCCGGACGAATTTGTGGTTACGCCAACAGTAGCCGCTGTCTGTGTTTACCCGGCAATGGTCACGCATGCCCGACGCTGCCTCGGAGACGCAAAAATTAAAGTGGCCTCGGTGGCAACGGGCTTTCCCTCCGGGCAGTTTCCATTGCGCACTCGCTTGCAGGAGGTGAAACAAGCCGTTCGTGATGGCGCCGATGAAATTGACATGGTTATCCAGAGGGGCGCTTTCTTGACTGGAGATCTTCAAAGGATTCAGAACGAAATCGCTGCCACTGCTGAAGCTTGTGGCGAGGCTCGTCTGAAGGTCATCCTCGAAGTTAGTGAATTGGAAACCTATGATAATATCCGGGCAGCCTCTTTTCTTGCAATGGCCGTTCTTCGCCCGGGTGATTTTATCAAAACCAGCACCGGAAAAACTTCCGGCAATGCCACATTGGCAAACAATCAGGTAATACTTGAAGCCATACGTGATTTTTATCTGGAGACCGGGACACCGATTGCCATTAAGCCGGCGGGTGGAATCAAGAATTCGAAACAAGCGCTTCAATTTCTTATTGCTGTAAAAGAAACTTTGGGGGATGCCTGGCTTTCACCAGAACGGTATCGGTTTGGGGCAAGCTCTCTTCTGAATGATTTGCTCATGCAACTCCGCAAACAACAACAGGGAGTTTATCAAGCTCCCTGGAAATTTAGCGATGCTTTTTCTGGCTACTAATTTTCTTATCCATGCTTGCAAAATCAAAAGCTAAACCGAGTTCGACCCGACGCAATACGGTGGAATTATTGTTCGGCGATTTGTGGGAATTTGATCCCGCACCGGAACTGGCCGATCCAAAGCTCAAGGAAAGCTATGCTCTTTTCATCGACGGACAGTTTGCTGCTCCTCGAAGCCGAAAATATTTTGATTCCATTAATCCAGGGACTGAAAAGGCTCTAGCCAGCATTCCCATGGCCGGCAAAGCCGACATCGATGCCGCGTTTCAAGCGGCTGATTCAGGCTATCGAAAATATTGGTCAAAAATGTCGGGAAATGACCGCGGGAAATATCTCTACAGGATCGGCCGATTATTGCAAGACCGGTCGCGAGAGTTTGCTGTGGCCGAAAGCATGGATGGCGGAAAACCGATCAAAGAATCACGCGACTTTGATCTGCCCATGGCGGCGGCCCATTTTTTCTACTATGCTGGCTGGGCTGATAAATTGGAATACGCCCTTCCGGGAGCCAACTTTAAACCCTATGGGCCTGTCGGTCAGATCATACCCTGGAATTTCCCTTTGCTCATGCTCGCTTGGAAAATTGCTCCGGCTTTGGCTACCGGAAATACAGTGGTTATAAAACCTGCGGAGACGACCTCTATCACCGCACTCAAATTTGCCGAAATTTTGCAGGAGGCTGACCTGCCTTCCGGTGTTGTGAACATTGTTTCCGGCGCCGGTAATACCGGCCAGCTGATTGTAAACCATTCCGGTGCTAACAAGATCGCTTTTACGGGATCGACCGAAGTCGGAAAGGCCATTCTACGCGCAACGGCAGGAAGCGGTAAGGGATTGACCCTCGAACTCGGGGGCAAGGCGGCGAATGTCGTTTTTGATGACGCACCCATTGATCAGGCTGTTGAGGGTGTCATCAATGGAATCTTCTTTAACCAGGGACATGTTTGTTGCGCCGGGAGTCGCTTGCTTATTCAGGAATCCATCGCCAAGGTCTTCGTCCGCAAGCTCAAACACCGTATTGCTTCGCTCAGGGTCGGCGATCCCCTAGACAAAAACACCGACATCGGTGCTATCAATTCCAGGGAACAGCTTCAAAAGATTGAACGACTGGTTGAAGCCGGAGTTCATGAAGGTGCTGCATTATTTCAAAGTTCCTGTTCATTGCCGAGGAGAGGATGGTACTACCGCCCGTCGATTTTTGAGGGGGTAACCCAAAGCCACCGCATTGCCCAAGAGGAAATTTTCGGACCCGTTCTGAGTATTTTGACATTCCGCACCATCAGTGAGGCCATCGAAAAAGCAAACAATACTGCCTATGGTTTATCTGCCGGAGTCTGGACCGACAAAGGTTCCAAAATTCTAAAGATGAGCGCTGCGCTTAAAGCCGGAGTTGTATGGGCCAATACTTACAATAAGTTCGATCCCTCGTCCCCATTTGGTGGATACAAGGAGAGTGGCTTTGGCCGTGAAGGGGGCAAACAAGGAATTTGCGATTATCTGAAAGTTAGCTGAGAGAATTATACCATGGCGCGATTACCCATCACCAAAACCCCCAAAGCATACGTCGGCGGAAAATTTATCCGTTCTGAAAGCCGCCGTGTCTACCCTCTGAATGGCAAGAAGGGTTCTTTCATTTGCAACATTCCGCAATGTACCCGCAAGGATACTCGCAATGCGGTGGTGGTGGCTGCCAAAGTAGGAACCAATTGGGCAAGCCGAACTCCTTACAACCGTGGTCAAATCCTATACAGGCTTGGCGAAATGATGGAAGCCCGATCTGAGGAGCTCGCTCAGGCGATTGCATTAACCGGAAATTTATCTATCGCGTCAGCACGAAAGGAGGTCGCCACTACTGTCGATTGTGTTATTTATTATGCAGGATGGACGGACAAGTATGAACAAGTTCTAGGAAACACCAATCCGGTCTCCGGTTCATTTCTCAATTTTTCGGTTACTGAGCCTATTGGTGTAGTTGGCGTAATTGCTGCAGATCAACCTTCATTGCTCTCTTTGATCGGCCTGGTTATTCCGGTGATCTGTTCCGGAAACTCCGTCGTCGCGCTGGCCTCTTCGACCAACGCGTATCCTGCGATACTTTTGGGTGAAATGCTCGCGACTTCCGATCTTCCGGGAGGAGTCGTGAATATCTTGACCGGATTCAGACACGAGGTTCTGGAAACCTTCGCTTCCCATGAGCACTTGCGTGGGTTGAATCTTTGTTTGGATAAAGATGAGCAAAAGATAGCTGAGACCTTGGCATCCGAAAGCGTTAAGCGAATTTGCATACATTCTAGGCAGACGGATCAGGCGTGGTTTGATGAAAAGCATAAGTCGTTGTATGCCATTCGAAATTTCCTAGAATTTAAGACAACCTGGCATCCTATCGGGGCTTAGCTCCCATTTTTATTTTAATAGCAGATCGCGTCGGCTCATTTCCGACTGAATTTCCGATTCTTTTGGCATGGATGGGGCGGTTCCAAAACGGGTCACTGACAAGCCGGCTACCAGATTTCCGTATTGCGCGGCTTTTTCGAGATCTCCTCCAAATTGAATTAAACCCGATGCAAATCCTCCCACGAAAGCATCTCCTGCTCCGGTTGTATCCAGAACGTTGATATCGGTAATAGCAGGTACCGTGAAATAGCGATCTTGTGTGGATACAAAGCACCCCTGGCTACCTAAGGTAATGATAAATGTCGGGACACCAAACTGCCTGCACAAATCATGTAAGTCAGTTTCTTCCAGGGCAGGGATAGACTCCTCTGAAAACGATGCATGAGATTCCGGAACCCGCAGTTGGACCATATGTACGAATTCTGTTTCGTTCGGCACAAGAATATCGACCCATTCCAAAATACTGGCCTGAAAATCATCGCGCATTGGTGCCGGATTTAAAAGGGTTGTTATTCCATGGGCCTTTCCTTTCTTCAATGCCTGTTCCGTTGCATCCAAATTGCACTCCAACTGGGTGACCATAATATCTGCAGCTGACAAAAATTCTTCGGGTATGTCATTGGAGGACAATGAGTTGTTCGCTCCCAAGGCAACCACGATTTCGTTTTCGCCCTTGTCATTGACAAAGATGGCTGCGGTTCCGGTTGCCAGGTCCTCGCGCCGGGCCCATTTTGAGTGAACGCCCTCTTCTTGGTGAAAGTTTTTTGCGAGGTCCGCAAAGGCATCTTCTCCGGTTGCCCCTACAAAGGCTGTATGAACGGAAGTTCGAGCGGCCGCTACGGCTTGGTTGGATCCCTTTCCTCCAGGCCCGCTTTTAAAATCGCCGATGATGGTTTGGCCGGGTTTGGGAAAATCCCGCATGCTGAAACTCAAATCATGCATATAGCTGCCAAATACCAGAATGGGAGGTGTCATAATTAATAGAGTCGGATTGATGTGTTGCTAACCTAATGGGTGACCGTCTACTTTGCCAGCGAAAAGGGTTCGAAGTTTTTTGTACATTTAGCTGAAAACTCGGCTTCACATTTGGAAATGACCTGCCTAGATTCCGCCTTATGAAACGTGTTGCTGTTATTCTTTCTGGCTGCGGAGTAAACGATGGGGCGGAAATTCACGAATCCGTCTTGACGCTTCTTGCGTTGGACAGGGCCAATGCCGAGGTGACTGTTGCCGCCCCGGATATTGCCCAGATGCATGTGGTCAATCACCAGACAGGCGACGTTGCAGATGGCGAATCCCGGAATGTCCAAGTGGAGTCCGCCCGTATCGCTCGTGGACCGGTCAAGTCGGTTTCCGAATTGAATCTGGATGAGCTGGATGCCGTTGTTTTGCCTGGCGGGTTCGGTGCGGCAAAAAATTTAAGCACATTTGCCGTGGATGGCGCAGGATGTAGCGTGGATGAAAGCACGGCTGAATTCCTTGAACGATTTCATGGTGCTGGTAAACCGATTGGATTTGCCTGTATCTCACCAGCTATTGCTGCCAAAATTTTTGGCGATAAGGGAGTTCAACTGACCATTGGAACGGATGAAGGAATGGCATCTGCTTTGGAATCCGTCGGTGCCAACCATATCAGTTGCCATGTGGAAGAATTCGTTGTGGATAAAGACCTCAAAATTGTTTCTACACCTGCCTATATGCTCGGCCAGCGTATCTCCGATGTTGAAAAGGGTATTTCCAAATGGATCGATGTGGTTTTAAGCTTGGTCGACTAAATGTTTTGCAACTAGAGGAATCAATTCTCAGGGTTACATGACTTGCTAAGGTATGCATCCGAATTATCGACCCAATATTCCTTATCCGGATACTCCCGAAATCCTTAACGCTCGCAGCGTATCAAATAATAATTTGCAAAATGTGGAGTCGGCCCTGCCTCAAATTTATAATTGGATGTACTTGTCACGTCGGACGGATGACCGCTTACGAGATCTCTTCCGACAGGGACTCGTTTACGGAACTCTAGCCGGAGGTCAGGGCAATGAAGGCTTGGCGGCCCCGATCGGTTTACTGTTGGACCGAGAGATCGATGTGGTTTGTTTTTCTCACCGCAATCTTGCGGGCCACTTAATTTGGAGCGATCACCTTTGCGATCACCTTTGCCAATACATGGCAAACGCAGGGAGCCCCACGCTGGGTAGGGAAGGCAACGTCCATCATGGAGATCCTTTGAACAGGAGTTTACCTATCATCAGCCATTTGGGACCGCTTTTGTCCAGTGTGATGGGTGGTGTCGATTCACAGCGTCGCAATGGGGAAAAGGCCATTGGCGTTTGTTTTATTGGAGACGGTGCATCCAGTACGGGCGACGTTCATGAAACCATGAATTTTGCCGCAGTTTTGGAAATCCCTGTAGTTTTCTTTATCGAGAACAACGAATATGCCTATTCCACCCCGATCTCCGAGCAGTATACGATCGAATCACTCGCTAGCCGGGCGGATGCTTACGGAATGGCGGCAACCTCCTTGGATATATCGGAAACGCAAAGTATTGTCTCCGAAGTAAACCGCGTTTTCTCGGAAGTCCGTGAGTCTGGAAAACCGGCAGTTGTGGAGGTGAAAACTTTGAGGCTTCGAGGACATGCCGCTTACGACACATGCCACTACTTGACAGATGGCATCATTGAGGGATGGAAAAAGCGTGACGCCAACCAAATTCTTCGAGCCAGTTTGATTGAAAAACTCGGAGAAGATGCTGTCCTCGACGCGGAGTGTACAATTAATGCTTATTTGGAGGAGTGTATAAAAGTTTCTTTGGCTCAACCTCCAATTTCAGAGCAGGACCTGGAAGCTGATCAATTTTCCAATGCCTTTCATGGATTCCAATGCAAGCAGGAAGGGCTAGAAGTTAAAAACCTTACCTTTGCCCAAGCTCTCAACCATGCGCATAAATTGATTCTCGAAGAATCGGATAAAGCAATCGTAATGGGCCAGGATATAGCCACCTACGGTGGGGCATTTAAAGTGACCGACGAGTTGTATGACAAATTCGGAAGAGAAAAAGTAATCAATACTCCACTAGCTGAATCAGCGACTGTTGGTTATGGTATTGGCTTGGCCTTTAACGGGCATCGGCCGGTCATTGAATTTCAGTTCGCCGACTTCGCTACAGATGCCACAAGTCAGATATGCTTGAATGCTGGCACGTTCTACTTCCGTTGTGGCGCTAAAATCCCAATGGTTTTGCGTTTCCCCGGAGGCGGAGGCCTGACATTCGGATCTTTTCACTCCCAGGAAATCGAAGCCCTTTATATTCATTTTCCGGGATTAAAAGTACTGTATCCGAGCACGGTACAAGACGCGTTCGACTGCATGCTCGCAGCATACGATTCTGACGATCCCGTGTTGCTCTTCGAACACAAAGCACTTTATCGCGGCCTTCGCGGGGACATCGTGATAAACAACGATCACAACCGTGTTTGGCAATCAAGACTGGTCCGGGAAGGTCTGGTTGCAACTTTGGTCTCCTACGGCCATTTAGTCACTGTTTGTGAAAAGGTCTGCGCTTACCTTGAGGATGAGTACGAGTACTCGATTGAACTCATTGATCTTCGAAGTCTAAAACCTGTCGATCTGGATCCAATCCGAGAGTCGGTGCGCAAAACCGGACGGTTAATCATGGTT
Organism: Opitutales bacterium UBA2995; assembly: GCA_002346535.1. Classification (GTDB taxonomy): domain Bacteria; phylum Verrucomicrobiota; class Verrucomicrobiia; order Opitutales; family UBA2995; genus UBA2995. The sequence goes on along the minus strand of DDZZ01000038.1, from coordinate 234,849 downwards.
CACGAAGCTCGCAGAAACACAGGATTCGGAGCGGAAGTTGTCAGTCAAATTGTGGAAGAACTTTTTTTCTACATGGAGGCCCCCCCTTTGCGCATCGGATCACAAAATGTTCCGGTGCCATTTGCCGGTCCTTTAGAAAAGCAGTACCTGCCCACTAAAGAGTCGATCGTCCAGGACATCATCAACTGGTTGGAGCACCTTAGTTAATGACGAGCGCCTCTTCCAAATTTAAGTCAGTTTCTATGGAGGATTGGCAAAAAATAAAACTGCTGGCATTGGATGTGGATGGAGTGCTCACGGATGGAACCATATTCATGGGCGCAGATCGGATGGAGTTAAAACGATTTTCTGTATTAGACGGCCTGGGTCTGGTCTGTCTGAAAAAGCTTGGGATTGAATTGGCTATTATCTCCGGACGACTGTCTCCGGCCACAAAATCTCGCGCAGAGGAGCTGCAATTCGACCACGTTGTTCAGAGCCGCAAAGACAAAGGAAGCGTGCTCAAAGAGTTGTCTGCCGATTTGGGTTTTTCTGCTGATCAAGTGTGTTACGTTGGAGACGATGTAATCGATATTCCGGCTATCGAATTCGCCGGGATGGGTATTGCCGTTCCCAATGCAATGCCGGCGACAAAAAAAGCTGCAGATTGGATAACCGGGAACCCCGGAGGGAAAGGAGCTGTGCGCGAGGTTTGCGACAGAATCCTTGAAAGCCGGAACGAGAGTGTACTATCTTTGTCTACAACCTAATGACCATCCGTCGCCGAATTTTAGTTTATTTCAAAGCATCTTTTTTCCCCGCTTTGTTCCTGTTTCCTCAGGGTTTGTTCGTAAACTCCCAAATACTGCCGGACTCGCCGGTTGAGGGTGTTCGGCTAACCATGTTCAGCGACGAGGGGTTCAAATTGTGGTTCCTGAGGGGTCAATCCGCCACTTACCTTGAGGACGGTTCTGTCAAGATGTCAGACCTGGATTTGGAGGTGTTTCAGGAATCCGAGAGCCCGACTCGGGAAATGCATATTCTCGGCAGCAACGCCATCTATAAATCGGACGATCGCATGGTTTCGGGGGATGGCGGCGTTTTTGTGAACGGTGGCTATTATGTGGTTGAGGGAGATTCCTGGGATTATTTCCAGGAGAACAAAACGATCAAGGTGACTTCGAACGTCAAAGTGTTAATCGATTACGAAATCCCACCTTTCCTAAAATGAACAGGTTCGTAATTTTCCTAATCACGATATTCTCAATTGTCCATTCCGCTTTCGGACAGGACGCAACCGGTATGGAGGAAATGGATACAGAGCTGAATGGCGATTACCTGGAAATGATTAGCGGTGATGAGATCACGGAGTTTTATCTCGAAGGCAATGTAACTGTTACGGGAACCAATTTGAACCTGAAGAGCGATGAATTGAGAATTACGATGGCAAAAGAAGGCGATACTGATGCTACAATTGGCCAAATGGGAAATATAATTAGCATCATCGCGATCGGGAATGTCGAAATTAATCAGAAAGGGCGGAGCGCACAAAGCGGTCGGGCGGAATTTTTCCCTGAACAAAAGAGAGTATTGCTTACGGAAAATCCTTTATTAACAGAGCTGAACAGGACGATCTCAGGCGAAGAGGTCGAATGGTTTTATGGGCAACGGCGAGCTCAAGTGAGAGGCGGAGAGCAACGGGTTGCGGTCACCTTGGGTGCAGTGCCAGATTTTGGGTTTGATTCCGATGCACCTGATCCCGAATCGAACAATTCCGAGACCGAAGTGCAGGAGAACGATGAAGAATCCGAAGACACGGCTGAAAATTCTTTTAATCCCCAATAACATGGTGACTCCCTTATCTGTTTCCACTTTTGAACTGGAAAAGAGTTTTTCCGGAAAAAAGGTCGTTAACAAAGTAAACATTAATATATCAGCAGGTGAAGTTGTAGGCTTGTTGGGTCCCAATGGTGCAGGAAAGACAACCACCTTTTATATGATAGTTGGTTTGATTCCCGCTTCAGCCGGGGTCGTGCGGGTTGGTGAAATTGATGTGACAGGTTATTCCATGCACCGGCGATCCCGAATGGGCATCGGATACCTGCCTCAAGAACCTTCTGTTTTTCGTAATTTAACGGTGATCGACAACATCCGCGCGATTGTTGAAACGCTTCCGATACCTCGCTTGGCGCGAAAGGAAAAGGTCGAAAAACACCTTGCTGAGCTTAGCCTGACAAAAATCGCGCGGCAAAAGGCTTATACCTTGAGTGGTGGAGAGCGTCGGCGACTTGAAATTTCCAGGGCCCTGGTCACTGAACCGAAGTTTTTACTCATGGATGAGCCCTTTAGCGGTGTCGATCCCATCAATGTGGCCGAGGTTCAAAAAATAGTTCTCGAGCTAAGTGATCAGGGAATCGGTATACTGATAACTGATCACAATGTTCGGGAGACGCTGAGCATTGTGGATCGTGCGTATCTTCTTCACAACGGTGAGGTTTTGCGGGAGGGTTCCAGTGACTTCCTCACTAATGATGAAGTAAGTAGGGAATTTTATTTGGGAGAAAATTTTAACTTGTAATTTTAGTTCATGAAATTCCGTCCAGAACCGAAAATTGTTGAGAGCATAGAAGTCGATTCATTCTTCACCAAGTTCAAGGACAATTTGGAGTTGTCCCTGACTGCCGGAGAGAAAGGCCTTAAAAAGGTTATCCGGGAAAAGAGTATCAATCGTCCGGGTTTAGCTTTGAGCGGATTCCTCAAGTTTTTTGCTCACGATCGGATTCAATTATTCGGTGCCGGAGAAATGGCCTACTTGGAAATCCTTTCCCAAAAGGCGAAGGAAGATATTCTTATCAAATTTGCCGAGTTGGAGATTCCGTGTATCATTGTTTCCCGAGACCTTAAGCCGACCCCCATCATGGTCGAAGTAGCAAATCGCTTCGACATTTCCTTGTTTTGTTCTCCGCTAAGTTCCAAAGACATTGTTACCTCCGCGACTGTTTTGCTGGAATATGAATTTGCGCCGACTGTGGCCGAACATGGTACCATGCTGGATATTAAAGGGGTTGGCACTTTGCTCCGCGGTAAAAGCGGTGTGGGTAAAAGTGAATGTGCTCTGGCACTGATTGAACGAGGTCATAGTCTTGTTGCCGATGACCATACCTACATCAAACTGATTAACAAGAAAGAGCTCCTCGCCATTAGTGCCGAATTGAACCGTGGCTACATGGAATGCCGTGGAATTGGCATCATAAACGTGGTGGAGTTGTTTGGAGTAAGAAACGTTCGATTGGAGAAACGAATTGATCTGGTTGTGTCGTTCAATGAGTGGTCGGTCGGCCACGATGAAGAACGAACAGGTCTTGAAGAAAGCTATTATCCAATTCTTGGAATTGAAGTCCCCCATATCGAAATTTGTATTCGCCCGGGAAGAGACCTCGCCCGCTTAGTTGAAGTAGCGGCCATGGTTCGCGCGGCAAAAATAATGGGCTATGATTCCGCCCAAGAATTTAATGAACGGTTGATTGCGCATATGGCCAATCAAGACGAAGGCTGATCAAAAAAATGGAATAAACTTTTTTATTTCGGCGGCAATTTCCATTTGCTTGCCTCTCGAAAATATTCCTTTGGGTTCTCTAAATGTTTAGTACAGATATGTTTCTGGCTTTGTTGAATTGTGATTTCAATTACAACCTTTTCTTAAAAAAAGTTATCATCAAATCGTTGTGAACAACTTGTGTGAAAGTTCATCTTGAAAAGTAAAAAAAATCAGCGATTCTCATTAACCAATGCGGGAGGCAATAGGTTCTGAACCGATCGGTTCGGGCCCCTGCCTCATTATTTTTTTCCATTTTTGCCCGACTTATTTTTTAACCTGCTACCTATCAATAATTTAAGATTTAATCACATTCAAAGCCTCATTCCTTGATAGTTTCTTTACTCCTACAATGATCAACTCGCTCCAACATTTGCTTCAAACAACCCGTATTTTGCCTCCCTTCCGTGGAGCTATTATTTCTTTTGTGAATAATTGTTAGGTTGATTGGGGTTAATGTCACAGTTTTCAAAAGTTGAAAATTTTTGGGACGCGGTAAAGCCGGAGTTGGAAAGCCGTTTTACCGGAGATGTCTTCTCCATGTGGTTCCAACCCATGAACTGTCTGCAGCAATCGGATAATGAGGTGGTTCTCAGCGTTCCAAATGAATTTTCGGCAATTTGGGTTGAAGATAACTATCTTGAGCTGATTTCTGACAAAATTCGCTACGTTGCGGGACGGCCCATGCAGGTCTCTTTAAAAGTGTTTGAGGAACCTTCGAAATCGAGGGAACAGGAATTCGATTTGGGTCTGGGTAAACCGATTGACGACAACGCTCGCGGTGAAGTTGTGGGTTCTGAGCAGCGAGCAAAAGGGTCGCGCGGTACGGTCGGAAATTTCCTGAATCCAAAAAACACTTTTGAGAATTTCGTGGTTGGCCAGAACAACAATCTGGCACATGCTGCTGCGGTGGCCATTGCGACTTCGCCGGCCAAGGCTTACAACCCCTTGTTCATATATAGCGACACGGGATTAGGTAAAACCCACCTCATGCACGCGGTTGGGCACTTTATTCTCAAACACAATCGATTGGCCAAGGTAGCTTATGTGTCCACAGAAAAGTTTACCAATGAATTCATCCGTGCAATCCAGGAAAACACATTAGTTAAATTCCGGAGACGTTATCGTTCTGTCGATGTGCTGCTGATTGATGACATTCATTTTCTGAGCCGCAAAGAACGCATTCAGGAAGAGTTTTTCCATACCTTCAACGATCTCTTTGAATCCGGTAAACAGATTTTCCTCACCAGTGACCGGCCTGCCAGCGAGATTTCTAAATTGGAAAGCCGATTGGTTTCTCGGTTCCAATGGGGCTTGGTTTCAGACATGCAGGCGCCGGATCTGGAAACTCGGGTTGCGATCCTTTCCAACAAGGCTAATTCTCTCGGCATGCAGTTGCCCGAAGATGTACTCCAATTTATCGCCGAAAAAGTATCGCGGAACATTCGACGGCTCGAAGGTGCTTTGACTCGGGTTGCAAGTTATAATGCCCTGATGGGGAAAAACGTTAATCTTGAGGTGGCCGAACAGCTACTCGGAGACATCTTGCAGGAAGAGGCGCAAAACCGCATTACAGTGGAAAAAATTCAAAAGCGTGTAGCCGATTATTTTAACCTGAGACTTTCCGATATGATTAGCCGGAGGAGGCCTGCCAACATCGCTTTCCCACGCCAAATCGCTATGTACCTCAGCCGGATTCTCACCAGCCACCCTTTACAGGAAATTGGTGAAAGCTTTGGGGGCCGCGATCACGGAACAGTGATTCATGCCTGCAAGACTGTTGAGAATATCATGGACCAGGACGAATCCGTTCGGCGAAGCGTGGAATACCTCAAAAGTCAGTTAGCAAAAAATACAGGTTAATATGAATCTGACCGATGCTCAAAAAGAGGCCGTGACCGGGTGGGTGGCCGACGGTTTAAAATTGAGCGAAATCCAGTCCAGAATTAGTGAGTCCTTCGAGGTATCGCTCACTTATATGGACGTGCGATTTCTCATCGAAGATTTGGAATTGCAACTAAAAGAGCAGCCAAAACCTGTGGACAGCGATTTACGGAATGTACCTCCTCCACCTGGCAATGAAGCCATCGAAAATGAGCAAATCGATGCGAGCGATAAACCTTCTGCCGACTCATCGGTAAGTGTTTTATTGCACAATTTGTACAAACCGGGAGCAGTTGTAAGTGGAGATGTGACGTTTTCCGACGGCGAAAAGGCGGGATGGTCATTGGATCAGACCGGTCGTTTGGCCCTGAATCCGACTACCGAAGGGTATCAGCCAAGCCAGGACGACCTGCAGGAATTTCAAAAAGAACTCAGTATGGTTTTGCAAAGTCGGGGGCTCTAGGATCGGTCTTTAGGCTTTAATTTTGGGGCTTTTTATGACTTTTAGTTTGTAATTTTCAACTTAATCTCAGCAAGAGTCTTTATGAAAGCGCTACTTTTTATGCCAGCCCTAGTAATTGCACTAACCCCTCTTTATTCCAATAATTTTAGGAGGTCCCCTTCGCGGAGAATCGCTACACCGAGCTTCTCTGCCTTGCTTAGTTTGGATCCTGCGTTTTCTCCTGCGATGAGGTAGTCGGTCTTCCTACTGACCGAGCCGGCCGCTTTCCCACCGGCTTTTTCAATTAATTCTTTTGCGTCGTTTTGTTTCAATGTAGGGAGTGTGCCGGTCAAAACGAATGTTTTTCCAAAAACTCCTTCTTTGGCTTCAGGGGCAGCTGGTACATCCTCTTTAGTTTTCAACCCCGCATCGACCAACCTTTGAATAAGCTTTTGATTTCCCGAATCTGCGAAAAATGAAACAACGCTGGCTGCCACGATTGATCCAAAGCCTTCGACTCCAACCAATTCCTCTTCTGTCGCCAAGAGTATGGAATCTAAATCGCGAAACGTATTCACAAGCAGCTTCGAAGCAGACGTACCTACATGTTGGATCCCCAAACCGTGAATGAGCCGCCACAAGTCTTGTTGTTTGCTGGAGTCAAGGGCTTCTAATAAATTGTCTGCAGATTTTTCAGCGAATTTGTCTAAGGACACCAGGTCCTCTCTTTGTAGCACATACAAGTCGGGCAACGACTGTACCAGGTTTCTATCCACCAGTTGATCTACAACGGCTTCTCCAAGTCCTTCTATATCCATGCACTGTCGTGATGCGAAAAATTGGATTCTGCGGCGTACTTGTGGCGGACAACCGAGGGTATTCGGGCAGCGGTGGACTGCCTCACCTTCCGGGCGGGTTACCGCAGTTCCGCATGCGGGGCAGATATCAGGAAAATTGTAAGGCACAGTCCCGGTCGGCCGTTCATCCGTGACCACTTCGATGATCGCGGGAATTATTTCACCCGCCTTTTCAACTTTTACGGAATCTCCTATTCGTACATCTTTGCGGGCAATCTCATCGCTATTGTGGAGGGTTGCCCTAGACACGGTTGTTCCGGCTAATTTAACGGGCTCCAGAATCGCCACTGGAGATAAGGTACCAGTTCGCCCTATCTGAATTATGATGTCCTTTAATTTTGTAACTGCTTGCTCCGCTTCGAATTTATAGGCAATCGCCCAGCGGGGAGCTTTCGACGTGGAGCCCGCTTGCTGTTGCAATTCCAAACTGTTCAATTTTACAACGGCACCGTCTGTTGGGTATGCGTAGGACTTCCGAAGCTCATCCAGTTTCTTGATGGCCTGGATACTATTCTCAATACCTTCCTCAACCCAGTGATTTTGCACCATGGGAAATCCCCATCGACGTAGGTCGTCAAAAAATTGGGTAAGCGAATCATAAGTTGCAGGTTCGCAGTGACCTCTACCGTGGGATACCCAGGTCAGTTTGCGCTTTTTTACTTCTGCACGGTCCAGCATTTTTATGGTCCCAGCCGCCAGATTCCTTGGATTGGCAAATACCGGCAGTTTTGCAGCCTTCCGTTCAGCGTTTATCCGATTGAATTCCTCGAGGGTCATATAGATTTCTCCACGAATCTCCAGTGCGTTTGGATACGGTTCCGATAGTTGTCTTGGGGAATTTTTTATGAGCGCAAAGTTGGCTGAGATGTCATCGCCTTCCACACCGTTTCCTCTTGTAACTGCTCGAACGAATTGCCCCTGCTCGTAGGTCAGACTGACTGCTACTCCATCGATTTTCGGCTCGATCAAATATTCGAATGATTCTCTATCCAAAAGCCGATTGAGCCTGTTTTCAAAGTCTGTCAGTTCATCGAAACTGTACGTGTTGTCCAGGCTTTGCATTGGCTCGCGATGAACGTAGGTGGAGAAGCCTTCCAATCGGTCGTCTCCAACCTTTTCCACCAGCGATTCTTTTTCAGCCATATTCGGATATTGTTTTTCGAGGTCCGCCAGTTCTTCTTTTAACCGGTCATAATCCCTATCCGAAATTTCCGGTTCCGCCTCTCGGTAATACAGCTGGTTGTGATGACGAATCTGATCTTTGACCGCTGTCAGGCGTGCTTGAATCTCATCACTCATAAGCCTCCATTGTTTTCTGAATCGGCTTCCTGTCGAGTTTTACTCCCTAACTTTGTTTCCAGTACCGAAGAATATTTGGAGATTGTTTTATATGAGAGTACTGCAACCATGGCTCCTACGGTATCAGCGGCCCAATCTTCCCATTCGACAAACCGACCCGGAGTAAACGATTGCCTCCATTCATCCAAAATTCCGTACACGGAGGTTATCAGCAGGGATATCCAAACCCAGAACCACGTAGTCTTATCGCGGCAGCGAATGACCAGCGTAGCCAACAGCCCAAAGACCAAGAAATGTGCCAACTTATCTTGGCTTAAGAAACCAGGCGTTGCTATAAGCGGGGTTCTCCCCGACGCAAAAAAGATGGATACAGCCAGCGCAACCGGCCAAAACCACCGAAAATTTCCCGAGCCTATTTTTTGACTGATCCGCAAGAATGTATGCTGGAACGGTTGAAAGGATTAAAAGATGGTCGGGCCGACTGGATTCGAACCAGCGACCCCTTCACCCCCAGCGAAGTGCGCTACCAGACTGCGCCACGGCCCGAGCCATAAATAAAGTCGCAAAGTGTGACGCTATTCCAGAGCGCGGGTCAACCATCCTCTTGTGAAATGTTATTCCTTTCACCGAGTTTGGGTTCAGGCCTAAAAGTGTTTTTGTCCGCTTCCCAGATAATCTTTGCGGCGGATGGTACCTGGAGAGGGGGTCGAACCCTCACTCCCGAAGGAACCGGATTTTGAGTCCGGCGCGTCTACCAATTCCGCCATCCAGGCTTTTAGCTTCAGGAGTCAGTCATTCCTGAGTTCAAAAATAAGGGGCTTTTTATGGTTAGTATCAATTATCAAGTCCAATAAAAAATTTGGGTACTTTAATCTTCTTTCAAGTCCCTCTGGGCATGGTACCTGGCCTTCAATCGTAGGGCCTCAAGGTGGATAAAACCAGTCGCGTCATCCGGATTGTAATCACTGGCGACGCCCTCCATCGACGCAATGTTTTCGTCATACAAAGAATAGGGAGATTTTCGGCCAACTGTGGTGACATTGCCTTTGTACAATTTGAGGCGAACGGTACCGGTAACTGATTCTTGGCTCTTATCGATGAGTGCCTGTAAGGCTTCGCGCTCCGGGGCATACCAAAAACCATTATATATCAGTTCGGCATACTTTGGAATAAGACCGTCTCTCAGGTGCATGAGTTCACGATCCATGGTCAGGGTTTCGAGCTGACGGTGGCCGTGAATTAAAATAGTGCCTCCCGGCGTTTCGTAGACCCCGCGGCTTTTCATTCCTACAAAACGATTTTCAACAATATCCACCCTGCCGATGCCGTGTTTCCCGGCGATGGTGTTTAACTTCTTGAGTACAACAGCCGGCGTACCGCTTTCACCGTTAATTGCCACGCAATCGCCTTTTTCGAAATTCAATTCAATATATTCCGCTTCATCAGGTGCGTCCTCAGGTGCTTGGGTCAGTTTATACATCGATTTATTTTTGGGAGTAGTTGGATCAAACCATGGGTCTTCGAGAATACCCGCTTCATACGAAATATGGAGGAGGTTTCGATCCATGGAATAAGGCTTTGATGCCGATGCCTCTACGTTGATATCGTTATTGGAACAAAATTCGATCATTTCGGCTCTGCCGGGAAAGGCATTACGATACACATCCATTCGCCAGGGGGAGATCACCTCCATTTCTGGCGCAAGCGCGGCGTAAGTAAGTTCGAATCTTACTTGATCGTTCCCCTTACCCGTTGCGCCATGAGACAGGGCATTGGCTTCTTCCTTTCTCGCAATTTCAATTTGTGCTTTGGCAATAAGCGGCCGGGCAATAGAAGTTCCCAACAAGTACTGGCCCTCATATATCGCATTCGCTCGAATGATCGGATAAATAAAATCCCTGGCAAATTCTTCTACCAGATCGATGGTATAATGAGTGATTGCTCCGGTTGCTTTTGCTTTAGCTTCAAGCCCTTCCAGCTCTTCCTCCTGACCGACATTCGCCGCAAAGGTTACGATTTCTGCGTCGTAGTGGTCCTTTAGCCAGCGAACCAGTACTGAGGTGTCGAGTCCTCCTGAATATGCGAGTACGATTTTCATTTTTAAATAGTTTCATATTTTGGATTACGACTTAGCAAGCGTTGCCATGATGGCTTTCTGCACATGCAGTCGATTTTCCGCCTGATCGAAGATTATCGATGTGGGACTGTCGAGAACCTCTTTGCTAACTTCCTGTCCTGGATGAGCGGGCAAACAATGCAGGAACAAGGCTTCAGGTTTTGCTTTGGCCATGACGCTTCCATTTATCTGATACGGTTGAAGAATTTTTAATCGTTCGGTTTCTTCCTTTTCCATGCCCATGCTTACCCAAACATCTGTATAGACAGCGTCTGCCTCTGCGACCGCCTCCAAGGGATCAGTTGTAAAAGCCCAGGTGGGCTCTAAGCCCGCTTCTGATAACACTTCCTGGATTTCATTGTGGGGTTCAAATCCTTCCGGGCCTGCCAATGCCAGCTGCATTCCAAACAGAGCCGCTCCCAAAATCCAGGAATTGCCCATATTGCATACAGTGTCTCCCAGAAATGCAATTTTTTTGCCCTTTAATGAATCGAGCATGGCACCGTTTGTATTCCATCTCTCGGCCATGGTGAAGGCGTCCGCGTATATTTGGCATGGATGCAAAAAATCGGATAAAGCATTGATCACTGGGATAGTCCCCTCTTGGGCGAATTCCTCCAGCAAGGAATGGTCGTAGCAACGAATGATGATTCCATTCAGATAGCGGGACATCACCTTGGCAGTGTCGGTAATGCTTTCTCCTCGACTTATTTGCACGTCGTTCTTGTTGAGGTAAAGCGCATTACCTCCAAGTTCCTTGATGCCGACTTCAAAGGAGATACGCGTTCGCGTGCTGGATTTAAAAAACAGCAGAGCCCACGATTGGCCTTCTAAATCCTTTGATTTGTTATGTCCTCTTTCTAACTTTAATTGTGAGGCAAGTGCAAAAATATCCTCCACTTCACCAGGGATGAAATCTGTTGATTTTAGGAAATGTCTCATAGTCATTGAATGGTTACTTTGTGGATGCTGCTGGCTCCATTTGAGACAGTACGTCGTCAATCAGCTCTACACACCTTTTCAAATTTGATTCAGATACAGTGAGGGGCGGTAGAAGCCGCACCACGTTTCCTCCTGCTCTTACAGTCAATAGGCCTCTCTTTTGTAACTCAGCCTGGATTTTGGAAGGATCTTGTTTGAAATCCAGGCCTATAAGGAAACCTCTGCCCCGAACCTCGACTAAAGAATCGTGCGTATCCTTGAGTTCATTTAGTGATTGTATCCATGGCTCGCTCAGGTCCCTTACTCTTTGAAGTAAGTTTTCTTGCTCAATAGTTTCCAAAACGGTTAGAGCGGAAACGCATGCCATTGGATTGCCGCCAAAGGTGCAACCGTGGCTTCCTGGTTGGAACAGTTCTTCGAATTTTTTCGCAACCCAGACTGCTCCAATGGGAAAGCCTCCCCCCAGGCCCTTGGCCATGCCGATGGCATCGGCCTTTATTCCAGCAACCTCGTGGGCGAAAAAGTTGCCAGTCCTTCCCACTCCCGTTTGAACCTCGTCTATCATGAAAAGAATCTCCTTTTCATCACACAATACTCTCAATTCCCGCAGAAATTCAACGGATGCGACATGGATTCCTCCTTCACCTTGAATGGGTTCGATTAATATGGCGGCAGTTGCTTCGTCTACCTGGGAGGCGAAACTTTCGATATCATTGAGCTTCCCCACAGGGAAGGATGGCAACAATGGATAGAATCCTTTTTGAATTTTCGCTTGGGGAGTGGCGCTCATTCCCCCGAATGTCCTTCCGTGAAATCCATTGTCCAAAACTATTACTTTGCTCGCCGAGTTTTCCGTCCCAGATTTTTGGATACCGTACAAGCGCGATAGTTTGATAAGAGTTTCGCTTGCTTCGGCCCCGCTGTTGCAAAAAAAGAGTCCTCCGGGCCCTGAGAGCTTTACAAGCGCTTCGCATAAATCCCCTTGTGGTTTCATCCGATAGAGATTGCTGGCGTGAATCAGCGTTTCTGCTTGTTTGGAAATAGCCGCTACCAAGGCAGGATGGCAGTGACCCAAGCTTGCTGTTGCTATCCCGGTTCCAAAGTCGAGGTACTGGTTGTCCTCATCATCCCAGACATAGTCGCCTTCTCCCTTAACAATTGTGAGATCTGGAGGGCCGTAGTTTTTTAGCCGAAATTCGGCGTATTGGGTTTCGATGTTTTCTGTAAATTTCATTTTGATTTTAAGAGTGAACGATTTCTGTCCCCACACCCTTGTCGGTGAAGATCTCCAACAGGATGCTGTGTGGCAATCGTCCGTGCACGAAGTGGACTCTATGGACGCCTTCCCGCATTGCTTTGATTGCCGAGTCAACTTTGGGGAGCATCCCTTTGCCGATGACTCCTTCCTCTTTCAATGCGGGAACCTCGTTCGCGCTAAGGGTTGAAATTATGGAAGTGTTGTCATCGGGATTGCGGAGAAGCCCCGGCACATCAGTCATGTAAACCAATCTTCGAGCATGTAGGACACAAGCTACATAAGCAGCTGCAACGTCTGCGTTGATGTTGTAAAGGTTCCCATCCTCATCGCTACCGATCGGCGATATTATGGGTGTATATCCTTGGGAAATTGCCCGTTTGATTAACCTTGAGTTGACGATTTGGATTTCACCAACATTTCCAAGGTCTAACGGATTACCAGCAGGATCTTTGGTCAGTTTTGTGCAGGTGAACACCGTTTGTCCTGCCATACCCAAGGGCTTACCGTTCCGAGCCTGGACCAGTTCACAGATATCAAGGTTTACGGTTTTATTCAAAGTCTCCTCAACAATGGAAACATTACTTTCATCAGTATATCTCATGCCATTGATGAACCGTGGTTTTATGCCTGCGTTTTCCATTGCTAAGCTGATTGCCTTCCCTCCTCCGTGAACGACCACGACGTGAATACCAACCGAAGCCAGGAAAACGATGTCCGATGCGAACCGCATCCGTATCTCGGGGTCGGGATCGTCCATGAAGCTTCCTCCGTATTTTACCACAAAAATACTTCCTTCAAATTGCTGGATGTAAGGCAATGCTTCCAAGAGCACTTGTGCTTTGGCGATGACTTCTTTTTCTGAAGGACTAGTCACGATCTCCATGGCTCTATTCGATAAGTAGTTAGATCAATCCCGCCGTTTCATTAAAACCGTACCACAGATTCATGATTTGCACAGCTTGGCCGGAGGCTCCTTTCATCAGGTTGTCCTCGGCCGAGGTGATTAACAGGTTGCCGGTCCTTGGGTCGCCGGTCGCGGCGATGTCAATCCGGTTACTGTGGGTTACCCATTTCGTATCGGGTGTTTTGTCAGACTCGAGGATTCCGACAAAGGGCGCATCCCGATAGCTGGCTTCCCAGGTCTTGTAGACTTCTTCCAGAAATTCTCCGCTGTTGCCTATAACCATAGTGGTTGCGATGCCCCGGTTCATGGGAGCCAAGTGTGGTGTGAACTGGACGGTAATGTTCCGACCCGCTACCAGACTCAATTGTTCCTCGATTTCCGAAAGGTGCCTGTGTTTCCCTAGGCCGTAAGCTCTGACGCTTTCGTTGCGTTCGCAGTACAGGTAGTCTCCAGCCAGTTTCCGTCCGGCTCCGCTTATGCCACTTATCGAATTGATCACGATGTTTTCTGTTTTGATAACGGAGTTTTTTATCAAAGGAATCAAGGGAACCAGAATGCTGGTCGGGTAACACCCAGGTGCTGCAATCAGTTGCTTGGATTGCCAGTCGTCTTCCATAACCTCCGGGATTATATAGGATGATTTTGAAAGCCAATCCGGATGCGGGTGTGGTTGACCATAATATTCCTCATAGATGTCCGGAGATTTCATTCTGAAATCCGCGCTCAGATCTATCACTTTCTTCCCGGCCTCGCACAAGGGCACGGCGTATTCGCTTCCCACCCCATGGGGGAGGGCTAAAAAGACGAGTTCGAGCTCTGTATCGTTCGCAAGCTCTTCGGGATCGGAAGCTGAAAAGGACAGGTCATTGGCTCGGGTTTTCAACGCGGGGAAAACTGTTTTCACCGGTTGGCCCGCCAATTTTCTGGAGGTTACTTTTGTGAGAGAAACCTTTGGGTGGTCTAGCAGAATTGAAAGCAAGACTTCTCCAGAGTATCCGGATGCTCCTACAATACCTACGTTCATGAAATGTTTTGGCTAATTTTATAAATGGCTGTTTGCAAAATTTGAAAATAAAAAGCCCTCCGAGATAATCCAGGGAGGGCGTAAAAAGGAGGGAGAACTTGCTGGTTCCCGGATTAACGCTTTGAGAATTGGAAGCGCTTACGGGCTCCTGGTTGACCGGCCTTTTTACGCTCGCGGCGACGAGGATCTCGTCGCAAGTGGCCGCCTTTTTTCAGTGGTATTCGGAGTTCTTCGTCAAATTTCAATAAGGCCCTGGCAATACCGTGGGCACACGCTTCTGCTTGACCGTTTACGCCACCTCCCTGCACCTGGGCGGTCACGTCGAACTTGTCTTTTTGATCGATGGTGTTGAAGGGGCCTTCTACGATCCGAACTGCTTGATCGAGGCTGAAGTAATCGGTCAGTTCCTTGTCATTGACGACAATTTTCCCTTCACCTTTTCTAAGCCGAACTCGGGCGGATGCGGTTTTTCTCCTGCCTGTTCCCAAATATGTGATGTCGTTGCTCATGGACAAAAATTAATTATAGCGCGACAGGTTCCTGTGCTTCGTGGGGATGGGTTGGTCCAACATAGACCTTGAGCTTTCTCAGCATTTGCCGACCCAGGTTATTTCTGGGCATCATTCCTTTCACGGAATGGCGAATGATGAAATCGGGTCTCTTTTCTCTGAACTCGCCTAATGTTTTGTGGTATTCGTTTCCGACCCATCCCGTGTAAAACATATAGGTTTTCTGTTCTTCCTTCTTCCCGGTAACGGCTATCTTTTCGGCATTAATCACCACGACAAAATCGCCCGTGTCCACATGGGGAGTATAGGTTGGCTTCTCCCTGCCACGTAGTATATTTGCAATTTTAACAGACAGCCGACCGAGGTTCTGCCCGGCGGCATCTACGACGTACCAATTCCTCTGGACGTCTTCTTTCTTTGCTAACGTGGTTTTCATGGAATTTAAGAAAGGGGTGAGAAAATGCAGAGTTGATTTTGCTTTGTCAACTGCTGAGGAAGGTCAAATCCCAAAAAATAAAAAGCCTGTCCGAGTGCGGACAGGCTTTTTATTTTTTGAAATTTATCGGTATTTTTTCTACCAGCCAGAGGTGATAGAGCCGCCGAAGTAGATTTCATCCTCAAGTCCGCCCGAGCCTTCAGAATATCGGACACCTATACTTCCAGAGGCGGTGTCTCCTAGGCTCTTAACCACGTCGATTGATGCTCCATGATAGGTATAATCTTCTCCTTCGCTGATATCCACAAAGCCCAAGAAACCCGAGAGGTCAAGTGTTGTGCCTTCATCTACTTCAAAACTGTGACCTACGGATCCTTCGACGGTCAAGGTGTTGAGGTCTAGATCGTAGAAGAAATAAATGGCAGGATCGAGTTGAGCATCAAATGCTAAACCAGTATAAATTTCGAAAGTTTCTGCACCTGTTCCAGACTCTGGGTAGAAGTATAAGGTGCCCCCGACATCCATAGAGATACCGTCAGCAACTTCAAAGCCCATTCCCCCGTAAAAATCGAACTCATTGTCAAAACTGCCCGTGATAGGTTGGTTGGTCCACATACCTAAGTAGGTGTCGCCGAAGGTTGCTTCAATCGATGCGGTCAAACTTTCATCCGCCAGAGTAACTCCACGGAAAACGTATCGAGATTCGTAACCGACTGACATGGATACATCCATTTCGTCTTGTGCGGGAAGTGAGTAAACAGCTGCCAGAATCGCGGCTGTTACTACTACTATTAGCTTTTTCATAGTATATCTTCTGTTTTCAAGTTATTCTGTTTATCCGAGTCAATTAGAAAGATAACGGTAAACAGCTATTAGAAATATGGTTTGTATGATGTTTAATAAATACTCAGTCAAGTATTTAGCAACTATAATGCCAACATCGTAGCTGAGTAGAAATTGGCTAAATTTTTTGTAATTGCTTGGTTTTTCGTGTATATATTTATCAGTTTGGTAGTTTGGAAAGTTATTTTAAAGCCACACATCGCGCAAAGCTTGCCAAAACAATGTCTGGAATTGCAAAAATGGAATGCTCTTTAAGTGAAAGTTTCATATACCATTCAGTAGGCTTGAATCTTTCTTTCAGGGGCTTCTAATTCTTTATTCTTTGATTAGGCGAAGCATGACTCAATTTGCAAAAATGGCAGGTATTCTTGGCTTTGTCGCCGTAGCGTTGGGGGCCTTTGGCGCCCATGGTCTAGAAGCGAGGCTCATTGAATCCGGACACCTGGATACTTGGCAGACCGCGACCTTGTACCTTTTTGTGCATATGCTGGCTCTTTTTGCCCTCTCCTTTGCCGAAGCAGATAAATGTCTCATCGTAGCCGGGTGGTCCTGGATTGCCGGGAGCCTGGTATTTTCAGGGTCACTTTACCTGCTTTCCCTCACATGCCTGGGAATATTGGGAACGATTACCCCTCTGGGAGGACTCTCATTTCTTGTTGGATGGTGCTCAGTCATCTATTTTGGTTTTCGAAGAAAGGAGTAATTCCTTGAACTTGAAAAAAGACCAGAAGCTGCCTGTGGACTCAAAAACGGCAGCCCTTCTCGATCGCCTGTCTCAATTTGCCGATCCGATGATCACAGGTGGGGTGGTTCGTGATTGGCTGCTCGGCAATGTTAGCAAAGATTTGGATGTTGAGGTATTCGGCTGCTCCTGGGAATCCTTAGTCGAAATTTTGAAATCCTTGGGTCGGGTCGATCTGGTAGGTAAAAGTTTCGGAGTGGCAAAATTTCACGGAGCAAATTGTGAAATTGATTTCTCGCTTCCGCGCGCTGAAGTAAAAACAGACCGAGGGCATAGAGGATTCGAGGTAAAAACCGATCCGGATTTAAGCCCGGAGCGAGCCGCACTTCGCCGCGACTTTACGATCAACTCCATTTCTTACGATTGGAAAAAACAGCAGTTTTTTGATCCCTTGAAGGGACTTGCCGACTTGGAAGCCAGGACACTGCGCCATTGCAGCTCCTCCTTTTCAGAAGATCCCTTAAGGGCTCTCCGCGGATTCCAGTTTTGTGGACGATTTCAATTGCGGCCAACTGAAGAAACCGTGGAGCTTTGTCGAAGTATATCAGGTGCCTACGCTGAATTACCCAAAGAACGAGTCTGGATGGAATGGGAGAAGTGGGCCATACGATCTACCATGCCATCTTTGGGGCTGAAGTTCTTGCACCTTACTGGTTGGTTGCAGCATTTCCCTGAAGTTGCTGCCCTGTTAAATTGTCCCCAAGACCCTCTTTGGCATCCTGAAGGAGATGTCTTTGCGCACACTTGTCATTGCATGGATGCGCTCGTTATAAACGAGAAATTCGCCAAGGGCGACCGGTATGAAAAACTTAGCTTGAGTTTTGCCGTTTTGGGTCATGATTTTGGGAAGCCCGAAACAACCATACAGAAAGAGAAAGGTGATACTGTTTTTTGGGTGAGCCCGGGCCATGATCAGGTCGCGGTACCGCTGGCGGATTCATTTTTGTCATCGATAGGTGCCCCCCATTCTCTGATTGCCAGAGTGCAGGCCTTGGTGGGAAATCATATGGCTGCCATTCAGATTCAGAAAAGACCAAGCCTTCCTCAAGTGCGCCGATTGGCTCGCAGATTGGCGCCCGCAACTCTCAATGAGCTATTTACCTTAATTCGGGCGGATCAAGCAGGCCGACCCCCTATGTCAGCTGAGCCAAGCCCAGGATTGCTGCTTTTAGAGGAAGTCGCTGCGGAGGATGCCCTGCTGAAGCAGGCACCCAAGCCACTTGTTCTTGGTCGCCACCTCATTGAAAAGGGATTAAAGCCCGGCCCCCATTTTAAGCCTATTCTTAATGAACTCTTCGAACTGCAGTTGGACGGAGCCTTTTCGAGCCTGGAAGAAGCGGAACCATTCATTATAAGGTTCTATGACAACCCTTTCACAAAGTAGTAGGCGGGTCCCCATTGGCTTTGCCGCACCGTTTTTGTGAGCTGAAAACCCAACACCCCAAAACCATTATCCAATCATGATCACTGCAGGACTCAATTCTCTCGAGCAACTCAAAAAATTAACCAAGGTTGTGGCGGGTACCGGAGAGATACTTGAATTGGCCGGTTGCGATATGCTGACAATCAGTACCGGTTTGCTGGACGAGCGGCAAGATTCCCAAACTGCTGTTTCGAGAAAGATGGATGCTGAATCGGCCGGAGCAGCGGAAATCAGTAAACTCGATCTAAACGAACGTCCCTTTCGTTACTTGTTCAATGACGATGCTATGGCAACTGAAAAACTGGCAGATGGCATCCGACTCTTTGCGGCCGATATTGAAAAGCTGGAGTCCAGAATCGCCGAAAAGCTATGATACTTTTCCATTTTGGCAAAGCGGCTTCCGGTCCATTGGCTTTTTGTTAAGAGAATTTGAATTGGAGTTGAAACGAGATTCGCTCTCAATTAAAGTATTCTTTTTATGTCTTTTGATGTTTCCAAAATTCGACAGGAGTTTCCCATCCTTTCTACCAGAGTGGGTCAAAAGCCTTTGGTATACTTGGACAATGCTGCGACGACCCAAAAACCTCGTGCAGTAATTGATGCTTTGGAATCCTATTACACCGAAACCAACGCCAATATCCATCGTGGGGTGCACTTTCTTGCTGAAAAGGCAACCGCAGCGTACGAGGAAGCGCGTGGGGTTGTAGGCAAGTTTCTCAACGCGGCTCGCGCTGAGGAAATCGTCTTTGTTCGGGGTACTACTGAAGGCATCAATCTTGTTGCCTCCAGTTTTGGAAACAAATTTATTGCGGAGGGAGACGAGGTAATCATTTCGGCCATGGAGCACCACGCCAACATCGTGCCGTGGCAACTCTTGTGCGAAGAAAAGGGAGCGCATTTGAAAGTGATTCCAGCTGATGAAAACGGCGAACTGGAAATGGATGCTTTTGATCAACTTCTTTCTGATAAAACGAAAATGGTATCGGTTGTGCATGCGTCCAACGCGCTGGGAACGATCAACCCTATTAAGTCTATCATAGACAAGTCTCATGCTGTGGGAGCACGGGTTTTGATCGATGGAGCGCAAGCAGTCGGACATTTTCCGGTGGACGTTCAGAAACTGAATTGCGATTTCTTTGTTTTCTCCGGTCACAAGTTATTTGGGTCCACTGGTGTCGGCGCCATCTATGGTAGGTTTGATCTTTTGGAAAGCATGCCTCCCTACCAGGGCGGGGGCGATATGATCAACGAGGTGACGTTTGAGAAAACAACCTACAAAGAGCCTCCTGGCCGTTTCGAGGCTGGCACTCCCAATATCGCCGGCGTGATTGGTATGGCCCGGGCGATCGAGTACCTCGAAAATCTTGATCGAGCCTTACTCCTCCAACATGAGGAGGATTTATTGCATCATGCGACCGCCCGGTTGAACGAAGTAGAAGGTATCAAGATTTACGGTACATCTAAAAATAAGGTAAGCTTGGTTGCATTTACTCTTGAGGGATCGCATCCTCATGATATGGCTACGGTGCTTGATGCCGATGGCATTGCAATACGGGCTGGACACCATTGTACGCAGCCCCTGCACAGCCGCTATGGAATTACCGCCACTGCTCGTGCGTCTTTTGCCTTTTATAATACTCGAGAAGAGATCGATATATTAACGGAATCGCTGAAGAAAATTCAGTTGCTGTTCGCATAGTGTCCGATTTGCTGCAGCTCTATCAGGAGATTATTCTGAGGCATAATAAGAATCCTCGAAATTATGGAAGGCCTGGATCTTTTCCGCATTGCGCGAGCGGTCACAATCCATTGTGCGGAGATCAAGTAACCGTGTATTGGTCTGTTGACGGTAGTTGCCTATCGGATATCCATTTTGAGTCTCAGGGGTGTGCAATTTCAAGGGCTTCTGCTTCCATAATGACCGAATTATTGGCGGGTAAAACGACGGAGGAGGCCAGTGCGCTCTATGAGGAATTTTCAGCGGCTTTAAAGAACCAGGGTGAGGAGCCGTCACTCGGTGAGGGGTTCGGAGAATTGGTCGCATTATCGGAAGTTCGCAAGTATCCTTCTCGAATTAAATGTGCCACATTGGCTTGGCAGGCCTTGCTGGAAGGAGATTTCTAAGTCAATTTTTCGTTTGAATTTAAGGGGCTTCTTCATAAGGTTCGCCTTCTTCTAATGGCACGAACACGATCGTGACCGTCTAATTTTTAACTTATTATGTGAGGACTTGATCTATGAGACAGGTACCTGGAGTGGAGGCATTGCCTCCTTGTATAGCGCATTTCGCTTGGGTTGCGAAATCGTTGGAAGGGAGTACGAAATGAAAAACGTACTCGATTTCCAAAATAATAAAGCCACAGGAGAGCCGATCTCCATGGTTACGAGTTATGATACCTGGTCAGCCAAGATAATTAACGACACCCAAATTGATTGCATCCTGGTTGGTGACAGCGCTTCTATGGTAATGCACGGTTATCCCAGCACGGTTCATGCAAGCATTGAGATGATTGCGGCTCATGTTGCTGCTGTGTCGAAGGGCGCTCCTCTCAAATTTATAGTCGGCGACCTTCCGTTTTTGTCGCATCGGAAGGGTAAAGAGTCGCTTATGGAATCCGTTCAAACCCTTATGAAAGCCGGAGCAAACTCTGTAAAATTGGAAGGCGCAAGGGGCCATTTGGAGGATGCCGCCCATGTTGTAGAATCGGGTGTCCCCGTCATGGGGCATTTGGGGCTCACCCCCCAGTCCGTTCATCAACTTGGAGGGTTCAAAGTTCAAGGTAAAGGAGAGGAAGCTGCCAAACAAATTTTGGATGATGCCTTGTCACTCGAACAGGTCGGATGCTTTTCAATTGTCCTCGAATGTATTCCCGCACCATTGGCTGGGGAGATCACCAACAATTTGTCTATTCCGACCATCGGTATCGGGTCCGGTCCTGATACATCTGGCCAGGTACTGGTTCTGCAGGATCTCCTTGGAATGGATCCCTCCTTTCAACCAAAGTTTGTCAGGCGATATCTTGACGGCTTCCATTTGATCAAGCATGCGCTCGATGACTTCGATTCTGACGTGAAAGCAAAAAGTTTCCCTGTGAAAAAGGAAAGTTTTGTATGAGTGAGTTGATACAGTCCCTGGAAGGTTGGGTAGACTATCGCGATCGCGTGCTAGCCTCGGGGCAGCCAATTGGACTTGTGGCAACCATGGGAGCGCTTCATGAAGGTCACTTGGAACTCATCCGCCGCGCCCGGACTGAGACAGATTGTGTGGTGGTTAGTGTTTTCCTGAATCCTACTCAATTCAATGATCCCAAAGATTTAGAGCGGTATCCAAAAACCTTGGGCGTCGACTTGAGTCTGGCCACAGAAGCCGGCGCAAATGTAATCTTTGCTCCATCGAGGGATTCGTTATACCCAGACAATTTTTCATACAAAGTGGCGGAGACTGTTCTGTCGTCCAATCTCGAGGGCGAGCATCGACCCGGTCATTTTGAAGGAGTGCTGACGGTGGTGATGAAGCTTCTCAATTTGGTCAGGCCGACGCGTGCTTATTTCGGGGAGAAGGATTACCAGCAATTGAAATTGATCGAAGGTATGGCTCGGGCTTTTTTTCTTGGGGTTGAAATTGTTCCTGTTGCTACCGTTCGGGAAGCCGATGGCTTGGCGCTCAGCTCTCGCAATGTCCACCTTACAGCGGAGGGCAGAAAGATGGCCCCTGAATTTCATCGCAGTCTCAAACAAACAACTACAATCGAGGAAGTGCGTCGCGACCTCGAAGATAAAGGCTTTACCGTCGAATATGTTGAAGAAGTCGGTCAGCGAAGGCTCGGTGCCGTTGTATTGGAAAACGTACGATTAATAGACAATGTCCCCATCTAAAATCTTATTTAAACTTACCGGATCCATTGCTTGCTACAAGGCCTGCAATCTCATCTCCAAATGGGTGCAGGAAGGCCACGAAGTTCAAACCGTGGCTTCCCAGTCCGCTTTAAAATTTGTTGGACCTTCCACACTCGAAGGCCTCACCGGAAAACCGGTTTTTTCAGATCTCTACGAACCAGATAAGCAAATGGCCCATATAAATTTGGCAAAATGGGCTGATTTCACAGTTCTCTGCCCGGGTACTGCCAACACGATTAACAAGGTTTCGCAGGGATTGGGAGACGATTTGCTGACCAGCCTTTTTCTCGCTCACGATTTCAAAAAACCCTATTTTTTGGTGCCCGCAATGAATACGGCTATGTATCATCATCCTGCTACCCAGGAATCCCTGGAAAAACTTTCTTCATGGGGAGTGAAGGTCTTGCCTACTGGAGAGGGCAGGTTGGCTTGTGGCGATGTCGGGGAAGGCAAATTGCTCGAGCCGGGTCTTATTGCTGAATGGATTGAAGGTGTTTACCGTGGCAAGGCCTCAACATTGAAACCCGGTTTGAAGTTCCTGATTACCTCTGGGGGAACCGAAGAGCCCATCGACGGTGTGCGTTCCATTTCAAATTTTTCCAGCGGAAAAACCGGGGCGGAGTTTGCAGATTATCTCGACGGCCAAGGACATGAAGTAATTTTGTTAAGGGCCGATAGAGCCCAGCAGCCCCAACGAGCAGTAAAGCAATTTACCTTCAAATCTTTCCATGATCTGGACCATCAGCTGAAGGATCAGCTTTCTAGCACTTCTATTGATTGCGTTCTTCATTTGGCGGCGGTGAGTGATTATTCGGTCGATCATCTGGTCATCAACGGCGAAAAAGTTAAACCCGGTCCTGAAACAAAATTTGGTTCCGAAAATGATATGACGCTGAGCCTGGCCAGGAATTATAAAATCGTGGATCGAATTCGTGAATACAGTCTGAGCCCTCATATTCAATTGGTCGCTTTCAAGCTGACTACAAACGCTTCAGATGCCGAACGTGAGGCTGCTGTACTTAATCTCTTAAAACATTCTTTGGCTGACGTGGTAGTTCATAACGATTTGACCGAGGTCGATCCGGATAACGGCAAACACCAAGCCAGTCTCTACAAAGGCAATCGCCTTTTTAAACGCGTGGCTACCAAGACCGAGTTGATTGAAGCCTTGGAAAAAGAAGTAACCACATCCGTAGAAAAGGTAGTTTCCTGAGATGCTACTCTGTCTGGATATTGGAAATACCACCGTCCACGGCGGTATCTTTGACGGGGAGGATATTGCGCTTCATTTCCGGAGAGCTTCTGAACCGCGAAGTTCTTCAGATGAACTCGGCCTTTTTCTGGCGGGTGTATTGAGGGAAAACAATTTTGATCCCTCTAATATTTCGCATATAGCCCTATGCTCGGTTGTTCCTTCGTTGCTTCATTCCATTCGAAACGCCTGTTATAAATATTTTGAGATAGAGCCCTTTGTATTGCAGGCCGGTGTTAAAACAGGCCTTAAGATTAAATACCGCAACCCCCTTGAAGTCGGTGCCGACAGAATTGCCACGGCAATTGCCGCATCCGATCTACACCAGGGCGAAAACTTAATCACAGTAGATTTTGGAACAGCCACCACGTTTTGCGCTGTGAATTCCAGAAAAGAATATTTGGGGGGCGCCATTCTGCCGGGGATTGCCATATCCATGGAGTCGCTCGAGGATAGAACCGCCAAACTCCCTTCAGTGGAAATCGTCGAGCCGGCCGCTGCCATAGGGCGCTCTACAGAAGAGAGTATTCAAGCCGGACTTTTTTATTCGCAAGTGGGAACGGTCCGGGAACTTGCAGACCAATTCACCAAGGAAGCCTTTAAAGACCACCCACCACTACTGTTAGGTACGGGGGGATACACACGCTTGTTCCAGGATGAAAAATTATTTGATCATATTTATCCCAACTTGGTTTTAAGCGGACTCTACCTTGCCTTTCATATGAACCAATAGGGGGGCTCCAATCAGTTTCACTGCGGTATTGTTCCAGGCTGTTTGGCTCGAATTCGGTTAATCACTCGAAAAATTGCTGGCGGACTTTTCGGTAATGGGTACTCTTTTTAAAGAAAAATGCCACGAACCCTCCTTAAACAGGCCCTCTCTAGCACCAAACCTCAGGATTACGTTCTCATTCAAGGTTGGGTGCGTACGCGCCGCGATGCCAAAAGCTTTTCTTTTCTCGAAATAAACGATGGCACCAGCCTGAAAAACTTGCAGGTCGTCATTGATTCGGATGTGCCCGATTACGAAAACGTCGTCAAAGCTACGACCGGAGCATCTGTTGAAATCAATGGGCGTTTGGTGGCCTCTGAGGGTAAAGGACAGGATTGGGAGCTTCATGCAGATTCCTTGAAAGTGATTGGCGAATCGGATGTCGATTATCCGCTCCAGAAAAAAGGTCACACGATGGAGTTTATGCGAGAGCAGGCCCACCTGAGACCTCGATCCAACTTATTCGGCAGTGTATTTCGCGTACGCAGCCGGGTGGCCTATGCCATACATTCTTTCTTTCAGGAGCGGGACTTTTTTTACGTTCATACGCCGATTATAACGGCCAGCGATTGCGAAGGAGCCGGCGAAATGTTTCGGGTATCCACCTTGGATCCAGGCAAAGCTCCCCTGATTGACGGCGATGTAGACTACTCGAAAGACTTTTTTGGGCGGCCTTCTTATTTGACTGTAAGCGGTCAACTGGAAGGTGAAGTATTTGCCACGGCGCTTTCCAATATTTATACTTTCGGGCCGACATTCCGTGCCGAGAATTCGAATACGAGCCGCCATGCAAACGAATTCTGGATGATCGAGCCCGAAATCGCTTTTTGCGACTTGGATGGAAATATGGATCTGGCGGAATCGTTCGTGAAATACTTAGTAAATGACACACTCGAAAATTGTCCGGAGGAGATAGCTTTTTTCTCAAAGTTTGTGGATAAGGGACTTTTGGAGCGTTTGAAGTTCATTTTGGACCGGCCTTTTGTTCGCGTGAGTTACATGGATGCAATCCTGCTTTTGCAGGAGAGTAAACAGACGTTCGATTATCCGGTGGAATACGGCCTAAACCTTCAAAGTGAACACGAGCGTTACCTCACAGAAAACCACTTTCAGAATCCGGTCACGGTTTTCGGCTATCCGAGGGAAATCAAACCCTTCTACATGCGTATCAACGACGATGGTAAAACGGTTGCGGCCATGGATGTCTTGGTGCCAGGCATCGGGGAAATCGTCGGAGGAAGTCAGCGTGAAGAAAGGCTCGATCTACTCGACGCCAATTTTGACCGGCATAACATTTCCAAAGAGGATTACTGGTGGTACCGTGACCTGCGGCGATACGGCTCCGTGCCACACAGCGGGTTTGGCCTGGGATTTGAACGGATGTTGATGCTCCTTACCGGCGTTTCCAATATCCGAGATGTGACCCCCTTTGCTCGAACCCCGGGAAACGTGGAATTTTAGTCTTTCTTATTCCGGAAACGGGTTTTCTTTTATCATGTTTTCAATAACCGATCGGATGTCATTGGTTTTCTGATACGCTGAAAGTGGCTGTTCCTTCCCGTTCGGGGGTTTCGCCAATTTTTTGACCCGACCAGGGTGAGAAAGGTTGTGTTCCAGCCCAGAAGACCCGGGTATCGAACTCTCGGGCCACCTTGTCCAGGAATTTAGTTTTTCGAGTAGGTCCCTCCTGGCTTCTTCGGCCATATGGAAAACCCCTGTATTAATATCCATTTAGCATTGCACCAACTCGGCTTTAATCCACGAACTATTTGATTCGCTCACGGATTTAAGCAATTCTGTGACGCCGCTTTTAAGTGGCATGGTTTTTGCATTGACGAGTTGTAGTTCGAGTTCAACGCCCAAGGCATGGGGTTGATTTTAATTGAAGGATTTTGCTGCGGCTGTTAATACTCTAGGAGCAAGTAGTTGCATCCCCAATACGAGTGCATATTCCTCAATGTCGAAACGAGGAAATGCAAAAGATAAGTTGGTTGAGTAGTTTTAACCACCACCAAGCCGTAACTTACAGCTGGGAGCTTTTGCAGGTAATAAGAAAAATCCTTACCACCCATATTGGGACGTTCCTGCCAAAGCACACTTTCAGTTCCATGAAGCGTGTTCGCCAGAGTTTGAATCGGGCCAAATAACTGTGGAATTCATCGCTAACCGGGTAAGGCGGTTTTCCCGTGATGCGCCTCTCCTGTCCGGGATTGCTCATGGTATCCGATTAATAAAATTGCACCTGCCAAACAAAGCAATGTGGAATTCGTTGAATTCGTGCAGTTTACAACTTTATCTGTTCTTAAGTCTTCTTTTTTTGTTCGACGAAGGGTCCCGTTTTCCAAAACTCCACCTCCTTATGTCCTCAGCCCGATTTCTGTCATTTGAACAAGCCAGAGAGATTGCCCAACAATTTGGCTCTCCCGTTTATGTTTACGACGAGGCTTCACTTATGAAAGCCGCAGATCGGTTATTGGCCTTTCCGAATCCATTTGGCTTGACCGCCCGGTATGCGATTAAAGCCAGCTCAAACGGTGCTTTGTTGAATCTCTTTCACCAAAAGGGCATTCACTTTGACGCCAGTAGTGAGTTTGAGGTTTATCGCGCTATTCAGGGCGGCATTCCGGCCGACCGGATCAGCCTGAGCTCCCAGGAGTTTCCCGAGGATATTTCTGGATTGGTCGATCTCGGAATATCCGCGAACGCCTGTTCTCTTAGCCAACTGAAGGCCTTTGGTGAAGCGCTCCCAGGTGGAGAACTCGGCCTGCGTGTCAATCCTGGTGTAGGTTCGGGAGGCACTTTGAAGACCAACGTTGGAGGTCCATCTTCGAGTTTTGGGATCTGGCATGAAGTTCTGGATGAAGCTGCAGCGATCATCCAGGAGTATTCGCTAAAAATTGTCCGGGTTCATTCGCATATCGGTTCCGGAAGCGATCCCAAGGTTTGGGTCAAGGCAGCCGACTTAACGATTAACCAGGTACGCAGATTTCCCGAAGTTACCCATTTAAACCTGGGCGGTGGCTTCAAAGTAGGACGCATGCCGGGCGAAGCATCCACTGATCTTCAGGTAGTTGGAGAACTCATTAAGTTAGCCTTGCAGACATTCGCCGACGAGACAGGCCGCAAATTGCACCTTGAAGTGGAGCCCGGCACTTTTTTGGTGGCGAATTCCGGATGCCTACTCGCCACTGTGCAAGACAAAGTGCATACTGGAGACTGCGGTCACGTTTTTTTAAAGTTGGATGGCGGAATGACCGATATTCTTCGTCCGACCTTATATGCGGCACAACAACCGATGACTGTAATGCCTGTATCCGACCAAGTTCCTGTGGCTGAAGAACCGGTTATTGTTGTCGGCCATTGTTGTGAGTCGGGTGACCTGTTGACTCCGGATGAATCAGATCCGGGACTATTGAAAGAAAGATCCCTGCAAAAGGCAGAAATCGGTGATCTCTTCATCATTGATGGAGCGGGTGCTTATTGCTCCTCCATGAATGCCAAAAATTATAATTCGTTTCCGGAATTGCCGGAAGTTCTAGTCCGTAGTTCCGGAGAATTGGTGCTAATTCGTCAACGGCAAACCTTGGAGCAAATCCTACAAAACGAGATTCCGCTTTAATAGCGATTTCCTAGGTTCATCGGGACGGCGATCAGGGAATCTACTGCCAGATAACGATGTCCGCTACCCAATTGTGGACTGACAATCCACGGTAATTACCGACTTTTACCGCGCGAATGTTCACGGCGGCCTGTCCTTTTACCTTCTTGGCGTGTTTCTTGAAGAGTTCTTTGGCTTTTTCTATATCAGTGGTTTTAGCCGTAACTTCACCCACCTTCACGTAAGGTCTGTCTTCGGGTGCGGTCCTAAACCATTCAAACCTGTATTTGGCGACTCTAGTTACCTCCGCTCCGGGAACAGGTTCCAGAAATGCCTCCGCGGTTTTGCCTCCGCATCCGGCTAGTACCAATGGCGCTGCCAGGGTCATAATTAAAACCTTGGAATTGGGTCCTTTCATCATCTGGGGGTTAAAACGAATCGAAACTGGGCTGTCAAAATTTCATTTTCAACTTTTTCAACAGCGATTTGCTCCAATAGTTCCCAGAACTCTTAATCAGAGGTCTTATCTTAATGTGGTGGCTTCTAGAGAATAGTGACCTTTGTAATCGCCTTAGCCGGTTGGTACTGCTGTACGAAGTTTTCCAGAGCTTTCACCGAATTCGTGGCGCTATCCTCCTCCTGTATTATTTTTTTAACTTCCAGCGCCTTTTCGCGTATTGAATGCTTTGCTTCGATCAATTGCACTTTTGCAGAAAGATTTTCCGGCCAACGTTTCTTCTTCAGGATTAATCCGGTTCCCAGCCGCTCGATTTCTGCCCCCCAGAAATTTTGATCGCCGATATGTGGAATAATAATGTGGGGTATACCTGCAGCCAGGACTGATGCGGTGGTACCGGCTCCCCCGTGATGAACTACGCAGTAGGCATGACGAAATAATTGGTCATGCGACATCTTGCCGACCTCTAGAATTTCTGGACGATTCGCTTCCACCGAAAGCCCCGACCAACCCGTTTGTACAATAATCTTTTTTCCTTTGGGCCAATTTCGCTCAAAGCGGCTCATTATGAGATGTGTATCGTCAAAGGCTACGCTTCCAAAAGTTAGAATAGGAACCCGCTCCCGCTGGCAGAAACTGCTTATCCGGGTTTCCTCTTCCTCGGACTCTTCTTCCTGCCATCTTAGAAAGCCTGTAAAGTGGAACCGATCATCAATCTTACCTCGTTCCGACATAAGACTCCTGGATACTGCGGTGAGAACTAGCTCTGCCGGTTCCATGATAAAGTTCCTGGCCTTTGGAAGGTTCCTCTTGATCAGTTCTTTCCCGATTATCTGGTTAATCGATTTGTCCACCACCACGTTGGTCAAACGCCAGAACATCATATTCCAGGCCGATTGAATAAACTTTGGCATACCTCGAAGAGCGGGCACCAGCTCGGGGGGATACTCCGGAGAGGGAATCGTGTTATGGCAAAATGCAAAAGATACATAGGGCTTTCCCTGGCGTTCTGCTATCACCTTGTAGTAGGGAAACAGGTAAGAACTCACCAATACTTCGTTAGTTGCCAAAGCCTCTTCCACCCGGTCTACTAATTTCGAAAGGAAGGGAAGTGCGCCGCTGTAGATCTCTCTGAGCTGCAGAATGGGATGGTTTAGTCGGTCGAGTTCGCGCATGAATTCGGTGAAGATCTCCTGCCCCCAATCCGGGGGGAGGTTAAAGTATTCCAATCCGGCCTTCAGGATTTCTTTTTTATAGAGGGGTGCGGATGCAAACGTTACCTGATGACCCGCTTCCCTCAGAGCCTTTCCGTATCCAATGATAGGATAGATATCGCCAATCGAGCCGTGTGAGGTGAGTAATACGCGCATTTATGGACTTTTAACATGTTGAATATTAAATTCACCTCAACAGATTTAGAGTAACAATTAATTGTCAGTCAGTTGACGACTGTTTGAGTGCCTAGACAGAATCCTATTCCTCGTAATTATAATGAAGGAATAATCTTACAATAAGATAGATTAAGCCGACGCCAATAATCGCGTAGAGTTCTAGCTTCGGGCGCGTCTTTTTGCGTTCTTTTTGAAACTTATCTTTCTGGATCTTTTTATTTTCCAAGTTCTTTTTCTTTCAAGCTTTACATTTTTTATCGGCCAAGGAGGCCAGGACTGATTAGAATTCGTCAAGTACGGTCTCCGGAACAGTAACTTTCCCTCCTCAGCTTGTTTCTTCCACAGCGGGTAGTAGAAAATGCCGAAATCATTTTCACTTCGTGCTGTTTGCTTAAATATTCGCAAATACCCGTATTGAAAGGACCGGTACCAGTTGCTTCGGGATGATAATTAATTCCTACAATGGCAATCCGTATAGTAGCTCAGGATGTTGGGTTAGGCGTGTGAGTGGCCTGTGAGCCTGGGCCTTGACAGGGTATCGAATATTCAAGGACGCCTTCGGGTTATGTTCATAGGCATGGTATCGGCCGGTACGTAGCCACGGTTGCGGCCCCGGCGAACAGGTTTGGACACCTCTTGCTTCTGCAGAAGCGTGGTGAAGGCGTATTCAAATTCATCCAGTTTTACGCGTTCTATAGACTGATCAATATAGGCTTCTATGGCTTTAATCGCATCGCCCTCGTCGGCGCTGAAGAGTGTGAGTGCATCGCCTTCTGTATTCGCTCGACCGGTACGGCCTATACGATGCACATAGTTTTCCGGGTTTCTCGGAACATCGTAATTTACCACATGCGAAATGCCCGAAATGTCCAGGCCACGACCGGCAACATCGGTGGCAATCAATATTTCGAACTCGCCTTTCTTGAACCCTTCCAGGGCAAGCTTTCGCTCTCTCTGTGAGCGATCCGAGTGAAGCGTGTGCGCAATATGTTTATTGGTCTCCAGTTTTCTGGCTACGACCTCTGCATCGATTTTTCGCTCGGTAAAAATGAGTACGCTGTCGTAGTCCATGTCGTTCAGCAGCCGGATCAATAGTTCCATTTTTTGTTCCCGTGCAATCGGGTAAAGGCAGTGATTGACGGTTTCCGCCGCCGACCTTCGCTGACCGATATTAATTTTGAATGGATTTTTGAGAGCCCATTGTGCCAGGTATTCGATTTCCGACGGAATGGTGGCAGAGAAGAGCAGAGTTTGACGTTTCTTTGGCGTGAGTTTTACGATGCGTTTGACATCGGGCATAAAGCCCATGTCCAGCATCCGGTCAACTTCATCCAAAATCACAATTTGGATGTCCTTGAAATGGATGGTCTTTTGCTTGTAGTGATCGATCAGGCGCCCTGGCGTGGCCACCACGACATCGACTCCTTTGGCCAGTATTTCCTTTTGCCTGCCATAACCGACCCCACCCTGTATCAGGGCCGTTTTGAGATCGGTATATTTTGAGTAAGTCCTGAACGCCTGGGTGACCTGGTCTGCCAGCTCCCGGGTTGGTTCGAGCACCAGACAACGAAACTTCCCGTGTTTGTTCAGATTGGAAATGATCGGCATGGCGAAAGCCGCGGTCTTTCCAGTTCCTGTTTGGGAGGAACCGATGACGTCGCGCCTATTAAGGATCATCGGAATCGCTTGGGCCTGGATGTGGGTTGGCTCGTCGTAGCCGTTGCTGATGGCTGCCCGTACAACTTTATGCTTGAGACCGAGCGGAGCGAACGGGTGATCCGCAAGTTTTGGACGGGGCCTCTTTTCGGGCGGGTTTTCTTCTTCAGACATATGAGCCTTGATTAAGGTCTTGTATTTGGATTGCCACAACAGAAGGCATTCCTGCAGAAAACCCAAGATCATTTTTACGCCCTACAAATACGGTTTTAAAAGCATTTTCGGAGGAAAGGGTTTCATTTTACTTTTGGCCCGCTATGTGGAAGCTCGGCATGCGGATTCTACCTTCTGGCGTAATCTTTTACTCCCTCACAGTGGGTGTACTGTTTGCCGATTCCGAGGACCAGCTTGATGATGCGGGTCCGATTAAGAAAACCTGGGCCTTTCCCATTGGCCAAAATATGGACACTCCGGAGGACATCGAAGCTTCGGAACTCATCCTCGATGACCGGCCCTTTACTGCCTGACTTTATTTAGGGGTTGGTTTTTACGCCAAAGACAAATCCAGGTAAGACACCTTCGAAATTCAGCTCGGTATGGTCGGCCCTGCAGCACTGGGAGAAGAAATTCAGAATTTTGTTCACGATCGTAGAGGAATTCCCCGGGCTAATGGTTGGGACAACCAGATTGGTAATGAATTGGGATTGAATGTGATTTTCGAGAGCCGGCAAAGACTGCAATCCGATATTCCCGTTCAGCTTGGAATCATCCGGCGTGAACAGAATTGCGCATTTCTTTTATTTGCTTCGGTGGATGGCCGTGTGGTTCTGCGAGATATTTTTCTGGGTGACAACACCTTCAGCAATAGCCATTCGGTTAGTAAAGAGGCTCTGGTTTCCGACGTGGCCTACAGGTTTAAGTTCAAGCTCCAGTAATTTCGGATTTCGCGGTCAAGGATGCATCGTTCCAAGCAACTCAAACTGCAAACCGACTCACACGATTTTGGATCCTTAATGGTATCCTACGCCTATCGAGATTACTAAAAATGAATCCTTGGATCGCTTTTAATTTTTTCCAAAAGCTTTCCTTCTGGCACGTTGCTCACCGCGTAGGCGATTCCGACAAGGTTGTTTTGCCGGTCTTTAGCAATCTCTTCTTCCGTATTATAGGACCCCAATTCATGTGAGTTGGTTACCACTTGGGCAAATTCGGATCCATATTCTTTGGTCAATAAATAGCTCCACAATACGTGGCGGTAAACATCTTCAGGAAAAGATTTAAGTGCCCAGCGTAGTTCACGTGATTTTTCCTCAGTGTCCTTTCGGATTTCCAGAAGGCGCGGCGCTTTAAGTGGATGGTTTGCGACCAGGTCCAAATCACCTTCTGAAAGACGGTCGGCGAACTTGGGCGCGACGAAATTCAGATCGTCACGATTTAAAACGATTCGGGTTAGATTTCCGTTCACTTGCGTAAAAAACCGCTGTGGCAAGATAAGGCCTTTCCCAAATTGAAAATGGATGATCCCTTGCATCTTCAATCGGCTGGTAGTGTCACCTCGGTCCAGCAGTTCCGCCAAATGCTTGCATGCCCGGCGCATCGACTGGTCAGGGTTCAGGATCGATACATAGACCTCGTAATCAATAAAATGAACCTCGATATCCCGGATTTTAAATTGGTTACTGAGGAGGGGCTTGCTTTCTTGTCCGGATCTCAGGCTGATATTCCTCGCCTCCATTTTCATTGCTCCCGATGGGAATCCCTTCAATTGCGAGCTGACAGACTCACTGCTTATCCGCACGTGCTGGTCTGCGCCAGATGTTTGAATGTCGATCGAAAGGTTTTCCGTCATCAATCCGAATGGCAATTGGAAGTCAATATCTCCGTATTGGATTTCCAATGATTCAACGTTGCCCTCATTGCGGATGATCTGACTGTGAAAATAAGATAGCCCGTTCTTCACTTTCTTCATCGAGTATGAGTACAGGCCTGCAAGTCCAAGAATGCAGACGAAAATGGCCGCCCATAGCGCTATCCATACTTTGTGCATAAATACCATTACCAATGCAGAGGAACTACTAGCATACCCAAAGCGGTAATACCAGTAAGATTTGTCCGATTTTCCTCTACCAGCTTACAACCATTTAATTCCGCTTTCTCATTGGTAATGTAATCGATTTTATGGTTCTTATTTGGCAAAATGGGTGAGTGACTTGGATAAAATCCTACTTTGATTAGGAAGAAACCATTAATTTTCAGCTTTCTCCTACATAGCGCCTGAAAAGGCTAACCATGGGCCCTGATTAATTGGATGAATTTACCACTATGAAAAGCTCCTCCTGATTCCTCTGCTCCTTTTAATCGTTCCAATTTGTAACGCCCAAATCACTTTCACTTTTCATAGCGGAACTGCGACAGTTGACTCTGGTTCAGATCTCGTTATCTGGACATTCAACGGTAGGTGGCGTTACTATGACAGCTGAGGCCTTTTGGGGCGGTGTATATGCTGGAACAGGAGATGAAACCCAACACTTTGATAATGATCTCGGTGATGAACCCATAGTTTTCATCTTCAACACCGCAGGAACTTTTCAGTTTATTGATTTAAGATTTATCGATGACGGTACGGCTGATGCAGTTTTGTCCTTTGATGGCGGTGGTACATTTAATCTGTTTCCCGTTGGATTGCATGAAACTGCAGGGGGACGACTAATATTCACACTATTACCGAATCCTTTACGGCGTGCCAAAACATCACATTGGTCATTCCCACTTCAGTTCTTGCAGGCGAAAATTTTTCATTAGACTTCTTTACAATCAAGGCCATTCCTGAACCTTCCACTTACGCTTTGATATTTGGCGGCATGGCCTTGCTTTTGTCGCTTGGAGAAAACGTCGCTTAAAAGCTATTTCTTAAGCTAGATTCTCTATTCCATTTTTTATCTCGAAAGCCCGGCGATTCGCCGGGCTTTTTGTTGGGAGGCTTTAAATGACAATGTGGAAGAATGTTGGAGGCCTTTACAAACCGTGTCTCGTCGTAGTTCCGGAACATATGCGGAAGGCCCCGCGGGTAACCAACGTCCTAAAAAATGAGCGGTCTTTGGCAAAACCGCTCACAAAATTTATAAGCTTGGAAATGTAAACCTGTTCTGTTCTTAGAACAGACTGAAGCTCACGGTTACACCGGCCATTACGATGGCTACCATAGACATCAGCTTGATGAGGATGTTGAGGCTGGGTCCTGAGGTATCTTTGAATGGATCACCTACGGTGTCCCCAATGACGGTTGCTTTGTGAGCTTCGGAGCCTTTGCCACCGAAGTTACCCTCTTCGATGAACTTTTTGGCATTGTCCCAGGCGCCCCCGGAATTGGCCATAAATACAGCCAGAGCAAATCCAGCAGAGAGCCCACCGGCCAGTAATCCCACGACAGCAGGCACACCCAACAGAACTCCGAAAACAACCGGCACGAGAATTACCAGTAGGGAAGGCACGAGCATTTCTCTTTGTGCGCCTTTTGTAGAAATCTCCACACATCGTGCGTAATCCGGTTCATTCTCTCCTTCCAGAATCCCTGGAATTTCTTTAAATTGACGCCTTACTTCGTCGACCATGGAAGCAGCGGCACGACCGACCGCATTCATGGTGAGTCCACAGAAGACAAAAGCCATCATGGCACCAAGGAGCAGCCCGATGACTACTTTGGGATTCATCAGGTGAACGTCGTAGGAATTCACAAGATCGATAATGCCCAGTGATTCAAGTTGAGTTGCGGAATTCAAAACATCTCCATTGGGGAATGTGAAGGTCCCAACATTCTTGATGGCCTGTCCAATCGAAATTCGAATGGCTTCGTAATAAGATGCCATCAATGCCAGAGCTGTCAATGCAGCAGAGCCAATTGCAAACCCTTTACCGGTGGCAGCCGTGGTATTACCGAGTGAGTCCAGCGCATCCGTGCGTTCCCTTACCTCAGGAGGCAAGTGTGCCATTTCCGCATTTCCTCCAGCGTTGTCAACGATGGGTCCGTAAGCATCGGTAGCCAGGGTAATCCCCAGAGTGGAAAGCATTCCAACAGCCGCGATTCCAATGCCGTATAGTCCTTGATTAATGTTTGAGATATCCAGCCCTCCAGCGGCAAAAAAGTAGGCAAGGGTAGTGCCGACCATAATCGCCAAAACGGGAATAGCCGTTGAGATAAATCCCACCCCGAGGCCTGCGATTATTACAGTGGCCGGTCCGGTCTGTCCGTTTTCCGATATGTGCTGGGTAGGTTTAAATTCGGAGCTCGTGTAATAAGCTGTGGCTTTACCGATGATGATGCCAGTTACCAGGCCGACGACGATCGCGCCCCAAACTCCTAAGTAATTAGGAAGCGCTAACCACTTGAGTATAAAAAACGATGCTACCGTAATGAGGATGGATGAAATATTGATCCCCTTTTCCAGGGATGCGAGAAGCTCTTTTTGCGTGGCTCCTGCCTTGGTCTTAATAAAGAAAATTCCGACGATCGAAAGTATAATGCCAGCGGCCGCAATCAACATCGGAGCCATTACGGCTGCCAATTGATGGGCTCCATTTTCTACGGTCATAAACGCTGCCGCACCCAAGGCGGCGGCGGCCAGGATCGAACCGCTGTACGACTCATACAAATCGGCACCCATCCCTGCTACATCCCCAACGTTGTCTCCGACGTTGTCCGCGATGGTGGCCGGGTTTCGCGGATCGTCTTCAGGGATACCTGCTTCAACCTTTCCGACCAGGTCAGCTCCGACGTCAGCCGCCTTGGTATATATACCACCGCCGACTCGCGCGAAAAGCGCCTGTAAAGATGCGCCCATGCCGAAGGTAAGCATGGTCGTAGTAATAATCATCAATTTCTGGCTTTGGGAGGCAGCATCTACAAAAGTGTCTAGAATAGCCCACCAAATGGAAATGTAGAGAAGTGCCAAACCTACCACGGCCAATCCCATGACCGCCCCTGAGCGGAAGGATATCCTTAAGCCGGCATCCAGCGAATCTTTAGCCGCGTGAGCAGTTCTTCCGGATGCGTAAGTGGCCGTCTTCATTCCAAAGTATCCAGCCAGGCCAGAAAAAAAGCCTCCAGTAACGAAGGCAAACGGCAACCAGGCATTTTGAACTTTAAGCCCAAACGAAAGTAGGGCAAATACGGCAGTCAGTATCAGGAAGACGATCCCCACCACTTTGTATTGTTGATTGAGGTACGCCATGGCCCCTTTGCGGACATGGGAGGCGATCCGAATCATGGTCTCATCGCCCTCGTTCCCCTTCATCATGGATTTGAAGAATAGCCAGGCAAACAGTAGAGCAATAATTGAGGCAACAGGTATAGGCCAAAAATAAGCAGAATTCATTCTTTTAATAGAATATATTGAATTGGGTCTAAAAAGCAGTCTTCTGTGATTTTTTGATGATCAGGCCTTCAGGAATTGAAGGGCGATTTTCAAAAGTTTCGGGGACAATAGGCTTTTACTGGTGGCTACGTCAATCCGGTAGGTGTCAATTTTATGTAAAATTTCGGTCATCAGTTGAGGTACTTTGATACGCGTCCGGCATCTTCAATTGAGGTGATATGTCCCTCCATTGAAATCTTTCTTTCTCCTGGATGTATCCCCGAAATCACCTTGACCAACTGCAAACGCAAGGTGCATCGTCTTTGGTTCTCTTGGTAACTTTGTTAATTACAATAATAAAACAAAAGATGATGTCAGAAGCGTTTCCAGATATTCCCGTTATCCCGTACGAAGGGTCGCAGTCGAAGAATCCACTTGCATTTAAGCATTACATACATAACGAAGTGATCGGCGGAAAGACGATGAAGGATCACCTTCGATTTGCAGCAGCTTACTGGCACACCATGCGCAATGAATTGATCGATCCGTTTGGAGTTGGGACCTCCAGCAAACCTTGGGATGACAGGTCAGATTCGATCGAAAATGCCCTTCGCAGAACTGAAGTTTTTTTTGAATTTCTCCACAAAACCGGTATCGATTATTACTGCTTCCATGACCGCGATGTTGCTCCCGAAGGTGCGACGCTTGCCGAATCGAACCAGAATCTGGAAGTAGTTGTCGAAAAGCTCAAAGAACTTCAGGGTCAAACTGGCAAAAAATTGCTTTGGGGTACCGCTTGTTTGTTTACCCATCCTCGATACATGCACGGTGCCGGTACTTCTTGTAGTGCGAATGTCTATGCGTATGCGGCAGCTCAGGTGAAATCCGCCATGGATGCTACCGTAGCCTTGGGCGGTGAAGGTTATGTTTTTTGGGGCGGGCGTGAAGGTTACACCACCTTGCTCAACACCAACATGAAGCGCGAACTGGACAACTTGGCAAAGCTGTTGCATATGGCGGTTGATTACGCGGCTGAGATAGGCTTCACCGGAAAATTTTTCATTGAACCTAAACCCAAGGAACCGACCAGTCACCAATACGATTCGGATGCGGCTGCCTGCCTGAACTTTTTGCGGGAGTTTGATTTGATGGATCACTTCCAACTCAATATTGAGACCAACCATGCCACTTTGGCTAATCATTCGATGCATCACGAATTGGTGGTAGCGGCTAGTGCCGGGGCTCTCGGCTCGGTGGACGCCAATACAGGACATCCCCAATTGGGCTGGGATACCGACCAGTTCCCCACCGATATCTATCTTACCACCCAGATCATGCTTGAGATCCTCAGAATGGGTGGACTCACTCAAGGTGGATTGAACTTCGATGCCAAACCGCGCCGCGAAAGTTTTGAGCCCGTCGATCTGTTTCACGCTCATATCGGCGGCATGGATGCCTTCGCCCGCGGCCTGAAGATTGCCCACGCCATCATTGAAGATGGCCGACTCGATGGTTTTGTATCCAAGCGTTACAGCTCCTGGGACTCAGGCATTGGCTCCAAAGTGGAATCCGGTGAAGTGGGCTTCAAAGAATTGGAAGAGTATGCCCTTTCAAATGATGAGCCGTCTGTTGAAAGTGGTCGTCAGGAAATGCTCGAGAACCTGATTAACGAGTTTATCTGAAATCGGGTGTAGGTGTCATGCACTTATCGCGGGGAATTGCAGGAATTGAAACATGAATTACTTAATTGGGATCGACGTCGGCACCTCCAGCATGAAGACGTTGCTGGTTGATGAAACTGGCAATGTCGTGGGCAACGTCACTGAATCCTATCCCTTCGAAACGCCCAAGCCGCTTTGGTCGGAGCAGGATCCTTCCCTTTGGTGGGAAGCTACATGTGTATTGA
The DNA here is from genome assembly GCA_002346535.1 of Opitutales bacterium UBA2995. GTDB lineage: Bacteria > Verrucomicrobiota > Verrucomicrobiia > Opitutales > UBA2995 > UBA2995. The sequence continues at coordinate 196,316 of DDZZ01000038.1, read as the reverse complement.
TAAAGCGGGTACTTCAGGAAACTCAAATCGATGCCAGCAATGTTGTAGGTCTTGGCCTGACTGGGCAAATGCATGGGTTGGTCTTGCTTGATAAGGATGACCAGGTATTGAGGCCCTGCATCCTTTGGAACGATCAGCGCACTGGCAAACAATGCGCAGATATCACTTCCAAGGTGGGAGCTGATCGCGTTTTGGAGCTAACGGGTAATCCTGTATTGCCTGGCTTCACCGCACCCAAGATCGCCTGGGTTCAGGAAAATGAACCGGAATTGTTTTCCAAGGCCGTAAGATTTCTGCTTCCCAAAGATTATGTGCGCTTTCTTTTAAGTGGTGAACATTTTACGGATGTGTCGGATGCGTCCGGGACCTCTTTGCTCAATATTGGAGAAAGGGATTGGTCTGAGGAAATGTGCGATGTGCTAGGCTTATCCACTTCATTTCTGCCAACAGTTACCGAATCACCTGTGGCAAGTAGCAAAATTTCCGCGACGGCTGCGGCAGCGACCGGATTACATGAAGGTACTCCCATTGCAGCAGGAGGTGGCGACCAAGCTGCGCAGGCTGTTGGATCCGGAATCGTTAAGGAGGGTATTGTTTCGGCAACTCTCGGGACGTCCGGCGTCGTCTTTGCTCACTCCGACGAATATCGAGTGGAACCCAATGGATTGTTGCATGCCTTTTGTCATGCGGTTCCCGGCAAATGGCACCTGATGGGCGTAATGCTATCAGCAGCCGGTAGTTTTGATTGGTATAAATCGACTTTGGGAGATGTGGAATCGGTGGAGGCCGATAAAACCAGCAAAAACGTTTTTGATCTGTTAACTTTACAGGCGAAAACGGCACCACCTGGTTGCGAAGGTTTACTTTTCCTTCCTTACCTTTCCGGTGAAAGGACGCCGCATCCCGATCCTGATGCTCGTGGGACTTTTTTCGGTATGACGCTTCGTCATGAGAAAGCCCATATGACCCGATCTGTGCTCGAAGGCATTACCTTCGGCATGAACGACTCCTTACAATTGATGCGGGACCTTGGACTGGAAATTTCAGAGGTCCGTGCCTCTGGTGGTGGCGCTAAAAGTGAATTCTGGCTGCAGATGCAGGCCGATATCTATGGATCCAGGGTTGTCACCACCAATGTTACAGAGGGTGCCGCATTTGGTGCAGCAGTGCTCGCAGGGGTTGCATGCGGCGTTTATAGCAATTTGGAAGTAGCGGCGGATAAAATTGTCAAAAATACCGGTGAAACGAATCCGGGCCTTAATCAGGCAATCTATGCAGACTACTATCCGGAATACCGTGCGCTTTATCCGGCACTAAAAGAAAGATTTGGTTCAATTGGCCGGGTTGTCGAAAAGCACTTGTAGGAGCGGCTTTACGCTGCGATCCAGTGTCCTCGGACTTCAATATCCGTTAGAGCTGGCTATCCTAGCAAAAACTGTCTTTCAAAAACGCTAAATCCAGCTCTGGATAGAGGACGAAGTGGCCCAGTAAAGCGGAAACCCGTTGCTGTGCTTCGGACCGGGCTTGTTCATCCATTTCGTATTTCACTTTGCTGGGTTTACCAGCGTTGGCTCCCTTGGTAAGCAACTTGGGTTTAGTGTTGGACAAAATGAGTTTAAAGATGGCTGCTATTTCCTTCATCTCATCTTCTCCCATACCCAGGGTTGTGATTGCTGGAGTTCCTACCCGCAGACCGCTGGTATACCATGGGCCGTTCGGATCGAAGGGAAGTGAATTTCTGTTTAGGGTGATTCCGCATTCGCGAACGGCACCTTCGGCTTGTCGCCCATTTAATCCAAATGGCGTTACATCAATGAGCATCAGGTGATTGTCGGTTCCACCTGTTGGAATCGTCAGTCCTTCATTGATCGCCGCCTGAGCCATAGCTTTTGAGTTGGCCACAATTTTTGTGGCGTATGCCTTGAAATCGCGTTCGTTAGCTTCTGTAAAAGCTACTGCCTTTGCCGCCATCATTTGTGGAAGCGGGCCACCTATGACCATTGGACATCCTTTGTCCACGAATTCCGCGAATTCCGATTTGCAGAAAACCACCCCGCCCCTTGGGCCGCGTAAAGTCTTGTGAGTCGTAGTGGTGGCAATATCAGCAAATGGCATGGGGTTGTAGTCCCCTTCGAAAACACCTCCCGCAACCAGGCCTGCGAAATGAGCCATGTCAACCATGAGGACTGCTCCTACCTTATCGGCAATCTCCCGCATACGCCGGAAATTGATGGATCGTGGATAGGCGCTGTATCCGGTAAGGAGGATGAGAGGTTCGATTTCGTCAGCTTGCTTTTCGATTTCGTCATAATCTAACAGTCCTGTTTCTTTGCTTACCGCATAGCTGTAGCTGTCGAAAAATTGAGCCGAGACGTTTTGACGGTAACCATGCGTCAAGTGACCACCCGAATAGTAGTCAAGCCCCAACAAGCGTTGATTGCCCATTTTATGGCGAATCTTGTTCCAGTCTTCCCGAGAAAGCTTGGCCGGGTTGGTTTCCTCCATTGCTTCGAGACTCGGGACACCAACTCGGGCCTGCAGTATGGCCCAAAACGCGATCAGGTTGGCATCGGCACCGGAATGCGGCTGGACGTAAGCGTGATCGGCGTCGAATAATTTGCAAGCCTGGTCGCAAGCCTCGCTTTCCAGGTCATCCACATTGTCGCAGCCCGCGTAGAACCGTGATCCGGGAAAGCCTTCCGCGTATTTGTCGGTAAGCAAATTTCCCATTGTAGCCTGAGTGGCCAGGCTTGTAAAATTTTCACTGGCGATGAGTTTCAGGTTGTTGCGTTGGTCCTCCAGTTCTTGGATTATGCTGCGAGCAATAGGCAGATTCACCGATGCGATCTGTTGTAAGTTGGCCAGATAGCTAACAAAGGCCAGGTTTGCATCCGAACCGGCTTGTTCAAGGTAAGAATGAAGAGGAGTGGCAGTCTTGGTTGTCATCATAGGGAAGCGAATTTCGGTTTCAATTCTACCCAGGCGCTCGATAGAATTTGGAGGCTTCCCAGCGGTTAATTCCGCTCCTTATTGCGCCAGTCGCTAGTTATAAAAGGATGAAAGGGACTTAAGTTTCTTTTGCCACGTAAGTCAATGAAGGGCTGCGGAAATATTAAGTGTTGCGAGTGGCGAGTGACGTGGGTACGTGCCAAGTTATCTCAGCCGATTGGTTCGAAACGGGTAGGGCGGCCTCGCCGAGAGCACCTATAACGGACGCAACAGCTCATTAGGTACAACAAACAGGCGAGGGCGTCTCGCCGCGCCGTTAATTGTTTGGATTCAAACCGGCAGCAAAGGGGCGCGATGGCCTTACCTAAATTAGACGATGTCCACGATCGACCCGTAGCCCGGGTCGAAAAGCCGCCTGTATGTCTTGATCGAGAAACTGTCTGTCATGCCGGCCAGGTAATCACAAAGAAGGCGCGCTTTTTCTGTTTCTGTATGTACGTTCTTTAGCCGTTTTTCGAGTTTGGGTGGTACCAGTCGCATAATTCTCTTGTTTTGAGATGAGTAGTTTTCCATCAGTGCCCTGAAGAGCCGCTCAAGCATGCGGTCCCCCTTGTATTCCAACTGTTTAACTCGCGTGCTTAGGAAAACGATGTCGAACGCGATGCGTTTATAAAGTTCGCTTTCCCTCAATTTTGTTTCTTCTACCTGAAGTGAAAATCGGTAGCGGTTGGTCCGCTCACTCATATAATTTTGCCTCTCAATCAATGAACTCGCCTGTATAAACTCGCCGATTTTCAGGCCCAGCGTTGCATCGACGTTGCCTTGTTGGATGATACGGACGATCGATCCCACGTGGGAGATCTCTTCATCGGATAACTGTTGGCTCTCAGCCCACCTCCGTAACTTGTCGATTGTGATAAATTCTGCTCTAATCCCATCAGCCAAATCGTGGATGCAATAGGCAGTATCGTCGGCCCAATTCATGATTTGGCATTCGAGGCTCCTGAAATTATTTTTGTCTTCGACGGTCGGCAACTCTTGGTTCACATTTGAGCCTTCGAAAACAAAATCCAAGAACAACTTTTGGTCGTCGTATAAAAAATGGTTTTCCGGCTTATCCCGTTCCGAATACAGTGACTTGTATTTTAATACACCGTCCAACAATGCCCGGCTGGCCTGCATACCTTTGCGTTGTTTTAGGTCGGAATAAATCGTCGTCGTTAATAGGCGCAAAGTTTGGGCGTTTCCTTCGAAGCCGCCATAGTCGGCCATAAGCCGGTTCAATGTTCTTTCGCCATTGTGTCCGAATGGTGGATGCCCCAAATCGTGGGACAGGCAAATGGCTTCGACCAAATTAGGATCGATGTAGAAGTCATCATTAAGTGAATTACTTGATTTCTTCAGGTAGCTGCAAATAGACCGGCCAATTTGCGCTACTTCGATGGAGTGGGTCAGGCGGGTGCGGTAAAAATCGTATTCTCCGGATTGAAAAACCTGGGTTTTGGCCTGAAGGCGGCGAAAGGCTGAGGTATGAATAATCCGATCCCGGTCAACTTCGAAACGATTCCGGTATGGATCCGCTTGCCGTTCAGGAATACAGGTTTGGTCGAAGGCTGAGTAAAAGGAATTCTCCATCTGGGCTTCAATAAGGCGGGTCCTCTCGACCGGTTCAACCGGGAAATCCCTTCAAAAAAATCTTGGGTTCTGGGTTGATACTTGGAAAAGTCGCGCTAAGGAGTAGAACTATGTCCAAGAAAGCTGCATTGTCAGAGTTGAAGCGAAAATTGCGGGGCTCGGTTTCGACCGATCCTTCGGACCTGTATTGGAAATCTTTTGATAGCAGCAAATTGCTGTTTCCCATTGACGCGGTCGTTCGGCCAAAGAATGAAAAGGAGGTTGGCCAATTGCTAAAATTGGCCAACAAACACAAAGTTCCGGTCACTCCCAGAGGTTCAGGAACCTGTTTGATTGGTTGTGCGAGTTCGGTTCATGGCGGCTGGGTTCTCGATATGTCGAGCTGGAAAAAGATTCGCATTGATAAGGTCACGGGTATGGCCTACGTGCAACCCGGTGCGGTCATCGATAAAATTCAGGAGCGTGCCGCTCGCCTCGGCTGGTATTATCCTCCCGACCCATCCTCAAAGCGGTTTTGTACGATTGGTGGAAATATTGCTTGCAATTCCGGTGGTATGACGGGAGCCAAGTATGGGGTCACCCGCGACTATATTTATGCCCTGGAAGGGTTTCTGCCGAGTGGCGATTTCGTTCGGTGGGGTGCAGATGTGAGAAAATACGTATCCGGATACAACATGCGGGACCTTTGGGTTGGCAGCGAAGGAACATTGGGCGTGGTCACCAGTGCCATCCTGAAACTCATTCCAAAACCATCTTGTAAATGGACATTTCTTGCCGGTTTCAAATCTGACATTCAAGGACTGGATTCCAGCCAGGCATTGCTGAAGTCTAAGGTCATCCCAGCGATCCTTGAATGGTTGGATACGGAAACGGTTCAGTGCGCGGAGCGCCGTACTGGGAAACCAATCTTTCGAAAACTTCAACCAACCCCTTCAGTTGTTCTCCTGGAGCTCGACGGTGATAAAGCTTCTATTGAAGCCGACCGTAAGACTGTGCTTACCTGGGCGGGAAAGCGGGCTCTTCGGTACTCAGAAACCTATGACAGGGAAAAAGCCGAGCAGCTCTGGCAAGTTCGCAGACAGTGCTCACCAGCCATGTACGAAATGGGGAATACTAAACTGAATGAAGATGTGGTCGTTCCGTTGCGTAATCAGAAGGCTTTGGTCCGATTCGTCAGGCAATTGAAGAAGGATACCGGCCTGGCCATACCTACCTTCGGTCATGCTGCCGACGGAAACTTCCATGTAAACATCATGTTCAATCGAGGGGACAAGTCTGAGGAGCGAATTGCCAAAAAGGGAGTCATGGCCTTAATGAAAAAGGTCGTGGAACTCGGCGGCGCCATTTCGGGCGAGCATGGAATCGGTTTAGGAAAATCGGTCTTCCTTTCCGTGCAGCATAACAAGGCGGAAATTGCCGCCATGAAAGCCGTCAAGGATGCTTTGGATCCTAATAGCATCATGAATCCTGGAAAAATCTTCGAACCTTTCGAAGTCTGGAGCAAGGAACCAGAAAAAGTACAACTGCCTTGGGACCATAAATAAGCTCCGTTCAATTCTTAAGAGTAAAATGGAACGTTTGCGTTACTCGGGTTTTGACAGCTTTATTGTCGAATTTACCGGGCTCAAATTTCCATCACTATAAAGTAGCAATAACTGCATCGACAAAGGCTCGATGGGTTGCCTCGGTAATTCGAATGGCAGTGACATCTCCCTTTTCCGTCACGACGTATACCACGGAAACATGACCTTCGATCTTGCTTCGCGTTAGCTCAGAAGGATAATGAGGGTTGATTTGTGCCAGCGCTTTTGGAGGTGTATCTAACTCGTCTGGATTGAATTTAGCTTTCAACATCGAAATCTTCGGGTCTGAAGACGGGAGAATAATAAGAAACTCCTGTTCCACTGGGATTGGCAACTAAGTCATCAATCATTTTTAACGTAATCTTTTCATTCTCCTTCTTGAGCTCGATATCCTCCTCCTCTTCGATTTCTGAAGATTGGGGAGGATCGGGCACAGGCCTCATGATTGGATGGTGGTTTCATCCATTACACGCCTTACCCTGCGGGATTATTAATCGCGCGTATATTATTTATACAGAAAGGGCCGGGCTCTGTTGGATCCCGGCCCTTTAAAATTTCATTATTTTCGGCTACGGTTCCGATCGGTTAATCGCCGCAACGAGGGCTTTTAAACTGGCCAGTTCGATGTCGGTATCGACTCCTACCCCCCAGTGATGGCTGTTGCCGTACCGATGCACTTGTACGTAGGCCGCCGCTTGAGTTCCGGAGCCGGAACCTATTGAATGTTCGGAAAATGAGACTAGGTTGAAATGCTTTAATCCTTCCTTATCAAGGGCGTTGCAAAACGCGTTGATCGGTCCATTCCCTCTACCCTGGAGGTGTTTCTTTTCGCCATTCCAGGACAGGTCTATACCTAGCTCAATTTCCCGCGTTTCGGAAAATCGACCCACTTCCTTGATATCCTCGACGAAGAGGGGGCTGGTGATTTCGGAATATTCTTTCAAAAACGCCTCCAGAATTTCATCCGGAGTCAACTCTCTGGACAGTATGTCAGCCAGGTCATAAACCATTTTCCCGAGTTCCGGATGAAGTAGACGCGGGACTTTGTATCCGAATTCGTTTTCCAATACAAAGGCTACCCCGCCTTTCCCTGATTGGCTGTTGATACGAATGATTGCCTGATAATTCCGGCCCAGGTCCTTCGGATCGATCATCAGGTATGGAACCTGCCACAAGGCCCCAGCATCGGGATCCATCTGCTCCATCCCTTTCTTGATAGCGTCCTGGTGGGAGCCGGAAAAAGCGGTGAATACCAGATCGCCACTGTAGGGCCAACGGTCGTGCACATCCATGCGCGTGCATCGTTCATATATCGCTCGTATCTCATTGAGGTTTTCGAATTTCAAACCCGGATGCACACCTTGAGAGTACATGTTCAATGCGACGATCACAACATCCAGATTTCCGGTTCGCTCTCCGTTCCCGAACAATGTACCTTCGACGCGATCGGCACCGGCCATCAAGCCAAGCTCAGTCGCCGCGACGCCGGTGCCCCGGTCGTTGTGCGTGTGCAGGCTGATTATTACTTGGTTCCGCATGGAGATATTTCGGCAAAACCACTCAATCTGGTCCGCATGAATATTGGGTGTGGCCAATTCTACTGTAGCCGGGAGATTAAGGATAATTTTCTTGCCAACTGGAGGATCCCAGGTTTTCAGGACTGCTTCGCAAACTTCCAATGCGAAATCCATCTCGGTATCGGAAAAACTTTCCGGAGAATATTCGAAGTCGACATGAGTGCCAGGCACGGTATCTACCAGATCCTTACAGAGTTGCGTGCCGTCCACCGCGATTTGCTTTATCTCTTCCTTGGACAATCCGAAGGTGACCCGTCGTTGCAGAGCGTTGGTGGAATTATACAAATGTACGATTACATTCTTGGCTCCCTGAATGGCTTCGTAGGTCTTTCGAATCAAGTGCTCGCGTGCTTGCACTAGGACCTGAATCCTTACGTCTTCTGGAATCAGGTCGTTTTCGATCAAGTGCCTTAGAAAATTGTACTCGGTATCGTTGGCGGAGGGAAATCCGATCTCGATATCCTTGAATCCAATCGAAACAAGCAGTCGGAACATTTCCAATTTTTCCTCGATGTTCATAGGAACAGCGAGCGCCTGGTTTCCGTCTCGCAAGTCGACGCTGCACCAGATGGGTGCTGTATCGATGGTTTTCTCGGGCCATGTCCGGTCGGGTAAATCCACCCCTCGGAACCGCTTGTATTTAGTTTTGGGAACTTTTTGCATTGGCCTAAATGTTTAAAAATTAGCTGCTGGTTGCTTGGTTTAGTGAATTCCCGGTTACTTAAAGTTACTTGCCAAAACCCGGGAAACTACGGGCATAGTTATTTTACTCCCCTCAGGGGAGAAGCAGCAATAGGCCGTTTAGGACCAGTCCTAAATATGAGCAAGTAGTTTTCATTTCTCTAAAATGAGACACGTATTCTCTTCCAGAAATGGTGGCTGAGTCAAGCCAACATTAGTTCCCATTGCCCGAACCTAGCAGCTTTTAGGGGCCATTCCTTGAAATCTTGAAGGAACACAGCGGGTTGAATTGATTCAAGGTTTGACCCCTTTCTTCGCGCCTACTTAGCGGCCTTTGTCCTCCGAATCCAGCAGCTCTTTAGGTAAATCGGGAGGGGGTGAATTTTTGATATGGATGTCTCGTTGTGGATAAGGAATCTCCACCCCGTGCTCTTGAAAAAGGTCCCAGATTTGCAGGTATACAATGCTTTTGATGTTGGTTACTCCATTAGCCGGATCTGCAATCCAGAAGCGTAATTCCAGGTCTACCGAATTATCACCAAATCCTTTGACAGGGCACTTAGGCTCCGGGTTATTCAAAACGCGACCGCAATTTTTGGCGGCCTGTATGCAGAGGTCGATGGCTTTGCGCACGTCCGTATCATAGGATACGCCAATTGGGGCCCTCAGCCGGACTTTTGTGTCTGAAAACGACCAGTTTTCAACATAGTTTGTGATTAGGTTTTCGTTTGGGATCAATGTCTCCCGTCCATCCCGAGTAATGACCGAGACGTAACGGGCGCTCAGTTTGTTGATCCAGCCGTAGGTGTTCTCAATGGAAATAACGTCTCCCGGTTTGATCGATTTATCGAGCAGGAGAATGACTCCGCTGATCAAGTTCGAAATGACCTTCTGAAGACCAAAACCTAGACCGAGGCCGATGGCACCGCCTAAAACAGTTAGGGAGGAAAGTTGAATGCCTACTGATTGAAGCCCAATCAGTATCGAAAGGGATATCAATATGACCTTCAGGACTTTCGCAAACAGCACCTCCATAGATGGGGTGATGTTCGGCATCTTGTGCATCTGGGATTCAGCCGCTCCCGAGAGTCGAATGCTCATCCAGATAAGGAATAAGAGCATGAACAACCCTTTGATGATCCCAAGTAAAGTTATATTGAGTGTTCCAAGAGGAAAATTGATGCCATCCAGAGCGCGTGTCGTGGGGTCCAGTAGGCCACTAATTGAAAGTAGGGTAATGATAATTACGATTGTCCCCAATAGCTTCTGCCAGAAGGGCTCATTGGTCATGCGATTAACCATAACCACAAGGAACCATCCGACTGCCAGACTTGAGGCGGGAGTCAACAATACGTCCTCGATACCTCGGTTGATAATGTTTCCCTTCACCATCGCACAAATCAGCACGTAGGCTGCTGGCATCGTCAGGGCGGTGAATGCTGGAACCAAGGATTGGGAAATCCAGGTAGATGGCAGTTTCCCGAGCCTTTTGTAAACAGTGCGTTTTAAGACCTGCGCGAGAATGAAACTGACCAGCAACACCACTAGAATGGCGCCACCTTCCCAAAGGAAATCAGGAGAGTTTATATAATCGAGGATGAATTGATGCCAAGGAGCTGCAGCTTCTTCCATATCCGCTATGTTGTAGAATGGTGCAGATAATTCCAGCCATAAAAATGAAATGCAAAAATATTGAAAAGGTAGTTGAAATAGAGAGGTAGGTTTCCCACCCTTGATTCTAGGCCGGGTCCCACGGGTGTTGGACAGGCGAACTCCGCCAGGACCGGAAGGTAGCAACGGTAGTCATGATCTTGCTAGCCGTGGGTAACCTGGTCATCCTTAATTCCTTTCCACTCATATCCATACATGGCAACTGGTTACCAAGTCATTGCCCGCCGTTGGCGGCCCAAACAATTCGACGAAATTGTTGGGCAGGACCATATTACGACGACTTTGAAAAATGCGATTACCTCCGGTCGCATCGCCCATGCCTATCTATTTGTAGGTCCTCGAGGTACCGGAAAAACCACAACGGCACGCATGTTTGCCAAAGCCCTGAACTGCGAAGGTGGTCCCTCCATCACCCCGGATGACGATTCGGAGATCTGCAAATCCATAATGGATGGCAGCTGTATGGATGTCATCGAGATTGATGGCGCCTCCAACAACTCGGTGGAACAGATCCGGCAACTTCGGGAAGACTGCCAATACGCCCCGGCGCAATGTCCTTTCAAAATATACATCATCGACGAGGTGCACATGCTTTCCACCGGAGCCTTCAACGCTTTGTTGAAAACGCTCGAAGAACCGCCGTCCCATGTTAAGTTCCTCTTTGCGACAACTGAGGCCCACAAAATATTGCCGACCATTGTCAGTCGATGCCAAAGATTTGAATTCCGTCCGATCCGTGATGAATTGATCTGCGAGAAACTTAGCACTATCGCCAAGGCCGAAAAGATTTCCATTGACGAAGTTGCCTTGAAATCGGTCGCTCGTCTTGCCAATGGAGGTATGCGTGACGCACAGTCAACTTTGGACCAATTAATTTCATTTTGTGGCGACACCATCACTGAAGCGAGCGTTCTTGAGGTATACGGATTAGCCTCCCAGGAAGAGATCCATCAATTGGCCTCCCTGTTGGCTCAGGCCAATTACCCAGCTATCCTTTCTGCTGTAGAAGAATTAGACACGGTTGGAAAAGACCTCTACCGCATCCTCGTGGATCTTCAGAGCTGCCTTCGTGAAGTTTTGGTCGAAGCTATTCGAGATGGAGGTCAGACCAGTAAGCTAGGACCGCCGATGAGGGTTGAGAGTCTGATGCGTATGAACGATGCCCTTCATCGTGGGGAAGCTGGTGTTAAGATGGGCCTTTCTCAAACGGTTAATTTTGAAGTCACTTTGTTGCGAGCGGTCGAGGAGAGCCGGACCCGGGCCATTGACTCGTTGATCAAGGAATTATCCGGAATGGCCAAGGATGCTCCAGGGGTGTCCGATCAAAAAAAAAATAAATGAATCCACGGCCGCGCCTACCTTACCGGGAGAAAAAGCAGAAGAACCGCAGAATTTGGTTCCCCGATCACGAGACGCCGCGCTAGAGGCGGAAGTTAAAGCGCTTGTGGGATCTATCCCAGGAGATCCGGATGGCCTCCAACCCGAAGTTGAGGAATTGGCCTCCAGAATCCAGGGATCAACCGATCCTCAGGAAATTGAGGCGTTGGCGGAAAAATTGCCGGATTCTGTCCGATTGCAGATGAAAGAGCTTTTCCGCGCGCAGTTTACTCGTATTCAAAATCTGGATAACAGTTAGACTATATTTGGATACCGGTTAATAAGGGAAACCGCTAGATTTTAATCATTGGTATCACGGATGCCTTTTCGGTTGTATCGGATTGGTTTTTTTGTTAATTGCAAGCATGACATTACCCTTCGAGTTGTTGGTCCTAAGACTTTCTTGGATGGATTCTTGCATAAGAAAGCTGCGCCCTTTGACTGTCCTCGATATGATCCGTTGGACGATTCATTTACTCGATCGTCGGCGGAGTTTGTTTATAGCCAGTGCCGTATTCGGAGGAAGGCATACTCTTGGATTTATTTCTGCTTTTGCAGGATAGATCTCTCTTGCTCAATAACTCCCGGCAAAAAAAATTGGCTCTGGGGGCCTTCCCCTCTGTCCATGGATTATAAGGGTGCTGGGTCAGGTAAGGTAGATCAAAAATAAGATTATTTTAACCTCCGATGTTGTCCGATTCGCCGTCGTAGCCTTCGACGACGATTGACGAAATTAAATTGGAAGCACCCTTTCTGATTTCAGCGGCAGGTTGGTATTCAGGAGAATCCCTGAATTGTACTAGGGCTTCCATCGATGGAAACTCGATTACGATAAGCCGGTTGGGTTTCCAGTCGCCTGCGACAACTTTGATTTCTCCGCCTCGGATATGATACTTGCCTCCGAATTTCTCGGCAATCGCACGCGTTTGCCGTACGTAATGCTCATATCTCTCCCAGTTGGTTACTTGGATATCACTGATTGTGTAAACTGGCATTCGTCTAATAGATCGGATCGAAAGAAATTTAACAATAGGAATGCGTTGTGCCTAACTTTGTCGACCTGGCTTAGACCAAGACGTCTTCCACTACGTGGCCATGGACGTGTGTAAGGCGGCGTTCGATGCCGTTGTGGTAGAACGTCAGGCGTTCGTGATCTAGTCCCATCAGGTTGAGTAGAGTGGCGTTAAAGTCGTAGACCGTGGTCGGGTTGACAGCGGCTTTGAATCCAAACTCGTCGCTCTCACCGTAACTGAAACCTTTTTTCACGCCGGCTCCGGTCAGGAAGCAGGTAAAGGTATCAGGATTGTGGTCCCGTCCCGTCCCGTTGGCTTGCAGGAAGGGCATGCGGCCAAATTCGGTGCACCAGACTACCAGCGTTTCTTCGAATAGGCCTCGACGTTTCAGGTCGTGAATCAACGCGGCAGTTGGCTGGTCCATGATTTCCGCCTGCATGGCATGCGTTTTCAAAATGTCGCTATGTGAATCCCAATTGGTGATGCCGTTGCCGCCGGACGGATCACTGCCGTTGAAAAGTTGGACCACGCGGACTCCCTTTTCGATGAGTCGTCGCGCCAAAATACAGTTTTTTGCATACTCGCGCTTCAGGTCAGTACCGACATCCGTTCCGTATTCTTTGTGGATCGATTTGGGTTCGTTGGTGATTCTCATTACCTCGGGTACCGAGATTTGCATTTTACCAGCCAGTTCATAGCTGGTTATCCGGGCGGCCAAGTCGGTATCTCCGGGATACAGTTCAAGATGATGTGCATTCAATCTCTGGAGTAGATCTACCGTGGCTTTGTCATCCGCTTCGCTTAGACCTTCTGGTCGGCCCAAATTGGCTGGAGGATTTTTGGCATTGAAGTCCGTTCCCTGAAAAGCAGCCGGCAAAAAACCACTCCCAAAATTATTTTTACCGGAACGGGCCAATCCCCGCGGATCATTGATGGCTACGAAAGCTGGCAGCTCAGAATTCTCCGATCCTAGTGCGTAAGTGACCCAGGCACCAAAAGAAGGAAAGCCCTCCATCGTGAAGCCGGTATTGAAATAGTTTTCTCCTTGTGGGTGGGCACTCGTGTCTGTGGTCAGGGAGTGGAAAAAGCAAAAGTCGTCCACCTGCTCGGCCAAGTTGGGAATAAGTTCGGAAACCATTTTTCCAGTCTGTCCCCGTGGCTTAAATTCCCAGAAAGGTTGGGCGATATTGCCGGTGGGGCCTTCAAAGGTGACCTCTGGAATACCGGGTGGTTTTTGGCCATGGTATTTAAACAAGTCCGGCTTGTAATCAAAGGTGTCCACATGGCTGACGGCTCCAGGTAGATAAATCACCAAGACTTGTTTAGCTTTGCTGGGGAAATGGGGTGCCCTTGGCGAGTAAGGATTGTTGGGGTCGATTTCGGGGCGAATCGTGGCTTTGCCGCCGAAGTGCATCGGGTTGTCTTCAGCCAGCAGTTGAGTGAGCGAAAGTGCGCCCATAGCCATGCCAGCTTGGCCGAGGAAATTGCGCCGGCTCAATAAGCGTTGCCCGTGGAAAGAAATTTTTTCTTCAGGATTTCTCATGGCAGAAATGCAAATTCGTTGGAATTCATTAATGAACGGCTTACCAGTTGGAGTCCGTTGGTTTGTGCAACGTCCAACGACGCCTGTAACTCTTCCTTCGACGGTTCACGGCCTAGAAGGGTTTCAAAGAGCCTTGTCGCAGCTTTCTTTCCATCCCCTCCCGATTCTGTTGTTACCCGTTCCGCAATAAATCCAGCCTGTTCAATTGCGAATGGGCTGTTCATCAGGTTAAGAGCCTGTAAGGGAGTCGTGGATACGGGGCGTTTTGCGCGAATTTGCCCGCAATCTGGAAAATCAAAGGCAGTAAATATTTGGTCGTCGACCCTCCTCATACGCTCCTGATAGATCATGCGCCGCCAGGTTTCGGGTCCATGGTTATTAACGACCTTCCACTGAGCGTAGGTCTTTTTTACATTATGGATTCGGAAACTTTGACCGCCGATTTGAGGATCCAATTTCCCCGAAGCCTGTAAGATACCGTCGCGTATCACCTCGGCCTCAATGCGGCGAGGTGGAAATCGCCAGAGCAACAAAGAAGACCCGTCTTTAGTCAGCGCTTCCTCTCGTGGAGCGCTGGATTGCCGATAGGCATCCGTCATCAGGATTCTTTTGATCAGACCTTTTACCGACCATGCGTTGTGATTGCTGTTGGTTGGATTAATAAATTCGGACGCCAGCCAATCCAACAATTCAGGATGTGTAGGCGGAGCTCCCGCCTTTCCGAAGTCGGCGGGTGTAGCCACTATGCCGGTTCCGAATATGTGGCTCCATACTCGGTTGGCCATGACACGCGCGGTTAGCGGGTGGTCTGGGTTCGTTAGCCAGTCAGCAAATCGGATCCTGCGGTCAGGATCTTCACTTGAAGAGTCCAGGCCAAGGTCCGCTTCAAGAATATCGAAACCGGCAGGATCTACTTCCTGTTTCGGGTTTTCCGGGCTGCCTCTATGAAATACCTTAGTGACGACAGGATCGATGAACTGACCAACAAAGCTGGGTTGCGGTCCTTCTTCTGCGATTTTTTCAATAAGAGCCTGTATGCGCTTTATAGCTTCTACTTTTTCAGGAGTTACTGAATCCTCAGATTCAGCTTTTTGGGTTGAAGCAACTTTTCGCCAGCTTCCGTCTTCCTGAAGTACCTCGAGTTGGTAGTTGTAGTTCGTCTCTGGCGTGTAGGAGGTGAGGTAGTCGGTTTCCAGGAAGTAATGTTTGTTGGAACTGATAACCAGACGGTCAATTGTTTTTGGTTTCGCAAATTCCAAGACCAGCCATGGCTTGCTGGCGCTTTCCTCGGGTGATTGAGATTTCCATTTATTTGTACTGAACTCGCCGTCATTTGCGAAGAACACCTCCCCACGGATTTGGGTCATGGAATCATCCGTCTTGGCAACGGTGCCGAGTTGGGAGAGAGCCAAATTCAGTTCAGGGCTTTCCGGCCCATAAAACTCGATTTCTTCTACGCCAGCGTTCCGCGTATTAAAGGCGAGTCGGACCGCTTTGGTTGTAGTTTCAGGGAAGTAAAGTTCGTTCCAACCCTTCCAATCTTCTTCCCAATAATCGTTGTTTGCTCGCAGCTGTTGACGCTTCTTATTCAGTGCTTGATTTAGTTCGGCTTCCCTTTGTTTGAGTGGGTCGCCTGAGAGAAGTTCTGCATAGCGACTGCCAAACTCAACCCCTTGGAATACTGCAGTTAGAGAATAATAGTCTTTGATGGAGATTGGATCAAATTTGTGGTTGTGGCAACGGGCACAACTTACGGTCATTCCGAGCATGGAGGCTCCGACCGTTTGCATGATTTCGTCCATGCGGTCAGCACGGGCTTGCCGAAGGGCCGATGGTTCACGGCCCACCGTTGCGATTGGCACATGTGGTCCTGCAACTAGGAAACCTGTTGCATCACCGACACCCATTTGGTCACCGGCTAGTTGTTCGGTAATGAACTGATCGTAGGGTTTATTCTGATTGAAGGCGTCAATGACGTAGTCCCTATAGTGCCAGGCGTTCTTACGGTAGAGGTTGGCTTCAGAGCCATTTGTTTCCGCCCAGCGAATAACGTCCAGCCAGTGCTGAGCCCAGCGTTCGCCAAAGTGTGGCGACTCCAACAAGCTATCCACCAAATGCTCAAAAGCTTCTTCCGCATACTTATCCTGAGCCTCAGCAAATTTTTCCACTTGCTCCGGCGTGGGAGGTAGGCCGGTTAAAAGAATCGACGTTCGACGAATCAGGGATCGAGAATCCGCTTCCGGATTATAATCCAGATCCTGGTTGTTCAGTATGTCTAAGAGGAATGCGTCGATGGAAGTCGCGGCCCCTTTTACCTTGGGAACCTTCGGTTTCTCAACGGGAAGCAAGGCCCAGTGGTTGATCTCCTTGGCAACGGTTTCGTTTTCCAGGTCCTCTGGCATTAAAACGCCTTGCTTGATCCATTCTTCCAGAATGACAATTTGTTCCTCTGGAACTGGGTCCTCTTCGTAAGGCATCCGGAATTCTTCATCCGGCTCACGAACCAGTTCGATCAGATAGCTACCAACTGGATCCCCCGGGATAATGGTTTCTATTCCGGAACCTCCTCCACCGAAGAGCGTGGCTTTTCGATCCACCCGAAAATCCGATTCTTGTTCCTCCGGGCCATGGCATTTCAAACAATGCTCTTTAAGAATGGGTTCGATATCTTTGCGGAAATCCAAAATTTCCTGGGCTTGAGAAAATAGAATTGCCTGAAATAGGAATATTCCTGAGGTAGTTAAATTAGATTTCGACATTAGCAGCTTTCTCAAAGGCCGGTAGCCTTGGCTACTCGAGGCGAATATTGTGTTACAGCATTTTAAAAGCTAGGCAAGAAAATCGTTTGATTACCGATTCTTTGATTGGAATGCCACTAATTGGTGGCAGTTCCCTGTTGTCTCCACGGATAGCGTCTAGCCTCCACCTGCTTTTCCATAAATGCATTGGCCCTTCGGCTAAGACTGAAAATTAATTTCGGGTCCTCCGGATCAATCGGTCCATTGCCTTCGGTGTTCATTGTCTTTCCATCGTGTAGGTCAAAACCGATCTCATCGGGGGTCGGATGCATGTGCCATTTGCCGAGGTGGCTGTGACATACTTCGGTTGGGTTCTTTTTTCAATACAATGGGCAGCGCATTTTCGCCAGCGGCTTTAGGAATTGAGGGAAGAACTCCAAGAGACGAAGATCTTTAATGATGAAGTTAGGATTGAAACGCTCGAGGAGGAAATCGATTTTTTGACTAAAGAGCTCTCTAGAGCCATCGGACTTGGCGGAAGAAATCGCAAGGCCCGAAATCCCTCGGAAAAAGCTTGTATTAATGTGACCCGAGCCATCAGGACTGCCATTAAAAGAATAACCGAAATCAATCCACCGGCTGGAGATAATTTAACTCGGATGGTAAAGACGGGTATCCTTTATCCCTACAACCCCGATCCCTTGGCTCGAATCCAGTGGCATACAAATTAGGCCAATAACGTTTTTAGTTCACCGGAGCTGTCAGCAAACTTTGGCAAGTTTAACCCCATGGCCTTGGCTTGAGTGAGCCAGAGGTTTGCCAGTGGAGTACCGTCAGGGCAATGCAAGTGATCGCCGGTTCTGAATCTTCCTTGGGCACTTCCGGCAACCACGATGGGCAAGTCGTTGTATTGGTGGGTTGAACCATCGCCTAGTCCGGATCCCATTGACAGCCGATAGCTTCGACAAGGCATGACTGAGGAGGCGATACAAGAACGTGTACTCAGTCTACCGATGCCAGAAATCGTATCCCCGGACGATGTTGCGGATACGGTTTACTATTTAGCCAGAGGGACGACTAAGACCACCGGGCAATTGCTTATTGTCGATTGCGGACGCAGCATGTGAATCCCAGCAGAAGCCAAGAATCTTTTTTGGCAGTGTGCTTGCGCTGGAAAATTTATTCCTTTACTGGTTTCTCATGAAATTTTTTCTGAACGGAAATTGGGAGAACCGCGACGAGGTCATTGAGGTAATTAACCCATTCGACGGCAGTGTCGTCGATACGGTTCCGAAGGCTTCGCCAGCAGACGTTGAGGCTGCTCTTCAAGGTGCCGAGGCAAGTGCGAAAGTGATTGTGGGCCTCACCGGTTTTGAGCGTGGGGAAATTCTAAAACGAACGGCTGCACTGATGATGGAGCGTTTGGATGACCTGGCCCGCACTTTGAGTTCGGAAGAGGGAAAAATCCTGGCTGAAGCCAAATTCGAGGTCGACCGAGCCGCCCAAACTATTGAAATCAGTGGCGAAGAAGCCAAAAGGCTTGGTGGCGAAGTACTGCCACTTGATGGGGGAAAAGATGTGAAGAACAAATTCGGTTTCACACTGCGCGTGCCTTGCGGGGTAGTTGCTGCGATCGCTCCCTTCAATTTCCCACTAAACCTGGTTTGCCATAAGGTGGGTCCGGCGATTGCGGGAGGAAACTCCGTCATTCTGAAACCCGCGACAGATACTCCCCTAGTCTCTCTCAAGCTAGTAGAGATTCTACTGGAAGCAGGTCTGCCGCCTCAGGCGATTTCCTGTATTACCGGGAGTGGAGCTGTAATTGGCGATGCTATTTGCTCCGATGAGCGTGTACGCAAGATTTCGTTTACTGGCAGCAAGGAAGTGGGGGAGCAAATTTGTAAAGTTGCAGGTATCAAAAAAGTTACCATGGAGTTGGGTTCTAATTCTCCGCTTATTGTGTTGCCGGATGCCGATCTGGATCTCGTTGCCAAGGTAACGGTCGCTACTGGGTTCGCCAATGCCGGACAGGTTTGTATCTCAGCCCAACGTATGATCGTCCACGATTCGGTTCACGAGGCCGTCATGAATGCTTTGGTTCCCAAAGTGGAAGCCTTGGTGACGGGCAATCAGCTGGAAGACGGATCCAATATGGGGCCGATGGTTCGTAACTCCGATGCCGAAAGAGTCGAAAGCTGGATTAAAGAAGCTGCAGTTGCCGGGGCAAAAGTCGTTACTGGTGGAGAGCGATCCGGCGCATTAATGCAGCCAACCATTCTCGACAATGTGACTCCGGATATGCGGGTAAGCCGCGAAGAAATATTCGGTCCTGCCGTTGGGGTGCACAAAGTCAATAATGTGGAAGAAGCGATTCGTTTGGCCAACGACACAGAATTTGGATTGAGCGCCGGTGTGTTTACCCAGGATGTCGATGCGGCCATTCGTTTTGCGCATGAGGTGCACAGTGGCAATGTTCACATTAATTGGGGCCCCATGTGGCGCACCGATGGAATGCCTTATGGAGGACTTAAAGGAAGCGGAACGGGAAAAGAGGGTCCGAAATACGCCGTTGAGGAAATGACAGAAACGAAAACCGTGGTTATCCACGGCAAGTAAGTTTATTTCTTTTCATTCATCGTGGCGTCGTCCCAAATTTCGCGGGTATAAATCCAATTTTTGGATTCGTCGATTTGCCAAGGAACTTTCTTCTTCGGGAGCCACTTTTTGTGTGCGGTTAGCACGTTTGCGTAGCGTTGGTCGTTCGCTAGATTGTTCCATGCCCAAAACTTCATAGTGGTTGTACAGCTCCTCAATGCCATCGCTATAGCGTATATACTGCCATTGCTTGGAGCGGATTACATGGTTGCCGCGTCCCATGGTCTTCAGGGCCGGCTCTTCCCAACTCGGATCAGGTTCCTTAAGGAGTGGCAATAAACTGTTGCCATCCAGACCTTCTTTTTCAGGCAAACCGCATAATTCAACCAGCGTGGGATAAGGGTCGAGAAGGCTTACCGGTTGATCGAAAACCGCCCTCTATCCTTTGGCCAGAAACAGTGGAAAGAATAGGTGGGTATCATTAGGCGTGATATCGTCCGCCCGCATCTTGCCATCAAAGATCAATCGCGCCTTGGCTTACGGGTCGAGCCGGCACTGGTGCATAATTTGTTTAGTGGATTTTTAATAGCCGGGGGGAACATGAAGAGCGACACCTCGTAATCCTCGGTCGTTTCCATGTTCAGATTCCAGAATCCAAACTTTTCCTGGGTTACAGTAGACAGGTTTCGCCAGTTATACGCGTATGAGTGCGTCTAATTGCAAGCGGAGGGCCAGATCATGGATTCTTTTTCGGAGTCAACCGTCATATAGTTGGTTTGCTCCATGATCTTTTCGGTGTCGGTGCCACACGATTCGTAATGGTCTTTTAAAGTGCGAACGGCTTCCAGGCGTTGATCGTAAAAATTGTTCTGTTGGCCCGGGTCGGTTCCTTGATCCACTCGCAAGTCGGATGGAAGGGCTACAGCTTGCAGAGGCTGGTTTAGCCAAATAGTGATAATGGCAGCAAAAGTCCCAGGAAGATCCATCGATTGATTGAGCAGGTGGACTTTCTGGGAATAATTTTGTCCGCGAACGGGAGGCTTTCACCGTGGGTCTGGAACCTTAATACTTACGACTGCATGGGTTCTCCAGAATCCTAAGAAATATTACCAATAGGTCAGAGCGTCCTCAAATAGCAGTCGCAGCAATGCCTCGTCTACGGGTTTGGGGGAAATTTTGGTAACCCGTTGCTGAGACAGGGTGCCTTCAACAAGTTTTGGAATGTCCGCCTCGGTGTAACCGACTTCAGTCAGCCCATTGGGAGCGCTTAGCTCTTGCATAAAATAGATGATTCTTTGCGCCAGCACCTCGCCAATCTCGTCGTCTGACACGTTAGTGACCTTTGCTCCCAGGGCTGCAGCGGCCTGACGGTGGCGGTCCGGATTGGCCGAAGCCGTTTGGCGAAAAACCGCCGGTGCATTCAGGATTACTGACATGCCATGAGGAATCAGCGGGTGATCGGTTGTATAACCCTCAGGGGTAAACTCACGTACATTACTTGAAACGGGGTAGGACATGCCATGCGGAAGATGGACCCCTGCATTTCCGAATCCAATTCCCACCATTCCGGCAGCTAGTTGCATTGCGCCGCGGGATTCGAGATCATTCGAGTCCTTATAGGCTAGAATTAAATGCTGATCCACCAATCGCAGGGCCTCGGCTGACCAGATATCACTCAGTGGGTTTGCACCTTGGTAAGTCGGGCGCAGTATCGGGCGTTCCGGTCTGGGCCGTTCCTGATAATGGATTGCCGTAAAAGATTCGATAGCATGGCTCAGTACGTCAAAACCAGTTGAAGCGACAACCTCGGGCGCCAAGGTTTGCAAGTTTTCCGGATCGATTAGCCCCAGCGTGGGTTTCAAATAGCGGTGTGCGATGCCCGTTTTAGCATGTATTGAACTAAGGTCAAAAATGGATACGCCTGTCGTTTCGCTACCACTGCCACAAGTAGTGGGAATCGCATAAAGTGGCTTCAACGGTCCGGGCACAGGTTTGCCTTTACCGATAGGTGCGTTCACATAGTCCAGCAAATCAGCCGGATAGGTTATTAATAGATTGGCAGCCTTCGCAGTATCGATGACAGAGCCACCCCCGACGGCAATGAAGCAGTCTGGTCCTACCGATTCCGCAAAGCGAATCGCATCTTCAAAGGACTTATCATTTGGCTCTACTCTTACGTTATCATAAATGGAGTACTTGATATTTTGATCCTCAAGAGAGGCCTTTACTTTTTCCACCGGAGGCAAGCTTGCTAGAACCGGATCAGTAAGCACGAGAGCGTTCGTCAATCCGGCATCGGCTATGTCCATACCAATCTCGGCTGTAATTCCAGCACCGAATCGGATGCTGGAAGTTGCCATTTCAAAGGCGGTGTCGTTTGTTGAATTCATTTTGCATGATTTAGTTTGTGCGAATCCGAAGTGCAATGCGTTCCTCTTTGCCGGCAAGTAAGAAGCTACTGCAAAAGCCAATGTTGAGGACTATTGCGACAAGAAAAGTAAAATTGCTTTAAGTTATTGGGCGTATGTAAGGCTCAACTGCACGGGCCTGTTCGTTATCCCCCACGAACGCATTTCGTTTTTCTGTTTCTTCAAATAGGTAAACCTGCACGTCTTGGGCTAATGCGTAAATGTCGTTGTTTTCAGCGCCTTCCGCCGCAATCCTACTCGATTCTTCCATTAGGTCGTAGTCATGGTCCCTTTTGCCTATGCTTGAGGTGTCGTGTTCCATTTCTGTGTAGTAGATTGCCATACGTTCCCTCAGCATGGACCCATCCCGCTTTAGTTAGAGATCAGGTAGAGGACCACTCCACCAAACGCACAGTCTGGCCTCCCGGATGATGGCTGGATCTTGCCAGCCGGCGCCTAAGGCAATTTCGCTGTCCACTCCACTCTTTCGATTGAGAAGAGCCCACGCTCCACTTGGGCAATTTCTCGTGGTCTTCGAAATCTTTTTCGGCATATCCGACCCGGTTGAAGGCACTCAATCCTTTATGGGCAGTGATTTCTCACTACCAAATATTGTTTCGAGCTAGACGTAAGGGACATGTCGAGTGAGCCTGGCAAAATGAAGCTGTAATCAAATCCGAACTCAGGTGCGTCCACCTTTATTGGATTTGTATAATCAACTTTGGTTTTACCTTGAACCGTGCCCATCTATAGTGGTCATGAGAGTTCCCAGATGCCACTAGCCCGTCCGGTAATCAGCATCGTTCAACATGTCTGCCAATGTATAAGTTTTGTCGGATCCAACCGCAGTCCAATAAATCCCCATGCGCTGCCTTTTATATGGCGTGGCATGCAGGTGTCAGGACACGGTGAAATTTGAAATTTACCAGACCTTAGCCGTGATCTTCCCAGTCTTTTGAACGACCTACCGTTTTCTCCCAGCCGGCTACGTGTGTGGATACCGAATCGGAATCCATGGCAGGTTGGAAGCGTGCGTCGACCTGCCATTGTTGTGCGATTTCTTCTCTGCTTGCCCAGTAGCCAGTTGCAAGACCCGCCAAGTAAGCGGCTCCCAAAGCTGTCGTTTCTGCAATCTTTGGCCTAACCACCGGTACATTTAAAATGTCACTTTGGAATTGCATGAGCAGGGCATTGAGAGATGCGCCTCCGTCTACTCGAAGTTCGTTCAAAGAAATTCCGGAATCGGCCTCCATCGCTTTCAGGACATCCATGGATTGATAGGCGATGCCTTCCAAAGCGGCTCTGGCAATATGGCCCTTCGAAGAGCCTCGAGTAATCCCCGCTATGGTTCCACGAGCATAAGGATCCCAATAGGGCGAACCAAGACCGGCGAAGGCTGGTACGAAGTAAACGCCTCCGTTGTCTTCTTCGGTCTCAGCTAAAGCTTCTACATCGGGAGCACTTTCAATTATTTGGAGTTGATCCCTTAACCATTGAACGACTGCACCAGCGATAAATACACTCCCTTCTAAGGCATACTCAACTTGGCCATCGACTTTCCAGGCAACTGTCGTGAGTAAGTCATTAGTAGAGCGGACCATTTCGGAACCGGTATTCATGAGCATGAAACAACCTGTGCCATAGGTGTTTTTGGCCATGCCACTTTTGTGACAGGCTTGACCGAACAGCGCGGCTTGCTGGTCCCCGGCTATGCCGGCAATTCGAATAGATCCACCTAGAAGATTATTAGTGCTTTCTCCATACACTTCGCTGCTGGCTCGCACTTCCGGAAGCACACTTGTTGGCACGTCGAGTAGGGCCAGCAAGTCATCATCCCATTGCATGGTTTCGATGTTAAACAACAGAGTTCGGCTGGCATTGCTGACGTCGGTCACGTGGACTTTGCCACTGGTCAAATTCCAGATCAGCCAGCTGTCTATGGTTCCAAAGGCCAACTCACCGGCGTTGGCTTTGTCTCGGGCACCATCCACGTTGTCCAAAAGCCACTTTACTTTGGACCCAGAGAAATAGGCATCCAACACTAGTCCCGTTTTTTGCTGAATGGTTTTCGCGTGCCCGGCCTCGGTAAGTTCCCGGCAATAGTCCGCAGTACGGCGGTCTTGCCAAACGATCGCGTTGGCTATCGGTTCCCCGGACGCACGATCCCAAATAACGGTCGTTTCCCTTTGGTTAGTTATGCCGATTCCAGAAATATCGGAGGCGCTTACCCCCTGTTTTTCAAGCACCTTTCGAGTGACTGCCAATTGGGTTTGCCAAATTTCCTGGGCGTTGTGTTCCACCCAACCGGGTTTTGGAAAGATTTGTTCAAACTCTTGCTGAGCTACTCCCTGTATTGAGCCAGCCTTATCGAAAAGGATGGCGCGTGAGCTGGTAGTGCCTTGGTCGAGTGATAGAATGAAGGACATAATTTAGAGTAGATGTTGATTCCGGTTGATTAAAAAATCTAAGGTGATCATGGCCAGAGACTCTTATAGATCAATGCACCGAGAGCCCCACCAAGGATGGGTCCGATGACCGGTAGCCAGGCATAGCCCCAATTGGAATCTCCTTTTCCTGCAATCGGCAGGATAGCATGAGTGATTCGGGGTCCCAGGTCACGGGCAGGGTTGATGGCATAGCCGGTTGTTCCGCCCAATGAAATACCGATGCTGGCGACCAGCATTCCCAGAATCAGCGGGTTCAATCCGTTAGCAAATTCGTTAGCTCCAATGGCCAGGATGCCGAGGACGAGGACCGCAGTCCCAATAATTTCACTGATAAGGTTGGCCGGCGTGCTTGGGACAGCTGGTGAAGTTGAGAAAACTCCGAGCTTGGTGCCTTGGTCTTCTGTTTCCTTCCAGTGAGGCAAATACTGCAAATAAACCAGTGCAGCACCGATGATCGCCCCTATCATTTGCGCTGTGATGTATCCGGGAACTTTTGCCCATTCGAAATCCCCTGAAACGGCAAGTGCTATAGTGACAGCTGGGTTGATGTGGGCGCCACTGATTTGGCCTACTGAATAGACCGCAATCATTACCCCCAAGCCCCAACCGATACAGCCCATGAGCCAACCGCTTGCGTTGGAAAACGTTTTTGTTAGAGAGACGCCGGCGTTTACGCCGCAGCCGAGAATAATAAGTATTGATGTGCCGAGCATTTCGGCGAGAAAAGGTGCCATAGTCCTTTAATCCTAGAGACCCTTATTTCAAAGAAGCAAGGGCAACATAGTTCTAATCGGGATTTTTTTAATTAGGGACAATTACCAATTTGATGGAGTGGCAACCTATTGTGAAAACAATTCCTTGACCGCATGCTTTGTTACTTTGCCTATCGCATTTCTCGGAAGGGCTTCCACCAAAATAAGTTTTTTGGGAAGTTTATAATTGGAGAGGTTGTCTCGGCACCAATCGTGTAGTTCATTCAATTTCAAATTCGTACCTGATTCGAGAACCGCTGCAGCAGCGACCACCTCTCCCCAAGTATCGTCCAGATGTCCTATTACGGCACATTCTTTGATGGCCGGGTGCTGTAAAAGAACCGATTCAATCTCCAAAGCTGACAGTTTGTAGCCTCCGCTTTTTATGATATCGACCGATAGCCTGCCCATGATCCTATAATATCCGGTTTCGATTACAGCCATGTCCCCGGTTTTAAACCATCCATCCTCGAAGGATTCCGCGGTTACTTCCGGTTGTTTCCAATACTCGTTAAAGACACAGGGGCCGCGCACTTGAATTTCGCCAATTTCATTTTCAGCGGAAACCAATTCGCCGGATTCAGCCTTTAGTCGGACATCGACGAGTGGCAATGGGTGGCCAACCGCTCCTGGTCGGCGCTCACCGTGAAAAGGATTAGACAGGGCCATGCCGATTTCCGTCATTCCATAGCGTTCCAACAATCTCTGTCCCGTTAATGTAGTCCACTTTTCGTGAACACTTGCCGGCAGTGCCGCTGATCCCGAAACCATCAATCGCATTTGATTGAAGCCTTGGATGACTTTTCCACGGTCACGTTGATCCTGAGATTCTATTGCCTTAATCAATTTAACGTAGATAGTGGGAACAGCCATGAAAACGGAGTAAGCGTTTTCTGACACACGCTGCAGGATCGTTCTACTGTTAAATTTCGAAAACGCTTCGATTTGTGCACCGGTCCAGAGGCCGCACGAAAGCACATTGATAATGCCATGAATATGGTGCAGTGGCAGAAAGAGTGGTATGGTATCATTCGGCTGCCATTCCCAGGCTGCGACCAAGGTTTCAATTTGGGCTTGAATGTTGGCATGCGTGGAGACCACTCCCTTTGGCTTGCTGGTAGTGCCGCTTGTGTAGAGAATCATAGCTCTTCGTGATGGCTCTACTTCCGGTAGCGACTTTTCGGGTACAGCATATGTTTCTTCTAAAATTAGCAGCGAAATTTCAAGTCGCTTGCAAAGCGCGGAAACTTTTATGCTCTCGTTTTTAGTGGCCACAACGCAACTGGCTTCCGAATTGGTGAGCGTATATTCAAGTTCAGGTTCCGCTGCGGATAAGCACAATGGTAATGCGACTCCACCGGCTCTCCAGATAGCCCATTGAATGGTTACATAATCGGCTCCGGCTGCCGCAAGGAAGGCAATGTGTGTCTCTTCCAAGTCGTCTTTTTTAGCCAGCAAGTTATGGGCTAGCACGCTTGAATTTTTTATTAGTTGATCGTAATTGTACTCCCCCGATATTGAATGAATGGCTATTCTTCGACTGTGTTCACGGGCTCGGCTGAATAAGGTTAGTTCTTTCAATGAATTAAACGATTTGGCGGATGAGAAGATAGATTATGGAAGGTCCGAGCAGGCAGCCGAGTCCCGTATAAAAAGTAGCTGACATTGCTCCATAGGGAACCAGCTTCGGATCCGTGGCGGCAAGGCCTCCGGTGACTCCACTCGTGGTTCCCATCAGCCCGCCATAAATGAGTGCTGAGCGAGGGTTGTTGAGTCCAATGTACTTGGCCACGAATGGAGTGGCGGACATAACGAGTATCGATTTGGTCAAACCCGCTGTTATGCTGAGCGCTATGACTTCCGAGCTAGCGCCAAGCGCGCTTCCTGTTACGGGACCTACCAAAAATGTGGCTGCCCCGGCCCCGATGGTGGTTATACTTACCGGGTCTCGATATCCGAATGAATAGGCCACGAGTGTTCCTATAAAAAAAGCTATAAATACACCTACAAGAAGAGAGATGACCCCGCTCCATCCGGTCTTTCGAAATTCATCAAGCTTAACTCCAAATGCGTTTGATACGATGGCGAGGTCGCGCAACATGGTCCCGCCTAATACACCAATGCCGGCAAACAATTCTACATCGGATATTCCTCTTGAACCACCCGTTTTGACCCCCCCGATGTAGGCAAGGGTTAACCCAATCAAAATGGCAATTGAAGAACCGTGCAGCCACCCGTGCATTAGCCTTTCGGAGACATAATACGAAACCCACACCGTGAATCCTATGACGGCAAAGGCCGTGATCAGGGAATATTTGGTCAGGACCTGAACTAGTGAATCGATTACCTCGTTCATGATGGCTCCCTTGGTTCGGAATCGGACCAGCCTAATCGACTGATCAGGGGAACCAGTGCAAAACAGGTGAATACGGTGAGGGCTCCAGCTAGAATACCCATGGGCCCACCTTTAACGGCGGCTATAACATTTTGGCTCGCCGCCATTGCTACCACGATAGGGATGTAAATAGAACTCCAAAATAGAACCCCTGCCTCGGTAGGTGCTTTAATTCGACCCGATTTTTGCAGCCGTGCCGTGAGAGTAATTAAGAGAAGCATGGCGATACCCACTCCTCCTACATTGGCATCCACGCCAATCAGAATGCCTAATAAGTTACCGAAAATTAAACCTATTAAGAGACTTGCGGAGAGGAGAGCCGTACCGTAAATTGCCATGAATGTCTTTGCTCGGGACTATTCTTAAGTCCGGTTCTTTCGCAACTCTTATTGTTTTAAGGCCTTGACCCAAGTTGGGTGGAGCTTCTTGAAAGGGTCAATGGATCGTTTTTTTTTGAGAGTGATTCATTACTTCAGAGTTTCGTCGATCAGATATTCAAATGAAAAGCTTCATATTTCTGAGCAGTTGTACTTCCACGATTGGGATAAAGTCGTGTTAATCTCATTGCCCATGTAGGACTTCATACGGGTGTGGAGAATGCATTTTCGAATTGCACACCTTCAGAAGCCATCCGGTCGAGATGCGGAGTCTGGTAAACGGTGTTACCATAACACGTCAGATTCTCCGCCCCCAGATCATCGGCGATAATGATGAGGAAGTTGGTCTGGGAAGCGCAGAATCCACTTATACCAATTAGGAGGCTCGCAAATTTTTTTGGGAAAAATTTATTCAATTACTAATAACACTTATAAACACCGATGGAGTTTCGATTTATGTCACTCTTATAATTTAGTGTCATGTAGACAGTACTCCCTGTTGATGAAGACTTTTGAATCTTGGGCTTTATAAGTCCCGCGGCTGCGGGATAAGCGTCATCAGTGGTTGATGATTAATTATTGCTCGGCCAGTGAGATTTTGTGAGGGCGGTTTCCTGAATTTGGTTCTGCAGCTTCTTTTCCAGATCGGCCAAGGCAAACTTGTATTCGGGAAGTGAAGATAAATCGTTCAATTGTTCGGGATCGCGGAGCCGGTCGAAGAGTTCTATATGCTCATCGATTTTAAAGTAGGTGTAGCGGTTAGTGCGGATGCCGTAGTGTTTGGGGCCTGCGCTCCAATAGGTGTAGAGTGAGGATTTCCGCCAGGTTGCCGGCTCTGGTTCGCCTGTCAACATCCCCGCAAAACTGTGGCCTTGCATGGTCCTTGGTTTTTCCAGACCAACGGTATCCAGCAGGGTAGGGGCCAGGTCGACGTTGAGGCAGATGCTTTGATTCACAGAACCCGGCTTTATCAACTTAGGATAACGAATCAGAAAGGGCATTCGGATTGAGGTTTCAAAGATCAGACGTTTGTCATACATGCCGTGTTGACCAAGCCAATAGCCTTGGTCGGACGTGTAGATCACAATAGTTTCATCAACAAGGTTTTCGCTATCGAGGAAGTCTAATACCCGTTTCAGGTTATCGTCGTTTCCTTGAATACAACGGATGTACTTATGCATCATGTGCTGGTAGGCGACCCGGATTTTATCTTTATCGTCCTTAGGATCGTGATCCCACATGTGGTTCGGCTCGGAATCGTTAATGTGCCGGTCGTAATAACCCTCCGGTTGATCTCTATTAAAGCCCCGAGTCATGTGGAACTTGGTTTGTTCCATAAACATGCGCTTTAATTTGGAGTTACTATTGTGAGTATCCTCATAAAGAGTTGGCGGTTCCGGGACTGTTATGTTGGCTAGCAACGAATCGTAGCGCGGTGCATGTCCAAAATCGTGGTGCGGGGCTTTAAACTGGAGGGCCAGGTAAAAAGGTTTGCTTTCGTCACGCTTCTCCAACCATTCCAGGGCGATGTCGGTGTAGATATCGGTGGAGTAGCCTGTGCGTTTCCAAGTGCCCTCGCTTCCGTTGAAGGTGGGGTTAAAGTACCGGCCCTGACCTTTAACAGTCATGTGTTTATCAAAGCCGCGAATATCACCCTGTAAGTGCCACTTGCCAACCAAAAGAGTTTCGTAACCGGCTTTTTGAAATTCCTCTGACAGCCAGGGCGAGGAATCATTGATGGTGCCATTCAATCCTTTTACGCCATTGATGTGGCTATATTGACCGGTAATGAAACTTGCTCGGCTAGGGGAGCAAATGGAGTTGGCGCAGACAAAGTTATCGAATCGCATTCCCTCTTCTCCGAGGCTGTCGATGGCTGGCGTTTTGGCGTAATCTTTTAAGTAAGTGCCATAGGCGGAGACGGCTTCCCATGCATGGTCGTCGCCCAAAACGAAAACGATGTTGGGCCGTTGCGCTAAAATAACTTCGGAGTTGAGCAACCAAATGGTAAATGCCGCCACGATTGGGACTATTTTTTGTAGGAGCGGCTCTATGCCGCGATGTTTTCGAGGCCGTACGGAGTAATTGCGTGATAACCCCGCTCCTACAATTTCATGGTTTCGTTTCAGGGGATCCATAATTAATAAGTGCCTTCCTTCGTGATGGTGAAATTTTTTTGGTTAGGTCAGCGAAACTGTTGATGCATGTATCTCAAAGATCCTTTGTTTCATCGGGGTTAGTTTCAAGGTCGAATAGGTTTACGGGACCTTCTTTATCAGTGCTATTTGTGTCTGTAGGAAAGGGCTTTCAACCTATTTAGGATAGCGAACCTCGGTCACATCGTTTTTTTGAGCCTTCCCGGGAGTGCTCCGTCCGTTTTGTATCATCGACTCCAACGCGAATTGTAGTTGGTGCACTTTGCTCCTTTGGGTTTGGGCTAGATTTTGCATTTCCCCCAAATCGGCTCTCAAATTATACAACTGGATGGGTTCATCCTTGCTTCCTATGGCCCAGCCGCCGGAACCGGGGCCGAGGATCAGCTTCCAATCTCCTCCCCGAATACTTGGGAGGCCTTGGCTTGAGCAACTGACCACGTAGCTGCGGATCGGTTGGTCCTGCCCTCCCAATAAAGACAACATGCTAAAGCTGTCTTCTCCAGCATTATCAGGTAGTGAAATATCCAATACGTCGGCTATTGTGGCGAGTAGATTGGCCTGATGGATCAGTTGGTTGTTGCCTGTTTTATTGCCGTACCTGTTGCGCGAATATGGTTGTTGTGGCGAGGTTGAGAAGTAGGATGGTTAAGGTGGTGCGTCTAAGGATGAAGGTTTAATTTAGGAGATTAAGAGAAAAATGAAGATAAAGATTACCCTTCAATTTAAAGGCTAGTGTGTTAGGGCGTAGGTGATGATGTTAATGCCCATGGGGTAGGATTGCTTTTCTGAAAAGCGCAAAAAGTATTCTTGGTTTTCTCCTTCTCGCTCCCAGCCATCCCCCAGGTCGTTGTTGTGGCAGAGCAGGGCCATCATCCGGCCTTTATTGTCGAAATAGGCCCAAAAATGAGGATCTTCGTCACCACCCGAATAGCCATGGCGATGTTCGTAGAGATCTCCCTCTCTCCAGGTCCGAATATCGATGACCTGAGGGAGTTCCTTTAAATCGTAGACGTTGTGGAAAATGGGATGGTCAATACTGAGCTCAATGGGCTCCAAGTCCGGAAAAACGCCATGCATTTCCAAGAGGACACGCTCCCAGGAGTCTTGCGACCAGAAATCGTCCATCATGATGAAGCCGCCATTGAGTAAATAGCTTCTCATGGCTTCTTGTTCTTCCTGCGAAAGAACAATTTTTCCTACGCCCGCCATGTAGGCGAATGGGTATTGATTAAGCTCAGGATCGGTGAGCCTTAGAACTTTACTTTCAGGCGCCACTTGCATGGACGTCAGCTCTTGAAGCCGAAAGGAAAAATTCCAGTCGCTGTCTGGAAAGTCATTGTCCCATCGGCTCCACCAGCCGAAGGAACCATAGGAATCGTATTGAATGCGTACGAAGGTGAAGACATCCTCTTCAAACTTGAGATCATTTTCCCAGTTTGGGAATTTGCTTCGAGAAGGCATCCGTCGATGCGGACTGTCCTGTCGATAAAAATTGTTGAACTCCCGGCTTCTGCCGCGCTCTATTTCCTCGGTCGTTCGTTTGCCCGTATTATCTGCTGCAACCTGGCCAAAGGGAAGGCAGGAAAAGGAACAGAGTATTAAGAGCGTTCGGTACATTT
The DNA here is from genome assembly GCA_002346535.1 of Opitutales bacterium UBA2995. Classification (GTDB taxonomy): domain Bacteria; phylum Verrucomicrobiota; class Verrucomicrobiia; order Opitutales; family UBA2995; genus UBA2995. The sequence goes on along the minus strand of DDZZ01000038.1, from coordinate 164,800 downwards.
GATTACATACTATTGTTCCAAATTGATTTTGATCAATGTCAAAGACGTAGCCCGCATTCCTCAACTCAGTGAGAAATCCGGGCTATATCGGATTTAGGGTCAGTTTGTTACCAAAACGCGGCAAAATCTAGTCGGTTCGGATTGATCCATGGGAATTGTGCCGTCCGGTTTGGCGTCCAATTGAATAGCCAACTCAAACTCATTTGAGTCCAAGGTTGGCATGCATCTGAAACCTATCACTGTGTATTGGAAACTGGTGTTTTCATTCGCATCAATGTTTTGGTAGACTCCCATACGGATGCTAACCCAGGTCATTAATCGGTTGGTGGTGGTACTGCCAAATACAGGGAGTCTTAAAGAATTATTTCCGCTTGGATCAATTACATCTACGCTTGAAAAGCGAATATACAACCTTTCTCCAGCATCAGCCAACCAAAGTTTGTTAAAGTCCAGGCCTCCCTCCACTCCATCTCCGAGTGGATCCTCTAAGGCTAATGGAAAGCGCCTCCCCAACCTTCAAATCGACCGTCGATAACGATCGGGGCTCGTATCGCCTTGAGTTCTAAATTTCCAAGGCAACTGAACAGAGCAATCCAAATCACCCAGCGTTTTCCGATCATTGTTATGAGATTTATGTTCAAATAGTATTTCATTCAACTTTCATCTGAACGAATCTATCGATTCTGTTTGAAGGAACCTACCAATCGGAGATTGTGGAAATGATGCTCGACCCGAAATTCCTATTTCAAACTTTGCTCCTTTAGTCTGCATCTATGATCCTAATCGATTTTACAACGACCAGTCACAATCGAGCGCAGACAGGCGTCCAGCGGGTTTGCAGATCTTTGTATAGCTCCCTTTCCAAGGTGAGAGACGTTATACCGGTTTGTTTTGATCCTTATCTTAGTCGATGGCGGGAATTGGACGAGGCGGAATTGGCTAACATTGAATTGACTGCGGATTGCAAACCGGGAAACAAAAGAAGCGCCCATTGGTCGCTTAGAAGCAGGTTGCGAGGTTATCTGGGAAGACGAGGCGGCTGGGCGAAGGAACTGTATCAGGAAAAGTATGATGCTCTGATTGTTCCCGAGGTGTTTGTAGAAATGACGGGCAAACGATTTGGAGAATTGTTTGCCCTCGTTGAAGGTCCCAAAGTTGCCCTGTGTCACGACCTTTTCTCAATACTTCTTCCGCAATTCAGCTCAGCGCATACTCTGGTGTACTTTCCTAGGTATTTGGATGCCTTGGGTGCATTCGACGGCATTGCTGCAAACTCCCAATCTACCCAGGATGATCTGGAGTTGTATTGGAAAGAATGTGGTATGTCACCCCTTGCAAAGGTTGAGGCGATTCCTTTGGGGTTAAAATTCAAGGTCTCTGACCAGGAGGAGACCAAGTATACCAGAGATTCAAAAAAGATTCTGTGTGTTGGCACCTTTGAGGGCAGGAAAAATCAGCTTCAATTGCTCAAGGCTGCGGAAAGCCTTTGGAAAAATGGAAAAGTATTTGAACTGCGATTTGTGGGTGGGATTAATCACTCAACCGGGAAGGTGGCGGTAAATTACCTCGAGGAGCTTGTTAAGAAAGATTACCCAGTTACCTGGTCGGGAAATTTGAGCGACGCCGCCCTCGCGGGAGCGTATCAAACGTCTGACTTTACGGTTTATCCGTCGCTCGCCGAGGGTTTCGGTTTGCCGGTTATGGAAAGCTTATCGTTTGGCAAACCTTGCATATGCGGAGAGGGTGGGGCGTTGAAGGAAGTCTTGCAAGGTGGTGGTTGCGTATCGGTAGATGTCAATTCTCCGGAAGCCATTGCTTCAGCCATTAAAGTCCTGCTAACAGATTCCGATAGACTGGCTGAATTGAAAATCGAAGCAAAAAGCAGACAATTCCCAACGTGGGATGATTATACCGAAAGATTACTGGCCTGGATGGACAGCTTTTAGATTATCTTCCGGTCAGGTTTGTGCGCTTGTCCCAAGCGGTGTGCTTCTTTTCCAGGTCCGCTACTTTATCTGGCATGAACTCGGCCAGGTTATTCAGTTCTGTGCCATCCTCGGAGATATTGTAAAGTTCCCAGGGTTCCTTATTTGCGGATACAAGTTTCCAGTCGCCGATCCTGGTGGCCTTGCCTCGGTTGTGTCCCCAGTAAAGTTCTTCATCGGGGGTCCAGTTTTCAGCCCCCCCCTTGAGGATGCTGAGAAAGGAATTCCCTTCGAAGGGAATTTTGCCTGGTCGTGACTTTGGGCTGAGGCCGACTGCATCCAGGAGGGTTGGCATCATGTTGATCACGTGGGTGAGCTCATGTGTGATCGCTCCGGTCAGTTTCGAATCCAAGCCGGCTGGCCAGGTAATGATCAAAGGAGATCGCGTTCCGCCCTCGTGGTCGTGTTGTTTATAAAGCCGAAAGGGCGTGTTGGACAGGTTGGCCCATCCATAGCCATAGGATTGCCAGCTTGATTGTGGACCCGGCATAATGTTGGGAATATTACCCGGTGTGATCGGTGTGCGTTTCCCGTCTGTAGTATAGGGTTTGGTCCAGGAACCGGTTCTGGTGGGCGGGTACTCTACATGGCAGCCCCCATTATCCTGTTGGTAAATAAACAAGGTGTTTTCGTATTCTCCGGTTTTCTTCAGGTGATCGACGATCCTTCCAATATTGCGATCCATAGAGCGAATCTGGGCGGCATACACTTCCATCCGGCGCTCCTGCCACGCTTTGTGTGGCTCGTCTTCCCAGGCCGTGACTTCGGGGTTGCGTGGCGAAAGTTCCCAGGATGGATCGACCACACCGAGTTCTTTCATCCGGGCATGCCGTCTTTTTCGCAACTTGTCCCAGCCTTCTGAAAAACGGCCTTTGTAATAGTCGATATCATCGGGCTGTGCATGTAGCGGCCAATGCGCTGCGTTATAGGCCACATATAAGAAGAAAGGTGAATCGTCCTTGTGTTCGCTTAAAAATTTTAGGGAGTAATCGGTAATGCTGTCGGTATAGTAGTAGTCAGGATTGTTTTGCCATTCGTGTTCGCGGCTCTCCCCGTTCTCGTTTAGGTCTGCCGGAGCGAAGAAGTCGGACGTCCCCCAATAGGTGCTGTACGACCGATCGAAACCTCTTTTATGGGGTGCACTGGGTCCGTTGTAATCTTCCGCATCCGACAAGTGCCATTTACCGGCCATGTAGGATTTGTAGCCGGCCTCCTTCAGGGCTTCTGGAAGCATTACAGCATTTTGTCTCAACCCTGCGTCAGCGGCGCTTTTTTTTAAGACGGTCTTTGGAAACAAACTGGTTAAAAGGCTCGCCCGGGTAGGCCAGCACATGTTGTTAACATAAAAATTGGTGAAACGTAATCCGTCGGCGGCCAAAGTATCGAGTGTCGGTGTTCCAATTTCTCCTCCGTAACAACCGAGATCGGAATATCCCATATCGTCAGAAATAACCAAAACGATGTTAGGCGGGTTCGCCGAAGCAATTGAACTGATGAGTAAAAGACTAAGTTTAAGAACTCGAATCATGTTGATTAAGCTTAGTGGAAGAAAATTGAGTGACCCAAGCAATGTGTCAATCGACCTGATTGATCTCCTTTTATGGTAATTCTAAACCCCCGTATCTTTCAAATCGTCTTTGTTGAACTCCCGTGTGTCCCAGGCGCGGTCGATGGAGGACAATCCGCTTGTTTGTTGTTCTTCGAAGAGTCGTTCCATGTCTGTCAACCTTTTCCGCAAGTGGCCCAGTTTGGGTAACTCGATCACGAAGAGTTTACATTTTTTTTGAAATCCAATAAAATGGAGGATCGAATCCTAGAAAGCCTTTCACAGGAAGTTCTTGTGCGCTTAATAGATGCTATTTAACACTTTAGAGCGTGTCCGTTTTTCAGAGGTTCATCAGGCCCGGTATTACATTTTTCTCCTTGTCTTAGATGGGGTTATGGAAAGGGTGGTTTTCAACTACGTCTTCCGCATGCCGCTTTTATTTTTCTTCGTCCATATCTTTCCTTGTTTGTCCCAATCGCCATGAATGTCGTGATCAGTCTGTTAGGTATGGCAGTGCTTTTGGGTATAGCCTTGGCCTTTTCCACGAATCGGAGGGGGATCAACTTGCGAACTGTGGGTCTGGCGTTGGGCATTCAATTTTGTATTGGCGGCTTTGTGCTCTTTGTTCCTTGGGGTAAATTGATATTGGAGAATATTGCATACGCTGTTCAACAGGTCATCGATTTTTCGCATGCTGGAGTCAGTTTCATGCTGGGTAACCTGGTAAATGAGAAAACCATGGATACAGTTTTTGGCGGTCCAAATTCCGGATTTGTTTTCGCATTCCGTGTATTACCAGTAATCATTTTTTTCTCCTCCTTTATTGCGGTTCTTTATCACCTCAAAATTATGCAGGTAGTCATCAATTTAATTGGTGGAAGTTTGCAGAAAATCCTTGGTACCAGCCGTGCGGAAAGTATGTCCGCCGCAGCTAATATTTTTGTTGGTCAGACGGAAGCCCCTTTAGTGGTGCGACCTTATATCGCAAACATGACCCGTTCAGAGTTGTTTGCCATCATGAGCGGTGGTCTAGCTTCTATTGCTGGGACAGTATTGGCGGGATATTCAGAAATGGGTTTAGATTTAAAGTTTCTCATTGCGGGCTGTTTTATGGCCGCTCCCGGCGGACTCTTGTTTGCCAAAATCCTTTTGCCTGAAACCGAAAAACCGACCGATGAGACTTTACAAGACCCTGAAGAAGACCTGCCTGCCAATGTATTTGATGCCGCAGCTACTGGAGCATCAAATGGTCTAAAATTGGCTGCCAATGTTGGGGCCATGCTGCTTGCATTTATCGGACTCATCGCCCTCATCAATGGCATGGTCGGTGGAATTGGCGGATTGTTCGGTTATTCCGATCTGACACTACAGGGGATTCTCGGGGCCATATTTTCTCCCCTTGCCTGGGTTCTCGGCGTGCCGTGGTCGGAAGCTTATCAGGCAGGCAGCTTTATTGGCCAAAAACTGATTTTGAATGAATTTGTTGCCTACTTGGATTTTATTGGAGCGAAGGATTCTTTGCTTCCCCGTACCCAGGTTATTGTGACGCTGGCGTTGTGTGGGTTTGCCAATCTCTCATCGATCGCTATTCTTTTGGGAGGCATTGGAGGAATGGCCCCGAGCCGACGTAAAGAGATTGCC
>DDZZ01000038.1:140229-159335 GCA_002346535.1 Opitutales bacterium UBA2995 | reverse complement strand
AAGCCGACGTAAAGAGATTGCCAGTTTGGGCTTGCGGGCGGTTTTGGCAGGGTCGCTTTCGAACTTTATGAGTGCGGCGATAGCTGGAGTTTTCATCACCTTTGGATAAATGGCCTTTTGACCGTGTTGCTGCAAACGGAGTTTAAAAATCATCTACAATGATTGATTCTGAACAGGAATGAGTACTTTATTCACGTTTGTGTTTGCAGCAACACTTGGGCCGACGTGCCGGTTGTTCCTCCTTCCTCACTCAGTTACGCACCAGAGTGCACTCCTTTGCATTTCAGGCGTCAAGCCCGACAAAGGCTCTTTATCCACAGACGCATCCTTTAGGGATGGTGAAATTTGTGTAATTCGAATGATTCGTAGTTAAATTGTCCAATAACCAAACAAACTGGTGTTTTCTATGGAATGAATTATTTGCCTCAGGAGATTATCCGTAAAAAGCGGGACAAGCAGCCTTTGAAACCCGATGAGATTCGATTTTTTGCTCGGGGTATTGCCAGCGGAGATATCAGTGACAGCCAAATCGCTGCATTTGCCATGGCTGTTTATTTTAACGGCTTGTCCATGGAAGACCGGACCATCCTTACTTTGGCCATGCGGGATTCGGGTGATGTGCTCTCCTGGAATCGGCTGAAAGAATCCGGACCGATTGTTGACAAACATTCAACTGGCGGGGTGGGGGATGTTGTCTCATTAATCCTTGGCCCCTTGCTCGCAGCCTGTGGAGCGAATGTACCCATGATTTCAGGCAGAGGGTTGGGGCATACCGGAGGCACACTGGACAAACTGGAATCGATTCCGGGCTACAATGCGTTTCCCGATAACGAGTTATTTGGTAAAACTGTAAAGGAAGCCGGCGTTGCCATTATCGGGCAGACTAAAAATTTAGCTCCTGCTGATAAACGGTTTTATGCGACGCGCGATATCACAGCCACAGTGGAATCGATTGATTTGATCACCGCTTCTATTCTTTCGAAAAAACTCGCTGCTGGGTTGGATGCATTGGTGATGGATGTAAAAGTGGGGCAGGGTGCATTCATGCAGACTTACGAGGCATCTAAAGAGTTGGCACAAAGTATAACTGATGTGGCGACGGCGGCCGGCACTCCGACCACGGCTTTATTGACCGATATGAATCAGTGTCTGGCTTCGTCTGCCGGCAACGCAGTCGAGGTTCACGAAGCTCTAATGTTTCTTAAAAACGATGTCCGCAATCCGCGGCTTGGAACAGTTGTTTTTTCACTTGGGACCGAAGTTCTGCAAATGGCGGGTTTGGCATCCAATAACGAGGAGGCTCTCGCCAAACTTGAAGATGCACTTGTCAGTGGTAAAGCGACAATCGCTTTTGGTAGAATGGTAAATAACCTTGGCGGGCCGGTTGATCTTGTGGAAAAGCCGGAGAACTATCTTCCGGAGGCTTCAATTATACGTCCTGTATTTTCGGATACACCCGGAATAGCTAGCAAAATAAATACGCGGGGATTAGGCCTTCTTGTAGTTCGATTAGGTGGGGGAAGGATACAGGTTAATGATGCAATTGATCATAGTGTCGGCCTTTCAAAGATAGCCAGTCTTGGCTCCCATGTGGATAGGGCTGTGCCACTGGCAGTAGTGCATGCAAATTCCGAGACCGATTTTGAAATGGCAGAAGCCGCAGTTCGAAAGTTTATACGGGTTGAGGAATCGTTCTCTAGGGATGTCGTGGAAGTGTACGAGCGGATCACTCCTCAGCCTAGGGGTTGAGAGAATTTCCAGGACTGGGCGAATACCCTTGCTTTCGTAATTGGGAAGGCGGGAGGTTAAAAAAAGAGAAAGATGCGGTCTTGATTCGACAACTAAGAATTGGCAGGATGCTGCTCTCCTACAACGGTAGGATTCGAGCATTAACTATAGGAAGGCAGTTTGGTGCCGAATGAAATTAGTCAAACAGCACGGCTATTGGGGAAGCAACTCTTGCATTTCCCGAGCTGGACATTGCTTCCAGGCCCGAAATACAGTTAGTTAATGAGTAGGGCCATTCTGATAATTATGGATTCGGTCGGGATTGGGGCTGCGGATGATGCTGAAAAATTTGGTGGAGATGGCTTTAACGATGTTGGTTCCAATACGCTGGGACACATTGCCAAGGCTTTCGCTGAAGGAGTTGCGGATAGCGATGAACGGTCTGGTCCCTTAAGAATGCCTAACCTGGCAAGCCTTGGTCTGGGATGGGCCTGTTTAGAAAGTTCTGGATATTTTCCTGAAGGCCTTGATCTCGATCTCCAACTCACAGGCGGGTATGCTTATGCCAGGGCAGTAAGCTCGGGGAAGGACACTCCTAGCGGGCATTGGGAAATTGCCTGCGCACCGGTGTTGTTCGATTGGTCTTATTTCCCAAAAGTGCCCGATTGTTTTCCTTCTGATCTGTTGAAAGAAGTTGAGGAAGCGAGCGGGATCGTTGGTTCTATTGGAAATTGTCATGCGTCAGGCACTAACATCATCGCCCGGTTAGGCGAGAGACATATGCGGACCGGAATACCCATTTATTACACATCAGCGGACAGCGTTTTTCAGATCGCCTGTCATGAGGAGTCATTCGGATTGGACAGACTTCTTCAACTCTGTGTGAGTGTTCGCGAGGTTTTGGACGTCTCCGATTTGAACATAGGCCGGGTAATTGCCCGTCCCTTTATCGGTGAGGATTCAGCAAGTTTTCAACGCACAGGGAACCGGCATGATTATGCAGTAGAGCCCCCCTCTGAAACCATTTTTCAAAGAATGGCATCTTCGGGTGGAACCGTTATCGGAATCGGAAAGATCGGGGACATTTATGCGCATATAGGGATCAGTGAGGAAATTCGGGAAACGGGGTACAATGCCCTGATGTCGCGCACTTTAGAGGTATTGGATAGACGAGAGGATCAAACAATTATCGTTACCAACTTCGTAGATTTTGATACAGTTTGGGGGCACCGCAGAGATGTAGCTGGCTACGGCGAAGCCCTTGAGGCTTTCGATGAAGAACTGCCACGGCTGCTGAACCGAGTGGGCGACGACGATTTACTGATCATTACCGCCGACCATGGCAATGATCCGACTTGGCCGGGTACCGACCATACACGGGAGCATGTTCCTGTGCTCTTATATGGGAAAGGTGTGGAATCCGGTCGATTTTACGGCCGACGTGAAACCTTTGCTGACATAGGCGAGACCGTTCTTTCGCATCTCGGTCGGCCTGCGATTGGCACAGGAAGTTCTATTCTTTAATTATGAAGCGCGGAGCGCTTAAATTGATGGACCTGTAGGGTGACTTCCGCATTACTTTTTCACGAACCATTCACCTATTCACACTATGGCCATCCCTACTCCGCACATTGAAGCCAAAGAAGGCGATTTCGCCGATACCGTTCTTATGCCCGGCGATCCGCTCAGGGCAAAGTTTATAGCCGAGACTTTTTTGGAGGACCTAAAGGAGGTGAACAAAGTTCGCAATATGTTCGGCTACACGGGCTCTTATAAGGGCAAGCCAGTATCCGTAATGGGCAGTGGCATGGGGATCCCCTCTATCTCGATTTATGCTAAGGAACTGTACGAGTTTTATGACGTTCAAAACATCATACGCGTTGGTAGTTGCGGAGCGGTTGACCGAAAAATAAAATTGAGAGATGTGATCATCGGAATGGGCGCCTGTACGGATTCAGGTGTAAACCGGGCGCGATTCATGGGTCACGACTTTGCTCCCATCGCCGATTTTAAATTGCTCAAGAACGCTGTCGCGGCCGCCGAAGCATTGGGCATCGAACCTTGGGTAGGAAATTTGTTTTCAGCCGACCTGTTTTATACTCCTCTTCCGGAAATATTTGACCGGATGGAAGCCTTGCGGGTGTACGGAGTAGAGATGGAAGCCGCTGGACTTTACGGTGTAGCTGCTGAGTGTAATAGGAGCGCCTTGGCGGTTTGCACGGTTTCCGACCAGATCCGGACCGGGGAGAAAACATCATCCGAGGAACGGCAAGCTACTTTCACCGACATGATGAAACTCACCCTGGAGTCTCTAATCCTGGAATAAGCACCTATTGGTGGCTGGATAATGGAGATCGATTCTGAAAAAATGTTACTAGTGGCTGCGCAGGCGGCATCAAAGGCATACTCTCCTTATTCAAAGTTCAAAGTAGGCGCTGCTGTTCTAACCGAGTCGGGAAAAATCTATGCCGGATGTAATATTGAAAATGCTTCTTATGGCTTAACAATCTGTGCCGAAAGAGTTGCCATTTTTAACGCCGTTTCGGAGGGCGAACTGGATATTGCGGCTATCGCAATCACCTCGGAAGGGGCTGCTAAGCCTTGCGGGGCATGTCGCCAGGTTTTACATGAATTTGCGCCAGGCATGACCGTCATCGTTGGTGACTTCGGGGGAAATTTTAGTAGAAAATTTTCCCTACGAGACCTTTTGCCCGATCCTTTTGATGGCGGTTTTAAAAAAGCATAAAAGGATTTTGTCTTTTATCATATGAGGAAGCTTCACTTTCCGTTTGTATTTTCCTGGAGGAACTTTCCTCCACAACCCAATTCTATAAAATCATCTCATTAAAACATCCGCTGCAATCCTTATTGCTATTTACTTTGTTTCCTCGAGTTCGCTTTTTGCCGAAAAGGATGAGCATTCCATTGGCTCAGATTATCGTGAGTCGAACCATTGAGGCCTAAGGTAGCGAGCAAGGCAGCCGCTTGTTTGAACTTCAGAGAATTCTCCCTGTGATCATCTCCTAACATTTGTTTAACTTTGGCTTCGTCGAATGTGGTGGTTACTTCATCGAGGCCAAATTCTGAAACCAGTTGAGTGTAATTCCGGTTGGTCTTACCACAGCTTATCAGAGCCAAGATGATCACAGCGTTACACGTATTTTTAAAAATTAGATATTTCTGCCCTTTCATGTGTAAAGCGGCACGTATCGATCTTTTAAATACCGCATCAAGTAATCGGGATTTATTGTTTCACCAGTAACTTTTTCTACGAGGTTCTGGGTGTCGAATTGCTTACCGTATTGATGGATATTTTCCCGCAGCCATGCGAGCAAGCGATCGAACTTTCCTTCCGCAAAGTCGCTGGGCAAATCAGGCATATCCTCGAGTGCCCTGTACCACAATTGGGCTGCTACCATATTCCCCAGGCAGTAACTGGGAAAGTAGCCAAACATACCGCCAGACCAATGGACATCTTGGAGAACGCCTTCCGTATCAGAGGGCGGAGTCAGTCCTATGATTTCCTGGCTGAGCCGGTTCCAAGCCGCAGGCAAATCAGTAACTTCTAGTTCGCCTGCAAACAGCATCTTTTCCAATTCAAACCGAAGGATGATGTGCAGGTTGTAAGTCACCTCGTCCGAATCTACACGGATCGGGCAGAGAGTTACCGCGTTTACCGCCAGATAGAGACCATCGGATGAAAGACCGGCTAATTGTTCGGAAAATGTTTCCCGGTATTTGGGCTCGAAATGTTGCCAGAATTCTCGGCTGCGTGAAACCTGGTTTTCCCAGAGTCGGCTTTGCGACTCGTGAATGGCCATTCCGACTGCTTGACCAAGAGCGTTGTGCAGGTGATCGGCCGGGAGGCCCTGTTCGTACAATCCATGGCCGGTCTCATGAATGGAGCTAAAAAGCGAATCCAGGGGTACGTTCTCGTTAAAACGGGTGGTCATGCGTGTATCTGCTGCATTGCCTGAGCAAAAGGGATGCGCTGCCACATCGATTCTGCCTCGACTGTAATCGAAGCCTAGAATCCCTGTAACCTCTGTTAGAAACGCCTTTTGTTGTTCTATAGGAAATCCACGAAATTTGTCTGTTTGCGCCTTTATAGAGGAATTCAGGATGAATTCGGCGAGTGGGAGGAGTTCTGCTTTGAACTGATTAAACAATCCTTCGATGGCTTCTACGGTCATGCCCGGATCGAAAAGATCAATTTGATAGTCGTAGGGATTCTCGGCTTGGCCAAGGTAGGCTGCCCCTCGCTTACATAGGGTTATCTGTTTTTCCAGGAATGGTGCAAAGGAGGCAAAATCGTCGTTTTTTCTCGCGTGCAACCACGCATGGTAGGCTTGGGAATCGAGCATGGCCTTTTCCGCCACATATTCAGACGGTAGTTTTGTGGCCCGGTCGTAATCCTTACGGGTGTGTCTCACCACGGTTTGTTCTTCCCGGCTCAGTTCTTCCCAATCCTTTTCCAGGTCTTTTAACAGAGATTCTATGACGGGGTCTGACTCCAGGTTGTTATGGATTTCGCTAAGGGTAGCCATTTGGCGGGCGCGATTTACCACACTGTTTTTTGGTAGGTTCACCTGTTCATCCCATCCGAGCAAGCTCAACACGCTGCCGACTGCCTGTTTTTTCCCCAATTTGACCAGCAGTTCCTTTATTGAAGGGTGTTCTAGCATGCAGCGAATTTTGACTTAATTGCTTGGACCATCAAGGCCAACTGCCCATTTCGTTAAAATTTCGAAAAAACGGAGGAAATGCTCACCCAATAATCGGAAACCATTTGATTCCTCGCGGTCTTATTTCAGAACCGCAAAAATACGAGACTCAACATGTTTGTTCACCCCACTATTCCTTTTCTAGTATTTTTGACTCTTATAGCTTTTGGAAATAACTACTTGTTGGGCGCTTACTCAAAAAGTAGACTACATCCGAAGCTGTTGGTGAGCGCGCCAACGCTCTGAGTAAAAGCCCTATAAGCCAGTACGGTATCGCTTGCCGAAAGAATCCCAAAGTCTGAATTATGGCAGCTACGGGAAAATCGTATGGAATCCCGAACAAACCCTATGGAAAAAGGATAATCTGAATTTTCGGTTCGAATTCTTCCGCTCGGGTTACCTTTCAAAGAGCCGGTTCGTTTAAATGAGTTTTAAGACTCTCATGTGCAAACCATTCCCTTTACCTCGGAGTTTTTTAATGAAGCCGCTTTGGAATAAAATCCGCGCAGAATCTCCCAAGGTGCAGATTATGCCGGATTTCGGTTGTTGTTTCCAATCAACAGTGACGAAAAGTTCGACGAAGTACTGTCTTTTTTAGGGGCCAGTTATTTCCGTGCGCTGGGTCAGGGCCAACGTTACGAGAAATCTGCGCATGCTTTAGCCATTGATACGGGCCTTGAAAAGGCTGAAGAATTACCGGCCTTTCCCGAGTTTTGGATCGGAAAACCAGAATTTGATGCGGTGTCGACTGCGATATTAGGTTTAGTAGACAGCCATAGTGTTGGAGGGGTCTATCACTTCGAATTGCTGCCCGGAATGGACACTGTTATCGACATTCGGAGTGTCCTATTTTTCCGGAATACCGTGAAGTGGCTTGGACTGGATCCAGTGCCAGCCTTTATTGGTATGGGGGAAACGCCAATTCCGATCCTGAAGATTTCAGGCCTGAGGTTCACGGTTCGGATGAGCTTATGATCGACACGGAGGGCGAGACTATCATTAATAGCCAGAAAGAACAGTTCCGCTTACTTTGACGAACTTTGTGATCGTATGTTGTTAGAGGGGCCAGAGTGCTGGATCCAAAGAAATAATTTGCTGTCCTTAGGGATGCCACTTCGGTGGCAAGCCTGCAAAATTTGGTTTTTACCGTCGAACTGACCTCATGAATGATGGAATCACGAACTGCGGGAGTACAACCTCCACACCAAAAAACCGTTTTCGGTAATCAATTAGGCCAGACTTTTCCAACGGTCACATCCTTAACCCAGCCTTCCTGTTTGCCGGGCGTGCGGATGTAGTGATACGGTTCATGGGTTTCCAAGACTTCGACCCAAATGCCGTTGGGCAGTGTGTTGAGGACATTTGCCGACTCGGTTGGTGCCACGCGGAGGCCGGTTTCGGGAATTAAAATGAGCCCTCGGTTGAAATCCTTTTTCCAGAGAAGGAGTCCGGTGATCGCCAGGAGCATCAATGGAACTGAAAGGTAGAGAGCGAGATTTGGAATGGACGCCCATCTTGGTATAGACCAGGCCATCAGGCCCGCCAGGGTGGTTGTGATGGATCCGATTATGAGTAGCAGCAACCAGGTATTGACGGGAAGTGTGTAGGCAAATTCCTGACCTATGGAGTAAACGGGTCGCTGGAGGCGCGATTGATCCAGGATTTTGTTTAAGTTTGCCAATACATCCGGATTGCCCGGCTCCATTGTCAAAGCTCGTTCATAGGTCAGTAACGCCGATGGAAAATCCTGCAAATGGTAGTAGGCGTTACCCAGGTTGAAGAGTAGGGCAGGGCTGGCTTTTCCTGACGTATCGATCGCACTTTCGTATGCCTCAACTGCATCGAAGTATTGTTCTTTTGCGTAGGCCGCGTTTCCCTGCCTAAATAGACTTTCCAAGGCGTTTACCTGTCCGAAAATGGCCGTACTGAGTAGGGGAATAATAAAGGCCCCGATGGTCAACCTCACTCTCATTTCTTTTTACCCAATTGTCTCAGTATGGATTCCAGTTCCAACTCCTCTTTTTCTAGAGGAACAAATTGAGACTCACCGCCCGAATAACGCAAGGCATCCACTTTTTGGAAAAACTCCTGGATGGAGGATTTGATTTGATCGTCCCCCAAGGAAGGCACCCAGAGGGCATTGATTTCTTTGCCGGTTATGGATTCGGGATAACAGCCGAGTTGTCTTGCCAGTGCTACTTGGAGGACTCGGCAGGCTGCTTGGTAAAATGCATGAGGGTCTCTTCGATCACAGGCACTTTTCATTTCCTCACGGTGAGCTTCCATCTTCTGATCGAGTTTTTTTAATCGAATTCTTTCCTTGTCGTTTTGCGAAGACTGGCGTGATCGGCGGATGATGTAAGCTATTCCTAAAATTCCAAGTGGTGCGACCACACTCATCGCCAGTATGTTTTGAACTCGATCCAGGGTCGGAGTCGCCATCGTGCTCCCCAGCGAAATCTTGATCGGCAAAAGCATTTCCTGGTTATCGTTTCCACGTTGGAAATTGAGGTTGCTGTTTGTGAAATTCGAAATCTGTTTGCCAACGACCGGTTGAACTGTTGCCTTGATTGAGATTGGAATAGGCGGTGTATCCATTCGTGAATACGATCCTGTTTCGGGATTGAAAAATGAGAACGCAATCGGAGGAATGGTTCTAATGTCCGCCGAGGTTGGAATGATGACGTATTCAAATTGCTTAAACCCTGAGTAACCTTGTTTGTCCAGTTGTTCATCTACCACCCTGGGCGGGTAAGTTTTGAATGACTCGTCTTCCGGAAACTCGGGCGGAATCATTTGGGAGAAGTTCCCATCTCCCCTGATTGCGATTTTAAGGGTAATGGGATCGCCCTCCACTAGGTCGGTAGAGTTGGTTGAGGCCGCAATTTCGAAGTTTCCGATGGCTCCGTTGAAAGAGTCTGGACGACCTGCTTCGGGAACCGGTTCAATTGTGATTTCCGCCGGTTGGCTGAGGGCCTGGATTTGTCGATCCTGGTAGCGTCCGAACATATTGTCGAAAAAAGGATCGTTGCGGAAAACGCTGAAAGGGTCCCTGCGGGAACTTGTGTTACCTTCGGGAATTCGCTGGGTGTGCGTTGCTTTAAATTGAAGGTCTTGGACACCGGTTTTTACCGGGGTAATTCCAATTTTCCATATGTAGACGTCGTAGTAGCGGCCTTCACTAACCTGTCGAGTGATTTGGGGTTGCTGATCAATCGGAGTGACGCTGAATGCGTCTCCCTCGGTTTGCGGCACGCCCTTGTTGGGGAAATTTGCCTGATTGAGTAATATCATACGCAACTCGGAGGCTATCGTTTCTCCAAGGTATATATTGCGCTCTGGTAAATCAAACTCGAGGTATGCGATTTTTCCAACGTTCGTCGATGACGCTGTTTGTTCGACTATTTCGAGAATGACCTCATTGGTTTGATAATTCTTGCCGTCGATAAACATGGTTTGGGGAAGAATTCGATACTTCCCGATCCTGAGAGGCCGGACTTGATAAATATGAGTGATGGTCGCATTCATTTGACCGTTTACCCAGCTGATCTGGGTATTGGGACCTCTGTAGGCAAACTCAAGGTTTTGATCATTACCCATGTCGGGTGGCTCCGCCTTTTTGCTGCCTTCGACGATTATTTTAAACTGACCACTTCGTCCCAAAGTTATTGGATTGGGTTCGACCAAGGCGCGGACTGAAACGTCTGCCGATAAACCGGAGTAAAAAGTACACAACAGCAGTGCCAGCAATCTTAACAATTGCTTCCTCAAATCTATGGTTGGAAGCCCATCGCGAGCTGAGCAACGCTGCTCAAAAACAAAAGAGCCTGGCAGTAATTCCTTTCTAGCAGAAAACAGCATCGTATTCTATTTAGGAGATGGCTTCCACGATTACCAATCCTTTTTCGGATCTTTCTTGGGATCGGGTGGGGTTACGATAAACAGGGGCAGTTTTTTTTCGTCATCCTCCATTGCCTCAAGGAGCCGGATCGCTTCTTCGGGTGTCATTTGCAAAGGAACCGGTTGTCCCTCGGGAGCATACGCTTCCTCAGGAGGAGTTTCCTGGCCTTCTACCTCTTCCGGAGATTCTGGCTGTTCTTCCTGGTCCGTCTCATTTTCTTCGGGTTCCTGGGGTTCGTCCTCCTTTGATTCCGGTTCCTGTGATTCTTTCTCCTGCTCGCCTGGGTCCTGTTGATCCTGGTTCTGATCGGATTGATCTTCGTTTTGGTCGTTTTCCTGATCCTGGTTCTGATCGGATTGATCTTCGTTTTGGTCGTTTTCCTGATCCTGATTTTCGTTCTGATCCTGATTTTCGAACCGGGCTACAATGTCGTGATCACCTTCCACAATAATGGAGGTTTCCAGTTCTTCTTTTTCTTCTTCCCGGATACCTTTTCCTTCCCATCCCAGAAACTCGAAACCTAGATTGGGTTGAACTTTCAGGTTTACCTCGGTTCCATCCGGATAGTCGCCTCCACCGGTCACATTCCCAGCTTCCTTGTTGTCTGGAGTTGCGATTACGTTCCAGATCCTTCGAAAGTGAGGCTTAATGTCCAGGTGGTCCTCCATGGTGACAAAGGTCTTGGCCTGTGTTGTATCGGCAACTCGCTCACCTTCCCACTTGTCAAACTCGAATCCCGGATTGGGCAAAGCCTCAATCTGAGCATAGGAACCGGGTTTATAAGAATCCTGCCCGAATAGCGTCCCTTCCCAGATCTCGATTCCGCGATTCTTTGATTGTTCGATGTCTTCCTCGGAAATCAGATCTTGAGAACCTTCAGGTTGTTGCTGAGCGAAAATGGAGTACGGTCCGACACCCGCCAGAAAAATCAGGAGTGCTGGCAAACGAAAATGGGCCATGCTTCTAGTTAACGCTTTCATCCTTCTCCAAGTCGAAGACAAGCTCCTTCGCTTCTTCGCAAATGACAACCACCGTGGTGTCTGATTCTAGTTTAATTGTACTTTCTGGATTGGTCGGATCCTGAATATTCGGTCCCTCATATTGCACGAACCGCCAGCCGTATTCGCTTTCAAATTTTAGAGGCACTTCCTCGCCCTTGTCGTACTTTCCGAGTGAAGTTGAGGTGCCTGCGCCTTCTGGAATAACGGCTACTTGAAGATTAACTAGTTCCACGAGTTGTGCAGTTATGGTTTTGTTGGCGTCGATGAGTACTTTGGTCTTCGCCTTTTCCGGGTCTTTCACTCCTTCGCCTTCCCACTTTACAAGCCGATAGCGATCTGTATCTGTGAGTGTGGCAGATATCGGTCGTTTGATTCCCTGGTCGAAATTGCCGGCCCCCTTGAGTTCGACCAAATCCGGAAAATTAGAATCGAGGAAGAGATCATACAATACCAGAGTTTCAATGCGGTAGTTTAAAAATTTTAAATTAGCCTGAGTTTCCGGATCCTCGGGCCGTATCACCAGACTGCCATTGTAGTATTCCAAAGCTTTCGCCCAATCTTTACGGGTTTGGGGTTGTTGATTTGATATTTTAGATTCGCCGATCCGATACATGGCGTTGCCCATGTTGTGAAGGATGTCTGCCTGCAGATCAGGGTCGTTGGTTTCCTGGGCGTCCGTGAAAACCGTGATTGCATCGGCGTATTTGCCCTGCCGGTACAAAGCTATTCCCAGGTTGTACCTCAGGCGCATATCTTCCGGTTTTTCCACGATGGCCTCGCGGTACAATTGTTCCGCTTCGACAAACTCACCTTTTTTCAGGTGTTTTTGGGCTTTGTAGGGGGAGGCTTCCACTTCGGGTGGCGGAGAAACGAATACTCCTATAAACAGGAGCGTGGCTGCTGTTTTTCGGGCTACAGGCATTCTCGTTTTACGGGTCCCCAACAGCCATTCGAAAATGAGGAGAATAATTCCCGCGGCCAAGACCCACTGGTAGCGTTCGATGGGTTGTTTGTTCATCCGCGAATTCAGTTCCTGTCGTGGTATTTCCTCCAATCCGAGTGTATAGACTCTTTCCAGTCCTTCGCCCAATGCGCCAAGCGGACTGTAAAATCCTTTGGAGGCTGCGGAAATACGTTGCAGCGTTTCTTCATCGAGGCGTGTGCGAACGACTTTCCCCTGCTCGTCGCGCACATAATCTTGCTGACCCTGATCGTTGATGTAAGGAATGATTTCCCCATCCCTACTGCCTACGCCTAAAGTGAACACCTTGACGCCCCGCTTTGCCGCTTGCGCGGCCACGGAGATCCCGTTCTCTTCCAGGTCCTCACCGTCTGTTATCAGGATGAGAATTTTAAAATTGTTTTTTTTATTAAATGCCGCCTCTGCCACCTCGATTGCAGCTGCAATGTCTGTTCCCGGTACGGGAATAATTCCAGGATCGAGAATTTCCAGGGATTGGCGAAATGCGTTGTAGTCGAGGGTCAGGGGACACTGCAAAAATGCCGATCCAGAAAATGCTACCAGGCCAATCCGGTCTGTTCCCATTTTGTATATAAAGTCAAGAACCGCCAGTTTGGCCCGTTCGAGCCGGTTCGGCCGGATATCTTGTGCCAGCATGCTTTTGGAGGTATCGATAGCGAAGACAACGTCGATACCCTTGCTTTTTACCTCCTGCCAGACATAGCCGTATTGGGGCCGTGCAACAGCAACGACCACCAGTGCGATTCCCATAGCCATCAAGACTGCCTTGAGCTGTTTTTTGCGAGTGCTCACCGACTCTGTAAGCTGGGTGATCAGGCCGGGTGCCAAAAACTTTTCCAATTGCTTCTGTTTCCCTCGTTCTACCTGGAATGCCCATAAAAGCATTAACGGGATCAGTGCCAATGCAAGTATGAATATTATGGGGTAAGCAAAAGTCATTGTATCAAATTTATAATTACGGGAGCCTTTTCAATCTTGTCTGTGCAAGCAGAAATTCCAGGAGAAGGAATAATAATCCGGCAAAAAGCGGCCAGATAAACAGCTCGGTATAATAAGTAAAATTTTTCAGCATAACCTCGGTTTTTTCCAACTCGTCGATTTGATCGTAAATGTCCTGTAGCTCTTCAGTGTCTGTTGCCCTGAAAAAAGTTCCATCGGTTATACGGGCAATTTCTTTGAGGGTAACTTCATCGACTTCTGTTATTCGATGCTGATAGCGGGTGCGGCCCATGAAATCTTTGACTGGGAATGGGACTTTCCCATTGGTCCCGGCAGCAATAGTGTATACTTTCACCAAAAGAGCCGCTGCTGCCTCGGCTGCAGTGATGGGCTGGATGGATCCCGAATTATTAACACCATCTGTCAGGAGGACTACTACTTTACTTTTCGCCTGCAATTCACGAAGCCGGTTGACGCTCATTATGAGGGCCGACCCGATGGACGTTCCGGTATCATTAATGATTCCGATATCCAAGCGACCCAAATTTTTTACCAACCAGTCGTGGTTCAAGGTAAGCGGACTTACCAGGTAAGGTTCACCTGCGAAGGCGACCAGCGCAATCCGGTCTGCATCCCGTTTCGCAATGAATTCTTCAATCACTATTTTCACTACCTCGAGGCGGTTGTAGCGCTTACCCTTGATTTTAAAATCCATGGCCTCCATAGAGCCCGAGATGTCCACCGCAAGCACAATATCGATTCCACTGGCCTCGATTTCTGTTTCGCCATGACCCAATCTTGGGCGGGCGAGGGCCACTATCAGCAAAGTTAGCGCCAGAGTGCGAAGCAGGGCAAGCCAGCGGCCCGAAGGCGATCTTTTGATTGTGCCTAGCCTTCCCGCTAGCTGAGTATTGGAAAAACGAATACTTCCCTGCATGCGGAGGCCGCCACGTAGGAACGGAAGCAGAAAGACCGCTACCATAAGGAACAGGAAGTATGGATATTGAAATTCGAGCATCAGCCTGGGGTAATGGCGTCCGGGTTTTCCTGGACTGGTTCCTCGGTTGGCTTACCGGTTGTTTCGATAAATACTTCAGCCGTGGAATAGAGCTTTTCCATTTCGGTGGTACCCAGACCCCATTGAGCAAATTTTGCCAGATCGCATTGTTCTGAAAATTGTTTCAGCTCTATGTTCTGATCTGCGGTGAAGGCTTCCGTATGAGAGGGATTACTGAAAAATTCTTCGGTTGTCTGCTCGGTGGCCGGAAGTTTGAAATGAGCTTCAAGAAAGCTTCTCATGATCGTCGATACCTCTGTGCAAAATCTTTCAGCTGTTTCAGGCTCCAGCCAGTTTCGAGCTTTGCGAAGGTGGTTCAACGCGATTTCATAAGGCGGAGGGGGTGCCAGTTCCGGTGGTCGAGTCATGCGTTTGAAAATGACAACTCCAATCCAAAATGCGATAGCTGCCACAACAACTCCGATGGCAATGGAAAAAAGAACCATCGGGTCCAATAAAAAGATAGGATTCTTGACATCGAGAATATCCGCTTGAGAAACCGTAGTGCCTTCTTGTGCAGTCAGCGATTTCGTCCCTGCCATTGCGAGAAGAGTATGTGCGGCACCTGTTTTCATTAACGACGTTTTTCGCGATTCAGGAAAAACTCGCGGATCTTTGTGATGTAGGGCTGACCGTTTTCCACATAGATACTGTCTATCCCGAGTCTCTTGAGCGTACGTTTAAAGTCTTCAAGCTGTTGACCGTTCTGGTTTTGAAACTCCTCTCGGATTTGGCTGTTTCGGGTATCCAATTCTATGAGCTGGCCTGTTTCAGCATCCTCCAGGCTTAGAATTCCCAGGTTGGGTAGGGCGTATTCGTGAGGGTCTGAAAGTCGAAGTACAATAAGATCGTGTCTTCGGTCG
The DNA here is from genome assembly GCA_002346535.1 of Opitutales bacterium UBA2995. Lineage (GTDB taxonomy): Bacteria > Verrucomicrobiota > Verrucomicrobiia > Opitutales > UBA2995 > UBA2995. The sequence continues at coordinate 144,140 of DDZZ01000038.1, read as the reverse complement.
GTAAGCGTCAAGGAGCGGTACATATCCGTGTATTGGTTCCTGATCCTGGCTCTGCGAAATGTATCTCTTACCAGGAAGTCGGAAATGAGAAAGGTGACCGCTTTACGTTTCACAATTCTGTTCAAGTAATCCAATGCCATTTTTATGTCGGTTCCCGTGGATTCGGGTTCGAAGAAAAGCAATTCACGGATGATGCGCAGGACGTGCTGCTTCCCTTTCTGAGGCGGGATAAAAGCCTCAATTTGATCGGTGAAAAGCAGCAATCCAACCTTGTCGTTGTTTCGGATAGCTGAAAATGCAAGAACGCTGGCCATTTCGGCCATCAGTTCCCGCTTGCTTTCCGCTATGGAACCAAAATCACCTGATGCGCTGACATCCACTACTAGCATCAAAGTCAATTCCCGTTCCTCGCGGAACCGTTTCACAAACGGGTGGGCCATTTTTGCGGTAACGTTCCAGTCTATGGCTCGTATATCGTCTCCCGGTGTGTATTCGCGAACTTCTTCAAAGTCCATGCCTTGGCCCTTAAATACCGAGTTATAATGCCCTGCCATGGCATCCGTGACCATTTTTCGGGTCCGGATCTCGATTTGGCGTACTTTTTTAAGTATTTCGCGCGGGTCTTTCATGAATTAATTGTCGCACTCGTTCTCTTGCTTAGACTCTTCCTTGTTTCCACTTTTTTCGAGGTAGAGGAAAATTAGGCGTAAGAGGACGATTCCATGAATTTTTAAGGTACTGGTAATGTATCCAGAATTTCCTGAACAATATCTTCGCTGTTTTTACCTTCCGCCTCGGCCTCGTAGCTTACGATGACGCGGTGGCGGAGTACATCCATGGCAATTGTTTTTACATCTTGTGGAGTCACATAGCCTCTCCCTTGTAAAAAGGCCCAACCCTTGGCGGCTAAAGTCAGGGAAATAGTAGCTCTCGGACTGCCTCCAAATTGGATGAGTGAATCTGATTGCAGATTATAGTCATTGGGATTTCTCGTTGCGAATACGATATCTACGATGTAGTCCTTTATTTTTTCATCGACGTAGATTTCGTTAACGACCTCGCGCGCGCGCAAGATATCATCAGGTGTGATGACAGGATTAATATCTTCGATGGCCGAAGTGGTGGCCATTCGATCGAGGATCGCCCGCTCCTCCTCTTTGTTGGGGTAGCCCACGTTGAGTTTGAGCATGAATCGGTCGACTTGGGCTTCGGGCAAGGTGTAGGTGCCTTCCTGATCGATTGGATTTTCAGTAGCCAATACGAGAAAGGGTGTCGGCAGTTCATGTGTCTCTTCACCAATTGTCACCTGGCGTTCCTGCATGGCTTCCAGCAAGGCTGATTGGACCTTAGCCGGAGCACGGTTTATTTCATCGGCCAGGACCAGATTGGAAAATACGGGCCCCTTCTTTGTTTCAAAACTGTGGTCTTTCGGATTGTAAACCAAAGTACCGATGATGTCTGCGGGGAGGAGGTCGGGCGTAAACTGAATCCGCTGAAATTGTGCACTGATTGCAGAGGCCAGTGTCTTCACGGATAATGTTTTTGCCAGGCCGGGGACACCTTCCAGAAGAACGTGACCATTAGATATCAGGCCCAAAATCAATCTGTCTACCAGGTATTTTTGTCCGATGATAATTTGGCCGATGGCTGTTCGCAGGGGTGACACCCAGGCTGCGGCTGCCTGGATTTTTTCATTTAGTTCAATCACTGAGTTACTCATGGATCGGTTTGTGTAAAGGGATGATGGGTAACCGACAAAACACGAAGGTCAAGATTTCGCTTTTTTCGTGGAAATCCGGTGGGTTGAGTGAAAGCTTCTTCTCTTATCCTGAAACTTTGATTGGCGTTGGCTGAAATAAGTAACTATTGCTCATTGAATCCTTTGAAAACATGCGCAAAATCCTGATCCTGCTCGGCATCGTCCTTGTCCTCTTAATCCTGTTTTTGGGCGTGGGGGTTTTTAGCACCTCTATGCACAAGAAAGTTTTCCTATGGGCACTTGATGGCAAGGTGGAGAACGTTTCGGTTGAAACCGTTCGGGTGGGGCTCAATAGTATTTATATAGAAGATTTTAATTTGATTCACGAAGGCACTTCCTTCTCTACGGATCTGGTTGAAGTTGAGGCTTCCTGGTTGGACCAGGCCCGGTCCCGGAAAATTCAGCTGGATGAATTGATCATTAAAGGATTGAACGCTGATCTGGCGACCATTGTTACCGCTGGTGGTGGTTTGGGTGCCTGGCTGAATTTACTGGGTGCAAATGAGGAGCCGAGTAAGGAACCATGGAATGGGATCTTGGCTCAGATGGTGCCTACGGACCAAGTATCCATCGGCCGATTGAGGCTGGATGGGCAGGTTAAACTTTCCGATCAGCAGACGGTTGATTTGAATGTTTCTTTGGACGACCTCACTGTGGGAGAACAGGCACGCCTGGTCCTGCAAGGTGCCTTTCTCGATGAAGGAGAGACCAGCCTGATTGAGAGGGCTGTGTATAAGCTCTCGATGGAATTAGATCAGAATCAGGCAGGTATCAACAGTCTGGCCGGGCAACTGGAACTTCAAGCACTGGGGCATGGCTTAAATTCAGCCGGTGAGTTAAACATCTCCGGATTGTGGAATGTTAACCGAACTTCAGATGGCGAGATGCTCTCTCTTTTAATACGAGACAACGATCACCCGGATCCACTATTTGATACCGAGCTGGACATGAATTTTGAGATTGGGCAGTTGCAAGGCCGGCTGGACGCCAGGCTCAATGGATCCCTTCTGCCGATTACACTATTGGAATTACCGTCACTTCTGAGCACCGCGACCTTGGCCACGAGCGGGCAAGTGGGATGGAACATGCAAACGGGGGCCGGAAACTTCGCTTTGAGTGGATCGGGCATTCTCGATGGCCGGCCTCTTCAATATCAGTTTGATGGCTCTGGAAAGGCTGCCGAAATTCCAAATTTGACTGGGTTTTTGAAAACGGGCTTTTCGGATACGTTAGGTGCCGGGGAGTTTACGGTGAACTTGGATCTTAATTCTGAAAACAACATTGAATTACTGGCGCCAATAGAAGTAAAGCGCGGTAATCGAGTTTCAAGGCTTGTGCTCGAGACCAACGTTCGATCCCTGAAATTGAATCCTTTTGAGATCCTGGTTCGCGGGGACAATGTTTACTTGGAGGATTTGCAATCCGTCGGTAAAGCGCTCGCCGGTTGGGGCTACAGTATGCAGCAATTGGATACTCCCACTGTCGGTGAAAAAATTGCCGTAAACAGCCTAGCTCGGTCTTCAGTTCCTTGGGAACGGCTAGCCGGCATCGCAGAGGTGCAGATTCAACGACTGGTATTACCGAATGGAATTGCGATGGAACCATTTTCAATAGCGACATCTGTCCGGTCAGATAGCGTATCTCTGACATCTTTCAGCAGCCGGGTGGAGAGCGGAACTATTGCCGGAAAAGGAGACCTCATTTATTCACCCAATAACCCCTCTCCTTACACATTTAGGGTGGAAGGAAGCGTTGCCAATCTGCCATCGGGACTTGTGGACTTGGGCAGCGGTGCACCGATAACCGGATCTTGGACCGGTTCGGTTAGTGCTTTGGGACAGGCCCAACAGTTGGAACAAATCAGCGAAGCTATCGAGATAACGATGGATCTGGAAGGAACCAGCGGTCTCCTGAAATTTTCCATGGTAAATGAGGGCGCCAATCAATCAGCCCAGGCGGTGAACCTGGGTGTCGCTTTATTGGGAGGCCTGCTTAAGAATGAGCGATTTTCGGCGGTTTCGAAAATGACGCAGTACGTTCAATGTGTACCTTATGACTCAATACGGCTGAATGTGGACCGCTCATCCCAGGGAAAAGTTACTATCCACAATTTCTCCATAACCGGTCCCGAGCTTCTATTGGCGGGAAAGGG
>DDZZ01000038.1:78369-139941 GCA_002346535.1 Opitutales bacterium UBA2995 | reverse complement strand
GAGCTTCTATTGGCGGGAAAGGGAAGTGTCGATGCCACCAGCTGGGCCTCCCTGGCCGGAGGCGCGCTTTCCATGAGTTTATCCATTGGTTCAAAGGGATCGTTTGGTGAAAACGCCAGGATTCTTGGGCTGGTCGGAACGGACCTGAATGGTGAATATGAGTTGTGGCGCAAACCGATCAAAATTTCTGGTACTTTGAGCAATCCGAACTATTCGGCATTGAGGGAATTGATATTTGACGCGCTGAGGTGATTTATTAGCGAAGCGGGGCATTGCCTGCCAAAGAATTTTTACCTCTCATCGGCAAATGAAATTCCACAGCAGTGCCCTTGGAGAACCGCCGTTTCTGCCCCTGATTGGGAAGATGTCGGCCCCTGCCGTGGTCAGTATGGTTGTGATCGCAGCCTACAATCTGGTCGATGCGATTTTTGTGGGGTGCTTTGTTGGTGAGCTAGGGTTAGTTGCATTGGTGGCGAATATACCGTCTATCGGGATATTTTTCGGGCTTTGCTTGTTTATAGGGGTAGGTGGAAACAGCGTTATCTCCCATTCTTTGGGTAGGGGTGGTGTGGATAGTGCCAATAAAGTTTTTGGGGTAATGATTTTGATGGTTTTGGTCTTCGGGTTGCTTTCCGTTCCTCTTATCAGACAGCGTGGCCATGGACGTTAACCCCCTCTTTTTTCTAAGGATTTGCCATTATTTCAGGTATGTGGGAGAACTTGGTTAAATGGCAATGAGAGCGGTAGAATGATTTGCGGTTCGCAAATTTCTCGGAATGATTTCCCTGAATCTACGACCTATTCTCATCGTATGTCCGCCATAATGGTAAATTTATACAGGTTATCCAAGTTCGTGAATTGGACATTACCTGGACTCACAATCTGTCTCTTCGTTGCGGGCAGATACCTGAATTTTTACTTTCATTTTGGGACGATCGCTTGGGCGAAACGCCGTGCGTCCACTTGCTCGTGGGGCAAAGATGGCCGGTATTCCGATGAATACAGGGGAGGGTGGTTATCCTAAATATCATCTCATGGAAGATTGCGATCTCATATTCCAGATGGGAACAGCCAAGTTTGGAGTTCGGTTTGATGAGGGACACTTGGAGGAGTCAAAACTTAAGACCCTGGCGGAAAAGGATGAGGTAAAAATGGTCGAGATAAAACTTTCCCAGGGAGCCAAATCAGGAAAAGGTGGATTGTCGCCCAAGGAAAAAATCACTCAGGAAATTTGCGAATTGCGAGGAGTTCCCTTTTGCGCGGGTGCTTGTTTTGATCCTTTCAATTTCAATCATGAAATCAACGGATAATAATCAAGAAAGTCTCGAGATGGCCACATTAGGAGGTGGTTGTTTTTGGTGTGTGGAAGCCATTTTTCAACAGCAGCCAGGTGTGACCAAAGTTGTGTCAGGTTATGCTGGAGGCGAGGAGGAAAATCCCACTTATCAATCCATTTGCAGTGGGACAACCGGTCACGCTGAAGTCATTCAAATCACATTTGATCCCAAGGTGGTATCTTACAATGAATTGCTCCATTTGTTTTGGCGTTCCCACGATCCAACCACCCTTAACCGACAAGGAAATGATGTGGGCACCCAATACCGAAGCACCCTACTTTATCATTCCAATGAACAGCGAAATGCCGCCGAAAAATCTCGGGAACAGGCCCAAGAATATTTCGAGGATCCCATCGTAACGGAAATTACGGCTCTAGAAAAATTTTATCCGGGGGAGGACTATCATCAGGACTATTACCTAAACAATCCGCAGCAGGGGTATTGTTCCTTCGTAATTCGGCCGAAGCTCGAAAAACTTGGATTAAAGCACTGATCATAAATCAAGCTGCCAGGATATAGTCCTGCTCAACTATCAGGCCGCGCTTGTTCAAATAGGAACTGATACTGGAACTGGCGCCACGGCTAGCCACGTAAGAAAGGACAAAAGGCTGATTATCTGTTTTGATTTCATCAGGTTGGACAACCGGGAGTTCTTCTAGATTTTTGCCCGCCTTTTTGGGATCGATATCGATATATCCGGAAAAACGGATTCCTTCTTCCTGTAAGTATCGAGCTCGCTTGCGAGTAATTCTGCCGGCGCCCCAAATCCAGATGGGTCGCTTGAGGAGTCCGGTCTCTTTTATCCAAGCCCCGAGATATTGGGCCTTAACCCTGTAAAATGCCTCAGTGCTGTACCGTGGATCTATCCGCGACAATCGATCTCCAGAATCATGCCAATCGAGCAGGTATTCTTCAAGCTTGGCCATGATGACACCTCGGCTCATCCACCGTAGCCACAATTCATAGTCTTCCGGAAAAGGACCGTTTCTATAGCCACCGTATTCACCTATAATGGAACGTTTGAACATTACCGACGGGTGTGCAAAAGGAGATTCGACAAAGCGGTTTGCCCGAATATATGGCCAGCGCGTCAGAGTGTTCGTCCAATCTACATACCTGGCATAGCCCTCCTGTTGAGAACTATTCCCCCTATGGTTTACCCGCGTGGCTACTAACCCCACTTCTTTTTTGGCCGACAAATAGCGGGCTTGAAGCTCCAATCGTCTGGGATGGGCCCAATCGTCGGCATCCATGCGGGCGATATATCTTCCTTTGCTTTTTTCGATACCGTTATTCAATGCGTCCACAATACCGGAGCCCTCGTTGAGCATTAGGACGATCCTTGGATCGGCGTTTGCGAATTCCGATGCAATGGCCTGGGTGTTGTCCTTTGATCTGTCTTCAACGATTATCAACTCCCAATTTTTGCAAGTTTGGTTCTGGATGCTTTGCAGGGACCGAGATAAAGTCGAATCGGCGTTTCTAACTGGGAGAATTACCGATACTTCAATCATGGAGCTTGGAATGTTTTTGTTGAGGATTTAACATCATTGTTTTTTGTAGCTTTTTCTAATTTCCTTTTAATCAAACCATGAATGAATCGAAGCCCAAAGTTTACTTAACCCGAGAAGTTGTTCCAGCCGTAAAGACCCGACTACGACCCCAATGTAATCTTCACATCAATCCGGAAGACCGGACCTTGCCTCGCGAGGATCTCTTGCGTGAAATTCAAGACGCCGTAGTGCTGGTTCCAAATAGTCCGGATACGATCGATGCTGAGGTGTTGGAAGCAGGTTCCAAGTTGAAGCTGCTCGCAAATTTCGGAGTGGGTTACAACAACATCGATGTGGATGCTGCGACCCAACTAGGTATCCCTTTGACGAATACACCTGGGGTTTTGACTGAAACCACTGCCGATATCGCCTGGGGTTTGTTAACCAATGTGGCGCGTCGAATCGGCGAAGGAGACCGAATGATTAGGGCGGATGCCTGGGAGGGGTGGGGGCCTCTCCAGCTGCTGGGGGGGGACATTACGGGGGCTACGATCGGCCTTATAGGCATGGGCCGCATAGGTAAGGCCATGATTCCTCGAGCTAAAGGATTTTCAATGAAAGTCATTTATTTCAACCGGACCCGTCTGGATGAAGCTGAAGAACGGGCTTTGGGCATTGAGTACGCCTCGAAGGAACAAGTTTTAGCGAAGTCTGATTTCGTGTCCTTACATGTGGCCCTGGTCCCCGATACCCACTATCTCATCGGTGAAGCGGAACTCAATCTTATGAAATCCACAGCCTACTTGATCAATACTACCCGGGGACCCGTGGTAGACGAGAAAGCTTTGGTAACAGCCTTGCGGGAGAAACGGATTGCCGGAGCCGGTCTCGACGTTTACGAACAAGAACCAACTGTCGATGCCGGACTACTACCATTGGAAAATGTGGTTCTTGCCCCACATCTGGGAAGTGCAACGATTGGCACACGCACAAAAATGGGCATGATCGTGGCCGACAACATCGAGGCATTTTTAAGCGGCGGACCCTTACCTAATATCGTCAATCCAGCGGCCTTGGGATAGGCTGCTTTCTTATACCGTGGGTGAAGCCCGTTTAATGGGGTTCCTTAAACTTAGGGGAATCCTCCGGGAACTCGTAAAAGTTCCGTAAAACTCTCATTTTTGCCGAGTTATCGGTTTTGGAAATCTGCGAAACTCCAAGGCTTTTTGAAGGCAAATTCATTTCCGCCTCTCAACAATCTTAAATCGTGGAGCTCTAACTGTTACAAAATATCAAGAATCACAAGCATCGCTTCACATCAGGCGATGGTTGTCTCTATTGTTTATTGGTGCCTGGCCATTGTGAAAATTAGGCCCACTTTCGCCGGGTTGCCTAATTAATCGCTGGAGCTTGTTAGTTGGACCAGCTGCTCAAAGATGGCCTTGGCTGAATCGAGATCTAGTTGCTTGCCAAAGTTTGTTTGGATTGTTCTGGCCAGAACAATCATTCCCAGGTGGACCAATTGGGACCGGATGGCTTCCAGCACGCGAAATCCACCTCCGCCACTGTGCGTGCCCACTAAAGCAAATCTACCGTTAAAAGCTTTGCGAAAATCGTCGCCAGCGACGCTCATCCAAGCTATGGCATTCGTTACCACCGGTGGGATACTGCCATTGTATTCGGGGGCGAGTAAAACCAAGGCGTCTGACTCAATCAACTTGGCATTGAGCATATCGGCCTCTAATGGCACGCCATCACTTTTTTGAGTAGACGGTGAATAGAGGGGAATATCTAGGTCCTCCAGCTGTATGATCTCGGTAGAAGCACCTACCGCATCGGCAATGTCCTTTAGGACCTCTGTCAATTTCAAATTGTTACCGTTTGTCGCTGAAATAAAAAGAAAATGAGGCATCAGAATGGATGGTTTAAGCGGACCCTACGTTGGGAAAAGACTTTTTCCAGAAAATACTTTGCTAAATAGGAGATCTGGATTTCACCAAAATCTGCTAAGGCTCATTTCGGATGGTTGGGGGCTATCTCCTTCTGGAACAAAGTTGCTATCGCTTTCTCGGTCGTCATTTCCGTGGCCGAATTCTCGTGATTGAACCCACTTTACCTAAGAATTAATAGTCGTCCTCAAGGATTGCCAAACAAGAAACCTGCCTTTGCAATGAAAAGTACCAATTAGAAACGATGAGAAAGTATTGTATGGCTTGCCTTCTTTGGATTGCTTTGATTGCAGGCCCCTTAAGTGCAGATTTTGAGCTCGCTCCACCAACCCCTGAGGGGCAGCCCTTTTCCAACGAAATCGCATTTGAATTTCTTGGAAACTACGCCACTCTGGCCTGGTATCTTTATTCCGACTCTGTCAAAGAGACCGTCCGCTTCAACATGGCGGTCTATCAGTTTCGCAAAAATCCCGGTGAGGATACCTTTGAGGAGATGAAGCGCAGTTGGATTGAAGCCCGCAAGATTTACGGCCGCTCGGAAGCTTATCGATTTTCCGATGGTCCGATTGATCAAATGGAACTGGAGATTCTGATTAATGCCTGGCCCGTCGATGAAAGTTATATCGACTACACCGTAGATGACCCGAGTTCGGGAATTATTAATAATCCAACCGATTATCCTGAAATAACCAGTCGCCTGCTCAGGCAGCTCAATCAGAAGGACGGTGAGACAAACATTTCCACGGGATGGCATGCTGTTGAGTTCCTTTTATGGGGTCAGGATCTCTATGCGGATGGACCTGGCCAAAGAAAATGGACGGATTTCACTGAAGCTCCGAATGCCGATCGCCGCATGAAATATTTGGTCGTGGCAACCGAACTGTTGCGCAGTCACCTTGTGGCAGTGGCCGATGCGTGGAGTCTTTCCAATTACGACAACCACACCGGCGATTTCTTTATGAAAAGGTCGACCACCTTGATGAAATCCGTCATGCGTGGTGTTAGTTCTATGGCCGGTCGGGAACTCGCTGCGGAAAGAATGTCAGTGGCGCTGCGCTCCAAATCCCAAGAGGATGAGCATTCTTGTTTCAGCGATACTACTCATTTCGACCTCGTTGCCAACATGGAAGGTCTGGAGGTGGTGCTGTTTGGCACATACAAAGCGCGGTACGGCCCACTTGTGGAAGGTAAAGGCTTTATCGACGTGATCGCCGATGCGGATCAAAAAGCGGCTCAGCTGGTTCGCAAAAAGTTTTTGACTGCCAAGGAAAAGGTATTCGCTATTGATGCTCCGTTTGACCAGGCGATTATTGCCGAAGAAGGATCTGAAAAACTTACTCAGGTCAAGGATGCCGTGGGTGCATTGTGGAGCCTGGTCTATGCTTTGGCCGACGCTGAGGAGCTGTTAGAGTTAGACGTCAAACGGGGCTGATTGCCTGGATGAAAGCGTTCCCAACGGTTGCTCTCCTTTTTGGAAGCTTTGTTGCGTGTAGCCTATTGAATGGTTTTTACGCCGATGAATTAGCCGGTGGAGACACCACGGTGTTCCTTGAGACGAGGGATGCTTTCAGCCTGCCTGCAAAAAATCTGGAGTTAACAGAGCACCCTCGATTTTTCGCTGGTAATGCTTTTTTCAATACGAATTGGGTGGACGCCTCATCAATTGTCGATGGCCGCGACGGGCTCGGCCCTCTGTTTAATGTTCGTTCCTGTTCGGCTTGTCACTTCAAGGATGGTCGCGGTCGACCGCCAATTAAAGGGGAGATTTCCAATGGATGGCTGATGCGTATAAGCATTCCTGGTAGGACTGATCATGGAGCTCCTTTACCGGATCCCATTTATGGAAATCAGATAAGCGTTCGTGCATTACCCGGTGCCAAACCTGAAGCGAGTATCAGAATCTCTTACCAGGAAAGGACAGGCAATTATCCGGATGGCTCCACCTTCACTTTACTCGAACCACGTTATTCGATGGCAGACTGGGCTTATGGTGAACCGTCTGAGGAACTGTTGTTTTCGCCTCGTGGTGCTTCCCAGGTTTTTGGGCTCGGGTTGCTTGAAGCGGTTTCGGAAGCAGAGATTCTGAGTCGTGCTGATCCCTTGGATGAAGACAAGGACGGCATCTCCGGCCGTCCCAATCGAGTTTGGAGTCCTAGCTCGGATCAAAAAGTTTTGGGACGCTTCGGTTGGAAGGCCAACAAAGCCGATCTCATGGATCAGACGGCTGGTGCATTCGTTGGGGATATCGGGATTACGAATTCGGTTTTTCCGGATGAAAACCACACGGTTCAGCAGGAACTGACAAAAAATTTCCCAAGCGGTGGGACTCCAGAAATTTCCATAAGGGACTTGCAGGACGTCGTCTTTTATTTACAGACTTTGGCTGTTCCGGCAGCTCGGATTAGGAATCAGGATGAATTCGAAGCTGGGAAAGCTTTGTTCTGGGACCTCCAGTGCTCAACCTGCCATGCCCCAGAACTAAGGACACCAGAGGACTATGCGATTGAAGCATTGGCCGGACAAACGTTTCGACCCTACACAGATTTGTTGTTGCACGACATGGGTGCAGGGCTTGCAGACAGCCGGCCCGATTTTGATGCAACCGGCAGTGAGTGGCGAACCCCGCCGCTTTGGGGAATCGGTTTATTCCCAAAGGTTAACGAGCACTCACGACTCCTGCACGATGGCCGTGCTCGAAATGTCGAGGAAGCCATACTCTGGCACGGAGGCGAAGCTGAACAGAGCAAGCAATCCTTCAAAAAACAGTCTAGAAGCAAACGTGAACTGGTCATTCGCTTTGTTGAAAGCCTGTGACCAAAATTTGGAATCATAAGGAATCGATATTTCCCCTGGCCACTAAGTTTAATCCGGGTTTACTCGACGCCGGAGGTTCTTATTTTCGCTTCGACGCTTTTTCGAATCCAGCCGTTTTTGTGTGGATGCCCTGGATTGTTTGGTGGCCCTGCGTTTTTTCGGAGCCTTGAGGGCAGAACGCACAAGTTCGGCAAGCCTATGCCGGGCCTCTTCTTTGTTCTTTTCCTGACTGCGGTAAGACTGGGCTTTTATAACGATCACGCCTTCAGCCGTTATTCGGTTGTTCTTCAACTTCAACAACCGTTCCTTGATCTCCTCCCGCAGACTCGACTGAGGAATATTGAAAAACAGCTGTATGGCCGAGGAAACTTTGTTGACGTTTTGCCCGCCCGGTCCTTGAGAGCGAATTGCATGGTAGTCGATTTCGGCTTCGGGGATGCTGACTGTCCTGAAAACTTTCACATTAGGGATTCTTCAGTTTACTCCTCCTTGTAGAGGGTTCCCTTCAATCGGAGCAAATCTTTAAAGAGGGCGATGGAGTTTCCAAAGCTCATATGGCCACCCTTGATATCATTCCATGTTACGGGGACCTCCTTCAATTTCAGGTTAGCCTGCTGTGCGCGGTAGAGAAGCTCGATATCGAAGGCAAAGCCAGGTTCGATCAGTTTTTCGCGGTATTCTTTGAAGAATGCATTCGGCACGATTTTAAACCCGCATTGCGTGTCTTCTATTGGGAAGGAGAATAGCTGTTTTCTTAGCCAGCGAAAGGTCAGGCCACCAATGTTGCGCAAGGCTCGTCTGTGTACTTCTGTAGTTTCGTTTTCGATCCGGCTGGTTGCATACAGGGTATTATCTGCATCGGGGTCTTCATTGACCGCTTTCAGGACTCGCACGACTTCTTCAGGTCCAACAGCTCCGTCTGCATCGGAAAACACAAGCATATCCGCATCTTTTGCCTGATCCCAACCCGCGTAGACCGTGCTGCCTTTTCCTTGATTAAAATCTAGGGGCAAGGTATCGTGTAAAAAAGAAAAAGAAGGCCGGAGAAGTCCCATGAGGTTTCGGTAATGCCCCTGATGGTAAAATTCTGAGCCGTCGTCAACAATCTGAACCTCGACGGATAAATCCGATTTCAGAATAGCCGTGCACAAGGAGGGAAGAAAATCAGGCAAACGGTCTCCTTCATTATAGCAGGGCAAGCTTAGATGAAAGGTTTTCGAGTCGGGATTTTGGGTCACTGGATAATTAAATTGGACAAAGACTGGCTTCCGTCGAATGAAAAGAACGTTCGAAAAGCCTCAAATTGTTGGGGTTTTCAATGAAAAACGGCCCTCGTTTCAGTGGTTTTAGGGTCAAACCATAGAATTTCCTATGAAACGCAGAATTTGTTTGGTTCGAGGCTGGGAAATTATCTAAATGTCCCGCTTACTATTAAGCCTACCCTAAAATATGTCTGAATCATCAACCCAAAGTTATAAGATTAGTAACGAAGCCTGGGCGTTTCTGGCCTTACGTGTGTGGCTCGCCATTCGTTGGCTTTTCGCTGGCCTCGAAAAATTTGGTTCTCCAGGAAATTATAGTTTCGAGAATTATTACGCCAAGGTATCTGGCATGGCTGGCGGGATTGTAGAAAACTCCATTATTCCCCTATGGGCGGCCAAGGTTTTTGCAATTCCAATGGGCTATATTATGCTCTTACTTGCGTCTACCATCCTACTCGGCGTTAAATTGAGAATTTCTCTTATTGTTTCGCTTCTTATGTATGTCGGCTTGTCCCTTGGTCTGATGGCGGTCGATGAGCAACATGGTATTGCATGGCTGGGCATCCATGTTATACTTTCAATGACGGCACTCAAAATGGTGGAACATGCCAAATGGGTGCTATGGAAAGATTAATCTAAACCCTTTTAATCATGAGTAACGAATCTCCACTAGGCATAGATCGCCGGAGCTTTCTCAAAACCAGTGTGGCTGGCGGATCCGGTCTAATGCTGTCTAACAACCTTCCTTTGTTTGCCGTCGGGGGCGAATCCAAGCTGGATAACATCAACATTGCTCAGGTTGGCGTGGGTGCCCAAGGCCAGGTGTTGATGCAATCCCTTATGAAAATGCCCAGATTAAACGTCGTGGCTGTCTGCGATATCTGGGAGAAATTTAATCTTAAACGCGGTATCGGTTTATGGCGCAAAAATGGGCAAAAGCCTGCTCCCTATATTGACTATCGTGAGATGCTGGAAAAGCAGCCCGACCTTGATGCGGTGATAATCGCCACGCCGGATTTCTGGCACGCGCCGATGACCAATGCCTGCCTGGAAGCCGGACTCCACGTCTATTGCGAAAAGATGATGTCCAACACTCACGAAGGTGCGGTATCCATGGTACAAACAGCCAAGAAAACCGGTAAGTTTTTACAGATCGGCCACCAGCGCCGAAGCAATCCTCGCTACCAGTTTGTCAAGAAACACCTCTTGGACGAAAACCAGATCTGCGGTCGTATTACCAACGTGAATGGTCAGTGGAATCGTGCGGTGACCGAACCACTCGGTTGGCCGGCGAAGTACGCCATCTCCGATGATATGTTGAAGGAGTTTGGTTTTAAGGACATGCACCAGTTCCGCAATTGGCGTTGGTTCAAAGGACTGGGGGGTGGACCCATTTCCGATCTGGGGGCTCACCAGATTGATATTTATGGCTGGTTCCTCGGCGCCAACCCCAAAGCGGTAACTGCAAGTGGAGGTGCCGACTTTTATGACGATCTTGAATGGCACGACAATGTCATGGCCATTTACGAATTCGACACGGCCCAAGGTCCGGTTCGCGCTTTCTACCAAGTGCTGACAACCACAAGTGCGGGCGGTGGATACTTCGAGTATTTCATGGGGACAGAGGGTTCCATCAAAATGTCAGAAAACCCCAAGTACACCACGGTCTTCCGCGAAGCCAGCGCGCCGAGTTGGAACAAATACATCAACGATGGGTTCTTAAAGAAACAAGGAGAAGCTGAAGTGAGACCCTGGCAAGTACCATTACCACCCTCGAGAACTGATTCAGCCGGCACCGTTGACGTGCGCGAAACGGCTGCTCTGGATGCTTTTGAAGTGAATAAGACACTTGAAGGTTATATTCACCAGCCTCACCTCGAAAACTTCTTTGCTGCTATTAGAGATAGCAAGGTACCCTTAAATTGCCCCGGTCATGAAGCCTTGGAATGCGAAGCGGCGGTCCTCAAAGTCAATGAGGCCATCGAAGCAGGCCGCAGGCTCGAATTCACCGATTCAGATTTCTATGCTTAATGTAATGAAAAACCTAATACGAATTGTAACTTCCTATACTATTATTGGAGCTTTCCTATCCTCATTCGCATCGACCTTGTCGGCGGATAAGATTCTGGAGCTTGAGCTTCCGAAACCTAAATTCTCCGGTACGCCGGTTCCGATCAAAGGAATCCTGCACCTAGAAAAAACCACGATTGGAGAACGGGTGCTTCCCACAGTACCTGACGATGTAGAATTGGTCTCCGATGGCAAAGAAGTCACTTCCAGCGACGACTGGCCTATCATCGGTGAGTTGGAATTCTTGACCGATGGTGACAAAGATGCCGACGAGGGATATTACGTTGAACTCGGTCCCGATTTACAGTGGATGCAGATTGACCTGGAAGCATCCAAGGAGATATTTGTCATTGCACTTTGGCACTACCATTCTCAAGCACGCGCGTATCATGACGTGGTTGTGCAAGTGTCCGACGACGCTGAGTTTGGCAGTGGTGTAAAGACTATATTTAATAGCGACCATGACAACAGTGCCGGTCTCGGTAAAGGCAAAGACAAAGCCTATATCGAAACTCACGAAGGAAAGGTTATAGAAGCCAAAGGAACAAAAGGACAATACGTTCGCTTTTACTCCAATGGAAATTCAACCGATACCATGAACCACTACATCGAAGCACAAGTCTTCGGTCGCTAATCGAGGTTCATTTAATTTCATAAAAGCCCCGGATTCGAAAGATCCGGGACTTTTTGTGTACAGATGACACAACGGTTTGTTGCCATAGATTTAAGTCATACCAAAAAACCTGTAAAACGAAATCAGTAAGCCTGAGGCGGCTTGTTAAATAATTCGATTAGCTTACGGATGGTTGCGGGATAACAAATATGACCGAATGAAATCTCAACGCTCAGAAAGCTTTACCCCTTGGCCCTTCGACAATCTTAAGCTAGTGCAAGACCGCGGGGTATCAACGGGCTTCCTGTCCTACCTTACGGCCAGGCGCGCATTTCGATTGATCGATTGTGGGCAGCTGTAACCTGCGGCGGAGACTGCAGGGAATCAAACCTGATTCAATTGCCGGATTATGAGGTGAATGAAGAAGTTGCCACAGCGGGAGAACAACTAATCTGTGTGCATAATTTTTTGTAGGAGGAGACCTACATTGAGTTTGTCGAATTGCTTTATGCCCCGATCGCCCCAAGGCTGGATTTATAGTCCCCACGTAAAACCACTGCTACGGATGGCTTCAGCAAAAGTTAAAGTGATCTTAGGTAGGTAGGGGAACTGAATCCCAATCCGTGAGATTACCTCAGGCCTGAACCGGTGAATAAATCTATTACTCAAGTTAGTTTGACTCACATTTTTCACTTATCCCATACTGAATATGAGCAGTTTAGTTTGTACGGAACGAAAGAATTTATAAAAAGAAAGGACCGGAACAATGTGGGTACCAAAATGGCGTCGTGATAGGAATAAGGGGTTTGAATCACCCATGCCGACACAACCGGTGTCGAACGAAGAATTTATCCCGCGTCCTCAGAACAAGAACCAGGCCAAGGTGGAATACCTGATTGATACCTTATCCACTGAGAAGGCCAAGAAGTTGGATATGGACCGGCGCGATTTCCTTCGTAGTTCGATGGGGATGGCCACCGCTTTTGTAGCTAGCAACATGGTATATGGTCAGGCTTGGGCGGTTGACGAAGAAGAGACTTTGGACCCGGCGGTCACGGCGGAGAAATTTCCCAAAGGCGAATACTTTGTATTCGATGTTCAAGGGCACTTCACCAACGGCGTCCCTCTAAATTTCCGAAATATGGAGGTCATGAAGAATATGGGCTTCGAGTTGAATAACGATGACGAAGCCTATGGCTTTACCAATTTTGTGAAGGAAATGTTCTTTGATAGCGAAACCTCGATGGTCTGTATTTCCGGAGTCCCGGGTAAAGAAACGAACAAAGACAAAAGCGGCACAATTCTAGAGGGTGAGGAGCGTACAGGAAAAGGCAGACATGCCCTGCTTCCCAGCTGGCTCATGTCGCAGCGAAAAAGCGATCTCAACGAGCTGGCCAAATCTCCACGGGCTCTTTGCCAAGGGAATTGTGCGCCCAATCACTATTGGAATCACGGTACGAACCAGCCCAGCTTCTCTGAACTATTTGAACAGATCGAGCGTGAGGTGAATTTATATAAGATCGATTCCTGGAAATGGTATTGTCATACAGATCCCGGAAGATCTGGAGATGGCTTCCGTTGTGACGATGAGGAAATAGCTTATCCCTTCTACGAAAGGTCCAAAGAACTGGGGATGAAAATTTTCAGTGTGCACAAAGGGTTTGCCTCACAGTCGCGAACCCTCGGGCATTATGCCCATCCTGGGGATTTGGAGAAGGCTGCATTGGATCATCCGGACATAACATTTATCGCCTACCATTCTGCATTGAAGCATGGACCTGGTGAACCTCAGTTCGGGACTGATGGTTTCTACGACCCAACAACCGGTGACTTTGCTTGGCATGCCGCCCTCATCGACATCAAGGAGCGCAACCCGCAAATCGATAATATTTATCCGGAAATTGGTTCCTCGTACGGATTGTTGGCCGTCGCACATCCTGAAATGTGCCAGCACCTCATGGGGCGCAACATCAAGGCTTATGGGGCCGACCATGTAATTTGGGGTACGGACTGTCTTTGGTGGGGATCGCCCCAGTGGGTAATTGATTCTTTTAAACGCTTCCAGATTTCCGACGAGCTTTGCGAGAGGTTCGATTACTCTAAAGTTACTAAGGAAGATAAGGCCAAGATCTTTGGGCTCAATTCGGCTAGGATGTATGGCGTTGATCCTAACGCGATCAAAGCCTTTCCGGGAGATACGATGACCAAATTGAAAAATGAATACTCCCAAGCGGGCGGCCAGCGTCAAAACGCGGCGCACGGCTGGGTCCGGGACGAAAAGAAAGAGTAACCCATTTCAACAATGAGTGATTTGGAGAAAGTAAGCTTTGAGCACCTACCTGCGAACAGGCCGATGGATGAAACCGACATGAGCCTTCGATTTCATTTTACGGAGATGAGTGATGATAAGCTTGCCAGCTACGACCCCGTCCTGACTGACCGTGAGCTCGTTGAGTGGGACGGAAATTTCCGCGAGGATGGAAATCTTATGCTGGTTTGCGTAGAGCGCGATGTGGGCATCGCCGAATATCGCAGAGTGCTGGAAGAGCATATTGTGTTCCGACAGCAACCCGGTGAATAACCCCCCAGCAACCTTAAACAGCTTAAAATATTTCTTAAGCGATCAGGTCTTGGACCACCTTCCCGTGTACGTCAGTCAGGCGGTAGTCCCGACCCTGGAATCGGTAAGTGAGACGCTTGTGGTCGAAACCGAGCAAATGCATGAGAGTAGCCTGGAAATCATGTACGTGGACCTTGTTTTCCGTCACTGAAAAACCCAACTCGTCGGTAGCTCCGTATGAATAGCCGCCCTTAACACCGCCACCAGCCATCCAAATGGTGAAACAATCGGGGTAGTGATCCCGTCCGAGCACTTTGGAGGCTGCGGTTCGACCTTCGCGGAAGGGTGTTCGTCCGAATTCACCGCCGCATATTATGAGCGTTTCCTCGAGCAATCCACGTTGTTTCAGGTCCTTAATCAGCATCGCTATAGGTTTGTCGACAGTAGCACATTTGTCGACAAGACCTTGGCCAATTCCCGTTGACTTGTTGGTTCCATGAAAGTCCCAACCCCAGTCGAATAGTTGCACGAAGCGCACTCCCTTTTCTACCAGCCTTCGTGCAAGCAGGCAATTATTGGCAAAACTGGAAGCTCCCGGCTCAGCCCCGTAGGCTTCGATCATATTTTTTGGTTCTCGGGAGATATCCATCACCTCAGGTACGGAGGTTTGCATTCGATAAGCCAACTCGTATTGGGCAATCCGAGTGAGGGTCTCAGGGTGGCCGTATTCTTCAGCATGGATAGCATTAATTTGCTGAATGGCATCTAGGCTCCGACGCCTTGTCACATCGTCCATGCCTTCCGGATTGGTTACATAAAGCACTGGATCACCACTCGAACGGCACTGCACTCCCTGGTAAACCGGGGGCAGAAATCCGTTACCGAACGAATTTTTTCCGCCATTTGGTTGACTCCCACTGGAGATCAAGACGATGAAACCTGGCAAGTCCTCATTGGGAGAACCGAGGCCGTATGTCACCCAAGAACCAAAGGAAGGTCGACCGGGACGGGATGATCCCGTTAAAACAAACAGCTCGCCTGGTGCGTGGTTAAACTGATCCGTGTTTAATGAGTGGATCATGCACAAATCGTCTGCCACCTCGTGCAGATGAGGAATAGCATCGGACAACCAGAGGCCGTTTTTACCGTAGCGTCCCCATTTGCGTCGGGCGCCCAGCAATTTTGGAGTGCCGGTTGTGAAGCCAAATTGTTTTCCTTTCAAAAATTCTTCAGGGCAGTCCTGCCCATCGCGTTTGATCAACTCCGGTTTGTAATCGTAGAGATCTAAGTTGGGTGGTGAGCCGGTCAGGTGCAGGTAAATGACATGTTTTGCTTTCGCCGGAAAATGCGGCTGCTTCGCGGCCATGGGATCGACCAACCTGCCAGCTGCATGAGGATTGACGAGAGAGCCCAGAGCCACGCCTCCGAGGCCGGAAAATGTCTGTTTCAGAAAATGACGGCGGGTCGTATTGCGAATGTTTTCCAGTGCCGGGTTCATCGTTTCAAAAACATTTCGTCCAGATTAAGTAGCGCATTTCCAACCACCGTCCAAGCGGCAAACTGTGCCGCGTTGGCTCCTTGAGGCAAATCGCCTATAGGGATCGTAGCCATTTTCATAGCACTTTTGTAATTTTTCGAATACCGGCTGCGTGTGTCTTCATACAGTCCGGCCAAGGCCTCGACTTCTTTTTCAGAAGGAGGCCTGGAAAGGCAGAGTTGAAATCCGTATTCCAGTTTTTCATCCAGGTTGCCGCGGATTGCTTCTAAGCGTCGACCCAAGGCCTGAGATGCTTCGATATAGACAGGATCATTGAGGGTAACCAGTGCTTGTAAAGGTGTGTTGGTTCTATCCCTACGAATCGTGCAAAACTCGCGATTAGGGGCATCGAAAGCGACCATGGAAGGGTAGGGGTTTGATCGCCGCCAGGTTGTGTAAATTCCTCTGCGGTATTTGTCTTCACCAACGCTGGGTTCCCAATCGGTTACTCCTCCAAAGGCTGATTTGAGCCCAAACTCGGGTTGCAAAGGCCTTACAGAAGGTCCGTACATGGCCGTATTCATTAATCCGCTTACTGCTAGAGCTTGGTCACGTACGGTTTCGGCCGATATGCGGAAGCGCGGCCCTCTTGCCAGCCAACGGTTGTCCGGATCTTTTTCGAGCAGTTTGGGAATTAGTTTGGAAGATTGTCGGTAGGTGGCCGACGTTACCATGAGTGTGAGCAGGCGTTTTAGATCCCAGTCGTTGGCCATGAGCTCAACGGCGAGCCAATCCAACAATTCCGGATGGGAGGGTAGTTCTCCCTGAGAGCCAAATTCTTCACTCGTAAGGACGAGTCCCTGTCCAAACAAGGCTTCCCAGTGGCGGTTTACAACGACCCGGGCTGTCAATGGATTGTCATTGCTCACCAACCATTTGGCTAGTCCTAGCCGGTCGGAAATTGAGTCCTTTGGGATAGGTGGAAATATGGCCGGCGTTCCTGGAGTGACTTCGGCACGTTTGTCCAGGTAGTTGCCGCGATGCTGGATGTGGGTCTTTCGTACTTGGCTTTTGGGTACTTCCCTCATGACCGGGACTGTCGTTTTCGGTTCGATCGCATACAACTTATTTTGTAGGTCCGCAATAGCAGTTTGTTCTTCAGCGAGTTTGGGGTAATGGTCGGCAAAGAATCTTAATAATTTGGCTTCCTCTTGTCTGCTCCTTGCCTCTGGCTTTTTGGTGAGCGGATCCAAAAGCGTGAAGGGCACAGCCGGCATCGGCTTAACCAGATTACTGAGCTGAAATTTGAACTGCTTCAATTTCCGGTTGGGGAAATTGTGGAAGAGTTTTATTTGCAGTTTCTCGCCTTCGCCTAATTCAATGGGTTCGGCCAAGTCAAAGGCAGCCTGATTGCTTCGATCGAGATTCCCTTTAACAGCCCAACCGGTGAACCGATCGTATCTATTCCCGTCGATAAGGTCTTTGGCGACATACCATTCCTGCTCGAAGCTGGCAGATGGACGGATAAGGTTGTGCTTTGGAACTATCTTTTTCTGTTCGACTTCTTCGTTGGGATCTTTATCCTTCCGCTCGGCTTCCGTGACCGTTCTCAATTCAATCTCATTGAGGACCCAAATATCTTCGTGTGCCGGCACCTCCAACTTGAGGCCCGTGACAGAACCGAATTTTTCCGGAATTGTTGCAAGGATCGTATAAGCATCCCGCGGTGCAGCGTTATCGCCGACAGAAATGAGTCCATCCTCATCCACCATGATTTCAGCTTTGGAGTCGGTTTCGATATCGAGTCTGTCAGGCACGAGGGGTATCCAACCATCTTCTGAAATTAATCGTTGCTCCCAGGCATGGCGGAGATCCTTTTCACCACTGAGTTTTTCGGCGAATGATTGTCGAAGATCTGCTATTTGAGTATCCAAAGATCTTTTTTTTGCTTTCTGCTCCTGGGTGTAGAGTGGGAGTAGCGGCATTTCATCCTTCCTGTCTTCGTCCACCGTGTTGTTAAAGATCGCGAACATTTTGAAATACTCTTCCTGGCTGATCGGATCGTACTTGTGGGTGTGGCATTGAGCGCAATCAATGGTCGTGGCCATCCACACCGCCATGGTCGTGTTTACCCGGTCGACCACCGCTTCGTTGCGAAATTCCTCGTCGTTAGTTCCGCCTTCGCTATTTGTCTTCGTATTTCTGTGGAAGGCAGTTGCGACCAGTTGTTCGGTTGTGGGATTTTTTATGAGATCGCCGGCAATTTGCTCTATGGTAAATTGATCAAAGGGTTTGTTTTGGTTGAAAGAGCGGATCACATAATCCCGGTAAGCCCATATTTCTCTCAAGGGGTCGTCTGCATAACCGGCGGAATCTGCATAGCGTGCCAAATCGAGCCACATACGGGCCCAGTGTTCGCCGTAAGCCGGTTTATCCAGCAACATTTGCACGTAGCGTTCGAATGCTTTGGGCCTTCCATCTTTTACAAATGCATGAACCTCTTTGGGTGTGGGAGGTAGGCCGGTCAGGTCGAGTGCGGCTCTTCGTGCGAGCGCGTAAGGATTCGCCTCGGGTGACTGTGTCAAATCATTAGATACAAGTTTTTCTGAAATAAAATTGTCTACAGGATTATTGATTCTAAGGTCCACACTTTCGATTCTGGGAACGTCGGGTTGCCTTGGCTTTTGGTACGCCCAATGAACATCGTAATGACCACCTTCCTCGACCCACTGCCATAACAAACCTATCTGATTCTTATCTAGTCGATCCCCTTCTTCTTTCGGCGGCATCCTGTCTTCCTCATCTTCCGCGGTGATGAGATAGATAAGTTCACTCTGGGTTGGATTTCCAGGAACCACTGCTGCATAACCGCCTATGTCCCTGGTCGCCCCGGTATGGGAATCCAACCTGAGTCCGCCTGTTTTGATGGACCCACCTTTACGGGCTTTTTCGTCAGGGCCGTGGCATTGAAAACAATTTTCAGAAAGGATGGGGCGGATATCGCGGTTAAAATCGACCCGGGCTTGGCTCGATTGAGGAAGGACCAGGGCCAAGGTTGCAACCACCAGGATTCGAAACGTAATACGCATACAGTGAGTTAGGCTCTCCATTAAGGGTAATTTCTGCGGCACAACCTAGCACATGAACTAAAATAGGCAAATCCGATTTGAGCCCAGGCTTGAGTGCAAAATTTGATACTTGGAGTTCCTCAAAGTTCCCCTGCCAACCACATGTCAAAAACGTCGATTTCTTCTTCGGTTACCTTGGCGTCGGGGTGGGTAATTAAATAACTTTCAATCGGCATGAGCCCATCCAGGACTTCATCGAAAGTTTCTTCTATTTTATCCTCTTTTCGGTCTTCCGAATACGTATCCCATTTTGAGTAGTTCACTTCACGCCGTCCTTCGTGGACGTGATCGGAGATCCACCAGGAAACAGGTGCGATATACGAATACCAGGGCCAATGACTCTCGTTGGAGTGACAATCGTAGCATTTTGCCTTCAAGATTGTTTTGACCTCATAGGGTAAGCCGGAATCGGCGATTTCGGAAGGATTGCTTCTGTCAACGGGTTTTAGCTGGATGGCCAGAAAAAGGGCGAGAATGAAAAAACCTGTGATTTTTAGAGTTTTCTTCATGGTGATAGAATCTGAATCGACCTTAGTTTTCCAAATGCTTTACGTATTTGTCTACGATTAATTGACCTGATCCTATCGGCTTTTTCGCTTACTCCAATCGGGTTTGCCTTTATTTTTGTTGGTTCGCTTTTTTTTTGAGCGTCTTTTTTCTGCAACCATTTTTTCTCCGAAAGGGTGGCCCCCTTTTTTTAGTTTTTCGTTCTCCGCTTTTCCATCCTGTTTGTAACTTTTCCTTATGGATGCTCTTATAGAAGCGCGTTTTGAGTTTCCTTCTCCGTTGCTCCGTCTGCGGGTCGGGCGACTCTTGCCTCTGCTACCGGAATTCCGTTTTCGCTCAGGTCTGAGTGTTTCATTATCTTCAGCAATGGTTTCCCCGTCACGGCCATTGGTTTCTTTGAGAAGCGAAAATAAAGCGCTGGCAATGTCCGTAGGTGTATGACCCTGGTCCAGCAGGCGATCCATTGATTCTCTGTGAGTCTTAAAGGTACCGCTTTCCAATCGATCTTTAACCAATTCAAGGATGACATCGGACCGGCGACCTGCGATATCCTCTTGAGATGGAATTTTGGAGCGCTGAATGCGCTGCTTAATATAGCGCTCAATGGAACCAAGGCGATAAATGTCTTTGCCGAATATGAAACTGAAGGCTTTCCCTTCCCGTCCGGCACGGCCTGTTCTGCCGATTCGGTGAACATAATCTTCCGGGTCTTGAGGTAGGTCGTAGTTAAACACAGCATCCACGTCGTCGATATCCAGGCCCCTAGCCGCCACATCGGTGGCGACCAGGATTTCAACTTTGCCTGATCTAAATTTTCTCAAGACACGCTCTCTTTCGCCTTGAGTAATGTCTCCATGGATTCGATCTGCGGAATAACCGCGGTTTATGAGGGCGTCACGACATTCGTCGACCATGCGTTTTGTATTGCAGAAAACAATGGCCAGTTTTGGAGGATCCAAATCCAGCAACCGGGAAACGACTTCTATCTTGGACCGGTTGCGTACCTCAAAATAGGTCTGTTCAACCGAGGCAACCGTGAGCGTTTTGCGTTTGATGCGAATGTGTTCGGGCTCGTTTCCGTGGTGTTCGATCAAGCGTTCGACTCCTTTATTCATCGTTGCCGAGAAAAAGAGCGTTTGTCGGTCTTTAGGTGCCTGAGACAGGATGGTTCCCATATCATCTCGAAAGCCCATGTCCAACATACGGTCGGCTTCATCCAGGATGACCATGCGGGTTTGGCTCAAATTGAGTGTGCCGCGTTCCAAGTGATCCATCAAACGACCAGGCGTGCCGACAACGATGTGCGAGCCCTGTCTCAAATAGCGAATCTGTCGATCAATAGGGGCACCTCCGTAGACTGGAATTGCGGCCAGTTTCTTTAGGTGTCGGCCAAGTTTATGGATTTCTTCACAGATCTGGACTGAAAGTTCCCGGGTTGGACATAAAATAAGCACTTGGGTCACCGGAAGCTCCACATTGATCATTTGCAATGCGGGTAAGCCGAAAGCGGCAGTTTTGCCGGACCCCGTTTCGGATAGGCCGACCACATCCTTGCCTTTGAGCAGCAATGGAATGGTGAGAGCCTGGATTGGTGAAGGGCTTTCGTACCCGAGGCGATCGACTGTATTGAGCAACTCTTGTTCAAGCCCTAGTTCAAAAAATTCCGGTGTGTCCATAGCGGTCTGGGTTGCATAGCCGCTTGGGAAGCCTTTCACATGCGGGCGGGGCAGTCTTAGGGGTCTTTTCTATAAAGCAATTTAAATTTATGCCAGTTCTTGGGCATTCCATTTCCGTCTTAGGATGAGCGAAATTGACCGGCCCCCTAACTTAGTAGCAAGTCAAATGAGACTCTATCCGGACTCTGTTCGTATGGGTTGTATGTTAGGTTCTGGAAAGAGTTCCTGGTGTAGGGAAGGCCTAGCCTGACCGTAACCAAGGACTTCTTTGTTTAGCTTTCTGCCAGTATCTGGCAGTCATATTTGGGGAAAGGAATCCCAGATTGTTTCGAAAAAATCTAGTCCGTACGAGTTTCGTACCATGACGCCGTGGAGCACCTCTACAACCTTCGAGCCTAGTTTGTTAGAATCGATCAGAATAGGCGGAGTAATAAAACTTCAATAATTCTGAATCTTTGGCACAAATAACTCGAAATAGTTGACGGATGGCTTCAATTTCTCGCTTTTTAGTTCAATTGCTTAATGACAAATCTTAAAGGTTTTTATAAAAACCCCAATTGTACCATAAGAGATTGATCACAATGATGTTTTTGGTTTGCTCCCATATTCTATGAATTTCTTCCGATCAATTACCGGCCCCATTCTTCTGGCCATTCTAGTTATTTTGTCCCTAATTGACGGGACTGCGATGGGCCTGATCTCAAAGTGGGTCCCTTTTCTCGGTCGATTTCACCCAGTGCTTTTGCATTTGCCAATCGGCCTTTTTGCCGGGGTCGTGCTCCTCGAAATTTATCTCTTTCTGCGGCCGGTGTCCCGTGTTCCGGAAAAAATCCATTTCCTACTGGCCGCTACTTTTTATACGACCGTTTTTTCCGCACTCTTTGGAATATTTCTTTCCTGGGAGGGTGGCTATGATTCTGAAGCGGTAAATTTCCACAAGTGGGCTGGCGTGGTGACCGCTGCCTTTATACTCGGTTTGGATTGGCTGGCGAGAAACAGAAAAGATGAGTCCGATAAATTGCCGACCGCCTACCTGGCTGGACTAGTTGTGGTCATCCTCGGAATGACCGTCACCGGGCATCAAGGTGGATCGCTAACCCATGGTTCCGGTTTCCTGACCCAATATAACCCCTTCGCGGGGGAGTCTGCCAACGTGGTCGAGGAAATTTCAACGGATACACCTGTATTCGTGACCCACATACAGCCCATCATGCAGGACTACTGTTTCCAGTGTCACAGCTCGGAAAAGATCAAAGGTGAGCTACGAATGGACAACTACGAATTTTTGTTGGCAGGAGGGGTCAATGGGCCGGCCCTTGTTCCGGGCGACAGTGAGGCGAGTGACATGATTCACCGGATTCACCTGCCGGAGAGTGAGGAAGATCATATGCCTCCGCAAGGTAAGCCGCAGCCCAGCGAGGAGGTGGTTGCTTTTCTGGCATGGTGGATTGACCAGGGTGCGAGTGAAACAGCAACTCGCGATGAGTTGGAAATCACTCCTGAGATTGCGGTGCATTTTCTCGAAGTCGATGTATTGGAATTTGAGACACGCGAGTCCATTGAGTCCAGGCTCCCTGAATTTTCCGGGCAAGAACGGTTAAGCGTATTCTTCCTGGCCCAGAATGAGCACCGAATTGGTATACGGGCCAATAAAGCCACCGATCAAGACGTTGCGGATCTTCTTCAACTCAAGTCGAACATCGTGGAATTGAATTTGGGCAAATCCGAAGTGACGGATGCCGGGCTTGAGGCGATCGGTCAAATGACCAACCTTACCCACCTTTACCTGAATAATACCGCTATTACGGACGCCGGCATCGAACAACTGACGAATCTTTACCAGCTTCAATATATCAACCTGTTTGGCACAGCAGTCACAGATGCCGCTCTGACCGTTTTGAGAAGGCTCAAGGGATTGAAAAAGATTTTTCTTTGGGAGACCGAAGTAACAAAGGAGGGTATAGCTTCACTGCAAAAGTCCATATTCCCCGCAGTTCAGTCAGACAAGCTCCGGATGCAAATAGACGACTTGCAAAAGCAGAGGGCTGCATTGGAAGTCGATATTGTTTCCGTCTTCGATTTTGAGGAAGAACTGGTTGAAGTTGTTAAGGTTGACGATGAAGACAGTCTTTCCATAAGCGAGATAATGATCGACTTCCACAAAGGTAAGACTTCCATAGCCGCTCAGGCTCAGGAGGGAAAAGCTTCCGAAGAGGATCTTTCGAGAATGCTGAGGGCGTACCAGGCGATGATGTCGATCACCCCTCCCAAAGGTACCGTTGAAGATTGGAAAGTAAAAACCGGCTATTTGATCGAAGGAGTGACTACTTTGCTTGAAGACGGCCCAACGGGCACAGGTCCTTATAAAAAGGCAATAAATTGTAAAGCTTGTCATAGCGAACACAGATCCGATTGAGGGAATACCTCAAATGGATCTTTTTAGTGGTGTTGTGATATCAGTATCCCAACCCCTCGATAAACCGGCTACTCTAATCAAGTGGTTGGAAAAGCCGAATTCCAGATTCTCCGGTTATACTTCAGACGGAACCCATATCTGCGCTGATCTATGGGCTGCGCGAAGAAAATCCTATGATCTTTGGGTTACTGCGTACTGAGATTGTGGAGACAAGGTTCGAAAAACAGCTGGCTTTTACCATCAAAGAAAGGGCGTTAAGTTTCCCAGCCTTTATCACGACCAATTGGAATGGTCGGAAAATTTTGAGCAATACCAAGGGATAATGATCGCCGACGATGATGTCCATTTACCTGGAATGGATATAGAGATCCTTCCCCAAGTTTTAGACCATTATAATTTGGACATTCTCCAACACTTCTTTTCCAATTCGTCAGGCGGTGGAGTGCTTCGAGCCTCAGCTACGAAGACTCTTCCCTGTTCGTCTACGTCGGTGGCTACCGGGTTGACCAGCATTGGCTCCGCCGCCCAGACGTCCATGTTCAGGTCATAGGCTACTTGTATTATTTGTAAGCCCAATTTCGCTTCAGTAGATGCAGGTGCGATGACAGGTTCCGGCAAGCGTTCTTCTGGAGTGAGGTCCAGTTTTTAAGCTTGAACGTTTTCGAACGCCAGCAGGCTAAATGAAAAAGCCCTTCTCGCTTGAGAAGGGCTTTTGGGTGCTTTAAATTGTTCTTATACGTCGCAGATATGGACCCCTTGTTTGAGAGAGGTGAGTGGATCCGGTCCGGCGGGAATAAATTCCTGAGCCACATACCCGGTGTAACCGGTTTCCAGAATCGCTTCCATGATGGCAGGGTAATAGAGCTCCTGGGTCTTGTCAATTTCGTGACGGCCCGGAACCCCTCCAGTATGATAATGCGTAAAGTAAGGATGGAATTCGCGAATAGTGGCGATTATATCACCTTCCATGATTTGCATGTGGTAGATGTCGTAGAGCAGCTTGAAATTTTCCGAGCCAACGGTATCGCAAAGTTTAACTCCCCATGGGGTGAAGTCTGCCATGTAGTCTTTGTGGTTCACCTTTGAATTAAGGAGTTCCATGACAATGATAACGTCATTCTTTTCAGCAATGGGCATGATTTGCTTGAGGGCCTTCGCGCAGTTTTTGAGGCCCTCCTTATCGCTCATGCCTTTACGATTTCCGGAGAAGTTGATGACTTTCTTGTATCCAGCCTTGGCCATTTGGGGACAGACTTCTTCATACCACGCTATGATTTTTTCGTGGTTTTCGACCCGATTAATCCCATTTGGAATGCCGCCAGGAACCCCGGTGACCAAGGAAACGTCTAGGCTATGTTTCCTTACGGTAGGCCACTCTTCGACCTTCATCAGGTCAATCGCTTTGAGGCCCATGTCGTTGGCTGCTTTGCAAAAAGGATCGAGCTCAATACCGCGGTAACACCATTTGCATACCGAATGGTTGATGTTTCCTTTCAATCCGCTTTTGTGGTGGGCGGCTGACGTGGATTGAGCCATTGCGGAGGTGACAGCAACCGCTGCAGCTCCCGTGGCCATGGTTTTCAGGGCTTTTCTGCGAGGCATGGGATCACTCATGGTAAAAATTGTTCGGTTTCTTTGGTGTTAGTCCGGGTGCGGATTTCTTTAATTCTCGTCAGGTAATGTGACACTAGAGCTGGCCTGACACGCAAGCTTTGAGAGCCTATTTTACCTAATTGGGATGTATATTGCTTCAGGGTTTTTGAAAAATCGAGTTTTAAACAGTTAAAATTCAGTTTATATCTCTCAAAAGAGACCTTAGAAGAAAGTGAATTCTGGTATTGCCAAACGAATTTTATCTCTTAGCCCTTTCACCTTTCCTTTTTCCGGCAAGTAAGGAGGACTTATCATGGTTGATTTAAAAAAGTACAGAAACATCGGTATTTTTGCCCACGTTGACGCGGGTAAAACGACGACTACTGAACGCATTTTAAAGCTTACCGGCAAGATTCACAAAATGGGTGAAGTGCACGATGGTGCAGCGACCACCGATTTTATGGACCAGGAACAGGAGCGTGGTATTACCATTCAATCTGCTGCAACCACCTGTTATTGGAACGATCATCGGTTTAACATTATTGATACCCCCGGCCATGTGGATTTCACGATCGAAGTTTATCGTTCCTTGAAGGTTCTGGACGGCGGAGTTGGCGTCTTTTGTGCATCGGGTGGAGTGGAACCCCAATCTGAGACCAATTGGCGTTATGCGACCGAGTCAGGCGTCGCACGTATTATTTACGTAAATAAGATGGATCGTGTAGGTGCAAATTTCTACCGCGTCCTGAACCAGGTAGAAGATGTACTGGCCGCGACTCCTTTGGTAATGACTCTGCCCATTGGGTCCGAGAACGACTTTGTAGGCATGGTCGATGTTTTGACCAAGAAAGCCTATATCTGGGATGAAACCGGAGATCCGACTCATTATACGGTTTCTGACCCGCCTGCCGACCTGATTGATAAGGTCGACGAGTATCACGAAAAACTCATTGAGACTGTGGTAGAGCAGGATGACGCGGTGATGGAGGCTTACTTGGAAGGTAATGAGCCGGATATAGGCACTGTCAAACGCTGCATCCGAAAGGGTGCGATCAATTTGGATTTCTTTCCGACTTATTGTGGCTCTTCATTCAAGAACAAAGGTGTTCAACTGGTGCTCAATGCCGTCGTCGATTACCTCCCTGACCCGACTGAAGTTAATCCTCAGCCTGAAATGGATTTGGAAGGAAATCCAACGGGAGGTGAAGCCGTTGTCGATCCGAGTGGCCCTCTACGCATGTTGGCCTTCAAGATCATGGACGACAAATATGGTGCACTTACTTTCGCCCGTATTTATTCCGGCACTTTGAACAAAGGTGAGACAGTAATTAATACCTTCACCGGAAAAACCGAGAGGGTAGGCCGCATCGTGGAAATGCATGCGGACAGCCGCGAAGAATTGGACACCGCCCAAGCGGGTGATATCGTCGCTCTCCTCGGGATCAAAAATGTTCAAACCGGACATACCCTGGCCGATCCGAAGAATCCGGCCACCCTGGAGCCGATGGTCTTCCCGGATCCTGTGATTTCCATCGCCGTTGCCGCCAAGGACAAGATCAACGCCGAAAAAATGGGAGTCGCTCTAAGCAAGATGGTGCAAGAGGATCCTTCATTTTATGTAGAGACTGATCAGGATAGCGGAGAAACCATTCTGAAAGGGATGGGCGAACTGCACCTCGACATTAAAGTGGATATACTGAAGCGCACGCATGGCGTATCCGTGGATGTGGGCAAGCCTCAAGTCGCCTACCGCGAAACTATTACCCAGCGGATTGAGGATTCCTATACCCATAAAAAACAGTCCGGTGGTTCCGGGCAGTTTGGTAAGATCGACTACATTATTGAGCCTAACGAATCCGGTTCTGATTTCGAGTTCGAGTCTCAAGTAGTTGGGGGGAATGTCCCCAAAGAATACTGGCCGGCCATTGAGAAGGGGTTCAAAAGCTCCATGAATGTAGGTGTCCTGGCAGATTACCCAACTGTGGATGTGAAAGTGACTTTGATCGATGGTGGCTATCACTCTGTGGATTCATCGGCGGTCGCATTTGAGATCGCCGCACGTTCTGCTTACCGGCAAACAATACCGAAGGCCGGACCTCAGATGTTGGAGCCAATAATGAAGATCGATGTCTTTTGCCCGGACGCCCATGTGGGCGACGTTATTGGAGACTTGAATCGCCGTCGCGGAATCATCAAATCCCAGGAAACAACTCCATCGGGAGTTCGCGTTAAGGCCGATGCACCGCTGAGTGATATGTTTGGTTACATCGGCGATTTACGGAGCATGACCTCCGGCCGTGGGCAATTTTCGATGGAATTTTCTCATTATGAGGCTTGCCCTCGCACGATTTCTGAGCAGATTATTGCTGAAGCTGCAGAGAGGCGGGGAAAAAACAAATAATTTTGTCCTGTCTACCTTTTGGATGCCCGGTCAGTAGCGGTCGGGCATTCTTTTTGTGCCAATTGGAGTTCTATAAACTGCCGTTTCGATTTTATCTGGTATACTGAAACAGGATCTGCTTCGGTTCCTCGATGGCCACTTTGTTTGAAATTCCGCATTATAACAGTTTGAGGCTGGCGGATAGCCGAGGCAAAACCGAGATGGAGCTGTTCGACCACATGGCCGCCTACCGGGGTTTGGGAAATATATTTCGTGTAAATTTTCGTGGAGAAGACTGGGTTTGTGTGGCAGGTTTGAAGGCTAATGAATGGTCCTGGGGACACCCGGACCGATGGAATTACGAATTTTCTCAGCGCGGATTTCGCGATGTGATGGGCCCAACTCATGTTACCCAAATGGACGGTCCGCCGCATCGGGCCAAACGCAAGGCCTTAAAGCCCGGTTTCGCGATGAGTCTTATTGCCCGTCAGATTCCTGCTATTGATCAGGCTGTTCAAAAATTTTTCAGCGATCGTGTGGGGGATACTTGGAGCATGATGAACCTCTTCATGGAATCTTTGACCGAGGCGAACTCGAAAACGGTGCTAGTGACAGAATTGAGTCCTGAGGCACGGCGGAAGTTTATCCGCTTTGAAGAAGATTTCCTTCCCGGCATCAGTAAATCTGATGAGGACAGGGCCGCCTATTATGCTCGTCCGGAATTTCTCGAGCTCCGAGAATTTGTTTTCAGCTATTTGAAAGAATTGGTTGAAAGTCGTTTGGCTGGTCAGCGAGAGGAAGACAATTTCCAAACCATGATCGACCAGGCTGGAGATCGCTCTCGCATCCCGGATATCAATGAATGGATTCCCGAAGCTTACCTGCTCCTTATGGCTGGCACCGGCAATACCGCGCGGACCTTGAATTGCGGCCTTAGATTTCTACAGGACGAGCCGGAATGGTATGAACAATTGAGGATAGAGCTAACAGGTTACACTGAGGATTCTTTTCTCTCAGGAATGAACGGATATCCTAAACTTAAGGCTACCCTCATGGAAATGGAGCGGATATTCCCGGCTGCTCCGGTAATGCCAAAGCAGGCCGCGGTGGATTTGGAATTTGAAGGTTATGAAATTCCGACTGGCACTAATGTGCTCCACCTTCAATGCTTGACCCATTTTCTGGATGACATCTACGAAGAACCAACCCGCTTTAAACCCTGGCGCTGGATTGAAAAGGACTATCCGAAAAAAGCACATGGAACTTTTGGCGGCAGTACCCACATTTGTCTGGGTGTTAACCTCGCTCGCATCCACATGCCTATTGTACTGGCCAATCTGATACGCAACTTCAGTCTGGAGTTGGAAGCTCTGCCGGAAATTTTTGTGAATTTAAACTATGGTGTTCCCCAAACTTCTGAACTTGAGGGGAAACTGATGCCCCAAGTGGAGGATCAGCCAGCCTAAATGTGGTTTTCGATGAACGATTTTATTTCTTCGAGATATTTGGTTATATCTCTCGTATTATACAAGCCTTGATCGGCATAAGGGAAGCTGATGAACTCAATATTCTTTCTTTTTTGCCGAAGCCGTTGGACCATCAGTTTTGATTGTTCGAATTCAACTAAATAGCCTCGCTTCCTATGCATTGACTATGCCACCCTCCGCGAGGGTATATCGCATTGAATTGCACGGTCCTATTTCCTGTTTGACTACCTCGATACCGATCTCGGAAATATCGAAAAATTGGTACAAGAAAAGGACGTGCTGATGTATGAGTCGGTTCCGGCTCTGTTGGCGGAAAAAGAGCCGATCGGTTGCAAAAAGATGAGTTAGCAGGGGCAGGATGTTTCCATCGTTTGATTTCATTGAGAGGACGTTAACCTCAACCGGTTCGAGCAAAGGGACAATATATTTCGAATCAAGGTGAATTCACCGAGAAAAGAGTCCTTCTCTGGCTGATGTTTTAGTCCTAACCGTCAAGCCTACATGCCGAGTGTGCCTCATTCTTATCTCGCTTGTGCACCTATGTGCACTCTCTCGGCATTCAGTCGTTAAGCTCGATATATCAAGCTTGATCGGCATAGTTAACCGATATCGGATTTGGCGCTTTTGGCAAAACCGTCCTGCCATAAACCTTCCTCTCGCCTTATGGGTTATTTCCTCTTTATTTCGCCCTTTACAATGGGAGGTCCGGAAGCTTTCATGGACCGCTTTCCGCAATTCACATGCAAAAAACCAAAAAGTCTATTGCCAAACGCTTCAAGGTCACCGGAACCGGCAAGGTAATGCGCCGTAGCCCGAATCATCGGCACCTGTTGTCTTCTAAATCCGTCAAGCAGAAGCGCCGCAGCGGGCAGGACCAGCAAGCCTCAAAAGGTTTCACTGCGATTGTCCACAAGGCACTTCCCCACAGCAACCGTACTTAGAATCTTTTGAGTTCTCCAAAATTGACCGTTCAGGCGACACTCTAGAATAGGCGGCCTGTCGGTTTTAACACACAAACCTTAGAAACATGCCTAGAGCAACCAACGCACCCGCATCCCGCAAACGCCGTAAGCGCGTTTTGAAACAGGCAAAAGGATTCTGGGGAAATCGTTCCCGCCTTTTCCGCTATGCTCACGAGGCCGTAAATCACGGCCAACAGTATGCCTATCGCGACCGCAGAAACAAAAAGCGCACCTGGCGCTCCCTTTGGATTGTGCGGATCAATGCCATGTGTCGATCCTACGACACCACCTACAGTCGATTTATGAATGGATTGAAGAAGGCCGGAATCGAACTCGATCGGAAACAACTTTCGGAAATGGCCATTCACGATGAAACTGCTTTTGTAGCGCTCATCAATAAGGCTAAAGAAGCTTGAGGCGCTTAGACCGAGGCAAATATCAGCACACAATTTCCCTGCCGAGCTCCATGGAGGATACACTCAAGGCCTTAGTATCCGAGGTTGAGGAAGGAATCCCATCGGTTCAATCTCGCCCGGATTTTGAAGCATTCAAAGCCCGATTTGTCGGACCTAACGGATCCCTAAAAGAAGCTATGCGTGGCATGGCCCAGGTTTCAAAAGAGGATAAACCGAGGATCGGCAAGCTCATCAATGAGGCGAAAAAGGCTTTGGAAGCTATCTTTCAATCGGCTCTCGATTCGATTGAAGCGGTGGAATTGAAGGCCAGGTTGGGTGAAGCCGTTGATCCTTCTCTGCCGAGCCCGGATCCCGAGCCCGGTAATCTGCATCCGTTGACCCAAGTGCGGAATGAGATCGTTCAGATACTGAAGTCCGTCGGTTTTGTCGTGGCTGAGGGACCTGAGGTTGAAACCGAGTATTTCTGCTTCGATGCGTTGAATACTCCCAAAGACCATCCCGCCAGAGACCTTCAGGATACTTTCTATCTGCCGGAAGATGCCACCTTTGGCAATGTATCAAAACAGGCCGATGAGCGTTACCTTTTGCGGACCCACACCTCAACCGTGCAGATCCGCACAATGCTAAAACAGGATCCACCGGTTAGGATTATTTCGCCAGGTCGCTGTTTCCGTCGCGACAGCACTGATGCAACTCATAGCGCCAGTTTCACACAGGTCGAAGGACTCTATGTCGACAAGGGAGTTACCGTAATGGACTTGAAAGCCATCCTCGACTTTCTATTGAAGTCGCTGCTGGGTCAGGAAGCGAAGACACGCTTCCGCCCTCATTTTTTTCCTTACACTGAGCCTAGTTTTGAAATGGATGCCAGTTCAGCTCACCTGGCCAAGGTCGGCAAAGAGTGGGTCGAGTTGGGTGGCTGCGGTATGGTGGACCCCAACGTATTCAAAGCGGTTGACTATGATCCCCAGGTTTATTCCGGCTACGCCTTTGGATTCGGGATCGAACGCATTGCCATGATCATGTACGGGATCGATGACATTCGGTATTTTTACCAGAACGATTATCGATTCCTTAAACAATTTATTTGAGGCCTATGCTCCTTTCATTCAATTGGCTTTCCAATTACGTCGACCTGACCGACAAGTCGGTAGAGGAGATCGAGTATGCATTAACGATGATCGGATTTGAGGTGGAGAACGTTCATCAAACCGGGCTGCCGGATCTTCCAAAAGTTGTAGTTGGAGAAGTGCTGTCTCGAAACCAGCATCCGGAGGCAGATCGCCTTGGAGTCTGTGACGTCAATATTGGCGAAGCGGATTCGCTGCAAATTGTATGTGGTGCATCCAACTATGAGGTTGGTGACAGAGTCCCAGTGGCTCTCGTAGGAGCGCGATTGCCTGGTGAGTTTAAAATCAAGGCCTCCAAGCTGCGCGGTGTAAAATCTTACGGGATGATGTGTAGTCCGCGCGAATTGGGGCTCGGGGATGATCATTCGGGGTTAATGATTCTAGCCGATAGGCCTGATATTGGAACGCCCATCAACGAGGTGTTTACGGATTCTGATACTGTCTTTGACATTGAAGTGACTCCTAACCGACCCGATTGTCTGAGTCACGTTGGCATTGGTCGTGAGATGGCCGCTTATTTTGGTAAACCACTTAAGTATCCAAAATTGGATACGGACTTTGACGGTATTCGGAAGACGGGTGACCCTGGTTTAATTTTCGGAGTGGATGTGACTGCTCCTGAGGATTGCCTCAATTATTATGCTCACAGCATCAAAGGCGTTACGATCGCCGAGAGTCCGGATTGGTTGAAACGATGCCTTGAGGCAGTCGGACAGCGGCCGATCAACAACGTAGTTGACATCACCAATTTTGTAATGCTCGAGTTCGGGCAGCCGCTCCATGCCTTCGATGCCAAAAAGATCGGTGGCGGCAAGATCGTGGTTCGCAAAGCAGCCCCGGATGAACGTATCACAACCTTGGATGACACGGAGCGGACCTTGACGGAGGATATGTTGGTGATTGCGGATGCGGAAAAGCCCATCGCGGTCGCGGGTGTTATGGGTTCAGCCGATCCCGAGGTGGATGACAATACGGTCGATGTTGTCTTGGAATCCGCGTTTTTCGATCCATCCGGAATCCGCAAAACTTCACGAACCTTGAACCTTACTTCGGATAGTGCCTATCGTTTTGAACGGGGTGTCGATCCTCAAGGAGCCAATTTCGCAGCACTCCGAGCAATCGACCTGATCTTGGATATTGCTGGCGGTGAATGGGTTGGTCCTGTTATTCAGACAGGCTCGGAACCGGAAGTTCAGAGAGAAATTGAATTAGATCCTCAATACATTCGAAATTTGGCGGGATATGACATTTCCGATCACCGAATTTCTGAGATTTTGGAATCTCTGGAATGTTCGGTTTCAAGCGAGGGTTCAGAATGGCGGGTGTCCATCCCGAGTTGGCGGGGGGATCTTTACCGACCAGCCGATCTTGCCGAAGAAGTTCTGCGTATGTTTGGGACCGACTGCATTCCCGATTCTTCGGTGAGGGTGACCGGGCTTATCCATGACGATGATGGAACTGCCACCTTAGCGGAGCAGTTTTCCTCTTACCTCGCAGGACAACATTTTCAGGAATGTTTGCATTACAGTTTGCGGACCGAGGAGGAGACCGTTCGATGGTTTAGCCGGTTCAGCCAGGAAATACTCAAGCTTTCGAACCCGTTTTCGTCGGATGAGACGCACCTCAGAGTTTCTTTAATTCCCGGATTGCTGGATACGCTCAAACTCAATTTCGCCCGCAAGACAGGATTGGAACGGGTATTTGAGGTTGGTAAAATATTTCACGAGCTGGATGGCCAGGTTTTCGAAATGATCTCGGTAGCTTTTGCGATTTATCAACCTGATCGCATAGCTTCTTGGAAGGACCGTGAACCGTCCGATTTCTATACCACCAAGAGTATTCTAAACAGACTCGGCCAACTGGCTGAATTGAATCTGGAAAAGGTTGGCTTCAAGAGCCTGGATTTTGGCATTTCAATTTGGGAAGAAGAGCATTCTTCTCATGTCGGACATTTTCCCGACAACGGATTTGAAGCACGGTTGGGACTTCTCAAAATGAGCCTAGTAAATGACTGGGGCCTTGAAGGCAGCGTCCTGGCCGGAACATTGGAAATTCTTCCTGAAAAAGTCGGCTCTTCAAGCGATTTGGTTCGTTTTAAACCCTTCAGTCAATACCCTCCCACCGAGAAGGATCTTGCTCTTGTCGTTGATGAATCCCTCCTCGCTGAAACAGTCCGTCGTGATCTGCAGAAGATTACAAATCGTGCGGTCAAGAGCCGTTTCGACCTTGAATCGATCAGTATCTTCGACGTTTACAAAGGAGAGGGACTTCCCAATGGGAAAAAGAGCTTGGCCTTCAATATGAAGTTTCGATCGAACGATCGGACTTTGACCGACAAGGAGGTCGGCGAGGTTTTCAATACCGTTCAGAATGAAATTTCCGAATCCACTCCCTATGAGGTGAGAACCTGAAATGAATAAGGACTCTATAGACATTGATTACGTCGCCAGGCTTGCTCGAATAGACCTATCCGAAAAGGAACGGCGGCTCTTCTCCTCCCAGCTTGAGGGCATCCTTGAATACTTCAAGAAACTTGATCAGGTGGACGTAAGTAGTGTCGAACCCATGGCTCACGCGTTTCAGGTGGAAAACGTTTTAAGGGAAGATGAATCGGTGAAGGGATTCGATCCGGAAACGGCAGTAAAACACGCTGCTGCAAAAAGGAACCAAATGGTTCAAGTGCCTAAAGTCGTCGAAGGTTGAATCCAATTTTGGGTAAAATGCCAGACAACCTCCATTTCAAGACTGTAACTGACCTTCAATCCTTGCTTGCTGGAGGGGAAATTTCCTCTGTTGAGCTTTGCCGCGAGCTAATCGACCGGAAAGAGGCGGTCGATTCAAAAATTCAGGCATTTAATTCACTCGATGCGGAAAACGTATTAGCCAATGCCGAGGCCTCCGACCAGCGCCGGGCCAATGGCGAATTGCGCGGTCCCCTGGATGGTATCCCTATCGGCTTGAAGGATGTGATAGCGGTCTCGGGTAGTCCCTTGACCTGTTCGAGTCGTATGTTGGAAAATTTTGTGCCACCATACGACGCTACTGTCAGCAGAAAGCTGAAAGAGGCAGGTGCGATTCCCTTTGGACGCTTGAACATGGACGAGTTTGCCATGGGATCTTCCACTGAGAATTCCGCATTTAATACAACCTTCAATCCCTGGAGTTCTGATCGGGTCGCAGGTGGATCAAGTGGAGGAAGTGCGGCGGCTGTGTCAGCCGGTTCCGTTCCGGTCTCCTTGGGAAGTGATACGGGAGGTTCGATTCGGCAACCTGCCTCGTTTTGCGGGGTAGTTGGTATGAAACCAACTTACGGTAGGGTTTCCCGATTCGGATTGGTTGCTTACGCCTCTTCTCTAGATCAAATTGGGCCTTTTGGCCGATCGGTCGCCGATGTGGCTCAGGTGCTACAATCCATTGCCGGCCATGATCCCAAGGATTCTACGTCGATCGAGAAAGCAGTTCCAGGCTACCCTGAAATTCTACAAAACCCGATAGGACCCTGGAAGCTCGGCGTTCCCAAAGAATATTTTGAGGAAGGGTTGGATCCCGAAGTAAAGGCCTGTATCCAGAAAGCGATAGATTGGTATGCCGATCAGGGTTGTGAAATTCAGGAAATCCAAATGCCTAACATGGATCTGGCAATTGCGGTTTACTACATTATCGCCACTGCGGAAGCCTCATCCAATTTGGCTCGTTACGACGGTGTTCGGTATTCACATCGCAGCGAACAATCTGAGGACGCCATTGACCTCTACTTCAAAAGTCGTGCTGAGGGATTCGGGGAGGAAGTAAAGCGCCGAATTATTTTGGGCACTTATGTACTGAGCTCGGGCTACTACGATGCCTATTACCTGCGCGCCCAAAAAATCCGAACATTGATCCGGGAAGATTTTATGAAGGCTTATGAGTCAGTGGATGCACTCCTGACCCCCACCTCTCCATTTGTTTCCTTCAGAGCCGGAGAGAAGAATGAAGACCCTTTGGCTATGTACTTGAGTGATATATTTACGATATCAGCTAACTTGGCAGGCATCCCTGGGATATCCGTTCCTTGCGGATTTAATTCTGAAAATCTTCCCATAGGCCTGCAAATATTGGGCAAGCCTTTTGGTGAGTCCGACCTACTGGCGATTGCGAACAGCTTTGAGCAAGCACATGATTTCTCATCTCAGCATCCCGATTTATAAAAGAAATTAACCACCAATGGACACGAATGAACACGAATCTGATGTGTTGTATGTTGAATATTTTAAAGGAGATTGGGCAAGGCTATCACGAGAAAATATATGAAAATGGAATCGCGGTGGACTTTGAGGAAAGCCAAATTGAATGCCTTCAACAATCAAAGCTCAACGTCGAGTACAAGGGCATTGAACTAGGCTACTTCATACCCGACCTCATCACCTACGGTAATATTTTAGTAGACACTAAAACGATTGATAGAATCACAGACCATGAAAGGGGGGGCAGATGCTGAATTATCTGTGCCTCAAAAAGTTACGCCTTGGACTCATTATTAATTTCAAACATGCGAAACTGAAATGGGAAGGTGTTGTTCTATGATTATTTGTGTCTATTCGTGTCCATTTGTGGTTAACTCAAATTTCTCATGGAATACGAAGCATTCATTGGATTAGAAGTTCACGTTCAGGTTAGGACGCAGTCGAAGATATTTACTTCAGTAGGAGTGGGATTTGGCTGTGAACCCAACACATTGACAGATCCTGTCGTTTTGGGATTTCCAGGCGCATTACCGGTGCTGAATAAAGAGGCCGTTGAGAAATCCATCAAAGTTGGGATGTTACTACAAAGCACTATATCCGAGGTCACCAAGTGGGATCGGAAAAACTACTTTTATCCGGACAGTCCGAAGAATTATCAAATTTCCCAATTTGATCAACCGATCTGCGAGGGTGGGAAAGTGGAAATCGAATTGCCTGGACCTTCTCGAAATGTAATGGGGGAACACAAGTGGATCGAGCTTACACGTGCGCACCTAGAAGAAGACGTCGGTAAATTAAATCACTTCGATAACGACAGTCTCGTCGACTATAATCGAGCCGGAACACCGCTTTTGGAGATAGTAACTGAACCGGTTCTTCGTACACCGGATGAAGCTTGGGCTTACTTGAACGCCTTAAGGATGCTCATGGTGTATGGAGACATCTCCGACTGCGATATGGAGAAGGGGCAGATGCGTTGTGATGCTAATGTCTCTGTTCGACCAGTTGGGCAAGAGGATTTGGGTGTAAAGGTAGAGATTAAAAACATGAATAGTATTTCCGGAGTGCGAAACGCGCTGGTCTATGAAATTGAGCGGCAGATTCAGACTCTGAAAGGTGGCGGCTCCCTTGTGCAGGAGACACGAGGATGGGATGCCTCGAAGAACGTGACCTACCATATGCGTTTCAAAGAAGAATCACACGATTATCGGTACTTTCCTGACCCTGACCTCATGCCGGTCCGTATTGATGAGGATTGGCGCGGACGCATTTCAGCAACGATTCCGGAGCGGCCCTATGACCGGCAGCGTCGTTACTATGATGACTTCAAGCTTCCCTTCACCATCACTTCTGTACTGATTCCTGATCCGGGTCTTTGCGAATTTTTTGAAGAAGCCGCCGAAGCCTGCAATAAACCTCAACAAGTTGCCAATTGGATCGTAAACAATTTATTGAGCGAACTGGGCAACGATGGGTTATCCTTATCCGAGAGCAAAATTACCTCCGCTCATATCGCGGGGTTGGTAAAACTTATCGAGGAAGGTGTCATATCCAAAAACATAGCCAAAGAGGAAGTTTTTGGAGAAATGTTTACCAGTGGTGAAATGCCGGCCGCCATTGTAGAGGCCAAAGGCCTTAAGCAAAGCAACGATACCGGGGAGCTTGAGCCTATCTGCCAAAAAGTAATCGACGCCAATCCCGGACCCGTTGAAGAAATTCTCTGCGGAAACGAAAAGGCCATCAATTTCCTCAAGGGCCAGGTCATGAAAGCGACCCGCGGAAAGGCCAATCCTGCTCTGGTGGACCAGATGCTCAAGGCGCTGATTGATAAAAAAGGTTGAATTTGAAATCGAGGCTTCCTTAAGTACCGTACGAAACATACAGTTTCCATCCTAGCTGCAACTATTGATTCATTATGAGCGGAAAAGATTTTTCCGAAGTCGTTGATCTTGTCATCAAAGACGATTCCCGATTTGGTAAGGGCGCATACTACTTTGTGCGCAAGGCATTGGATTTTACGGTTAAGGAACTGAGTGAAGACAAAACCCGCTCTTCTCACCATGTTTCCGGCCAGGAACTTCTTGAGGGCATCCGCAAATATGCACTGGATCAATACGGGCCACTTACCTTGACCGTTTTAAAGGATTGGAACGTTAAGCGTTGTTCGGATTTCGGAGCTATCGTTTTTAACCTGGTTGATTATGGTGTTCTGGGAAAAACCGACACCGACCGTCGCGAAGACTTTAAAGAGGGTTATGATTTTAAGGATGCTTTTGTGCGGCCCTTCCAACCTTCCAGCAGGGTGATTCCAGATTTTCGCGACCGAAAAAGGAAAGGTCAATCGGGCGACGGATTGTCGTGAGTTCCACCGATTCCGTTATTCATTCGCTGTTCGAACAGCCTGTTCACCGCAGGGTCCTCGACAACGGCCTCATCGTCTTGGTCAAAGAAGACCGTTCCAGCCAGATCAGTTCCGTTCAACTTTGGATTAAAACAGGCAGCATTCACGAAGGTGCCTTACTGGGCGCCGGATTGTCCCACTATCTGGAACACATGTTGTTCAAAGGAACCGAGATGCGGACTGGAAAACAGATATCACGTGAGGTGCAAAGTCTCGGAGGATACATCAATGCCTACACCACATTTGACCGGACTGTGTATTATATCGATCTCCCAAGTGAAAATACCCGCAATGCGATCGATATTCTTTCCGATGCCGTATTCAATTCGACCTTGCCGGAGGATGAAGTTGAGCGTGAGCGAGATGTGATACTTCGTGAAATCGATATGGGGCTCGATGATCCCGATCATCGCCTTGGCCGCACATTGTTTGAAACTTGTTACCGTGAACACCCGTATAAATATCCGATAATTGGATACCGGGATATTTTTGAGACTGTGACCCGGGATGAATTGACCGATTATTTCAAGCGTAGGTACGTACCCAATAATATGGTACTTGTCATAGCTGGTGATGTGTCTGCCGAATCGATTTTCAAATTTGCAGAAGAAATAACGAGTTCCGTTTCGAGAAAACGCCTGGAAAACATTTACATCCCTGAAGAGCCGCCGGCCTTGACCTCGCGCGAGCAGGTCCTGACAGGAGACGTCAATATCAGCAGGCTTGGTTTGGCTTTTACCATTCCTGGACTCTGCCACGAAGATTCGGCGGGCCTCAGTTTAATGGCCGGTGTCCTGGGAAACGGCCACAGCTCAATCCTTTGGCAATGCCTCCGAGAAGATTTGGAGCTTGTGCATCATGTGGACGTATCCATCTGGAATCCTGGAAGCTCCGGTCTTTTCTGGGTTTCAATGATAGCGGATCCAAACAAAAAGGCTGATGCTATTGACGCGCTTTGGGGGGAGATCGAAAGCCTTAAATCAACCCTGGTAGAGGACGCACTCCTTGAAAAAGCCCGTCAGCAGGCTATGGTGGCGGAAGTCAACAGTCGTAAGACGATGAGCGGGCAAGCCTCCCGATTAGGAGCCGCCGAAGTCGTTGTGGGAGATCTGGGATATCCCCAGTGGATTTTGGAGCAAATCCGCGATGTCTCCAGCGAAGATTTACGTCGGCTCATTCGCCATTACCTATGCAAGGAACGCCTTACCCAAGTCAGCCTGGATCCCGAAGCTAGAGAAGTCGAAAACAATGGAAATAGGCGATTGGAGCAAAGCGTCCACGAGTTCCGGGAAACAAAGTTTGATAATGGGGCTCGCTTGCTCATGCAGGACAGCACAGATTTCCCCAAAGTTCACTTGCGACTTATCTTTCAAGGAGGCGCCATTTGGGAACCGGCGGACCAGAGAGGAATTACAGCACTGGGTTCAACATTGTTGACCAAGGATACAACCAATCGAACTGCTGCTGAGGTGGCGACGGCTATTGAAACCCTGGGTGGCTTCTTTGCGGAGTTTTCTGGAAACAACACCTTTGGCCTCAGTCTTGAAGTCCTTCCACAGGATTTGGGGAAGGCGGTGGACCTGCTCGAGGAGTCTTTATTCAACCTAAAACCTGAGGAGGCTACATTTTTGCGGGAGCGGGATGGTCAGATTGCCCACATCAAAGAATCCATGGATGAAATAGTGGATTATGGAATACGGGAGCTGCGTAAGCTTTATTTCGGAGATGTTCCGTATTCGGTAAATTCATACGGTAATATCGAAGATCTGGAATCTATCGATTTAACTGATGTTGGAAACTTCCTGGATTCCCAGATTCAGGCGGAAAATTGTGTGCTTTCTGTATGCGGATCCTTCGATTCAGGCTCTTTGGAGTCACGACTTTCCGAAATTATGAAAAACCTCCCATCTGGGAGCTGGTCTGCGCGAACTGTGGATTTTGAGAAA
Source organism: Opitutales bacterium UBA2995 (assembly GCA_002346535.1). Classification (GTDB taxonomy): domain Bacteria; phylum Verrucomicrobiota; class Verrucomicrobiia; order Opitutales; family UBA2995; genus UBA2995. The sequence goes on along the minus strand of DDZZ01000038.1, from coordinate 100,101 downwards.
CCAGCAGCTACTGGCAAAAAAGTGGTTCATCTGGATCGTCAGCAGGCTGTAGTTTTCCAGGCGTTTCCATCTGTGGGTGTGCGGCAGGAAGCCTTGATGATCGTGGCTTCAGTTTTGGATGAGATGTTCAGTGGGATGAGCAGTCATCTCTTCGAACGAGTTCGTGATGAAATGGGGCTGGCTTATTTTGTAGGCTCCAGTCGGGTGATTGGTCTGGATGCTGGAATGATTTATTTGTATGGGGGCACTCACCCTTATTCCTGCGAATCAGTCTTGGAAGAGATGGACCGTGAGGTGCAGCGCATAGGCTCTGGAAACGTACAGGAGGGGGAGTTGGATCGTATCAAGGTTAGGCTAAAGGCTCAGCGGCGGATGAGCCTGCAGACGATTGGGTCCCGTGCTATGCAAGCTGGATTAAATGCCACCTACGGTTTACCCATCAATGACTGGATTAAGTTTGACGCCTTGGTGGATGGGGTTTCGGTCGATGATCTGGTCGAGTTTGTCGGTACTTACCTCACGGCCGAAAAACGGTTTGAATTGGTCGTAACGCCAGATGGCTAAAACGGTATTATCTGCGCTTTTTCCCCTCTTGCCATTAGGGCTTCTTTGAGAATAATCAAGTCCAGTTGTTCCCCGATTTTTATGCCATTTTTGGCGTACCAACCCTGATTCATTTCAAGGGCAATTAACAGGTCGTCCCGCCGTGATTTTACGCTTCGTTCATCCATGGGGTACATGGGATACACTTCGCGCAAAATCCCATCGGCAGTAAAGAATCCGATATCGAGTGCAACTTTTGTATTGCGCATCCAGAAACTCATTTGTTTGGGGAGATGATAGAAAAACAACATGCCGCGATTTTCACCCAAGCTTTCCCGAAACATGAGGCCTCGGGCCATTTCTTCAGTTTTGAGCGCGATTTGAACTTCGATTTCTCTATCGGCCAGTCTGATGGGCACCCACTGGCTGAGGGGGGCTGGGTCGGAGCGGACCTTTTTCGCGCAACCGAAAAGAATGCCACAGCTGAACGCAAGGAAGAGCAGATGTGTAATTGCTGTGCGGCTGCGGAATCCTAAAAATCTAGACATTGATGGTTTAGAATTAGATGTTGTTGTGCCATGGCAAACAGGAAAAAGCTTAACGTAGTAGCCGACTGTATTTACGCCGATTCCGACAATAACCCTGATCAGCGGTATCTAACGGGAATTGCTGTACCCGATAACTTTTTAACCCTGGCCTTCGGAAAGCGATCGTTCGGAGTGTTTAGTGATCTCGAATTAAACCGAGCCAAGACTGAGTCCCGGTTGACGGAAATTCTGTCCCTTACCACAGTCAAACGGGCAACAAGCAAATGGCTAAACAAAAAGAATCCCAATGTGCCCGACATTATTGCCTGGTTGATGGATTTCTATGCAATCGATTCGTTGAGGGTGCCAGAAAATTTTCCGGCTTGGTTGCTTGAAGGTGTTCGAAAACATGACCTGGATTGCGAGGTTTCAAAGGGTGCTTTTTTTAAAGCCCGCCACATTAAGTCTATTGTGGAATCTGAGATGATCCGCGAGGGGAATCGATGTTCGGCTGCGGGGTTTCAGGCGGTGAGAGATATCCTTGTAGCCTCTGAAATTCAAAATGGCTTTATTCATTTTGAGGGAGAAGTCCTTACAAGTGAGCGACTCAGGGAAGCCATTGAAATAGCCACATTAAAGCTGGGAGGTGTCGCTCAACGCACGATTGTTGCCGGTGGCGATCAGGCCTGTGATCCGCATTGCATAGGGCACGGACCGCTGATGGCTAATAGCCTAATTATTGTGGATATATTCCCGCGGATGAAAATGCATGGCTATTTCGGAGACATGACCCGGACTTTTCTTAAAGGAACTCCTTCCGAGGCACAGCGAACTCTGGTTGAAGCGGTAAAAGAGGCCCATGGCCTTGCCATTTCGTTGATGCGGGGTGGAATCCAGGGAAACAAGGTTCACCAAGCAGTTAAAAAACTTTTCAAGGACCTGGGTTATAAAACACGATTAGTTAAAGGAGTTCCAACCGGATTTTTTCATACTACCGGTCATGGATTGGGTTTAGAAATCCACGAACCGCTTCGTATTGGCGACTCCAAAGTAAAATTTAAACCTGGCAATGTCTTAACCGTGGAACCTGGGCTTTATTATCCCGGTTTGGGCGGTTGCCGAGTTGAAGATGTTGTTTGGGTTACCAAGTCAGGTTGTGAGCTGCTCTCAAAAGCACCCTACGATTGGAAAATACCCTAACCTTGGTTCCTCACCAGATGGCCTAAACAATTAGAAAAAATAATTTTGAAAGTCTTTTCTCTATGATTTTTCGTAACTCGTGGGGATTTCAGTTTAGCCCATCTTCGGGTTTACATGCCGAGCGTTTCTTCCTCCTCGCTCAGTCACGCACAGAAGTACGCTTCTTCGTTTCTCGGTCGTCAAGCTCGACATCTAAACTCCGTGAGAACCCAATCTCCTACAAAATCGGCGGCTACTAATTCCTTCGATCGAAACTCTTCGTAATAGATCAGTCGGATCTCATCTATTGGATGTACAACAAAATAATCCAGTCTCGGAAACTGTTATCTTAATAGCTGTTCTGAACTTAAGTCGGTTACTTTTACTTAACCGCTGAACGATGAACCTTATACTTCCAAATGTTTTAACCTACATTTTCTCCAACGTTTTTATCCCGAGCAAATTAAGGCCGGTTTCGAGAATCAGCAAGGTGCGCTGGCAAATCATGAGTCGACGGTTACGGACAGGGATATACTTTACATTCACCTTGTCGGCGTTGTAAAAAGTGCTGTAGGCACCTGCCAGTTCGTAGAGGTAAATGCAAAGCTGGTGCGGCCTTAAATCCGATAGCGCTTGCTCCAAAGCAAATGGAAATTCTGTCAATTTTCTGGCCAGGCCGATTTCCGCTTCTGTTTCCAGCGAGCTTGCTTCTTTCAGATCGGCATCGACTGCTAATTCAATCTTTCTGAAGATGCTTTTAATGCGGGCTATTGCATAAAGAAGGTAGGGGGCAGTATTTCCATCCAGACTCAGCAGCTTCTCCCAGGAAAACACGTAGTCGCTCGAGCGGTTCTGCATCAAATCGGCATACCTGACAGCCGCGACTCCCACGGTTTCGGCGATTTCCTGTTTCTCTTCATCGCGCAGATCCGGGCTCTTTTCTTCAACAATTTTAAGTGATCTTTCTACGGCTTCGTTCAAGAGGTCGTTCAGCAAAATGGGATTACCACTTCTCGATTTTACCGGTTTTCTATCTTTGCCGAGTATGGTTCCAAAATAGACGTGCTTAAGTTTGGGTATTTTATAACCTTTGGCGGTAAACCATTTCTCAACCGTCAGGAAAAGCTGTTCAAAATGGTCCCTTTGCCGATCGTCAGTCACATAAATGATTTCTCCAGCATTAAAAGCCTCCAGACGGTATAGTACCGTTGCCAGGTCCGTGCTGGCGTAGTTGCTAGCCCCGTCTGATTTCCGGTAAAGGAAAGGTTGTTTTTTAAAACGTTTGTGGTCCGGGAAGAAAACAACCCAGGCACCTTCGCTTTTTTCGCCAACCCCCGTTTCTTCCAGCTCATCGTAAACCCTTTGGACCTTGTCGCGATAAAAGCTTTCACCCAGTTCGTAATCAAACTCGATCCCCAGACGGGCATAAATTTTGTGAAATCCCAAATTGCTGATGTGGTTAATGGCTTCCCAATAAGCTACGTTTTGCTCTTCTCCGTTTTGTAGTTTTACCAACTCGTTACGCGCTTCCTCCAATGCCTTCGGATCTTCATCAGTTGCCTGGTTACCCCATTTGTATAGCGACTCCAATTCCGTAAGAGGATCGTCATGTTTGGCTTTCAGATCAAAGTTCTTTCGTTTGATTGCCAGGATGAGTTTCCCAAACGCAGTTCCCCAATCACCTATGTGATTGTCGCCGATTACCTCCGCACCAAAATAACTCAGCATTCGTTTTATGGCTTCCCCAATGACAGGAGAACGCAAATGACCCACATGCATTTGTTTGGCGGAATTAGGAGAGCTGTAATCGGTGACGATTTTTTTCCCACTGTATCTGCTGGCTGCCGCTTTGCTGTAATCCTCTTTAGTCGCATAGCTTTGCAGCCATTGAAATAGAAACTCCTTGTTCAATTTAAAATTGATAAAACCCGGTCCGGCAACTGACATCTCGATTAGGTTTTCGTCAAGAGAGTTGGAGTTGCGCAATGCCTCGATAAGTTTCTCTGCCAAGGCGCGTGGGTTTTGTCGATTTCGTTTGGCAAATCCCAGAACGCCGTTGGCTTGGTAGTCTCCAAATCGCGGATCGGCCAAACGAACTTCCGGTGAAAAATTATCATCGAACGCATCGAGGTTAGCAGCAATGGCTGAAACGACTTCTTCGATCCCTTCAGCAATGTTGAACCATATGGTCATCGCACCAACCAATGGATGGTGCTTTCAAAACTGCAAGATTAGATTTTCTTCGAAAAAGGGCTCCGCAGGTTCATGTAAAAATGTCTCTCTCAAATAGAATATGCTCGACAGGAGGCCCCTAATTATTTACTAATTAAAAGTTTACAATATTGATAAGTAGGCTCCGCAAACTGTCCTATAAACGCTATCTATGAGAAAAAAGATTTTAGCACCTAAGAAGTTTATTAAGCCGTCTTATGCCTATTTGGTAGAGAAAAAACGCGATGGCGGAGAGTTTTCCCAGGAGGAGATTCGATTTATTGTCGATTCCTTGTTGGATAAGAAACTCCCTGAGTATCAAATGGCAGCACTTGCGATGGCGATTTACTTCCAGGGCATGTCCGCGCAGGAAACCGCCATATTGGCTGAGGAGATGATGCTATCCGGTGAGGTGGTCGATCTTTCCAAAATTTCCCGTCCAAAGATTGACAAATATTCAACTGGCGGAGTTGGGGACAAAACCTCTCTGGTTCTAACCCCATTGTCAGTGGCTTGTGGTGTGGTGATGCCTATGATGGTGAGCCAAGACGAAGAATTTCTCATCAGCAGTCTCGACAAATTAGATGCGATCCCTGGATTCGATAGTATTATGGATCTGGATGCTTTCGTTGAGCAGCTGAAAACAACGGGATGTACAATCGCTGATCAAAGCACTGAAATTGCTCCAGTCGATGGTACCCTTTATCGCCTGCGGCAAAATACGGCCACCATTCCGAGTCTGCCCCTTATCACCGGAAGCGTCCTGAGTAAAAAGCTCGCCGAAGGTGCCGAGGGCCTCGTGGTCGATGTAAAGTGGGGCAATGGTTCTTTTATCAAAGATGTCGAGCAGGCACGTCAACTGGCTCGTTCGATTACACGTGTTGGCCGTTCTTTGAAACGGCGCTGTGTAGCCCTGGTGACCGATATGAACCAACCCTTGGGCGATACTGTTGGTACGGCGCTTGAAATTCGCGAGGCAATTGAGCTACTGAAAGGTGAAGGTCCTGAGGATTTACAGGAGTTGGTTCTGAAGCTCGGCATGGAAATTGTCCGTTTGGCGGGTGTTGCGGGCTCTACACTGTCGGCTAAACAAACCGTACAGCGACATCTTGCCGATGGCTCTGCCTTGGCCAAATTTAAGGAACTGATTGAAGCTCAAGGTGGGGACGCAAGTTACATCGACGATCCAGATAAGTTTCCCACTGCAAAACACATCCGAAAACTTCCGGCGCCTAAACGTGGTTATGTACACACGATCAACGCCGGTATGATTGCCCGGGGTGTGCAATTGCTCGGTGCAAACCGTGGAAGTCGCAAAAAACATGTCGATCCGGCTGTCGGTGTTTCGGAAATTAAGAAAGTGGGCACCCAAGTTAAACAGGGTGAGCCACTGATGATGATCCATTACAACGACGAGGCAAAATTGGAAAGCACGCTTGAATACTTCAAGCAGGCTTACCGCCTGGCCCCCAAGCGACCCAATCCGCCGCAGCTCATTGTGGAGCGTGTGGCTTAGTTGGATTTGTAAGTTTCCGGTATTCGGTAGCGCGACCGTACGCACGCAGGTTATTTATACTTTCCTTAGACGGCATTTTATAGTGGTACCACATTAGGCTATTCCTCGGGTAATCCACTAAATTGACAATTTGGATCATCTCCGTATTGAGTTTAGTGCTTATTTCTTTTCTTATTAGGAAACGTATTAACCCCGTGATTTCTTTGAAGCCTTGCGCTTCGTTCGCAACAAACTCTTAATAATTGCTTTACTCATTCTCGGGATTAGTTTTAGTCAGCTGATCGATACGGTCTCCTTGTGGGACGGCTCTCAATTGGTCGGGAGTTTTGGAGAGGCCGGGTTTGCCACGGTCGGTCAAATTTTTACAGTTGATCCTATCTACACCATTTTGGATTCCTGGACCTATTATCTCGATGATCTTGGTTCAGGTCCGGCAGATCCATCACCGGGCAAGTTTGCATTCTATGTAATGGATTGGGAGGTAGACAAAGCTGTTGGTAGCGTTCTTTTCGAAAGTTCTCAAATTATTACTACTAATAATGGAGGAGCGGATGGTTTTGAAATATTCGAATTTTTAACCGGAGGGCTCCATTTGGAGGCGGGAAATGATTGCGTGGCTTTTCTCAGTGTATGTGAATAGCGTCTCGAACAATGGCTGAGTCCTGCCTATACTCGACCTGTATAAGATTTGTCCGCTGTATTGATTTTTACTCGGTCCCCAACCTTCACGAATAGAGGCACCTGAATGACAAGGCCCGATTCGGTAGTCGCGGCCTTTGTGGCTGCGCTGGCGGTGTCGCCGCGTAATCCTTCCGGAGCCTCGGTAATTTCCATTTCTACCGAACTGGGCAAGTTTACATCGATTGGTGTTCCATCTACATAAAGCAGGTCATACATGTTGCCCGGAACTAGAAATTCTTTGATCGATTCTGCCGCCTCCAAGGGAATTTCCACGGTCTCATACGTTTCGAGATCCATGAAAAAGTAGCCGGATGGATCGTCGTAGCTGAATTCAAGTTTCTGGACCTCCGTATGCATGAACTCGACGTTCTCGCTACTGCGAAATTTGACGGTCGAGCTACTGCCTGTCTTCAGATTTCGCAGAGTAGCTTGAACCCATCCTGAGCCCCGGCCCTGGGTACGGTGAATCATGTCTAAAACGAGATGAGGGATGCCGTGGTAATCCATGACACGGCCCTTGCGAATATCTGTTGGTGATGCCATATGTATCTGAATTAAAACCGGGTTCTGTAGATTTCTCCATCCTCCTTGTCAACCGCTCAGAATCGCCAAAATTGGTGCTTCCCTTTTCCAGTTTAATTCTAAGGATACCCCCCATGAAACAAAGGTCCATCTTGCGAGAAGTGACCGCCAAGGGTAAAGCTGTTCATACTGGCGAAGATGTTACCCTCACCTTGAAACCCGCTCCTGAAGATCATGGCGTGGTTTTTCGGCGGATCGATCTCTATGGCAAACCCGAGGTCAAAGCATCCATTGATAGTGTATCTGAGGTGGTGCGAAGCACGACTGTGTCCGATGGATACACGAAGGTTGAGATGACCGAACACCTTATGAGCGTCCTCAACGGCATGGGTATCGACAATGTGCTTGTTGAGGTGGATGGAAACGAGCTTCCTGTCTTCGACGGTTCTGCCAAGCAATACCTGAACATGGTTTTGGAGGCTGAGCCTGTCAGCCAGAGAAAAGACCGCGAATTTTATGAGCTGAAAGAACCGGTGTCCGTATCCGATGGCAACCGTTCTCTCCTAGCCTTGCCCTATGACGGATTCAAGGTCACCTGTACTTCGACGGATACAAAATCCGTGCACACCCAGCACCTTTCGATCGATATTGACCCTGATTCGTACGCTACCCAGATAGCGGCGGCCCGAACCTTCACCATTTACGAGGAGATTGAGCCGCTTTTAAAAATGGGAAAAATTAAGGGTGGAAGCCTCGACTGTGCCGTGGTCATCAAGGGTGACAAAATACTTTCCAAAGAACCCCTTCGATTCTCCGATGAGATGGTTCGGCATAAGATCCTCGACATCATAGGGGACATCTTCCTTTTGGGAAAACCCATTAAGGCCCACATCGTTGGATTGATTCCCGGTCATGCCATAAACGCAAAACTGACACGGGCCATCCATGGCAAAATGGTGGCCGAAACGAAAGATTCGCCGAAGAAGGTCGCAATAAAATCGGAGCCGCCGGAAGCATTGCCCGATGTATCTGAGCTCAATATTCAACAGCTACTTAATCTGCTTCCACACCGTTATCCGTTTTTAATGGTAGACCGGGTTCTGGAAGTTAAGGAGGACAAGACAGAGCTTGTTGCGGTGAAGAACGTAACGGTGAACGAGCCACATTTTACCGGTCATTATCCGGGTAATCCGATCATGCCGGGGGTTTTGCAAATAGAAGCCATGGCCCAAGCGGCCGGTGTGCTGATGTTGTTGTTGTGCGGTGGCGAAGGTAAGGTTCCTCTCTTTGCAAATGCCGACAAAGTGAAACTGCGCAAGGTGGTTACTCCTGGTGACCAATTGGTGATTGAAGCCAAAATATTGAAGCTGAAAGCAAATAAGATCGGGACCGCCTCTGCGAACTGTAAGGTCAATGGGAAGGTGGTATCCTCAATGGATATGATGTTTACCCTGATTCCTGAGGAGAACCTTTAGAAGCACTTGGCGTGAGCGTACATCCGACTGCTGTTGTTGAACCGGGCGCGACGATTGATGAAAGTGCTGAGGTGGGTGCCTATGCCTTTGTAGGTTCAGAGGTAACTGTGGGCAAGAACACCAAGGTTTTTCACCATGCCACGGTGGAGGGTTATACCTTTCTGGGAGAGGATAATGAAGTGTACCCCTACGCCTGTGTGGGCACGAAAACCCAGGACCTGAAATTTGAGGGAGGCAAACCTGGCCTGCGGGTCGGGAACAACAATGTCTTTCGCGAGTTTACTTCGATCCATTCAGGAACCAAAGACGGCGGCTTTACCAAAATTGGCAGTCATAATACTTTTTTAGCCTATGCGCATGTGGCGCACGATTGCGTGATTGCCGACCACTTGATTATGAGTGGTCAAAATGCACTAGCCGGTCATTGTACCGTGGGAGACCACGTAATTATTTCCTGGGGTGCTGCCGGGCATCAATTCTGCCGTTTTGGTGACTATTGTTTTATAGGGGGAATGTCGAAGACCGTGAAAGACGTGCCCCCTTACATGCTGGTCGATGGACGAGACCCTGAGGTGAAATTCTTTAACAAGGTTGGTCTGGAACGACACGGATTTACCAAAGAGGACATGACGGTCGTCAAGTTTCTCTACAAAACCTTTTATCGCGAGGGCTTGAATCGAAAACAGGCCATGAAACTTGCAACTTCCTCCAACTTTGCCGACCACCCCAGGGCCAAGATCTTTTTCGAATTCATGGAGACCAGCGAGCGGGGCGTGTATTAGTAGATTTCAGTGTTCAGTTTTCGGGTGTCAGGCAACTTTCCAAACGCAGGATTTTTCCATCTGAATCGCCGGGCTTGTTGGGAAAAGTTAAGCTATTGATTTGACTCAGAGATTTCCTGAAAAGATTCCACCTGACTGCCTTACTCCTCAACAGACCAATCCTTTAGGTGCTCCCTCAGTCCTATCAGATAGTCGTAGCTATAAAGGCCGGTATCATGTCCGTCACTGAAATCGAAGCGAATGGCATAGTTACCCATAAATCCCCAGCTTTGCACGGTCACGCCCGGGTACTTTTGTGGGCCTGTTCCCCCGTGAACGTTGCCGAGGATATCCATTTCTCCAATGTTTTCCGCGCTTGGTGAGAACTCCCTAAGAAAGGCCATAGGAAAATAGTCCTCCTCGCCATCCTGCCAGAGAATGGCAATTTCCTGTCCGATTATCTGTACACCTTTTGGTCGCTTCATCAGAGTACCATCATTTTTTAGTCTTCTCGGAGACAAGCTTAATACACGGAATGTTTTACTTGAAACGGACTGGGTTAGTGAACATTTATTCACTATCGAAAGTTTGGGAAATTATGGTTTTCACTCGTTTTACGGCTCTTTGCTCTCACCTCCGGAGTTGGCGGAGCTGGCCTATCACTTGGGCTATCGTACGGTTGGCATTGCCGACGTGGGTGGCTTCTGGGGTGCGGTCGAGTTTTCTCAGGCTTGTCGGCGCGTGGAAGTGCAGCCGGTTTTTGGTTGCCGGTTGACTGTTGAGGAATTGGGAGAGATTCAGTTGACGGTCAAGAATGTCGACGGTTATCAGGTGCTCTCACGCTACCTCTCGTTGTGGCAGATGAAGGGAAAGTACATTCCACTGGCGGCGTTTCAGTTTTTTTGGAGGGAGTTCGGGGGTTGTTTCCACCTCTCGGTTCGTCCCGTGCCGGAGCGCGATGTTTCTCCGCAAACTAGCGACTGGATTGCCTGGAAGCGTACCTGGGACTTGTGTCTGAAGCAACTCGGTCCGGAAATATGGATCGAGTTGCAATGGAACACTACGAGGGAGCAGGAGCTACAAAGGAGGGTCTATCGCGAGTTGTCGTCCCTGACGGATCGGTGGGTGGCCATGGGAGGTGCGCGTTGTGTAACGCGGGAGCAGTGGAGCGTTTTGAAGGTGTTGCAAGCCATCGGCACATTGACCCGGGTCCAACAGGCACATCCGGACAAACTGGTTACCGGCGACTACGCATTCATAGCAGCCGAGGCCCTGAGGCACCGGTTTGGTAAAGTCCCGCGCGTGCTGAAGCAGACCCGCAAATTTGCCGAAGCCTGTGACTTTGATTTCACCTACGGCAAACTTTGGTTACCGCATGTGAAGGAACGTGGCGCCCGCCTTCGCTCATGCGAAGCTTCCTTCTTCGCTCAAGAGCTTCGGCGCGACATGACGGCGTGGCCTTCGCAGCAAAGCTGTTTCGAAGGGGACGAACGATGTGAGGCGAGTGGCGGGGGTTTGATAGAAAAGGTAGGGATCGATCGCCGAGCGAGCCGTTTTGAAGAGGAGAACACGGACAAATTTCTCATAGCTGCGGAAGAAGCCGGTGAGTACGGAAGCGAAGCGGAGGAAACAGCAGAAGAGCAAAGCGAGCGGGATTTTCGGGTGCTGAGGTACCTTTGTTTACGCGGCATTGTCCTGCGTTATGTAAAAGAGTCTTATCCCTGGAAAAACAAACCGTCGCGGGCGGAGTTGTTGGCACGGATTCAGCGCGAATTGGCGCTTATCCGGGAAACGGGATACGCGGGGTACTTTCTTATTTTCTACGACATCGTGTTGGCTTGCACCGAGCGAAACATTTCTGTGTTGGCGCGCGGGAGCGCCGCTGGAAGTCTGGTGTGCTACAGTCTGGGTGTGAGCAACGTTTGCCCGTTTCGTTTTGGGCTGAATTTTGAACGCTTCCTGAACCGGGAACGGCTCAAGCACTCCAAGCTGCCGGACATTGACCTGGATTTGCCCTGGGACCGGCGGGACGAAGTCATTCGGTATGTCTACGACCGGTACGGTGCCGATTACGTCGCCATGATTGGTGGGTTCAGTACCTTTAAGAGCCGAGCGGCCATTACCGATGTAGCCAAGACGATGGGTGTATCCGAGAATGAGGCGCGCTACATGACGCGCTACATACCCTACAATGGTATGGCCGATCTGATGTACAAGCGGGACGATTACCAGGAAAACAAACACCTGAAACATGAGGAACGTTTTGAATCGATTTTGAAGGTAGCGATGCGGCTGGATGGATTGCCTCGGCACCCAATGATGCATCCATGCGGGATTATCGTCGCCGACCGGCCGCTTACGGACTTCATGCCCCTGCTGTCGTCTCACAAGGGGTTCATGATGACGCAGATGTCTATGGACTCGGTGGAAGATCTGGGGTTGCTCAAGCTCGATCTTTTGGGGCAGGCTGGGCTCAGTGTCCTTCGCGATACTTGCGAAAACCTACGAGAGGAGCTTGGCGTATTGGAACCCTTGGAGAACATCGATTACTACGATGCGGAGGTCTTCGAGATGATGGCCCAGGGAGAGGCGAGGGGAGTGTTTCATATCGAGTCTCCTGCCATGACCAGTTTGTTAAAGATGTGCCGTTGCGCAGACATCGATTGTCTGGTCGGAGTGGTTTCGGTGATTCGTCCCGGCGCAGCCAACGAGGACAAAAAGACTTTGTTTGCCCGGCGTTACTTAGGGCAGGAGGAGGCGAAGTATGTTCACCCCGATCTGGAGCCTATCCTGAACGACTGTTTTGGGCTCATGGTTTACGAGGAGCACATCCTGCTGGTTTCGCACCATTGGGCCGGTATGGCCCTAGGCCGGGCTGATTTACTACGCCGCATTCTCATCAAGAAACTGAAGGGTTGGGACATGCAGGACTTGAAGGATGAATTCTATGCCTGTGCGCAGGATCGGGGTAGGGACGAGGCAGCCATCGATGTCGTGTGGAAGCTGCTATCGGAATTTTCCGGCTACATGTTCAACAAGGCCCACGGCGCGGCTTACGCCGTGGAGGCTTTTCAGGGAGCGTACCTGAAAAAGCATTATCCTGGCTACTTTCTCACTGCTGTCCTGCAAAGCGGACGGGGCTTCTACAGTGCGCTGGTCTACATGTTGGAATTGTTGCGCCGGGGCTACCGGTTCGAACTGCCGGACTTGACGCGCCCAGTGTATATATTTTGGTTTCGCGAGGGTGCCGTCCTCTATCCGCTTTCCCGTGTCAAAGGTCTTAGTAACAAGTTTCTGGATACATGGAAATTGGAATTGGAGATAGGAGCCTTTCGCGACTGGGATGATTTTTTAGTGCGGGTGCTGCCCGATCAGGCTGATTTGCTGCTTTTGGCCAAGTCGGGAGCCCTGCACTCCTTTTTTGAAAACCGCTACGAGGCGGTCTGGCGTGCCGAACACTACCGGAGGGAAGCCTACGTGGAGCGAAGCGAGCGCCTGCTTGAACCCGAGCCGACGAAGGAGCCATTTCCATTCCAGTCAGAGGAGCCGGAAGTATTCGCACGGTGGGAGGCGGAACTGCTAGATTATTCCATTACTCAATCGCCTTTTGCCTTATGGCTGGAGGGCATCGATCGGGTCAGTACAGTCAACATCGACCGCCTGGGCGAGTATGTGAGCCGCGAGGTGGACATTGTCGGAGTCATTGTGGCGGTTCGGAATTTCGTAGCTGTGAACGGAAAGCCTATGAAATTCGTGTCCATTGCCGACGAGACTGGTATAGTCGAGGTTACTTTGTTTCCACAGGCTTACAAGCGCATGGCGTATGTGGTATCTCGCTCCAAAGCCATACGCGTGAGGGTCCTGGTGGAGTGGGATAAAATCGAGAGCTCGGTCAGCATCCAGGGGGTCAGCCTGGTGGAAGGGCGGACTGGTTTGCGCGATGTGGATAAAGCGCTGGCCAGGGCTGTGTAACAAAGCGACTATGCTGCTTGGAACTGGCCGCCGGTTTTATCTTAGACTGCAGCTACCGTTTGCAGCTTTTCCTTGAGAACTCCGATGACAGGAATGTTGCGGTAGCGCCCTGCGAAATCCAGCCCGTAGCCGACCACGAACTTGTTGGGAATGGAGAAGCCCACGAAATCTGCCTGGTATTCCACTTTGCGTGTGTCGAGCTTTTCCAAGAGCATGCAAGAGCGAATGCTGAGTGGATTTTGTTTGTGGATGACATCCACAACCTTGGAAATGGTTTTACCGGTATCAAGGATGTCATCCACAATCAGTACATGGCGTCCGGTAACGTCCAGCCGCATATTGTCGAGGACTTCCGGGGCCGTTTCAGGTGTTGTGGAATTGCCATAACTGCTGACGCGGATGCAATCCAAAAGAACAGGGCTGGTAATAGTTCGAAGCAGGTCCGCCGTAAAAATGATGGCTCCATTAACTATGGAGATGACAGAGATTTCGCTGTCGCCGTAGACCTCGGATATTTCTTTACCGAGCTCGTGCGTGCGCATGCGGATTTGTTGTTCGGTTACAAGGATTTCGTCTAGTACATTAAACATGTGTATGGGTTTTATCTGACAGTTTTTTGAGGGTAGGGCAATGCCTGTTTGGAATTGTGAACAAGATTTAGCTTTTCACGGTAGGCCGAACATTTAGCCTGAAGCTTTTAAATCCAGAATGATATCCATCGAGGTTAGGAATCTTACGAAATCCTTTGGCGAGACCGTGGCGCTGGATAATGTGGATCTGAAAATTGAACCAGGCGAACTCTTTTTTCTTTTGGGACCCAGCGGTTGTGGAAAAACGACCTTGTTAAGAAGTCTGGCTGGATTCAATGAGCCCGAGAAAGGAGAGATTTATTTTGGGCAAGATCGAGTGAACGAGGTTCCTCCTCACAAACGCAATACTGGCATGGTCTTTCAAAGCTATGCTTTGTGGCCCCATATGACGGTCGCCGAAAATGTATCTTTTGGCCTCAAAGAAAGAAAAGTTTCGCGCAAGGAATTGAAGGAGAGGACGCAAGAGGCCTTGGATGCTGTGCGCATGATGGACTATGGTGACCGAAAGCCCAATCAATTGTCGGGTGGTCAGCAACAGCGTGTGGCGCTAGCCCGTGCATTGGTGGTTCGACCTCGTTGCTTGTTGCTGGATGAGCCTCTCTCGAATCTCGACGCAAAATTGCGCAATGAAATGCGATTGGAAATCCGCCGGGTTTGTAAAGAATCCGAGTTGACCACGGTTTATGTAACTCACGATCAAAAGGAAGCGCTTTCGGTGGCCGACCGACTGGCAATCCTTGAGAATGGGAAAGTGCTTCAGGTGGGCGCGCCGCAAGAAATCTATCGCCGGCCGCAAAACAGGTTTGTTGCCAACTTTATTGGCGAAGCGAATTTTTTAGAAGGCAAAGTCCTGGACTCCGGCGGCGACATGGCTTCTGTGGAAACCAAAATCGGAACCCTTTCTGGCGTGGTTAGCCAATCAGCAGTTGATCTTGAAGCCGGAATGTCTGCCACTTGTGTGATCCGTCCGGAGTGTCTGAAAATTGAGAGTTTCCGGACTGAAGACAATTGCCTTCAGGGAAAAGTTGGTGAAGCGACCTATTACGGTGAGGTTGCTCAATACGAATTTCTATGTGATGGAGCTAAATTGAAAGTATTTGAGCTGAATCCACGAACAATCTGGGGGCAGAAAGATCAGGATCTTTTCGTGTGGGCTGACATGGAGGATATCGTAATTCTTAATGAATAGGACCAAAGTGTGAAAAGGAATATTTCAGTTCTTTGCCTCTTGCTGGTGGTGGTAGTTCTGCCCTTTCTTTTTTATCAGGCTCAAGAAGTTATAGACCATAAGACGCAGTCGGTGGTGGTAGTTTCTCCACACAACGAATCGATTCGGTATGAATTTGGAAGAGGCTTCCGTGAATGGTATAAAGAAAGAACCGGCAAAGAAATTTATGTGGACTGGCGAGTTCTCGGAGGCACGAGCGAGATTTCCAGGTATTTACAAGGTGAATACACAGCCTCGTTCAAGAATCATTGGGAAAAAGAACTGGGGAATGATTGGAATACCGAAGTGCTATTAAATTTCGTGAATAGGCGACTTCAGCTTGATGATTCGGCGGATGACGACAGACTGAAAGAAAAAGCCCGTCGTGCCTATTTAAGTTCAAACGTATCTTGCGGAATTGATGTGTTTTTTGGTGGAGGCACCTACGATCACAATCGACAGGCGCAGTTGGGAAATACTATTTCCAACCGATTATTAACAACCAAGCCCGAATGGTTCGGCTCAACCGGCATCCCGCAGAATTTATCCGGTGAGGAGTATTGGGATAAGGAGGGTCGGTGGTTGGGCGCTGTTCTCTCCGCCTATGGGATGATCTATAATGAGGATTCACTCCGGCGTTTGGGAATGGACTCAGTTCCGAGTCAATGGTGGGATTTGACCGATCCCAGGCTTCTTGGGGAGGTGGCGGTCTGCGATCCCACAAAAAGCGGTTCTATCACCCAAGCCTTTGAAATGATTATCCAACAGCAAATTCAGTTGGAGTTGGAGCGGTTGAAGATAAATGAAACGAATGCCGAGAACCTGGAATACCAGGCGATTCGAAGCGGCTGGGAAGCCGGCCTTCGCATGATTCGAAAGATATTTGGCAATGCCCAATATTTTACCGACTCATCAATGAAACCATCGATAGATGTTTCACTGGGTCAGGCGGCAGTCGGTATGACTATCGATTTTTATGGCCGATTTCAGGTGGAATCTACTTCAAATCGATCTGGAGACCGGCGATTGGGATTTATTTCCCCAAAGGGCGGCACTACGATTTCGGCCGATCCCATCTCTTTACTTCGAGGGGCACCTAATCAAGAGATCGCAGAATTGTTCATCGAATTTGTTCTTTCGCTAGCGGGTCAGAAACTTTGGAGTTTTCAGTCAAGTGCCCAGGTCGAAGGAGCACCACAAAGGTTTTCTTTACGGCGAACCGCGATTCGGCCCGGGGTTTATACGAAAGAAAATTTACCATATATGTCAGACCCTGATTATTTACCTTATGAACGGGCATCAGAATTTTCATATCATGCAGGGTGGACCAGTCCTTTATTCAATGAAATTCGTTTTTTAATCCGGGTCATGTGCCTGGACTTGCATACTGAATTGAAGGTTGCTTGGAGGGCGTTGATCGACAATGACTTTCCGCCCAGAGCTTTGGCATTGTTTGAGGACGTAACTCTATTGACCTACGACACGGTAATGGAAAAATATGCACCCATGATTGGTTCCGGGGACCACGAAGGAGAGGTGGTCTTGGCCAGGGAGCTCGGGGCGCTTTTCCGTATGCAGTACCAGCAAGTCAAGCGTTTGGCTGAGACTGTAGACTCCTGATTCCTAGCTAACAAGCGAGATAAGCGTCTGTTTGTCCTCGGCCCTAAAAAAAGCGGTTCCGGCTACGAATGTATCGGCCCCCGCTTCACTGCAAAGTGGCAGTGTTTGCATATCTACGCCGCCATCGACCTCGATTCTAAAGGACAAGGACTGTTGGCTGCGAATGGCGTGCAATTCACTGATTTTATGCAAAACCTCGTGTTGAAAGGATTGGCCTCCAAATCCGGGTTGAACGGTCATTGCCAGGACCAGATCTACGAATTTCAAGTAGGGTTCAACCGCTTTGGTTTCCGTTCCCGGGTTAAATACGATTCCACATTTGCAGCCCAATTCCCGAATTTGTTTAAGGGTGTCCGCAATTGGGTAATCGGGCTCCACGTGGATACTTATCAAATTGGATCCGGCATTGGCGAAGGACTCCACGTATTCGTGCGGATTATCCAGCATTAGGTGGACGTCGAAAAACAGGTCAGAATTCTTTCGAAGCGCGGCAACGGTCTGGGCGCCGAATGTAAGGTTGGGTACAAAGTGGCCGTCCATGATATCGATATGGACCCATTGCAAACCCTCGGAGTGTATAGTCTGCAAGCTCTCCGCAAGCTGGGCGTGATCACTTGCCAGAATTGAGGGAGCGAGAACGGGCTCTTTCATGATGCAGGTTCTACCAAGCCTGAAGCACTTCCTGCTCTATGGATTCTGCCAACTTTTTGCTCAACAAGGGAAGGGCGATAGTTTCGCTTCGAGTCTGACCCGAGTCCAGGTACACATCGAGTTTGGCTGAAACTGTTCTATTTTCAAAAAAGGCTACATTCTCTATCTGGTCGATCAGGGTGCAGTCTGCCGACAAACTTAGGGTGTATTTTCTTGCCAGCCCAGTATCCCTGGAATTTGTGGTAATGGTTTCGCGATCAAAATCGGTTAGCACTACCTTGAGCAAGGCATGTGCATTTGTGCTTTCGACCGATACCTTCCCGCTTTGAATAAACGTTTCCCTCAGATCGTGGTTTAGAACCTGGTTCGCCTGCGGTGCCATGCTTTGGTTTTTAACGGCCTCAATTTCAATGCTTTTGAAGCCCAAAGTTGAGCCGTTTCCAGGCTGGTAGTGGGCGCATCCAACTAATAACAGACCAAGTGCCAGGGTGAGGCATGCCAGAGATGAAATTTTAGACATGCAGTATGGCTTAAAATTTCGTTGGGTCCACCACTCCTTCATCATCGGAGGTGGGAACAAGCGAGTCTCTGATCATATCCACTACCTCTTGCATTTTCGTATCAATAATGGCCAACTTTTCTTTGGCTAATTCTGCTTCCCGCGATTCTGGTGCGGTTGTGATGGCCTCGTTGTAAAAGACTTTAGCGGCTCTCAGGTCCTTCCATTTATAAAAATAGAAGTCTCCTTTCAGCATCTGGCTTTGAGCTTCGACGCTCTTCATCTCGGCCAAGCCATCCTCTCCTTCTTTAACATCGGGGTGTTCCGGAAACAGGATTAGAAAATCTTCAAAGTAGCTGATGGCCTCGCGTGTAGCACCTTGATCGTAGTATGGGCCATCTACCAGACGTGCAAAAGTTTGTGCTAACATCAGGTATGCGTCGCCTGCCATCATACTTTCCGGATAATTATTGATCAACCTGTCCAACGTATCGAGAGCATAAATGTCGTTATTCAGCTTTATGTGGAGTTCTGAGGCCTTCATCAGTGCCATTGGGGCATAATCGCTGAAAGGCGCGTTCGCTACCATCGTTTCGTATTGAGCGATGGCTCGGTCATAACCTTTGAAACCGGGAAGGAGTCCCCAAAAATAGCGAGCCCTCTCTCCCCCGTACAAATCCGTAGCGATGCTGAACTGCAACCTGACAACGGTGTTGTATTTATAGTAGTCAGGATAGCCCAGAATGATAGTAGTTAAAGCGTTGAAGGCACGTCTGTATGAGTTTCTATCGTGTTCAGCTAGCGCAGTTTGGTATAGTGCCTCCGGAGCAAAAATCGAACCTGGATGCCGGTCCCAGACCCGGCGGTACATTTTAATCGCCTTGCCGTATTTTCCTTTTTCGTACGCATCCCTAGCGATGTTCATGAGATCCCGAATTTGTTCAAACTCATCGGGATCGCCAATAAAGGTTTTGGATAAATCTCCCTGATACTGCCAGCCGTCCACTGGATTCCAAACGAGCTCGGCATTGGCCGTTTTTAAGAAGGTAATTAATGACGCAAAAGAAAGGATAAAAATGATTTTTCGCATATCACTGCCATTTGATTAAGGTAGAACCCCAAGTTAATCCAGCCCCAAAAGCAATCATCAGTACATTGTCTCCGGTTTGAATGAGCTCCTTCTGGCGGGCTTCATCTAGCGCGATGGGTATGGAAGCCGCGGATGTGTTGCCATACCGGTCAAGGTTCACAAAAAACTTTTCTTTGGGAATTTTAATAATTCTGGCCAGGGTTTCGATGATTCGAAGGTTTGCCTGATGGGGAATGAACAGGTCAATATCTTCCGGTTTCAGGTTATTTCTTTTGAGCACGATCTTCGCGGATTGTTCCATCCAGCGGACGGCTATTTTGAAGACTTCGGGACCATTCATTTTTAGAAAATGATCGCGATTTTCCAGGGACTCTTTGGTTGCTGGCATTGCAGTGCCCCCTCCCGGCATGCAAAGCAATTTTGCCTTGGAGCCGTCATTGCCAGTGTACGAATCAATAATTCCGCAACCGGTATCGTCCACTTTTGAAAGTACTGCGGCTCCGGCACCATCACCAAAAAGAACGCTCGTACTGCGGTCGTCCCAATCCAGTATGGAGGAAAGCTTTTCTGAACCGATAACCAAGGCGTGTTTATAATTTCCACTTCGCATCATGTTCGATACGACCTCAAGGCCATAAATGAATCCCGAACATGCAGCTGATAGATCAAAGCTGGTGACGTTTCTAAGGTTAAGCCGAGTTTGAATCAGCGAAGCAGCTGAGGGAAACAGCATATCCGAAATTAGCGTTGGAACGACCAATAGATCAATGTCTGACGGTTTTACTCCAGCATCCTGCATCGCCAAACGACCCGCCTCGCATCCCATACTGGCCGTGGCTTCTCCATCACCTGCTATACGTCGTTCCCGAATACCTGTACGCGAGCTAATCCACTCGTCGGATGTGTTCATCTGAGTGGATAAGTCATGGTTGGAAACAATTCTCGGTGGGGCATAGGAACCGGTTCCCGATATTATTACTCCGGGTGCTGAACGCGTCATAAGCAGGACAACTAGATACGTTGAATCAAGGACTGTCTAGGTCTATTTTTGGATCTTCACTGGCCCGTTTAGGAGGGCAACACTGCGGGTGACATCGTCGCGAATTAAATAGTCGATATCCTGTTGAATGAACTTGGTCGCTATCTCCAAGGCACCCTCAATAGCATGCCTGTTACTGGAACCATGGGCTTTGAGGACGTCCCCGTTCAGTCCCAATAGGGGGGCCCCACTGTAGCGTTCCGGACTCAGTTGAGACTTCATGGTTTTGAAAGCCCCCTGGCTGATGAAAGCCCCGATTTTACGTACCGGATCGGCGGTTAGTTCTGATTTGAGAAAATTGACCAAAGTTTCCAGCAGACCTTCGCAAGTTTTGAGAAGCACATTCCCGACAAAGCCATCGCAAACCGCGACATCGACGGTATTGTTAAAGAGTTGTGTGCCTTCGATCGGGCCCTGGTAGTTAACAATTTCCTCAACTTTTTTTAGGAGTTCATGCGTTTCTACGATGAAGTCAGTTCCTTTGCTCTCCTCTGTTCCGATTGATACGAGCCCGACTCTCGGATTTTCGATACCGAGTGCCACTTTGCAGTAGTTTTTTCCCAGAATCGCATTGCCTACCATGTTTTCCGGGGAGGGGTTGGGATTGGCTCCTGCATCAATAAGTACCCAATGGGAGGATTGATTAGGAATAATCGCTCCCAGCGCGGGTCTAGAAATCCCGGGTATGGTGCGCAGTTTCAAGGTTCCTCCAGCCATCAAACTGCCCGTGTTGCCGCAGCTCAAAACAACCTGAGCTTCCCCTTCTTTAACTAGCTCAATGGCCCGGACCATGGAAGAATCCTTTTTGGCCTTCAGGGATTTTAATGGTTTCTCGTCCATTTGAATGACTTCCGAGGCATGGTAGGTCTGAATCTGTGGGTGATTTGCGAGACCTTCTTCTTCCAAATGATTTTTGAGAACAGCCTCGTCTCCAACGATGATGAATCGTTCGGGCGGGTCCTTTAGATTTTCCAGCACGAGTGCAACCCCAGCAATCACCTCACCAGGGCCCAAGTCCGAGCCCATAGCATCTACTGCAATAGAAGCATTGGCCGGGCCTGTCGGTTTTGCCATCTATTCTTCCGTTATCTGGAGCCTGGCGCTCCTGTTTTAGAGGTCGATATCCATGACCTGGCGACCACGGTACATACCATTGGCCGGATTCACACGGTGCGGGCGATACAGCGTGCCGTCTGTTGAATCCTTTGACAATTGGGGTGCCTTGAAGCGATTGGCTCCCCGGCGAAGGCGGCTACGTTGCTTGGAATGTTTGCGTTTTGGATTGGCCATAGGTACTAAGAGCTAGAGTAATCTCACGGTTCCCTGAATTTTGGGAAACGCATCTAAATAGGGGTCGGATTTCCTGTGGTCAAGTACGCTTTGGAGAATATCGAGTCTATCGATGTGTATTATTGGAGCATTTCTAAAGGAATCTGCGAAAACCTCCTAGCCTAAAGGAAGAATACTAGAGCCAATCCTGCTGAAAGTGCTATCCGGTAGTAGCCGAAAATACCGAGGCCGTGTTTTTCCAGGTAGGTAACCATCCACTTGACGGCTACCGTTGCGGATACAGCTGCGATAATGCAGCCCAGCAACGGCATGCCGAGTCCAAAGGTCTCCACAAGCGGTTGCCCTACTTTGTAGCCTTT
>DDZZ01000038.1:68402-78076 GCA_002346535.1 Opitutales bacterium UBA2995 | reverse complement strand
CCCTACTTTGTAGCCTTTGTAAATTGAAGCCGCAGAGAGTGTTACAAAACCCAGTAAAAAACTGAATTCGGCTGCTCTGGTGGGTGAGAGTCTTACGAGATAACCACCGATAATGGTCATCATTGACCGGCTTGTGCCAGGCCACATGGCAACACACTGAAGTAAGCCGATAAACAGGCAATTTTTCACTGTCAGTTCGTGGAGCTTAGGTGATTGGTCCTCATCCATGGTTTTTTTATACCAGCGATCAACCATCAGGATTGCAATCCCGCCTAAAAAGAGAGCTGCAACCACCGGACCGGGTCCAAACAAGTAACGGTCAATTATGTTCTCCAGAAGCAAACCGAGTCCCGCAGCCGGAAGAAAGGCTAGTACAAGATTACGCAACAACATCAGGCCGTTTGGATTTTTGCCAAAAATTCCAAACAGAATTCCAAGAAACTTTTGCCAATACAAAAAAACTACCGCCGCAATAGCTCCGAACTGGATGATGATGGTATAGGCATCTATCCCGGCTTCGAGTGTGAGCGGAGTTCCAATTGGATTTTCGGTGGACGGGTTCTCAAGAAAAACAACCGTACCCTGCTGATCGATAAGGATCGTATCTTCCGATAATCCCATGAAATGGGCTGCCAGTATGAGGTGCCCGGTGGAGGAAACCGGTAAATATTCGGTAAGTCCTTCAACCAGCCCCAGGACTACAGTCTGGAACAGTGTGAGTTCTGCAGGTTCCTGTGCCAGACTTGCCTCTTCAGCCTGATCAACCTGAGCAACTACCGGATACGGAAGGCTGAGAGCCATCAAAAAAACTGAGAGTTTAATGACTAGAGTAGTATTTTTCAAAGCTGGACTTGAGTTCACACTTTCGGTTTGGCAGCTTGAAACCCTCTTATTCAGACCCGCAAGGGTAAATTGCTTACATGACCAACAAAATATGAGTGTTTTAGAAGACTCTTTGCCCGAATTGCAGGCCGGCAAATCCTTGGATTTGATTCAGGCTGAATCCGCGGCTAACGATTTGGCCTCCGCAGACGTTCCCGCATCTGTCAAAAAAGCCTTTCTTTCGGCGCTAAACGAAAAAGGTGAAACTCCCGCTGAAGTTGCCGGTTTTGCATCGGCCTTTCGACGTCTGGCGGTGAAACCAAAGCTCGAAGATTATGCAGATGAGGCGATAGACGTTTGCGGAACGGGCGGTGACAAATCCCACAGCTTCAATATTTCGACCGCGGTTACCCTTATTCTGGCATCTGCCGGGGTAAAAGTATTCAAACACGGCAATCGATCCATCACCTCCAAATGTGGGTCCGCCGAACTGTTGGACGGATTGGGAGTCAATTTTCTCAACGATCCCAAGAGCTTGAGAAAGGCCCTCGAATCCTTGAATTTTGTCTTCTTTTTCGCCCCTTCCTTTCACCCCGCGTTTAAAGAGATTATGCCAGTCAGGCAAGAACTTGCACAGGAAAGTCGGCGAACTATTTTTAACATATTGGGCCCTATGATAAATCCAGGATCCCCTGCCCACCAATTGGCGGGTGTTTTTTCTAGGGAATGGGTTGTGCCCATGGCAGAGGCCTTTCATACCTTAGGATTGAAAAACGGCATCGTAGTGCATACTGTTTTGGATGAAACTCGGGGCATGGATGAACTCGCTTGCTGTGGTGAGCCGGAGACCAAAGGGTTTGGAGCATCCTGGGACTTAACCATTGATTGGGATTGGGACAGTATTGGGGTTTCACCGTGCTCAGAAGAGGATCTCAAGGGTGGAGACTTGGAACACAACCTTCAAATCCTCAACAATTTGATGATCGGCAAGGCGCCGAAAGGACTGGAGGACACCGTAGCTTTGAATGCCGGAGTCGCGTTTTCCATTTTGGGCAGAACCATTTCGATTCGCGAAGGCATTACGCTCGCCAAGGACCAACTCCTGGGTGGGGCAGTTGAAGACCACATAGAGAATATTCGCGATTACTTTGCTTCATGAAGCGAAAGTATTTCGGTACCGACGGCATACGAGGCGAGTACGAGAATTCTATTATGACGAATAGTTTTTCCCGGCGACTGGGTAAAGCTGTTGGACAATGGATACTAGAGTCCAAAACGAACCCCAAGGTTGTAATAGGCAGGGACACGCGCGAATCGGGGATACTAATTTGCCGTGCCTTTGCCGAAGGATTATCGGTAGCTGGCATTTTAAATGTAGTAGACCTAGGAATTTTGCCAACCCCTGCAGTCGCTGTTTATGTCCGCAATATTAGCGCGGATCTTGGAGTCGTGATAACCGCTTCTCACAATCCAGCCAAAGATAACGGAATTAAGTTTTTCGACTCAAGGGGTGTAAAGCTTCGGGATTCTGTAGAAGTGCGTATAGAGGAAATCTTGGAAACGATCCAAAAAATGGATACGGTTGGAAGAGGTAATTTGCAGACATCGGAAGAGGGCGCCGGTGCTTATCTGAATTTGCTTCAGCCTATCTTGCAGGGGTATTCATTGCGCGGTGTAAAAATCGTTTTGGATGCGTCGCATGGAGCAACTTTTAAAACTTCAACAGCGCTTCTTAATTATTTTGATGCGGACCTTATTATTGCCGGCAACAATCCAAATGGAAGAAATATCAACGAAGGGATCGGGAGCCAGCATCCTGAACATTTGGCAAGTCTGGTAAAATCAAACGCAGCACACCTTGGAATTGCGCATGATGGTGACGGAGACCGAGTACTATTTTGCGATGAAAATGGGGATGTGCTTCATGGAGACGTCCTTTTGGCTCTTCTGGCAAAACATGCGCTGGAGGTAGGGAATCTGGTTAAAAACACCCTGGTGGCCACTGTGCAAAGCAATCTGGGCTTGGACCGGGCTTTGGAAGCAGCTGGTGGGCGGCTCATCAGGACACCGATAGGGGATAGGTATGTCTTAAATGAAATGCTAAAGTTCGGTTATAACCTGGGTGGAGAGTCGTCAGGCCATATTATTTATGCAGATGTGAATCCTACGGGTGACGGATTGCTTGCTGCCCTCTTGGTCCTCAAAATCATGCTCAAAGCACAAAAGCCTCTCTCGGAATTAAAACATTGCATGCTGCTGATGCCCCAAATGACCGGTGCTGTGCAGGTTCAGCAGAAGCCGGCATTGGAAACGTTGCCGGGAATTCAATCTGTGCTCGACAATCTGAAGGAGGAAATGGGTACAAAAGGAAGAGTTTTGTTGCGTTATTCGGGAACGGAACCAATAATTCGCCTATTGATTGAGGGCGAAGATGTCGATCAGGTTAGAGATTGGTATCAAACACTTGAATACGAGGTAAAGAACCAGCTTTCCTGAGTCATGCTGAAATTCCCAATAAACAGCTTGACGACCGCCTTCAGGCGGCCGGAATCGCCCTGAAATGGACCGAAACGATCTTATTTTCCTGGAAGACACTCAGTGATTTGGAGCCTGAAAAATATACGTTTTCGCTTGGAATCGGCCACCGTTTTGTCGAACGCAGAACGGCCTCAGAAAGCCATAGAGCGCCTCGAGTGGGTACTTGCCAAGGAGCCGGCAAATGCAGATGCTCAGACATTGCTTAAAAACACATCAGTTACGGAAACCCTTCAAAGAGGCAACTGGGAAAATACCGATACTACCTTCCATTAAAAACCAAACTCGATTAATTAGGAGGCTTTAGATTTAGGCGTAATTGAAATTTCATGATACATGAGCTCGACAAAACAGATTCGGTTTTTCAATCGATTGTCCGGTCAATTGGAGGACGAGCAAATTTATGGCGAGGCTTTCTTGCGTTGGGCTTATTTTAATCCTGTCGGAAAAATTATGACACGGCTTCTTATCAAGAATCCGTTCATGTCGAGTTTTTATGGATGGTGGATGGATCGTTCTTGGAGTAAGAAACGGATCACTTCGTTTATTGACCAGTACAAGGTCGACACCGAAGAGTTTTTGGAGCTACCCGAATCGTACCCTCATTTCAACGCGTTCTTTTATCGATTGCTAAAGCCGGAATGCCGTCCCATTGACAATCTCGATTTCAGCGTCGTATTTCCTGCGGATGGTCGGCACCTCGCTCTGGAGAACGTCCAGACTCCACAGAAAATTTACGCGAAAGGCCAGGAGTTAAATATTGAGCAGTTGATGGGCGGAATGCCTTCTGTTCAATCCGTTGAAGGAGGGAGTGTTTTGATATCGCGACTTTGTCCTGTGGACTACCATCGATTTCACGCCCCATTCTCGGGCACGGCTATGGCTCCGCTTCTGGTAGGCAATTCCTTGTTTTCAGTCAATCCAATGGCCCTTTCGCAAAACCTGGATTATCTCGTGAATAATCGGCGATGGATTATTCCTTTCAAACTTAAGGGCGGGCAGCTCGCTGTTGTGGTGGTAATTGGTGCCACGTTTGTGGGAAGCGCTGAATTCACGTATAACCCCGGCTTCGTAAGGAAAGGGGAGGAACTTGGCTACTTCAGGTTTGGAGGATCTTGCATTATCACTGTCTTGCCTCACGGTAGTGTCTTCTTTGATCCTGGCCTGGTCGGTCAGTCTCGTGAAGGAGTCGAGTCATACGATCAAATGGGTCGGCCCTTCGGGGCGTTTACTTAGTTTCTTGGAGTTCCAAAAGGCTGAAACTTTAATTTTTACAGGAATTGGTTTTATTTGACGTCATAAATTTAGAGGGCGCAAGATTCAAGGAATGACACTTTTCTTTACTTCTAAAGATTTTATAAGATCGCCGCAGGTAAAATTCCTCAAAACGAAGGATCAGAAGTTCGTTTTACAGGGAGAAAAGGAAATTCGGCTTTCGGAAAGCCCTGCGAATTTATTCACCATAACGTCTTCGAATTTATCTTTGGTATAAGGCATTGCAGGCAACTGTTTCGCTTGCAAAGGCCCGAGTGGCTTTGATTTCAACCCGGATCTTTTTGTTAATGGATTGGAGATAGAACCCTCAGTGCGAGGAACCAAATCAAAGGTACCAAAAATGAGTACGCCGAATAGACCTCGAAATCAAACGCAGTATTCCCTGATGAGAATTTTACTGGTTTTATCTGTTTGAGTGAAGCGATAAAGTAACCAGCTAAACCACAAACAGGGTCCACAAAAATTGGAATGAGACATAAAGGATAGGACAGAGCGATGAGCGAGGCTTTTGGGTGCCCCTATTTTGTTGGTTAATCCATCTTTTCCAGCCCTGCTGATACTCAAAAATTTTCTTTCTCTTATGTTCCCGGCTCTATGGTTGTGGTAAATCGCGTCGGTTGATCCAGCTCAGACCAAAAGGCATGAGGCTGAAATTTTTCCACTGTTATATTTTGCCTTGCTCTAAAGCAGATTGTTTTGGCAACGAATCGCAATTTTATTTCTTCGGTCAACACTCCCAATGTTTAGGAGAAAGATTTATGATAGGGAAGCGGTTGTCCCCATCTTCTAGATCCCAATAGGAATTCCTGGCTAACCTCGAACCTATTGATCTTGGATCAAAGCTCGAGTACGATTTTGAAACAGGTCTCATCTCTTCGCATTTGGCCATTAAGTGAACAATCTCAATTCGAGATACAATTCAGTACGGATTTGTGTTCATGGGCTCTTTTGAATTTTAATTTGTTTGGGATCTCTGGTGACACAGTGGACATTGAATTGAATACTTTATCAACGAAATCATTTTTCAGAATTTTCTTTGTTGAGGAAGGTTAGGGATCAATGAGAAAAGAAAGGTGTCATTCCTTGAATCTTCCGCCCTTTGGATTCACGGAAATTATTATGCTGTTTATTAACCCGATTGGAGATTCGAAGCGGCTAGGGGCTGTAAAAGGTATGACTCATTCAGTGACATAAGATTTCGTCATTAATCTGCTGAAACCTTATGTTGATTTTTGCGCATTTAGGAAAACGGAAATGGACTTGCTTTCTAGTATAACGGTCTTAGCTTTCGACCCTTCTTTATGCCTGGATGGTGGTTTCGAGCCGAAGGGGTCAGCCGACCGAAAACCCAAGCCACATTGACAGTTTAATAACCACTCTTCTCTAATGAGAAAAGATATGCCTGGGTGGTGGAATTGGCAGACACGCTGGATTTAGGATCCAGTGCCGCAAGGCGTGCGGGTTCGACCCCCGCCCCAGGTACCACTTAATCATCATTTATCAAAGATTTATAAAATCATTGATTTTATTGCTCCCGCTTTCCTCCCAATTTACTTGCCTTCTATGTCATGCCATTTTCGAAATTGCGGACGGGTGGAGCTGGCACCAGTGTACGCTAGCGGGAAATGCCATATGAATGTAATTAAGCATACCGGCCGTATGTATGTATTGGAACCTATAAAAGGCTACGTAGGAGCACACCTCCTTTTTTTGAACGCTAGGCCTTCTAGGGGAGTCTCTTATAGAGTAATTAGTCAGTAGGACCGTTTGAGGATGCGATCCCCAAACGGCTGTTTGTAGTAAGGAATAAGAGCAGCCTGTAAAAGGGCTGCTCTTTTTTGTCCAAAGAAGACCCATTATAAAGAGGGTGCAAAAGGGGGGCGTTCCCATAAGGAATGGAGGGATTTGTGATATAATTATTCCTATGGTAGCGCAACCGGATGTAATTCTTAAAAACGATATTGCCCGGGCCATAAACTTGATGGCGTTGGAAAAGGAACGGGACGGAGTGAAAAGCTTGAGTCGGCACAACCGAGATCATCGGTAAGCATTAGCAGGATGTTGGGTTGTGCTGCCCACATGGACGTAGGCAGGATGAAGCAGAATAGTCCTAGGAAGGTCGTGGCTTGATAGACGATCACGTCGAAGATTGGTGATATTTGCTTTCCCGGCCAGTAGGGTGAGGAAACGATTCATATCTGCGGATTAAATTTTTTATAGTGTTCTACCGCAAACGTTTTAAACATCACCAAAAGTGAACCTGGAATTGATATTAATCGCCCATCAATAGATCGGGCAGCCAAAGTACGAGCTGGGGAAAGGTCGCACACAGAATGAGCACCAGCACGTTGACCATTAGGAACGGCAGCGCTGAAGGGAAGATGACACCGATCTTTAATCCGGAAACGATGGCACCCACATTCAGGCAATTGCCAACGGGTGGTGTACAAGCACCGACGGCTAGTCCCGTCACAAGGATGACACCAAACAGAATGGGGGAAAGGCCCGCTGCCATAATAGCTGGAAGAAACACCGGGGTGAGTAATAGGATAGCCGGGCTGACATCGATAAAGGTGCCAGCGATCAGAATGATGGCGATGATGATAAAAAGGAGCACAAAGGGGGCGAGTTCTTTTCCCTCCGCCAGGCCTGCCACCAACTCGGGCACGCGTTCCAAGGCGAGCACCCAGATAAACACCTGGGAGAAAGCTATGATGATCATGATCTTGGCGCTGGTGAGAATGGAAGATCTTAACACTTTGTAGAATCGGGCCAAGGTCAGGTGTTGCGTCAGAAAGAATCCCACCAGAACAGCATACAACACGCCGAGTCCCGCTGACTCGGTTGCAGTTGCAATTCCCAGAACGACGACGCCTACCACGAACAGCGGCATTATCAGGATATAAATGCTTCGCACGAAAAGGGATCTAGAGAAAGTAGTCGATTCCTTTGGATATCCTTTTCGATGCGCCAGCCACAGTGCCAAACCGAGTTGAAAAACTCCAACCAAAACACCCGGCAAAACTCCGCCCAAAAATAATTTGCCCACCGAGACTTGCGCCGTGACAGCAAAGAGGATCATGGGAACGCTGGGCGGAATAATCATGCCCATGGTTGATGACGCAACCGTCAGGCCCGTTGCGAATTCTTTTGGATAGCCCCGTTTCTCCATCTCCGGGATCAAGACGGATCCAATCGAAGCCGTGTCTGAAGATGAGGAACCTGAAATGCCTCCGAATAGCATGCTCGAACCTACATTTACCAAACCGAGTCCTCCACGGAAACGACCCACGAACATAAGGCAGAATTGGATAAGGCGTTGAGTGATACCACCCTCGTTCATCACCTGACCCATCAGGATAAAAAGAGGTAGCGCGATCAAGGCGTAGGACTCCATTCCAGAGAACAAGCGCTGTGGCAGCACGTGCATGATGTCCGGCTGCACGACCACAAAATATACAAACGTAGAGAGACCTAGGGAGTAAGCGACTGGCACACCAATAATCAAGAAAACCAACAAACTGATCAATAAAATGGTCAAGAGCCGCTCCCTTTCTGCTTCAAAGTCGAGAAAGCTTTCAGAAGGCAGTACACAACGGCCAGGCTGCAGCCAATCGGGACACTGACTTGAGCCACCCAGCGGGAGAGTCCGGTGCTCGGCATCAGGTAACCACCAGTAATTTCAATCCAGTGAAAACTAAACCACACCATGACGCCGTTGATGAACGCAACCAGCAACAGGCACAGTCGGGTCAAGCCCCGTTGGATCTTTTTTGAAAATGTGTCTGTGGCAAAAGTTAGTGAAATGTGTTCTCCACGGCCTGCCGCCAGGGCGCCGCCAATAGAAGTGGTATAAACAAACAAAATTACAATGACCTCGTTCGCTCCGACGATCGAAGTGTTGAGAACATAGCGCAAAAATACCTGCAATACGACCACAACAAGGATGGTAAAAAAACAGACCGCTAGTAGACCCTCGAGCAGATTGGCGAGAAACTTTCCAGTCGTTCTCATGAATCTCTGCGCGCTGCCGCTCGTGCCCGGTCAACGTCCTCCTGAGTGAAGATGCCTCTTTCGATAAAATAGGCATAGACCGGCTGAACCGCCTGCCGAAACGGTTCGAGCGCATCGCCTTCTACGAGGTTCGTTTCGAGGTGGGTAGATATTTTATCAATGTAATCCTGCTCGCTCTCCCGATTCATTTTGTCACTCAGTGCAATGGTTTCACGGGAAACTTCATCGAAGATCGGTTTTAAGTCATCGGGAAGGTTTTTGTACCAGGATAAATTAACCATTAAAGGATCCGGGCCGGTGGCGTAATTGGTTATGGTTAGGTAATTGGAAACTTCATACACCTTAAAGTCCCAGATATTGGAGACCGCGTTATCCTGTCCATCTACTACTCCCGTTTGCAAAGCTTGATAGACCTCCGAGTAAGGGATCTCTTGAGGGTTGGCGCCGAAAGCCAGGGCAGTACGGACATAGACTTCCATCATGGGGACACGCATCTTCAGGCCTTTCAAATCATCTGGGTGTGTGATCGGCCTCACACTGTTGGTGTGGGCACGAAAGCCCTGGGAGATCCCGGTGGCCGGAATGTGAAACCCGTTTTTGGTCGCCTCCCGGTTTATTTTTTGAACAAAATCACTATTTACCAATCGAATCGCCTGGTCCCAATTGTCTACCAGAAAGGGCATTCCCAGGAGATTAAATTTGGGATTGGCGTCGGCGTGAAAGCCACCACGTGTTCCCTGCAGAGTGCCGGTGGCGACAAGGTCCTGTAGCTCGCGCTCGTAGCCCAGCACACCTCCAAAATAGAGCTCAACTTTGATACGGCCTTCGCTGCGCTGTTCTAGTTCGGTTTCAAAGAACAGCATCGATTGGCTGCGAATGGCACCAATGGGTTGTTCATTTGCGTAGCGGAACAGGATTGTTTTTTGTTGTTTAGTGCATGAAGATCCTAGGAACAAAAAGAACAGGGCGACGCATGGAATAAATGTGATTTTGATGTTGCAAAAGGTAGGGCGACAGCGTCCTCGCTG
>DDZZ01000038.1:64693-68054 GCA_002346535.1 Opitutales bacterium UBA2995 | reverse complement strand
CAGCGAGGACGCTGTCGCCCTACCCAAAAAAGAATTTATTCGAATACGTACCTGGGACATTTGAGTTAGCCGAATACCCGTTTAAAGAAACCAACCGAGGCACGAAATCCATCCTCAAAGGTACAGCCTTCCGGGCAATAAACACTTTCAAGGGAGATCACACCTTCGTAACCATCCTCCTTCAATGCTTTGGCGGTTGGCTCGTAACTGGATGCTAACTGTTCGGTTCCCATCTCGCAGAATTCGACGGTGGCTTTAGGCATGTTTACGATGGCGTCCTTGATATGAAAGTGGCCAAGTGCTCCACCTCTTAAGGCTTCATAGGCATCGGGGAAGGGTTTTTCATTGGCATACAGACCGTTGCCCGGATCCCATAAAATCTTCAGATGCTCGCTTCCCATTTCATCGACGAGTTTTCGACCGATTGCTGCTGACTGGCTGCAATTCCCCCATCTATAATAAATTCGGCCAGATCAATGGTTTCTAGAATATCATCGTCTTCCTGGCCACTGAGATTCTCCTGTCCCGATATTATGCCAAGCGAAAACAGCATAAAGATTGTTTTTAAAATATTTTTTTTGTTAGTGTTCATTTAGTTTCTTCTTTGGGTTTGGGTTCAGCACCATCATCTTAAAATAACACTTACAGCAACTAAAGGCAGGATAGATGAAAATCTTTTCCCATTTCTATGGGATAAGCACTATTGATTTTTAAAATTAATGATTCTAATAGTTTGTCAAATTGATTCGGCGGAACACCTACCATATTCGTTCCCGAATACAGCTATAACTTCAATTAATAGAACAACGTCATGAAACCAGTGAATAATATCGCCAAAAGTAAGCGGTTGCATCTCCGGCATGTGGGGACGCTCGCCTCATCTTTCCCTCGAAAAACGATCCCGTTGATTCCATCCCTTCACGTCCTGCTGGTCCTGCTGGCTTCATTCTCGATTGGACGAACGGCAGAGCCGTCACCCCGTGACCTCGACATCATCTTAGTCAACGGCCGTGTAATGGATCCGGAAACTGGACTGGACGGAATCCGAAATGTCGGTATCTCAGGCGATACGGTCATCACAATCACGGATCAATCTCTCGACTCGCGATTGCACACCAACGGCACACGCATCGACTCCACCGGTCTCGTCGTCGCTCCTGGCTTCATTGACCTGCATGCGCACGGGCAGACTGATGCGGCCATACGCTATCGCGTTCAAGACGGCGTGACGACCGCGCTTGAACTAGAATGGGGATACCCGGAAATCAGGGAATGGTTAGAAGCGAAGAAAGACAGGTCAAGAATCCACTATGGCGCATCCGTTTCCCACGGTTTTAACCGAGCTATTGTGCTCGCGGTCATGAACGATCCGGACACCACAAGTGACGAGCTCATGCGAGCGGCTAAGGACATGTCGGAGCCTTTGCGAGTCCTTCAAAACCTCCCATTTTTCATAGCAACTCGCTCCTCATCCCTCCCCGATTCTGAAACCGAGACCTTGAACAAACTGATGATGAGAGGCCTTAGCGAAGGCGGGTTGGGCATCGGCCTGGCGCATGCCTATTACCCCGGTGCGAGCTATCGTGAAATCTTTCGCATCTTCCAGTTTGCGGCTCAAAATCAGGCACCCATCTTCGTTCACGTGCGCGAAAAGGGCATGGGTGCCATGCAGGAGGTCATCGCCAACGCCGCAGCAACCGGCGCCCCACTTCACATCGTCCACGCCAACAGCATGAGCGGCCATGAACTCCCTGAAGTGTTAGAACTCATTGGGGATGCTCGCAGCCGCGGGCTCGACATCACCACTGAGACCTATCCCTACACCGCGGGCTCCACCAACATCAATGCCGCGATTTTCGACGATGATTGGCAGCAAAGACTCCGCATCACCTACGGCGACCTTCAATGGCAAGATACGGGTGAACGTCTGACCGAAGAGTCCTTTCACAAATATCGAAAAATCGGAGGCACGATCATAGCCCATTCCATGCGCGAACCCATGATCCAGTTGGCTGTTTCGACCCCCTTTGTGATCATCGCCTCCGATGCCATGTCCTATGCCCCTCTCGCACATCCACGTTCCGCGGGAACCTTTTCTCGGACCCTTGGGCGGTATGTCCGCGACCAGGGCGTGCTCGATCTCATGCGGGCACTCCGAAAAATGACCCTTATGCCGGCACAGAGGTTGGAAAACATCGCACCGATGATGAGATTGAAGGGCCGTGTCCAGGAAGGTGCAGACGCCGATCTGGTGGTATTTGATCCTAATACGATTATCGATACGGCGACGTTTGAAAAGGGCCTGAAGGAATCACGGGGCATTCAACATGTCTTAGTTTCCGGAACCCAAGTCGTTCGACACGGAGAGCTAGTTGAGAATGAATTCGCCGGGCGCCCTATCTTGGGCCGCTATTACCAACCGCCACGAAAATAGTGGAAAAGGGTCGTGCCTTGTTTCGAGCCACAGGCGACATTCAAAGGCATCCTGAATTTCAATACCCTATTTCCCTTACAATACCAAGCATCAAGGGCTGACCCCATCTGCCTCTATGTCCAGATCGCCCTTTTTTTCGACCCTATCGTGACAACCCAGACAATGCTGATTCAGAAAGGAATAAGCCTGTTTTGGAATCTCAGAGGCGGGCAGATCAGTACATAGATCACTACGTGATCAAGCGGATTGTGAACTGGAACGCAGCTGGTCGCGCATGCCGTTTTTAGCCTGCAAAAGTGCATTTTGGTATTCTCACTTTTGGTGGGTTTTCCGAAATTTATACTAATTTCATTACACACTCTTAATTATTATTTATATCCTGCACTTTTGCTAGCGTTTGACACTTTGGGGTAAAGGTGACAGGCTAATCCGGATTTACCTTCCTGTATCCATTCCGATTTTACGACAGGGCATCTGGGGTGAAAACGGCAACCCTTGGGCGGATTTCTTGCCCGAGAATCCCCTGAAATTTATTTTTTGTAGAAAGGGCCTGACAGATGTCGATGAAAGTCTGGCAAAGCAATGCGTGGATATTGTGGAGTGGCATTACTCTTCAATGAAAGGGATAATGTCTTCGGTAGAACGGAAAGCCAAAAAAGATGATCTTGAAAAGTTGACAAAGTACATAGACGTCAATGGCGGAAAAGTTCACAAGCGGCGTGTTCATGTGAATTTGCGCATTTCTGAAGCAACCCTTTCCGGGTGGATGGACGACGGCGACTTGGAAGGCTTTGAAGAGTGGAAAGAGGATGGCAAAAAGGTCATTGGCCGTTCGAAGGAAAAACCTGAAACAGAGTGAGCCCTTCCCGTAGAATTGTGAATGCCGCTGGCGGAGACATCACTTCTTTTTGAACGCTACGCCTTCTA
>DDZZ01000038.1:30816-64392 GCA_002346535.1 Opitutales bacterium UBA2995 | reverse complement strand
TCTTTTTGAACGCTACGCCTTCTATGTGAGTCTGTATTTGTATTAGTTAGTTTTATTAGCGTTTGGGGGATGAGAATCCCCAAACGGTTTTTCATAGGAAGAGCAGCCTGTAAAAGGGCTGCTTTTTTGCCCAAGGAAGACCCATTATAAAGGGAGTGCAGAAGGTGGGCGTTCCCATAAGAAATGGAGGGGGCTGTGATATAATTATTCCTATGGTAGCGCAACCGGATGTAATTCTTAAAAACGATATTGCCCGGCCATAACCTTGATGGCGTTGGAAAAGGAACGGGACGGAGTGAAAAGCTTGAGTCGGTACAACCCCAAGAAGGCATGCAAAATTCTTTATTTGTTCTCCCATGGTGTTAGTCAGTCGATGATGAGCCGGCATTACGGTCTCCACCATGACACCGTCAAGAACACCATAAAGGAATATGCCAACCAGACAACACGCTGGCGCAAGCTGGGTGCTGAAATTAACAGCCGATTATTCCTTGAACTTTGCTTCATTGAAGAGGAGATGGTGGCAAAGTTACAACAGCGACTCGGAACGCTCATTGAGGTGTCGTTATTTCATCGCCCGCAACGGTTGTGCGCCGCATATCCCGGACCTTGGTTGGATCGTAGTTGCGAACACGATGAAGAACGCAGCGGTTGTCCCACATTACCAGATCCCATTGCCGCCAATCATGCGTATAGACGAACCGCTCCTGTGTTGCGTAGTCGACCATGTCGGATAGGAAAAGTTTGGCCTCCGGCTCTTCCCAGCCAAGGATGTTGCCTGCATGAGAGGCAATATAAATGGATTTGCGTTTGCTAGCCGGATGGGTGCGCACCATGGCCTGACGTACCGGTCGCATCATGGCAAGCTCATCCTCGGACCATTCCGTAAATCCTAACTTGGCGCGCGAGTGAATCAGCGAGTGCTCGCAAATCAGATCTTCGATCTGGTCACGCTTCTCCTGCTCTAGCGCATCATAAGCTGCGCGCATATCGGCAAACTGCGTATTACCACCCGTGTCCGGGATTTGGCGGGCAGAAAGCAACGAATACTTTGCCGGGATTGTGCGAAACGAGCTGTCTGTATGCCAAAGGTGATTGCCAAGGTTGAAAAATCGTCGGCGATCATCGTGAGCAAATGGCATCCCATCAGGCTTGAGGTTCGACACGTCGTTCATGCGATCATCAAGCCGTTTTTCTTTTTGCGTCGGATTGCCGCCTGTCGAATCTTCGATTGGCCCGAAGTTTATCGAGAAAGCGATCTGTTGTTCGTCTGTCAGCTGTTGATCATGAAACACCAGCACGCCATGTTCGTCCATGCCGGAATGTAAACTAGCAACCTCCTCCGACGAAAGCGGCTTGGTCAGATCGACCCCGGACACCTCGCCAACGAACAAATAATGAATCTTACGGATCGAAATGGACATAGAATATCTAAAAAATTATGATGAATGGCCCCTTCTGTGCCGAATTAATACGACCATATTTATCGAATGATGCATTGGAGTTCAAACCAACAATTTGTTGTCCGTGGATTTATCAAACAGGTGACATCATTGATCGTCGAAGCGAAGGTTCACGCGTTCTCTGACGGTTAGTTCGAATGACGGAGGCGTGATCGCTCCAAAAAATACAAACAAGGAGTTAACAAAGAAACATCTTACTCTGAAAAGCCGATTTGGAAGTCCAGTAAAAAGCATCCTCAAAGTTTTGTTCTACTCCAACACCCTGATCATACATGGCTGCCAACACTATCTGTGACTCATCGTTGCCAGCTTCCGCTCTCTCTTTAACTCCTTCAACATCGAGCCCTTCGGCAAGTAGTCCATTGAGGATTAGCAGGAATAGGAAGAAGATGGAGAGGCGCTTCATTAATTTAACTTAACAAAGCTAGGAAATTATGAGGAGGAATTTAGGAAATGTTTTTTCAACAATCGAAGGGTAGATGGGCTAGTCGCCCATCAACTTCGGATTGGCCTTGAGCATTTCTGCGGAGAGATCTTGAGCTTTAGCTATTTGCTCTTTGTTCATCATTTCACCTAATATTGCTTTCTTTTTCTTAGCGTCTTCATCCTCGTTAGCCTGAGCAATGTTCCACCAAACATAAGCTTGGACTTTGTCTTCTATAATACCGTCCCCTTTTTCATACATAACACCAAGATAATATTGAGCCAGCACATGCCCCTGCTCAGCGGCTTTCCTATACCACTTAACTGCTTCCTTGTCATATTCAGGGACACCGTTCCCGTTGTCATACATAACACCAAGATAATACTGAGCCCAACGATCCTCTTGCTTAGCAGCTATCCTATACCACTTAACGGCTTTCTTCACATCTTCAGGAACTCCGAGCCCAATGGCATAAGCTAGTCCAAGAGTAAACTGAGTTTCTGGATCTCCTTTTTCAGTAGTTTTTCGCAAGTCTGCAATTTGTTTAGGGGTAGCAGATTTAAGCCATCCCCTCCTTTCATGGTACTCTACCATGAAATCTTTACTCCAAGCATGTGCACAGAAGGCGAGGAGGAGGGCAACAGACAGGAGTGCTTTCATAACCGTATTATTAACAAAACTCGCCCACGAATAGAACATTTTTTTTTGGGGGTTAATGTATATATATGGAGCGGCTGCCGACCCCCTAGACTCTCGCCCCTATCACTAATATAAATTCCTCCCATATTTGGAGCAAAAAATGGCACAAATTGGCAATTACGATTCCGTAAGAGAAAAGTGAGCTAAACAAATTTATTTATGCATACTGTTGTTGTTCAGTTATTTACTGTATTGTTTAACGGATTATGGATAAGAGAAATATTAGTCGGTGCGGTTTCGACCTCCGCCCCAGGTGCCACTGAAGCATCTATTTATCAGCGATTACCAGAAGCGTTTCAGAAAGCTTCTCAAATTAGTCGTTTTTGGTGAAATAGATCTAGATGGGATCTGGCGTTCAAGGTGGTGTAGCCGTCGGGTTTGGCTTTTAGGGCTTCTAGCTGCGCGGTACCGCCTTGGAGGTTCTGTACGACAATCGGTTGGCCAAATTTCTCTTTGGCAAGCTCAGCCAGGATCCGCATAGGGGCATCGCCAGCGCTACTTGGTGCCCATGGCTCGGTGATCCTAGACGGCTTTTCTGGGTAAGCGACCACATAAAGATAAGCGGTAGCCATCAGAGCAGAGAGGGCATTAATGAGCATTTTTTGGAAATTCCGATCATCCACTAGTTTTTCTGGACATTTTATTATATTTTTGAGATGAGTAGGTTTCGCATAACTCAATAACCTTAAAAAGCTCAAAATGATAGATAGTATTATTGGTTTTATTAAACGTGCAACTGATGTCGGTGTGGCACTCATAGCTCTAGCTGTAGTTCTGCAAGTAATCTTCGGAACTCCAGTTGCTTTTATTGGCGTTGATGTAATTGGGAACCTTACTGGCATAATCCAAAATCTTGGAGAAGGTGGATTAGTAGGGTTAATTGCAGCAGCAGTCCTCTATTACATATTAGCTAAAAAATAAGTAACTCTTACTTATTACACGCCCAGGCTCTAAACTGAGTTGTATCTGTAGCTACGAGTTCGGCTAATTACTTCCCATTATTTCTGAACAGTATGGCCATTTCAAAGCCGTAAAGGCTTTATGAGGCCCGGCTTTAAGTTACGAAGGTACACTCTCGAAACTGTGGTTACGACTCAGTTACGCCTGGTGGGTGAAATCGACTACCTCGACCTCGGTCGCCGAACGCACTCCAGAGACGCAGCTCTGTATCTTTGGGAAAGATTACGAAGTCGGTAGCGTGTCAAAGTGGTTATCAAGCCAGGTAATTCAGTGTCTTTTCTAAAGGAATCTTGCTCCTTACAAAAAGTCCACTTCCTCGGCCAATTTCTTGATTGCCCGAATTGTAGACAACAGATTCTGCCACGAACTGACTGCGGTTTTGGTTAACAACCGTTCCCACCGCTCGCATGACCCCATTGGAAACGGGCCTGGTGAGATACGTATTAAAGGTATTCGTTAGCAGGAAAACTTCAGTTTCCAGTGTGTTCGCCGCAAAAAAGGCTGCATCGTCGAGCAGCTTGAAATAGACGGAGCCATGGACTCCTCCCGCTGAGTGGAAGAAATCATACCTCAGTTCGATCGTTATTTCAGTTCTACCCTTTTCGAATTTAGCTTCAGGTTGGTAATAGGCGTTGTTTGGTTCAGCCAAGTACATTCTTTCCAAGGCCTGAATGTGTTCAGCTTCTCTCATTGTGTAGTTTTCCCTGAGTTCAGTCCTCTACTGTTTTTTTGGTCATGGCAGCTTTCATATCTTTGCTCAAATCGCGTGCTTCAGTTGGCGCTATCGCGATCTCGAAAATATTTGCCCGTTGCGGAAGGTTCAATGCCGACATAACCGCAGCCGAGACATCTTCTGACTGCAACATGGTTGTGCGCTCTGCTTTCCCAGGTACCAGGGCTCGTTTATCGAGAATCGGAGTATCTACCTCGCCGGGAAAAACGGTCAGGCATCGAATTCCAAATTGTTTAACCTCCGCTGAGAGCACGCTCATATAGGATCTTGCCGCAACCTTCGCAGCTGAATACGCTGCGCCGGCCATAATGCTCGGATAATAAGCTGAGAGGGAAGA
The DNA here is from genome assembly GCA_002346535.1 of Opitutales bacterium UBA2995. Lineage (GTDB taxonomy): Bacteria > Verrucomicrobiota > Verrucomicrobiia > Opitutales > UBA2995 > UBA2995. The sequence goes on along the minus strand of DDZZ01000038.1, from coordinate 59,776 downwards.
TATCAAAACCACATCCGCAGCGCCCCGTTCAATCATCGAGTCCAAAAGCATTCTTGTCAGCATCGCAGGACCCATCGTGTTTACGTCCATCACCGCTCTCCATTCCTCGGCGCTGATATAGCGTACGCTGCGAACTTTGGAGCTGAATCCTGCATTGTTTACCAGGATGTCTACTCCACCTTGCGCAAGGATATCGCGAGCCAGAATTTCGATGCTCTCAGGGTCAGCCATATCTGCCAAGAGATAACTGGCTTTTCCTCCGTCTGATTCAATTTTTTTAACGGTATCTTCCAGGGGATCTGCTCGTCGGCCGCATATAATTGTTCGAACGCCTGCTCCGGCCAGATCAATAGCGATGGCTTCGCCTATGCCTGTTCCTCCGCCCGTGATTAAAGCTGTTTTTCCTGCTAATTGGGACATAAAACACTAATGAGTAATTGTGAAAAATCAGATTGGTAAAATGCTTTAATACCCTTTATTGCAGCGGTGGTCAAGTGACTCATCAAACCGGTCGCTTTTATTTTGGAAGGCTTCCTCAACCAAAAATCTCCCTGGTAGAAACTTGTGGCGCCTTCCAATCCATAATGGGAGGTAGACATTTTGTGAATCCTTTTATAAGCGCTCTTAAAATATAGGGTTTGGGCGCTGTTTCAGCAGAATATAACATTACCAATTTGAAGTGCGAAGACAAACCTGCCTGTGCACTGCTACTAAAGCTGCTAGTATTTGAAATTGAGTCATCTTTATCAGAATTCTCTCATGTTCAGACCAACGCTTATCATACATTTTGTGAATGCCGTAAGTTTCTGGAGTCTAATTTCCTTGAGCTGAATTCCGCGTCAGAAATAGCGAGCGCAATGCAACTGGATCAAACCTATTTGACGCGCTTTTTCTCAAAGATTGATGGCGAGAATCCTTATAAAGAATTCATACGACTAAAAATGAAATGGATCAAGTGGTACGGTTGTTTCCCAATAAAAATTTCAGTGTCAGGGATGTCGTTGCCAGTGTCGGATTTAAAGATCCCGCTCATTTTTCCTGGGTTTTAAGAATGCATTTGGGGTATCATCAAGGCAGGCCCAAAAGTCCGTGCCACCTTCTTCTTAGTTCGCTTAACAGTGAAGAAAGTACCGTGTTTTCTAAAGATGGATTCCGAAAGGTTGTAATCTCTGACTTGGAGCCGGATCAGGGGCCGCTGAAAGCGGGGGCTTTCTTTTCCAATCCAGCGTAGTACTCTTCCTTAGGATTATAGTCTTCAGCGTCTTTCGCCCATCGGTTAAGCTCGGCTCGGCCAACGACAAACCAATGTACCTCATCCGGTCCGTCTGCGATTCGCAAAGTCCGCTGGCCTGCATACATTTCCGCTAATGGTGACCATTGAGAGATGCCTGTTGCGCCATGGATCTGCATAGCTTCATCGATGATGTAGCATACACGGATCGGTACCATGGCCTTAATCGCACTGACCCAAACACGAGCTTCATTGTTACCCAGTACGTCCATCGCCTTGGCTGCCTTTAGTACCATCATGCGCATGGATTCAATCTCGATTCTGGCCTTCGCAATGACTTCTACGTTTTTGCCTAGCCGGGCAATGGGTTTGCCAAAAGCCTCACGAGCAAGACCTCGTTTGCACATGAGCTCGATTGCTTTTTCCGCTGCTCCGATGGAGCGCATACAGTGGTGAATTCGGCCTGGTCCCAGGCGAACCTGCGAAATTTCAAAGCCTCGACCTTCTCCAAGTAGAATATTCTCTTTCGGAACTCGGCAGTTCTTGAATCGCAGGTGCATATGCCCGTGTGGGGCATCGTCTTCGCCGAAAACATGCATGGGTCCCACGGTCTCCACGCCTGGATGATCTCGTGGTACCAGGATTTGCGATTGCCTTCTGTAAGGTTCAGCGTCCGGACTGGTCTGGACCATTACAATCATGATCTTACAGCGCGAATCTCCAGCGCCAGATGCGTAATACTTTTCGCCATTGATCACCCATTCATCACCATGAAGTTCTGCACGGCAGGAAATGTTTTTTGCGTCCGATGACCCAAGATCAGGCTCAGTCATTACGTATGAAGAGCGGATTTTGCCTTCCAGAAGTGGCTTGAGCCATTGCTCCTTCTGCTCAGGCGTGCCTACGCGTTCGAGCACCTCCATGTTGCCGGTATCGGGTGCCGCACAGTTCAGGGTTTGTGACGCGATTCGGTTTTTCCCCAGCTCAGCTGCCATGTAAGCATAGTCCAGATTTGAGAGCCCCTGGCCTCCTTCATCGTTGGGTAAGAAGAAATTCCAGAGGCCTTGGGATTTGGCTTTGTCTTTCAAACCTTCGAGAATTTCCAGCTGTTCGTCTGAGTAAGACCAGTGTTCGGGTCTTTCCTGTCCGAGTTCATGAAATTTACGAGTCACAGGGTCGACTTCGTCTTTGATAAACGCTTTTACTTGATCGAATAAGGGACGTGCTTCCTCCGACATTCGGAGGTCGAACATTTCGGGATGGTTAACTAGGCCTGGCATTTTATTTCTTTCTTTTAGAGTTATTCGATTATTTGAGAGGGGGAATTGTTGTTAGTAAGTCATTCCATTAAACTGTATTCGGGATGCTGAGGCTAGATTTTATTGAAGTCAACTATGACCGTAAAGATGACAGGCGACTTTGGGTTTTCCTTAATGTATCCATTTAGTAATTACATCACTGCATCCCGGTTTGGACAAGGGAAAGCGTGGATTAAGCTGGCAGCCGCCGAAGAGATGTTAACTATGGAGCCTCCTCCTCGCTCGATCATGTCGGGACCAAGCTCCAAGGTGAGCATCAGCAGTGATCGGGCATTAATTGAAAACATCAAATCAAATTCCTCTTCGGTAAGCTCGTCGGACTAATGCCGCATCGGAATACCGGCGTTGTTAACCAGGATGTTCACGCCTTCTACCGCATCCATTATGCGTTCGGCTAAGTGAGTGCCAGCTTTGGGAGGAGCCAGATCGGATTCGATAATGATTGGATCATTTGTTAGATCAGCTGCGACAAGTTTGAGATCATCCACAGTTCTACCTGTCAGTAATACTCTTGCTCCGGCCGCATCCAGGACTTGAGCGCGTGCTTCACCAATGCCTCGATTGGTTCCAGTAACGACTACGATTTTTCCAGTTAATTAAGCCATGGCTAATTATTCTTCCTTGAAGCAAACAACGTTGTTGCCCCGGCCCTGGTTGTTTTCAAAAAGCTCGAAGGCCTCGATAAAGTTTTCGATCGGGAACACATGGTCGACACGTGGGGGCATGGTACCACTTTCCATATACTGAAGAATTTGAGCCACATTTGCCTGGTGCCCTTCCGGATTTTCAAGTGCCCAGCGACTCCAGAGGCTACCGATGGCCGCGGCTTCCTTGATCAACAACATGCCCGGGCGAATCGGTTTTTGCCCGGCAGTAAATCCTATGAGGCATATTTTTCCCAAGGGCTTTACTAATGACACCAGTGCTCCTTCGAACAGCTCCCCTTGTACCACATCAAGCACTACATCGGCACCCGCCGGATTGCCTAACTCAATCGCTGCTTGTTTAGCCTCCAACTTAAACTTTTTAAAGCTGTCCCGGTCGTGACCGTAGCAGAGTACGCGGTCAGCTCCGGCTGCCTCGGGATATTCCATTTTCTCAGGAACACTCACCCCAGCAATCACTTTGGCTCCCATCGCCTTGGCCAATCCAATGCCTGCCATGCCCACGCCGCCCGAAGCCCCGTCGATAAGAACCAGGTCACCTGCTGAGACTTCTCCAATAACCTTCAGAGAATGGTAAGGTGCAAAGTAATTGCGCCCAATATTTGCACATTTTGATAGATGAACAGTTGCCGGTGCTTTCCACACCAAATTTTCGGGAACACTTACGATTTCGGACAGGGCTCCTTGATTCAGTTGCGTAAATACACGGTCTCCAACTTGTACCCGGTCGACGCCCGGTCCGGTTTCCAAAACAGTACCGGCGATATCCATTCCAGCCACGTAGGGTAGTTCTGGTCTGGATTGATAGAGTCCTTGGGCTTGCAACGCATCAGGGTATTGAACCCCCGAGTAATTTGCCTCAATTAAGACCTGTCCATCTCCACATTCGGGTCGGGGAATTTCATCGAGGGACAAGACTCCTCTTAAAGGAATCGGCTCAGACAGCATCGTCCCCTCATCGTCGAATGCAGCGTAACGGTGGCAACGGATAGCTTTGATTGTTTGAGTCATAGTGGATTCTTAGCTTCGCTTCCTTTTGGGTGTTTTGTTAAAAATAAAGGTTACTTCAGTCGTTCGATTGCCTGTTTTTTCAACATGATTTTGTCGAATTTCTCCGATGCGATCCTTGGTAATGGTTCTTCCGAAAAGTGGACGTGGCTAGGAACTTTAAAGGCCGCAAGGTGGTCACCTACATGGTTTTGTATTTCCTCCTCCGTTGCTGTGCAGTCTCGCTTCAGATAAATCGTTGTACACACGATTTCACCAAGTCGTTCATCGGGTGCCCCAAGCACTGCTGCTTCCTTTACCGACGGATGTTCGTGCAATACGTTTTCAATCTCTCCACAAGCGATATTTTCTCCGCCCCGAATTATCATATCTTTTGCCCGACCGGTGATGAATAGGAAACCCTCATCATCAAGATAGCCGAGGTCTCCGGAATAGATCCAACCTTCTTTGAGCGTTGCTTTAGTTGCTTCCGGTTTGTTCCAATAACAACGCATGTTGAGACTGGATTTCATGCAAATTTCTCCTTCCTCGTTAGTGCCGAGGGTATTTCCGTTTTCGTCGCGAATTTCAATATCGATTAGGGGAGCCGTCGCTTGCCCAACGGATGCGGGTCGCTTAATATAGTCCTCGCCTGAAATAGTTGCACCTGCGGCATTGGTTTCGGTCATTCCATACCCTACTCCAGGAACAACATTAGGCAGCCGTTCCTGGAGTAACTTTACATGCTCGGGCGGCCGTGCTGCACCTCCTCCGCCGATAAAATTGAGGCTACTCAGGTCTCTTTTTGCTAAGTCAGGAGAATGGAGAATTTCGCCAATCATGGTCGGTACTCCCTGAATTGTGGCCAACCCCTCTTTTTCAGTAAGATCGAGCGCCTCTTCAGCGTTCCACTTATACATAAGGTACAGATTGCGCCCGCTCCTGTAACTCAACAATAACATGGTGTGTAATCCTGAAACGTGAAAGAGTGGTACATTAACCAGAAATTTTTCCGCAGGCATTTCGGAAAACAGGGGCAAGTTGAAGGAATTTGCGCCACCTGAAATCCAGTTACGGACTATGGAGCGAACCCCTTCAACATCTCCAGTCAAGGCGCCGATAATTCCAATGCAGTGAAAATTCAACAGGGCGCTGATAATGCTTCTGTGGGTCAGAACCACACCTTTGGGACGATTCGTGGATCCCGAGGTATACATGATAATGGCATCGCTATCGGTATCAATAGCGACATCCGAAAATGAAGTTTCAGCGGATGATTCCATCATATCAGCCATGTCCAATACACCCGTTGGAATTGCTCCATTCGCGCGCGTGATGGCCGCACCCAAATCGAGTATATCTTTGGATGATTCGAAACGATCCCAACGCTCGAAATCCACAAAGGCAAATCTCGCCCCACTATCCTTTAGCCCGTATTCATTTTCTTCTGCTATCCACCAGGCATTAAGTGTAACCGCCACGGCTCCGACAGCAATAATAGCCTCGAATGCTACTACATATTCGGGGTAATTCCGCATGGATATTGCCACCCGGTCTCCCGGTTTAATCCCAATTTGAATAAGTGAATGAGCGAGCGCCACCGATTTACGGTGAATTTCGCCGTAAGTGGATCGCTCCTCTCTGAAAATGAGAAATTCCCTGTCTGAGAAATGCTCATTGGAAAACCTAAAAAAATCCCGCAGGTCGTTGGGAGCATGAGTAAACACCTTGTACTCAATACCTCGAATTTCAGCATGGGAAACATGCAATGGAGACTCAGGGTCGGTTATCAATGCGATGGCTTCGTCTTGAGTCAGTGGTGTGTTTGAAATGCTTTCCATGCCAGATCAATCGATTAATTTGTAGATTCTGGTCGCCGTTCCACTGAACATGGCGGTCTTATCCTCTTCACTGTAATCGACGGCGATTTTTTTAAGCGCATTCCAGAGTGTATGGTATGAAATGGAGAGTCGGTCCACGGGAAAGTTACTCTCAAACATACAGCGATCAGCCCCGAAACAATGAATAGCATGATGGTAATAGCGGGCTTGGGCTTCCAACAATTCATCGGAAGTTCCTGGTGTATCTCGGAGATCCCAACCAAATCCGTTATCAGGCATGGCGAGTCCGCCCAGCTTTGCAACTACGTTGGCGCATTCCGCGACAGCCGCTACGTCTTCTTTCCATTGTTCGAAGATCTCCTCCCGATTGTCGGCATAAGGACCGACTCCTATGGGTGTTCCGAAATGATTGAACACCATGGTTGTGTCTGGAGCGGCCAGGGCCATATCACGAAATTCAAGAATCTGGTAGTGGTAGAGCCAGCAGTCGTAAGTGAAACCTCTTTCTGACAGGCGCCTTAAGCCCTGGCAAAAATCCTCCGATTTAGATAATCCTTCCTGGTATTTTCCGGCAATGGACATTGATTCAGGATGCTGAGCCCTAGCGATGGAATGACGTATTCCACGAAAATATCCTTTTCCTGTCTCGACATGGGCATCGAGGATTTCATCCAGATGTGGGTCGGTCAGATCTGCATGTGCAACAATCCCTGAGATCTTTGATCCCTGACCAGCTTGGGATTTTTCTGCGAAACCGACTACATAGCTCGTTTCGCCAACCGGTTTTAAATGTTTAGGCCCTTCATCGAAATAGTTGGCGCCACACTCAATAAAGATGGTTTGAGTGATGTTGTGTCCCGAGCCAGTATCCCTCCACAATTGCTTCAGTTCATAGGTCCAACCTCCCCTATTCCACAAGTGATGGTGAGGATCTACAATGGCACGATCCGGATCGAGGGTTGGCTCTTGTACTTGATCGAGCCATTCCTGACTCGGATTATGAATCGCCATTAGCTGAGCTGGATTGTTCCGACCTGGTGAGATTTTCAGACTAGTTTAGGTCGCGGAAATTTTTCCCGTCACTCACCAGCTTTTCCAGCATTGCCGAAGGTTGCCAGAAATCGTCCTGATCTTTTTCCTGAAACTCTTTCAGTTTGGCTAAGACATTTTCGAGACCCACGGTATCTGCATAGAACATCGGGCCTCCTCTATAAGTCGGCCACCCGTATCCATTTACCCATACAACGTCGATGTCACTTGGGCGTTGGCTCATGCCTTCTTCTAGGATTCTTGCGCCTTCGTTGATCATTGGATAAATACAGCGTTGGAGGATTTCCTCCTTGCTAAATTCTCTGCGGGTGATTCCCATTTTCTCTGAGAATTCGAGTATTAATTCTTTGACTCCTTCATCTGGAGTTTTGGCCCGCGTTTCAGGATCATAGTTGTAGTAGCCTTTACCAGTCTTTTGGCCTCGGCGTCCATTTTCGCAAAGCACATCCCGAATAGTTTGGCTTTTGGAAATTCTGGGATCCCAGCCGACATCCAGTCCCGCGAGGTCCGCCATCGCGAATGGTCCCATGGGCAGACCAAAGTCGTAGACGACGTCGTCCACATTCCAAGGCATAGTACCTTCTAATATCAGCTTGTTTGCCTGTTCGCCACGTTTGAAGAGTATTCGGTTGCCAATGAAGCCCGGGCATACTCCAGAAACAACCGGCACCTTACCGATTTTTTTGGATAGCCCCATCACGGTAGCGAGGATAGTCTTGGAGGTCTTTTCAGCGCGAACTACCTCGAGAAGACGCATAATATTTGCTGGGCTGAAAAAGTGCGTTCCCAAAACCCATTCTGGGCGTTTGGTGACCGATGCAATTTCATCCACGTCGAGTGCTGAAGAGTTGGTGGCAAGGATCGCACCTTCCTTGGCAATTCCATCCAGCTTGGTGAACACCTCTTTTTTGATGTCCATTAGCTCGAACACCGCCTCGATGATCATATCGCAATCGGCCAGGTCTTCGAGATTCAAGGAGGGCTTGTACAGGCTCATCATCTGATCTACTTGCTCTTCTGTAACACGTCCCCTTTTGACACCGCGCATAAAGTTACTGCGGACAACTGCGAGTCCGCGGTCGAGTGCTTCCTGTTCGTGTTCTACAATCACAACAGGAATACCCTGGGAAACAAAGTTCATTGAAATTCCCCCACCCATGGTGCCAGCTCCGATCATGCCTAAACTATTTACTGGAATTGTCGGGGTGTCTTTGGGGACGTCCGGAATTTTATTGGCCAATCTTTCAGCGAAGAAATAATAGCGTTGGGCTTCGGACTTTTGACTCTTGACCAGTTTCATGAAACGGTTCCGCTCAGCCTTGATCCCTTCGTCAAAAGACAACCTCAAAGTATCTTCCACGCATTGAATGATGGCTTCGGGCGCATCGAATCCTCGGGTTTTTCTGGCGATCTTTTTGCGGTACCGGTCGAACAGCTCGGTATCCGCTTTTGCGACTACCAGATGCTCGTCATAGTCTCTCACCTTCGGTAGGACTTCCCCCTTGCCCGCTACTTTTTTGGCGAAGGCCATTCCTCCTTCGAACAGGTCATCGACAATTTCGTCAATTAAGCCGTTCTCAAGTGCAAATTTTGCGTTTACCGGTTTGCCACCGACCATCATGTTCAAGGCCTTTTCAACGCCAACAACCCGCGGTAGACGTTGCGTTCCTCCAGCACCTGGGAGAATGCCCAAATGGACTTCAGGAAGTCCAAATTTGGCAGATGTCACAGCGACTCGGTAATGACTGCAAAGTGCTGTCTCCAGGCCACCCCCGAGTGCTGTCCCCTGAATGGTAGAAATTACAGGTTTGGATGCATTTTCCATCTCCTTGTGCACATCGAACAGCGAAGTGCCCTGTGGAGGTCTTCCAAACTCTTTGATGTCTGCTCCTGCGATGTAGGTTCTTCCCACACAGATGATTAGGATGGCCTTTGCCGAGTCATCGGCATTCGCTTGTTTTACTCCTTCGTATAGACCGTCCCGGACGCCTTTACTTAGAGCGTTCACTGGTGGGTTTTTAATTTTTAGAACGGCGATTCCGTCCTGAATGTTCAGATCTACCATATCTGTTATCACGGCCATAGTTGTATTTTTTAGATTCTAAAAGGTGATTCCTGATTGAGTGGCTTATAAGGCTTTGTAGCCCAAGCTAAATCCGCATGAAAAAGCCATTTCAAGTCAATTCATCATTGAGGTAGGCACAAGTAAAAACCTACCTAGCGACAGGTAAGAACTAGAAGCTCAAAACTTGTTGGATTTGGACTATGTCGCATTTTAGGTTACCTGTAGGTCCATAGATCTTTAGGCAGGTGCCCAATAGAGTTAAAGTGGTCGAGTGAGATTCGATTTTTGCTAAACGTAAATTGAGTGATCGATGCATTGTAGACCCTCCAATTTAAATATCCTGCCTGTTGTTCGGGAGCGTTTAAACAAGTTTGAATCGAGACACCGATCGGGCCTCCGGAGGTAAAGACTGCAACTTTTCGACCACTCCGGACTTTGTTGCGAATGCGGCTGTAGGCGTTAGTGACCCGATCATGAAATTCACGCCAGGTCTCGAACCCATCCGATTCATATTCCCCGGCAATGTAATAATACATTACTGCTTCAAGCAGTCTATGGAAAGTTCTATAGCGTTGACGTTTTTTGTTGGCGGTGTTATAATCACTGGCCAATTTCCGCACGTGTGCGTACTTTTCGGTCAGCTCAGGCTTGAGCTTTTCCATTATTCGATCGGCGTTGTATTCGTTGAGCTCGTCCAACACCTTTAACTCCGGCCAGCTCTTCCCTTCCGGGGAGTAAGTCTCTGCGGAAGCTTCCGCAGTCTGCACCTGTCGTTTTAGAGAGCCTGAATAGACTTCATTGATCTCCGTGTTGTCCTCTCGCCAAAAGCTGCCAACCCTGCGGGCCTGTTCGATACCCGTTTCAGACAATCGGTCGTAGTCGTCGGTAAAGAAAGCAGCCTGTCCGTGCCGGACAATGTATAGTACGCTCATGGGTTTTCCAAGTCAGTTCAGTTATCCGCGGTAGGCTAATGCTTTATGAACCGGGAATGTGATTTCCTTGTCGGTTATAAATTCGAGTAGCGCTGCCTGCCCTTTTTCGGTGGCTTCTATTCCTCGTTTGAGTGCGGGCAGGATATCAGCCGGGTCAGTAATCCGTTCACCGTAACCTCCAAACGCCTTGGCCATATCCGCATAGTTTCCGCTGATGTCTGTGGCCCCGTATTTTTTATTCGATTCGGGCATCACCGGGATCTCGATTGCCATGCAGAAGTTATTAAAGAGAATGGAGAGGATGGGTAGTTGTTCGCGAACAGCTGTTTCGAAATCCATGCCGGTAAATCCTATAGCCGCATCCCCCCATACGTTTATGCAGAGTTTGTCCGGATGAACAAGCTTGGCACCCATGGCAAGACCGAGTCCGTAACCGAGCTGTGTAGACTTGCCCCAACCGATGTAGGTGAGAGGATGGGTACTTTCCCAAAATGGAGTAAGCTGATCGCGCGGACTTCCGGCATCGTGGGTGATGATGGTGTTTTCTTTATCGACCAATTCATTGAGCTCTTTAATAACTCGGTAGGGGTTGATAGGTGCTAGGTCGTTTCCAAGTTTACCCGACCATTCTTTGAGAAAGGCTTCACGCTTTTCCTGGATGGAATCGGTTAGGCTTTCTTTTCGCGCTTGGGCCTGTTTCAGCTTTTGCTCTTTTAGCTCTGCGAGTAATGCATTTAGGGTTAATTGAGCATCGCCGATGAGTACGTGATCCGCTGGCACTTCTCGATTAAGATCTAGCGGATCTAGGGTTGCATGAATCAACTTGGGACACTTTTCCGGAAGTGTAATTCCAAAAAAAGTCGAGGCGAAGCTACATCCAATTCCGAACAAGGTATCAGCGCCAATTATATAGTCGGCCAACTGTTGTGGGCTGGACCGGCCGGCAGTTCCCAGGGATAGGGGATGGTTTTCAGGGAAAGCGCTTTTACCTTCGATGGTGGTGGCTACCGGTGCGTGTAACAGTTCCGCGAGTTCCTGCAGTTCGGCCCAAGCCTTGGCATAGTGGACGCCTTGACCGGCATAGATAACCAAGTCCTTCGATGCCACTAATTCTTTGGCTACGGTCGCTACATCCTCGGGATCCGGTCCGAAGCGTGCTTTTTTAACGGGTTTGTAATGAATGAGTTCGTCAATCTCTTCTCCCACTACGTCCCAAGGAAGTTCAACAAGCACGGGTCCCGGGCGGCCATTGCGCATATTGGAGATGTTGCGGCGCATGACCTCAACTACATGTGTGCCCATCATCAGGGATTCAGAGCTTTTGGTAACGTTTTTGAAGTTGAGTGCTGAATTAAAATTGGGAAAGTGATTGGCCGAGCGCCTGACATAGCCGACCGGCATTACCAGAATAGGCACAGATTCGCTAAAGGCTTGGGCGACTCCTCCGAATGCGTTCTCACTGCCCGGTCCGTGTTGCATGACAAACACCCCAATCTTGTCTCCCGAAGTTAAACGCGCCACTGCGTCAGCCATGTGAAGGCCAATGCGTTCCTGGCGAACGATGATGGTCCGAATGTCTATCCTTGCGGCAGCTTCGATTATGGGGTTTACGGGGTAGCCGATAATGAATTCAACACCTTCCTCTTTCAGTATCTGAGCGATAGCATCAACAACTTTCATTTTTAGATCCGATTGTTAGACCCCTTAACAAGGATTACATGAGCGTAAGAATCATGCATCAATGGGAGAAGAGTTAAAATAGGCTTGAGAGAAGAGGCTAAATAGTTTCGTGCTTGCTTGAGTATGTAAAATTGGAAAAGAACCGTAAAGTCAATGACTCAAGCCGGATCGCCGGAGTTTCTGGTCTTCTTTTAGTTTGAAATTAAGCTTTACTGAGCGTTCTTTTGCATTTTCCCGATCGCTGCGGTGGGAGAAAGTAGTTTGTTTCCCATTGAAATCGAGCCTAGAAACCTCATTAACCCATCAACTATGTCAAACGAAGTCACTTTAGAAGAGCTTAAAACCTACGAGGGGAAAGACCTTACTCCAACTGATTGGTTTGTTATCGATCAGGAACGTATCGACCGTTTTGCCGATTGCACCGACGACCACCAGTACATTCATGTGGATCCGGAACGGATGAAAGATTCTGAATATGGGGCAACAATTGGTCATGGCTTTTTGTCTTTGTCTCTGATGGCCGGTCATGGCCCTCCTGATTTTCCAGAGCTCAAGGGCTGCCTCCTGAGCCTCAACTACGGTCTCGACAAGGTTCGCTTCCTAAATCCGGTCAAGGTGAATTCCAAAGTTCGCTACCACACCAAAATTCTTTCCGTAAGGGAAAAGTCTCCCGGCCACATCCTCCTCAAGACCCTCAAAACAATGGAAATCGAAGGTGAAGAAAAACCAGCTTTTGTAGCTGAGGCGTTGGGGATGGCAGTTCTGGCTTAGGCGGATATTTTAATTTCAGTGCCTCAGGTGAGTCAGATACCATCATACGATCGATATCGGCGGAAAGTTTTGGTTTGTAGGTAAAAGAGACACGCCAAGGAACGGTGTGATAGAGCTGATGAAGGCAACCAATTACCCACTTAAGCCATAAGGAAACTCGATGTCCGCAAATTGGGCTTCGAGGTTGATTGACAGAGCGGTGACAACGGCCGTGGCAGCACCGGTAACAGTTGTGCCTTTCCAGGTCAGTCCAATGGCTACCAACGGAAATATTGACGCCGCAAAAGTTCCCCAACCAAATGCGCCTAGTAAGGCGATAAGGGTTGCGTCGCGATAATGTGAATACAGAGCAAAGCTGGCGGCGATTATTTCCAAAATAACGGTTGTCACTCGGGCCCATAACAGTTCATTTTTTAAACTATGGCTGCGAATCGGCTTCGGTATATCGTGAATGTTGGCCGAACGTAAAATGGTTATGATTGAATGATTGCTGACTGTAATTGACTCGAGCCCGTGATTGGGGTTTTAATTTCCACAATGCCTGCTTCTAAGCACAGCCCTTCAGATGATTCAGCACAACTCGCCGACCAGCGTTTAGTTGCGCTCTATCGCACCATGGTGCTTAGCCGATACCTGGATGACCGTGTGTGGATGCTTAACAGGCAGGGGAAAGCCGCTATTGCCGCCTCTGCACAAGGTCACGAGGCGGCCCAGGTAGCCTGTGTGGAGGCGACAGATCCTTCAAAAGATCACTACCTGATTTATTACCGCCAGGCCACAGCAATGATGGCGCTTGGCGCTACTCCCGAAGAAATGCTCAGGGGATTCCTCGCGAAGGAAGGTGAGCCGATGAGCGGGGCGCGTCAGTTCCCTTATCATGGAGCCCATCCGCGGGTCGATATGTTTAATTTCTCAAATGTCATTGCGACCCAGATGCCTCAGGCTGCAGGTGTGGCTCTAAGCGACAAGCTGCGCGGCCTGGATGCGGTGACTATTGTTTCTTTCGGGGATGGTGCCGCTTCGCAGGGTGACGCGCACGAATCGATGAATTTTGCTGGAATCCAAAAGCTTCCAATTATCTTTTTTTGTGAGAATAATCGCTATGCCATCTCAGTTCCTATAGATAAACAGATGGCGATTGATAGAGTGGCGAGTCGAGCAGCCGGTTATGGCTTCCCTGGTGTCTCGGTTGATGGGACTAACATCCAGGAAGTCTATGCAGTTACAAAGGTCGCAATCGACCGAGCTAGAAATGGAGACGGACCGACCTTGATTGAGGCGAACGTTGAGCGACTCCTTCCTCATACTACCGATGACGACCACACCCGGTATCGATCGGCTGAAGACATCGAATACATTTCTCAGCGCGATCCGGTCAAAATCACCTCAGCTTTCTTATTGAGCAAAGGACTACTTACTGAAGCGGAAGATGAAGCGATTCACTCGGATGCCAAGAAACAAGTGAACGTTGCGACCGCCACTGTAGAAAATGAGCCCTTCGCGGGTGTTGAAGCGATTCTAGAAAACGTGACTGAAAGGACTGAACCTACTCGCTAATGCCGGAAATAACTCTTATCCAAGCCATTCGTGAAACAATGCGTGAAGAGATGCGCCGGGATGAGTCGATTATTTTGTTGGGTGAAGATGTGGGAAACCGTGGCGGCGTTTTTCTAGCAACTGACGGTTTTGTCGAGGAGTTCGGCGAGGACCGGGTAATCGACACACCCTTAGCGGAGTCGTTGATTTGTGGAGTGGCACTCGGCGCAGCGGTTAATGGCATGCGTCCGATTGCTGAGGTCCAGTTTGCTGACTTTGTGTGGCCGGCCATAAACCAGCTCGTTGGAGAAGCCTCCAAGGTCAGGTATGGAACCAACGGAACTAAGACCGCACCCATGACGATTCGGATCCCCTACGGTGGCGAAGTGCGGGGTGGACTTTATCACTCTCAAAGTATTGAGGTCTTGTTTTCGCACACACCAGGTCTCACGGTTGTCGCACCTTCTACGCCTTTTGATGCAAAAGGCCTTCTCGCTTCTGCAATTCGCGCCAATGACCCGGTGATTGTCCTGGAGCACAAACGCACTTACCGATTGGTGAAAGGCTATGTCCCATCCGATGATTACACACTCCCCTTGGGCAGAGCGGAAATTAAGAGACCGGGTAAGGACATGACAGTTGTGAGCTATGGTCTCATTCTTCATTACGTGCTTCAAGCTGCAGAGATCGCAGCTGCGGAGGGTATCGACATCGAGGTTGTTGATTTGCGAACGTTACGTCCTATTGATGCCGCCACCATCGTCGAATCGGTGTCAAAAACTGGAAAGGCACTTATTGTTCAGGAGGATACCCCGGCAGTGAGTATTTCCTCGGAAGTGGCCGCTATTATTGCTGAACAGTGCTTCTTTGACTTGGATGGACCGGTCATGAGGTTGGGTCCTCCCGAGATTCCAGCCATGCCGTTCTCACCGCTTCAGGAAGCCGCCTTCATGCCTTCACCCGAAAAGATGCTAATAGCCATAAGGAAACTCGCAACGTTGTAATTATTCCATAATGATTCAATACACAGAGTTTGAGAGTAAATTTTTACCTGCATCTTTGAAGGCAGTTGAAAGGTTTGGGCCATGATATTGAAGATAGAGCTTCCTCATGTGGGTGAGTCGGTCACTGAAGCAGAAATCGGAGAGTGGCTGAAATCGGCTGGTGACAGTATCGAAAAATACGAGTCAATCGTAGAGATTGTTACCGACAAGGTGAGTATGGAACTTCCCGCGCCCGCTGCAGGGGTGCTCACTAAAATAATCTCTGAAGAAGGTGAAACGGTCCCGATGGGAGCCATAATCGCGGAAATGGACACAAGTGAAATTTCCGAGAGCGAACCAACTGAATCGTTCGATATGCCGGCATCAAATCGAATCGGAACACTTATCCAGGGAGCCAATGTGGGCCCTACTGGTGGTGAATTCCTGGATACGAGTATGGATTCAGCTACTCCCGAAGTTCAACCGAAAGAAACTAAAGGATCCGTTTCAAAGGGAAACAATAAGCGTTATTCGCCGGTGGTTGTCCGGTTGGCTTCCAAGCATGGTATCGATCTCGATAGCATTAAGGGAACCGGCAGTGGGGCCCGTGTAACCAAAAAGGACGTTTTGGCGGCTATTGAGTCCGGGGAAACTTCGGTGGCCTCGGTGTATGGTGTGGCGCCTGGCGACGAAGTTATTAAGCCCACAGCCGTGAGACGAATGATTGCTGATCGCATGGCCCGGTCAACCAGTGAAATCCCCCATGCGTGGTCTGCCATCGAAGTGGATGTTACCGGTTTGGTGGCCTTGCGAACTGCGAATAAAGAGTCCTTCGAAAAAGAACACGGAGTTCCATTGACCTATTTACCGATTGCCCTGTTTGCAGTTGCGGGCGCTCTCAAGTCCAACCCCTACATCAATTCCAGTTGGGTTGATGGAAACATTATTCTTAAAAGTGCGATTAATGTCGGAGTAGCGGTTGCGACGGATGGCGGCTTGGTAGTTCCAGTCATTAAAAATGCTGAAGGTGCGTCGATTCCGGATCTGGCACGCCAGCTTGACCAGATGATAGATCGAGCGCGCAACGGCAATATGACACTTGAAGACGCAAGCGGGAGCACCTTTACTCTTAATAACACTGGCGCATTGGGTTCAATTTGGAGTGGGGCGATTATCAATCATCCGCAGGCGGCCATCCTCACCATTGAGGCCATTATCAAACGACCCGTCGTCGTAACGAACAAAAATGAGGATTCTGTTGAGATTAGGTCCATGATAAATCTTTGCCTTTCATTTGATCACCGGATTATAGACGGCGCTGAGGCGTCACGTTTCCTTCAGGCTGTAAAGAAGCAACTCGAATCAATCGACGAATTTTGCAGTCTTGAGGACTAATGGAATGTCCAGACAACGAATATATTGCTCGGTTATCTTTTGTTAGAATTTGTCTTTTTGTCCCTTTTGAAAAGGAGAGAACGGAGAAATATGGAATGCATTAGCGATCTCCAGTGAATACCGCTCGCATTGATTTAGAATATGCCTGGATCTATCGGTTGGCAATGCGCCAGGCGATGTCTGCTTTTTCGATGACGCGGTCTTTTTGTTGGATGGCGGAGGCGGAGCTTGCGTTGCCGTCGAGGCCGCGTTTGTAAACACCTTGAATTATGCTGGCCATCCGGAAGAAGGAAAAGGCCAGGCAAAAGTTCCAGCCTTTGATTTCGTCCCGACCGGTTAGCCGGCAATATTCTGCTATCCCTTCCGACTCTGTGGGGATCCCCTCTATAGTTTGGTCAACTTCGGGTTCGTTATACCTGAAGCAGTTGTAGGCCAGGTCAGCCAGTGGGTTGCCAAGGGTCGACAGTTCCCAATCCAGGACAGCGATGCACTTTGGCTTGGTTGGATGGTACATCATGTTATAGAGCTGATAGTCGCCATGTACGATGCTGGTCTGGTCATCCTCAAGCATATTCTCAGGCAACCAATTGATGAGCTTATCCATGGACGGGATCTCGTCCGTCTGGGCAGCAAGGTATTGTTTCGTCCAACGCCCGGTTTGTCGTACGAAATAATTCCCCGGCTTTCCATAGTCGCCCAAACCTTGCGCTTCATAGTCAACCGAGTGCAGGGCCGCCAAAATGCGGATCATTTCAAAATAAGTTTTCCGTCGGTTTTCCGGAGATTGATCCAGCAAGTTTGAGTCTTTGAGCACACGGCCTACCAGGTATTCCATCACGAAAAAGGGAGTTCCTACAATGGAGCTGTCTTCGCAAAGGATGTAGGTTTTAGGAACAGGCACGTCCGTATCCGCTAAAGCTTTATAGAGCCGGTATTCGCGTTCCACTGCATGGGCGCTTGGAAGTAAATCCCCCGGGGGTTTTTTTCTCATGACATAGCTTCCGCTGGGTGTCGTAAGAAGAAAGGTGGGATTGGACTGACCTCCCTCAAATTGTTGCACCCGCATCGGACCCGAGTAGCCAAGCATTTCTTTTTCCAAATAGATATTGAGTCCCGCTTCGTCGAAACGATGCATGGAGCGGACCTCAATCAGGTTTGGGGTAGCCATTTTTAATTAATAGATTATAAACAAAGTGGGATTTATAGGTTCCTTGTTCCGACCGAGAGGGTCAAACCTTGAATGCTGCATTCGCATGCATGATTGCAAGGTTTGACCCTTTTACTATTCTTGCTTTCATAACCTCTAGATTAAACAAATATCAAATATTAATGAAACTATTCTCTATCAATACCGGGCACTTGAAATTCGACGGGGGTGCCATGTTTGGAGCCGTGCCAAAAACCATTTGGCAGAAGCTCAATCCGGCCGATGAAAATAATATGTGCTCGTGGGCGATGCGGTCACTTCTGATCGAGGAGGGAGATAGACGCATGTTGATAGATACAGGGATTGGCAACAAACAATCGGAAAAATTCCTCGGTCACTTTTATATACATGGAGACGATACAACGGAGCGTTCCTTAGCCCGACACGGATTCACTACTGAGGACATCACCGATGTTTTTCTTACTCACCTCCACCATGATCATTGTGGGGGTTGTTTTGTTTACGATGAATCTAAAGAAGAGGTAGTTCCCGCTTTTCCGAATGCAACCTATTGGAGCAACGAAAAGCATTGGAATTGGGCGACCGGTCCAAATCCGCGAGAAGGCGCTTCCTTCCGCAAAGATAATATCATGCCCATTCAGGAAAGTGGGAAGCTGAAGTTTTTAACCGAAGGGGAACCTTTAATCCCGGGGGTCGATGTGCTTTGGGTCAATGGTCACACCGAAGCACAAATGTTGCCCGAGGTCATTACCGATGGTAAGAAGGTCGCCTATATGGGTGATTTGATTCCATCCATCGGACACATTTCACTACCCTATGTGATGGCGTACGATGTAAGGCCCTTGGTAACCATGAAGGAAAAAGCGGAGTTTCTACCCCGTGCAGTTGAGGAGGAAATTTACCTATTCATGCAACACGACCCGATCCACGAGCTTTGCACTGTCAAGCAGACCGATAGAGGAGTTCGACTAAACGAGATCTTAAAATTCGAAGACGTATTTGGGAATTAAATACACTACTTAATGGAAGGAGAAATAAAAAAGCCGGAAGCAATACTTTTCGACCTTGGGAGCACATTGCTAAAGGACAGCTTTTCGGGTGGCTTAAATGATCGGGTTAGAGCTCACCTTTCCCCGGAGATCTTCACTCCTTACGTGAAGGAGGGATTCCAATTACCCAACGCTTTGGCCGATACCATGGACCGAATATATCATGCAGGCATGGAGGAGTTCCACGTAAAATCCTGGCTTTCGGAAAACCTGCTTGATGGGATAACCGATCTAAACGGTTCACCAGAAACATTGGAAAAACACATTCGACTCTCCATTATTCACTATTCATCTCCTGAAGATTCAGTGCGGGTATTGCGGGACCTTACGAAGATGGAAATTCCTATGGCCGTAGTGAGTAACACGATCTTTAGTGCTGAACTTCTCAGGAACAATCTGGAAGAACACTTCGTTTTGGATGCGTTTCAATTTGTCGTATCCAGCGCGGAGTTCGGAATGCGTAAACCTCATCCCTCCATTTTTCTGGATGCATGCAAGCAGCTGGGTTCCGAACCAGCTAAAACCTGGTATGTTGGTGATCTTTGGGTGAACGATGTAATAGGTTCCACAGCAGCCGGCCTTGTCCCGGTATGGCTCAACGCTACCGCAGAAACACCATCCGATTCCGTTGCCCATCTTCGTGTGAGAAACTGGACGGAGTTAGGGAAGCTGTTGGGGGTATAAAAAATGGGCGGCCTTTTGGGCCACCCATTGAAATTGTTGTTTAGCTGCCCGTAAAGTTGGCGGCTCGCTTTTCGATGAAGTGAGCGACGCCTTCTTTGAAGTCGTTGGTCTTAAAGCTCCTAGCCATATCCAGGTTGGCTGCATCTGTTGCTTCAGCGAGTGTCTGGAACAGGGCGTTGAATACCTCCCGCTTCATTTCTTTCAGTGAGCGTGGAGAAACTCCGGTCGCAAGCCAGTTGGCGTATTCGCGGACTTCATCCATGAATGAGTCGGCTGGAATTACCCGGCTTACCAATCCCATGCGCAGGGCTTCGTCCGCATTGATTAGTCTGGCTGAGTAAAGCAGGTCGAGTGCATTGGACACTCCAATGAGTCGCGGAAGCATCCAGCTACTTCCATGTTCGGCGATTAATCCTCGTTGGGCGAATGCAGTCCCAAAACGGGCCGTTTCTGATGCGAAGCGGATATCGCAAAATAGTTGGAGGACAAAACCCAATCCTACGCATGCACCATTGATAGCCCCAATGATGGGCTTGGAAATTCCCGGGAAATAGGTGTTGGTCTTCCGAAAATCGATTCGGACTCCTTCCATGTCGTGGTCTTTGCAATTTTCCTTGACCCATCCTTCATCGGGAACATCCGACCAATCGCGGTTTGACGTTTCGTCGAGGCCTTTCATATCCGCTCCGGCACAAAAGCCGCGGCCGGCTCCGGTGAGGATGATCACGCGGACGTCGTCATCTTTGTCGGCTGCGGTAAGTGCATTAAACAGGTCCTCTTGCAATTGACGGGTTATTGCGTTGAGCCGGTCTGGCCGATTGAGCGTAACGGTGGCGATGTGGTCACTGACCTCGTATAGAACGGTTTCGTAAGACATGATTCTAGTAATTCAATAAGTGATTATATGATGAAATGGGGATGACTGAAAGAAAAGTTATACTGTGGTGGTTGCTATTTGGAGCCCCTGGATAATTTCCCCGGCTTCCTGCATGATGCGTTCAACGAGCTCCTGGCAAGTGGGTACATCGTTGATCAGACCCTGGACTCCGCTGGCTGACCAAATTCCGTACTCGGTATCGCCGGTTTCAAATACCTTGCGGCCTCGTTGTCCGGATACGAGATCTGCCAGGTCATCAATTGTGGCGCCTCCTTTAGCTTCGATGCCTACAACTTCACGGCTGACGCTGTTGCTTGCCACGCGGGCAGTGTTGCGCAGTGTTCTGAAAATAAGCTCGGTGGCCAGTTCGGTGTTTTCCACCATTTGCTGCTTCACATTGCCGTGAATTGGAGCTTCTTGGGTCGCCATAAACCGGGTGCCCATGTTCATGCCTTCAGCGCCGAGAGCGAGAGCTGCGACCAGGCCACGTGCATCTCCAAAACCGCCCGATGCAATCATTGGGATTTTAATCTTGTCCCGCGCAACGGGTAGGAGAACCAAATTGGTGACGTCGTCTTCTCCGGGATGGCCGGCGCATTCAAATCCGTCCATACTGATGGCATCGCAACCGATGCTTTCGGCCTTCAGGCCATGGCGGACGGAGGTGCATTTGTGTATGACTTTGATCCCCGCCGCTTTGAAGTCAGGCAAGTGAGGTGCGGGGTTGTTACCCGCAGTTTCGACGATCTTGATTCCGGATTCGATGATAGCCTGCCGGTATTCCTCGTAGGGGATGGGTTTGAGCGATGGGAGGATGGTCAAGTTCACCCCGAAGGGTTTGTCGGTCATGTCTTGGCAACGGCCTACTTCTTTCACCAAGTCTTCAGGGGTGGGTTGTGTGAGTGCCGTCAAGAAACCGAGGGCTCCTGCGTTGGCTACGGCTGCGACCAGTTCTGCGCGGCCTACCCATTGCATGCCTCCTTGCACTATTGGGTATTGGATTCCGAATTCTTCAGTAAATCGTGTTGCAATCATGTATGATTATTTTTCGGTTTTTCGATTACCATGCATGCAGAGTCGGTGAATCGAAAAGACATTAATAGTCAATTTATCTAACGTAGCTAGTCAATTGGAATTTCTACCGAACGGTCGGTAAAACATAGTGATTTAAAGCGGACATCCAGAGATGTTTGGAGCGCTCAATGGTAAATATCTGTTGATTATACTTCGACTTTCCCCGCTCTAATTCTATCGCGAAATCGGCGCATACCTTTCAACCAGCGATCGTAATCGGAGGTTTTGCGTTGCATGTAAGTAAGCACCTCCGGATGTGGAAGCACCAAAAATGTTTCCTCTTCCATTGCTTCGATGACTGCGTCGCACACGGCATTGGGTTCCAGCATGCCATCGAAGCCTGCGCTTCCACCATCACTATCGCCGGTCATACCGGTTCGGACTGCCTGGGGGCAAAGAACTGAAACACGAATGCCCTGATCGTAATGGGCGATGGCTAGTGACTCAGCGAAAGCGACTGCGGCATGTTTGGTAACAGCGTAGGGTGTATGATCAATTTGGTTAAGCAATCCTGCAGCCGAAGCTGTGTTGAGCAAATAACCGCTGCCTCGTTCGATCATTTTGGGTAAAACTGCCCGGGCCGCATAGATGTGAGCCATGGTGTTGATACCCCAGATGCGCTCCCATTCTTCATTCGTGGCCGAAGCGGCATGGGTATTATCTCTCGTCAGAATGCCGGCGTTGGAGGCAAACACATCGATTTGGCCGTAGTGATTTTCCGTTTCTTCAACAACGCGAATGATGTCTGCCTCGTCCGATACGTCGGCTCCAAATAGGAGTCCGCCGATGGATGCGGCGGTTTCTCTTGCCCCAGCTTTGTTGATATCGACAGCAGCGACACCAGCTGCGCCTTCCGCATGAAAACGTTCACACAACGCTTTACCAATTCCGCTGGCTGCGCCTGTTACGATTGCGATCTTATCTTTGAGATTCATAGCAGTTTGATTATTTAAACATATGTGTTCCGCCGCAAATGGTCAGGGCTTGTCCGGTTATCCAACTGGCCTCATCGGAACCAATGAATGCGGCGATTCCTTTAAAATCTTCGGCTTCTCCTAAGCGCCGTAAAGGAGTTTGATCGATCACCCGCTGTGCAGCCTCGGGGTTACTCCATAGTGCTTTGGCAAAGTCGGTTTTTACCAAGGCCGGACAAAGCGCATTAACCCTGATTCCCAGCGGCCCCCATTCGGCAGCCAGGTTACGAACCAATGAGATTACGGCCATTTTGGACATTCCATAGGTTCCAAGCGTTGTAGAGGGAGCAAATGCACCGACGGAGGCGGTAATAAGAATAGACCCGCGCTTCTTTTCCTCCATGTCAGGTTTGACCATCCTGCACAGCCAGAGGTTGGACTGAACGTTGGCTTTCATTGTTTTCTCGTAGGCTTCGTCAGGTATGTCCTCCATGGTGCCGTAGAAAGGATTTACACCGGCGTTTCCCACGAGGATGTCGATTTTTCCGAGCTTGGAGTGGGTTTGATCTACTAGGTCTTGAAGCTGTTCTTTTCGTCCTGCATGGCAAGCGATTGGGACTGCGGCATCGCGCCCCACCTTTTCGTTAATAGCCTGCGCGGTTGTTTCGCAGGCCTCGATTTTACGGCTAGAGATCACTACATTGGCGCCCTGTTCTGCCAGGCCTTCAGCCATGGCTGCGCCCATGCCTCGGGATGATCCAGTCATAAGAGCTACACGGTCGGTCAATTCAAACATGACTGATTTTTCTCTTTAGACATATTTCATGTCAACGGTGGATTAAGTACAGCCCATAGCCCGTGAGCTATAAAATTAGTTTGATCAATGGTCGTATTTCTCCAGTGTTCCCTTTGTAAATCCAGGAATCACTTACTATGCGAGAATATAGAAAGTTTTATATTAATGGACAATGGGTAGAACCCGCTGAAGAAAATCCTTATGAAGTCATCAACCCCGCCACCGAGGAAGCTTGCGCACATATTTCGCTAGGTGGACAGGAGGATGTTGACGCAGCAGTTGCGGCCGCCGAAGAGGCCTTTAAGACCTTCGGTAGTAGCTCTCGCGAGGAGCGGATCGAACTATTGGAAGCGGTCATTGCCGAGTACAAAAACCGTTACAACGACATTGCAGCCGCGATTAGTGAAGAAATGGGCGCTCCGGCTTCCCTAGCGAATAGAGATCAAACCGGTGCCGGTCTTGGCCACCTATCCACCGCGTTGGTTGTTTTGAAAGAGTATCCTTTCGAGGAACAACTCGGGAACAGCACCATCCACAAGGAACCGATTGGAGTGGTTGGTATGATTACTCCCTGGAACTGGCCGATCAATCAGATCACCTGTAAGGTTTCTCCTGCGTTGGCAACGGGTTGCACCATGGTTTTGAAACCTTCGGAAGTTGCCCCGATTTCCGGTTATATCTTTACCGAGATCATGGATAGGGCCGGAGTTCCCGCAGGCGTCTACAATATGGTGAACGGGGATGGAGCCGGTGTTGGAACAATGATCTCCAAACATCCTGATGTAGACATGGTCTCTTTCACCGGATCGACGCGTGCCGGTTCGCTGGTGGCCCAGAATGCCGCCCCGACCATCAAACGCGTAACCCAGGAACTAGGCGGCAAGTCGCCCAACATTATTTTGGACGACGACAACTTTGATCAAGCGGTAGCGCGGGGTACCAAAACCGTATTTGTGAATACCGGTCAGTCCTGCAATGCGCCTACACGCATGCTTGTGCCTGCTAACAAAATGGACCAGGCAGCTGAGATTGCGGCTAATGCATGTGAAAGTGTTTCGATTGGAGATCCTTCTTCCGAGGAAACTACCATGGGACCGCTGGTGAGTGAAGTGCAGTTTAACAAGGTTCAATACCTCATTCAAAAAGGGATTGAAGAGGGTGCTACACTTGTTTGTGGCGGTCCAGGTCGTCCCGATGGGATCGATAGTGGATACTTTGTTAAACCTACAATTTTCAGTAACGTCACCAACGACATGACGATTGCTCGTGAGGAAATTTTCGGTCCGGTCGTTTCGATTCTATCGTATTCTGACGAAGAGGAGGCCATTGAGATTGCCAACGATACTGACTATGGTTTGGCAGGCTACGTACAGGGCGAAGATAAGGATAAGGTTGCTTACATCGCCTCTAAGCTTCGCGCCGGTAACATTAATTGCAATGGAACTTCGGGTGACTTGAATACTCCTTTTGGTGGTTACAAACAGTCCGGTAATGGCCGCGAATGGGGCCCGCATGGATTTGACGATTACTTGGAAACCAAGGCTGTAGCCGGATTGGCTTAGAATCTGACTTCAGCCCGTTATCGGACTACGAAATACGCGATATTACGCAGACATAAGATTAATCCCTGCGGCGAAATTCGTCCATGAGCTTTAGGATTCCCTCGCGGATTTCGAATAATTCCTTACGAACTCGGTCGATCGTTTTGGGATTGAGAAGCTACTTGTCTTTTATCGCATCCAAATAGCTTTGTATTTTGTGTAGATGGTCCAATATACGCTTCAGGTTGGCTATAATAAAACCTGATTCGTGATGAGTGCGCCCATAGGCCAAGCTGTTTAAAGCGCCAGCCATTTTTACAGCTGCCATTTGGTATTGAAACTTAAGATCGGCGAGTTCCGGTGGTTACGATTCCTCCAACTCTTTGGTCAATGCAATTCCATGAGTGAAACATTGTTGTTGGATTGGATGGTGTAAATCGCCCTTTTCTATGCGGATCCAATCGACGCCTTCGGTTGCTGGTTCAAACTCCACGTCGCTAGCCTCTATCCACTCCTGTTGTTCGGTTTCAAAACTTTCGGTGCTTAGGCCCTCGTCGTCTATTTCCTTCCATCCCATCTCATTGGCAGCCTTGTTAAAGCTGGCTTCATTATGCCTAAATTTATCCAACAATTCTGTGAATTTATCTGTTTTGGCATCTGACTCGTTCATAAAACGCTCATAGCCGAATTCATCCCAGTCTTCCTTTTCATAGTCCACCTTTTCCGTCGCCTGGTCGGTTGCTTCTGTCATCCTTCCCATGAAACTGTGAAATCCTTCTATCGCATCTTCCGCACGTTGACGGTCTTGCTCGTCCGTCATATGCCATGCAGGTTCCGAGATCCTGAGTTCGTAGTCCCCAGATTCGACGACTACGCGACCGCTGAACCATTCTAAATAAAGGCTGTTACTCATGTGTTTTGGTCGTTTAAAACCTTGCTTGATAACCGAGTAGGGCTCTTCAAAGGCAAAATCGAACACGCGCACTTTTCTCTAGGCCTTTAGGTCACCGATGTGGCCAACTTGTTGGACAAACGGTTTGTGGGTCGCTGGCAACGGGACGACCTCTCCCTTGTTTTCAAAAGTTAAAAGTGTACCCGCTAGATCCTTACAAGTATTGCCAGTGAGCCTGAGTTGCAAGGGATCCTCGAGGCCTTCAGCCATATGCGACCTCGAACTTTTCCCTTCTCGCGGTTGTCGATCTCGCCACGGATAACGTGTTCGTCAATTCGCCAATCCTTTAATCGGTTTAGGCTCAACCGTCGTCTCGCGCTCTATCTTTCCTTTTGTTTTTGTCATTTTGGCGGGCAGGAAGTCCCACGGTTTTTGCAGCGCGGTTGGCGATTTTGATTTCTGGGTCGTTCTGTGCAATTTGATTCAGCATGGCTTCGACCTCAGAATTGGGGAGAAGGGGTTCAAGCGCTTCAATGCCGAAGTAACGAAACCGACCGCTTTTATAGCCATTGGCGACATCCAAACTTAAGGATTCAAGCACGCTATCCTGAATTTCCTTGGTCTCATAACCTTTCAAAGCGGCGAGGGCCAATGCTTTGCCATTCAATTGTTCCGAATTATGAAACAAGTCTGTCATGGATTGAACTGCTTCTTCATCGAACATATTGTATCGTTTAAGGAGTACTGCTTGTCTTGCTCTCAAACCTGCCGATTTGGATTCGTCGAGCAGAGTATTGTAAGCTTCTTCGATTTCCCGTTCCTGGGCACCGATCACATCGAGGGGGTCAATGTTGAGTGCGTATTCGACCAAGTCGTTTTGAAGGTTGGATAGCTCGGCTACCTCTTCTTGAATTTGAGGAATGGGTTCAATCTCACGGGTTTTATTGTCGATAGCTTTCTCCAGGGCCGAAAGGCGCAATTTAATTCTCAAGAGTTCGTCCTTCACATTCGTTTCCGGTTCTGCCTTGGAATATGTTTCGCCATCTTGACGGTCGGGAGTCATCGCGATTTCCGGCTTTGCAAAATCTTGGTAGAGGATGGTCCCAATAGCTCCAAACGATAGAAGCAAAGCCAATATTGAAATAAATTTCATGCGTGGTGTATAATTAAAAGATTATTCGGGACCTTTTGGAAACCTTTTTTATGCCACTTTTGTTCACGAAAATTTTTATGGATCCACTGGAAACTTTAAGAATCGAGACCATGGAACCCAGAAGAGATAGAGCGCCATAAACTGTCTAAAACCATCGCCCATAAACAGCAGGGTTCCAATTTGCATAAGGAAAATAAAGCCAATCACGGGGAGCCTTAACTTTTTGACAAATAAAGCTATCGGAGTGGCCAGTTCGCAGATAACTACCTCCAATACCGCCAGGGCTGCGATCGAAGCAAAAACCCCATGGGACCAATCGACTTCCAGGGGAGTGGGTTTTGAAATCTGACCATATATGAGGATCCGCAATAGGTTATACGAAATTATCTAATTGGATCCTTCGAGGAGTTTTGAAACACCGGATAGAAACATCGTAAGCGTGAGGAGCACACAGCCAATTTGGATCGGCCACGATCTTCTTTAACTCCGTATTTTCCTTTTGCATAGCTTGGCGAGTTTTGTATTTCATGTTACGCATGTTGAACATTAATCAGCTCAACCACACAGCCATCCACGTTAAGGATCTCGACAAGAGTGCCGCGTTTTATAAAGAGGTACTTCAGCTCGAGGAAATCGGGCGGCCTAATTTTGATTTTCCCGGTGCCTGGTTTCAAACGGGTCCCGGCCAGGAGCTTCATTTAATCTGCCGTGAAGGAGCGTATTCTGTGCCCGAAGAGCGGCACACCGCTTATCGTATTCCGAGCATGGCAGCCGCGGTTGAGCATTTGGATTCAATAGGTACTTCCTACAAAGGTCCTCAAAATCGCCCGGACGGACCCCTTCAACTGTACGTTTGGGATCCCGACGGTCATGTGATCGAGCTTACGGAATTAAGCGAATAGACCCCATCTTTCACCTGATGGATGGAAACAGCCAGTAGCTTTATTTATGATCGGCACGTGCAATTCAATTCGAACTCAATCGTATAAATTGCTTCAAATTCCAACAATGTTCGAGCCAAAAGATTGGGCCTTTACAGATTGCCTTTAGTGTTTCGGGCGTGATCGTAGGCCAGAAAGGCTCCTATCATATCCTTGGCTTCTTTGATCAGCGTGCCCTTTCGTTCGTTCTCAGCCTTGGGGAGGTCTTTGGTTCGTGGAATGGCGGTTAGTAAACTGTTTTTCCTACCCTTGTTAGCCTCAGCTATTGATTCCAGTGCTTTGGTGAATGCGGCTTGGCGTTCGTTATCGGTCGGCAGGTCTAGAAATCCGGCTAAAAATTCCACCATTCTGCGGTGCATCACTACATCGGAGTCTCCGACGAATTGCCAGAAAGCCCCCGAATTTGCTGTTTCCGCATGTTTTTCCCACTGTTCGGCTGGAATAGGTCGAAGTGGATCTATAATAATCATGGGCAATATTTCCGGATGGTTTGGAGATTCCTCAGAGCCTCTCACAGGGTGGATTTCAGGGTACTTCAGCCAGGGGAGCGTCAGGGCGACAAATGCATATTGATCGCGGTAAGTTTTTTGTTCGATGGGTAAGATGGGATGGATGGCCTGTAATTCAATGCTAGCCGGATACTTTAGTTTATCCAAAAGAACGATTGTTCTATTTTGTTTGTCCAGCCAATTAAGCGCGTCTGCCCACGGGCGAGGATCGTTGATTTCAAAGTCATCGTGGTTCCAGAAATTAAAACACAGGGAACGCCACTGTTTTGGATTCAATTGAAACTGGTAAGATGAAAAGGCGAACAGATGCAAAAGTTCCCCAAAGGTTTCAGCACGTTTGTCTTCATTCGAATATGACAGGACAGTTGCGAGTAGACATTGTGCGAGCAGTCGGTCGGTCTTCTTGAAGGTGCTGAAATTAATCAAACCCAAGATTTTTGGATCACTTTCAAAAGCAGCCTGCATCTCCTGGATGCAGGAAGGACAGCTTAATTTGTAGACATGAATTTCCTCACGATTATTTTCCTCAGCTAGCCAGGGAAAGGAGATGTCAATAAGTTCATGCCTCGTATATTCGGTTCGCGGATGAAAGCCCATTTGTGAAAACGTTAAAGAAGGGACGATCCATGTCAGAACAATGGCTGCGATTGCATTAGAACGGGGCGAAAACATATCCGGTTTTTTCTTTATGGGATACTCAATGGATTTTTGTTCCTTAAAGCAAGGTTCAGTATACAATGAAATAGCCACGCATAACCCTCCAATGACCAGGGCAGGTACAGAGAAATGGATAATGCCCTGGTGCAAAGGGCGCATTAAAATGAGCCGTTGTTTTTCTTCCGGATTAAGAATGCGCGTGTATTGTAGGATATCCTTGTCTTCAGATATGTATCGGTTTCAGCGGCCG
>DDZZ01000038.1:7668-30544 GCA_002346535.1 Opitutales bacterium UBA2995 | reverse complement strand
TTGTAGGATATTCTTGTCTTCAGGTATGTATCGGTTTCAGCGGCCGAGGGATCGCTGATCATAGCGTCGGCCTTTACTCCGACGTTCACGTGCCCTTCCCGGCCTCTAAAATATTTGTTTCTTGTATTTGATAGGCGAATACAGATTGGTCGCCATGGCGATAAGGCCACGGTATTGGAGATTCGCTTCAGTGTATTCGTTTGGCCAATTACTCGTATTTGACCAGGCATGTTTTGATGATTGCTTGTTTGGCGTATTTGCAGGTTCCACGAGTCCCATCATGCCCCAACGGATTGTGGGATAGATTAGAATCATCTTCCCAGGCCATTCGGTAGTTGAGGGTCGACGGATCAAAAGTTGCAAATAGATTTTGCTCGAATCTCAGACGGAGGTTGACCGCCTTTATGACTTGCAAATTGCCTTGTCGAATGACCCAGCTAACGATGGGCCCATTGTCCATTTTGCTCCAGACGTCATCAAAATAATCGAATTGGTTCTATTTACCCCAATGGCCGTTGAGCTCCCCTCCATTCCCGGATGATCGGCATAGGGATGATTTTGGGATCAGCAACATTGGGAGCTTCTCTCTGACCAATTAACAACTGCCCTTGCAAAAGAGTTCCCGTGAAGATAAAAGAAATAATGCAATTTAGTGTTTTCAATGGCTGATTGTGAAAGGTCCATTACATTCAATTGATTTATTTATGCACGGCCAATGTCGGACTATGCATCCTTCGATAAATTCGTAAGCAAAATTGTAAAAAGGGTTTGCTCCACCATTTGTTTCGAGGCGATTATCGGAAGTTTTTATGTATTCCCGTTACGCCAAGCGTCTATTCACCAAACAAGCCATTGAAAAGTGGTTTGAAAGGTTGACGAAAGACTGGGAAAATGCCTTTAGCGAGGAGGAGATTGAGGCTGGCCGACTGCTATATCGACGTGGAGAAGTGCGCGAAGTTGAGCTTTCTGAGCAGGATGCCATCATCCACTGCAAATTTGATAAAAAGGAATCCTATGCAATGATCGACTGGAAGAACGGTGCTTTCGAAGTACGGTCGTCCAGTATGCGAAGGCCCTTGGGCCGAGCGATCGCGGTGGCCGGGTTTTATGAGATTGAGGAAATGGTGGTCGAGGAAGTGGCCCCGGTTTCTGATTTTTACCGGGACGAATCTGACGAGGAGGAATCTGATTCTATCTTGGAAGCTACCGATGCGGTTCCAGAGACTTTTGAGGAAGCCCGCGTTTTAGACCTTTGGCTGCAGCTGAATCAGCAGGGCCTTACGCTCAATGCCTTCTGGGTTAACGATGACGGTTCTCACACGCCAGCTCTCAAAGCGCCTCCCGAAGACAGGCTTCCGAATAGTAAGGAACGCGAACAAGTAATTCGATTGGCTGGTCTGGCTCGTCGAAGTGAATTTCAATTTTTCAAAAACAACTCGGTTTATCGGCTGCACAATCTCGGTTTGGTTCCTCCTTTCATAGTCGATGCATTGCCGGGTTGGCGGCAGTACTTCGATATCCGTATGGACAAAGACATGGAGGAGCGAGCCCAGGCAATCCGTGAGGTGGACCTGGAGGTCGTAGCCGAAACCAGGGAAGGCGACCGGGCTTCGTTGGATTGGCGATTTTCAGTGGATGGAACTGATTTGGGGAATGATAGCGCTAGCTCTTTATTCAAACGAGGCATGACGCTTTATTTTTTACCCGAGATCGGTATCGTCCGGCTGGGCGAGCGGCAGGGAAAAATCATCCACGAGTATAAGGAAGTCCAGAGCAGTTTTGGAGGTGAAGAAATTCCGCGCTACATGCTTTTATCCCTTTTCGGAAAGGAACAGTTAAAAGTCTCCTTATCCAAAGAACTCAAAAGATGGCACCGTGATTTGCAGGACTCCGCGCGGAAGGATAAAAATTCGTTGCCGAAATTCTTGCGGGATTATCAACGTTATGGCGTTCGCTGGTTTGCCCATCTGGGAAGGGTTGGTTGCCATGGCCTATTGGCGGATGAAATGGGTTTGGGAAAAACCGTTCAGGTGGCTACTTTGCTTAAACTATATGGTTCTGGCCGTAAGCCTAATCTGATAGTCTGTCCGGCGAGTGTGGTTCCGGTCTGGCACAATGAGTTTAGACGATGGTTCCCGAGAACAGAATTGGAAACTTTGCAAAGCAACCATCATTTTGGTGACCAATCGGAACCTAAGATTTGGGTCGCCAGCTACACCCAATTGCGACGCCACAAGCACTTGTTGAACGAAGTCCAGTTTGCTCATGTGGTATTGGATGAAGCTCAATCCATCAAAAATCCTGATGCCAAAGTTAGTCAGGCCTGCTTTGCTGCCAAAGCGGAACATCGACTGGCGCTGACTGGCACGCCTCTAGAAAATAAAAATCAAGATTTGTGGTCCATCTTCAGGTTTCTAATGCCCGGGTTGTTGGGAGGTAGAAAGGCATTCCAGGACAATCTGGAAAGAGACCCTTCCGTTTTCCTTCCTAAGTTGAATAAACAGATTTCTCCCTTCGTATTAAGGCGTACTAAAATGGAAGTGGCCAAGGAGCTTCCGGAGAAAGTGGAAACCAATTTGTTGTGTCCAATGACTGAGGTGCAGCGCCGCGAATACGCCCGACTGACTTCAGAAGGCATTCAGGAATTGGGAAACGATATCGATTCGATTCTGAAGGAAAAGAACCTCAATTTATTGTCGCTATTGACCCGTTTGCGGCAGGTCGCCTGCGACCCCGATTTGCTGCCTTGGGGCAATAATACTCTTGAAGATAGTGGAAAAATTAAAACGCTCCTCGATCGACTTAGCGATATTCTCAGCAGTGGTCACAAGGTGGTAATATTTAGTCAATTCGTGAGTTTCCTGGATCGCATACGGAAAATTATTCGGCAAAAGTTACCCGACTACTCCGTATACGAACTGCGCGGAAGCACGACCAATCGGGCCAAACCGGTGACTGGCTTTCAGGATGATCCCAATGCCAGTATTATGCTGGTTAGTTTGAAAGCAGGTGGAACCGGGATCACCTTGCATGCGGCAGACTATGTATTCCTTATGGATCCCTGGTGGAATCCGGCGATTGAAGATCAGGCAATTGACCGCGTGCATCGAATTGGTCAGGACAAGACGGTCTTTGTTTACCGGCTTGTAACTCAGGGTACCATTGAGGAAAGAATCATGGAGCTAAAGGCATCTAAACGCGACCTATTTGAGCAGGTCATTGGGAGCCTGACTGAAATGCGTGATTTCACATCGTATTTTCAAAAACTGAGTGATTTGATATTGCTGAACTCTGGAACAGACGAATAATTACTATTTGGCCTCGTTCAAGAGGTAACAAGTTACAATTTTGTATTATTCTTTCCGAAGTAAAAAGCGGATTTACTTTCGTGTTCATTGTGTCAGTCTATGGGTCCAGAAAACATCCCAACAAATTGTATTTATTATTGGAATACAATACATGAATCGGTTTTCCATAACGAGCAGGATGAATTCCTCAACCGCCTTATCCTTATGGGGCAGCGTGCTATCGAAGCTACTCGGTTGGCTTGCAAGGCTTTTTCAGAGTTGGACCTGACCTTAGAATTCAGGTTATTGAGGCAGATGGCGCAATAGACGAGTTGGAGATTGAAATCAACCTGGAGGCAATTCGCTACATCACTCTCAGAGCCCCCTTAGCATCCGATCTCCGCTTATTCATGATTGGTAGAAAGGAGTCGCATGACCTTGAGCGTGTAGGCGACGAAGCTTCGGGTATTGCCAAACGAGTGATTCGCATCAGTCGTGTCGAACCACTGCAGATTGAAATGGAAGTGCCGCAAATGCTTGAGCTGGCCCTTAAGATGTTCGGCGACGCGATCAATGTCTTCTTGGAAGGAGATATTAAAATAGCGGGACAAATTGTGAAGCGCGATCGAATTCTTGATGAGTTTCACAACAGTGCGTTTGAGGCCCATACCAACCACATCATGGCACATTCGTCAGACGCTGTCGCATGTCTTGAATGCCTTTTTTCGTCAAATCATTTGAAAGGATAGGGTGCCATATCTCCAACATAGCGGAAGAAGTCGTTTTTATGGTCAGTGGTGATGACGAGTTAAGGCATTCGCCTGTCATTAAGGAGTTTAAGACACAAAACGGGGAAATATAATTCCTTGTTTTAAAGCCGTCCGCGAAGCGTTAACTGCCTTTGATTTCCTGAATCTCTTGTTCGGCGGTCTGGCGTCTCCGTTCTTATTCTTCAACAGCCTTGGCCTAGGAGTTACAGGACAAACTCCATAAAGAAATAAGAAAACGTTTGAATTCCTCGTTAGGGTCGGTTGGCTTCCAACCTTTCAAATCAATCTCTAGTGGAAATTCCTGAAAAACAGATCCCTTTTGGCACGCCCATCCCCAATCTGCCTCATGCCGTATCATGCAGTTTCCCAACTATGCGTGACGTCATTCGCTATGAGGAAGGAGATGCCTGTCTCGGTGAGATTTTAAAGGTCGCTTATCCACGTTTTGTTACCCACCACCGGGTCATTCAGTGGGAAAGAATTCTTCAGTTGAAATTCGAATTGGAAGGAAAGGTGGTATATTGTGTGTGCCCGACCCAGGCCGCTAAGGATATGCAACAGTATCTTGGATTTCAGAATACATCCGTGATTGCGGATGAGGCGTATGGGATAGTAGCGGTCGCAAACGATGAAGAAACCGTCTTCAGGGCCAAAAAATATTTGCAGCATACAGGTTTTAGGATTTCCAGCCGAAAGGCAGAGGACTTTCTGGTTGAGGAAGGGGTAATTGAGGGTAGTCCTAACCAGGCCAATCCGGACGCATACGAAATGCTTCAGGCTTCACTGACGGAAAAAATCGGTGTGCGAACCAAAGAGGATGTTTTTATGGCCCACTCTGGTATGAGCGCTATTTATGCTGCTTTTCGGGCCATTGATGAAGTACAGTCGAAAAAAGGCCGGACCCTTTGGATTCAACTTGGTTGGATGTACGTGGATACCTACGAAATCCTGAACAAATTCGCCGGTGAAGATGACAGAAAAATTTTTATCCAGGATCCCATGGATCTCAATGTCCTGGAAGCCATTCTTGAAGAGCGAGGTGACCAGGTAGCGGGTTTAATTTCGGAAATGCCTACCAACCCATTGGTTCAGACACCGGATCCCGAACGTTTGTTGGCGCTTACCCGGAAGTACGGTGTAGCATTGGTGGTGGATCCTACTGTCAGTTCAATTGTCAATGTGGATACGCTCCCCTATTGCGATGTCTTGGTTACCAGTCTCACTAAGTATGTTTCGCACGAAGGGGATGTGATGATGGGGGCAGTCGCTTTGCAATCGGAGTCTCCTTTATATGAGGAGTTGAAACCTCATATAGCCAAATTTGTAGAGCCACCCTATTCCGGGGATGTAGCTAGGGTTGCAGAACAACTGGATAACATTGAATCGATAGCCAAGATTGTGAACGCTAACACGGTTCAGTTGGCGAATTTTTTTGAAGACCATGCTGGTGTAAAATGTGTTTACTGGGTAGGCGCCCCAAGCAATTCAGATCGCTATCACAAAATTGAAAAAGATGAGGGATGTACGGGGGGCATGATCACCATCGATCTGGTCAAGCCGGTAGCTGAATTTTATGACAAGTGCCGGATACCCAAAGGTCCGAGCTTTGGAATGGATCGCACTCTTATGAGCCCCTTCATGTACATGGCCCATTACGATATTATTTCAAGTTCCACAGGCCGTGACCAACTTTTGGAATACGGCTTGAATCCGGATTTGATCCGAATCTCCGTTGGAACAGAGTCAATTGATCAAATTATTGCGGCATTTGATGAGGCTTTGTGAGGCCTCGCCTACCTAAGGGTTCTCCAATTTTCTGTAGTCTCTGATTTCTTGAAAGCCTGAGTTGGTTTGAGACAGCGCCAAAGTGCAAAAAGAAGCACGCCGATTACGCCAATCAAAAATAGCATGGACAGTAGCCGACGGCCCCCATAAAGAGTAAGTCTTTGTCCGTTGCCAAGTAGGGTGTATCTGGCAAAAAGGCAGCCTAGAATGCGCACAGAAAACCGATCAGCCCGTATCTCAGATTGTGAGCCATGCTTTTAAAACTCAAAATGGTGGCGCGTATCGATCTTTTGGCTACATGATTCAGGTGATTTTTTGAGCCGAATTAAAGATTCGGTTTAAAATAAAAAGCAGGCCTATTCCAAGTAACAAGCTCATTAAAGCCGGAGCTCCAAGACCGGCTGGAATAAAACCAACAAATAGGGCCAGACAGGCTGCCAGCAAAGCGTAGGGAATCTGTGTCCGTACATGATCAATCGGATCCAGATCGCAGGCAAAGGAAGAGACCACAGTCGTATCACTGAGTGGGGAACAATGGTCGCCGAAAACAGCGCCACTGAAAACAGCTGCCACGGTTACCGGAATTAACGTCGCATCGGAGCCCAAATTGAGAGCCACGGGAATCGCCAAGGGCATGACCACTCCCATGGTCCCCCAGGATGTCCCAGTTGTGAAGGAGATCAAAGTGCCGGTCACAAACACGGCTGCTGGAAATAGTGCGGGGGGCAAATTCCCTTCAAGCAAACCACTTAGCGTATTTGCCGCATCCAGATCTTTCAGAGTGCTTGTCAAAGCCCAAACGCTAATGAGTATTAAACAAGGTGTTAACAGTTGCTGCACGCCGGTCATGTAAATTTCGGCCGGATGATCCTCCTCCTTGAATTGGCCTCTATTGGCCAAATAGGCGACCAAACAAGCCAACGCGCTGACAGAGACCAAAATTTTTGCTGCGTCGGCGTTCCCGAAGGCATTGGCCACCTTGTCGAAGCTGAATGGCAAAATTCCATCTTCGACTCCATTTAAATAAAGTCCTACCATGAGTCCTCCGATCAAAAAAACCAAAGGGCCTGTAGCCCTCCACGCACCTGTTGCCTCTGTAACTAATTTTGCATCGGCTTTCGCAGTATCCTGTAGGGCATTGGCTTCGGCCTTTTTCATCGGCCCCATGTTCCAGTTCCTGGAAATGACAATGGCCAGTAAAACAAGAGTAAACCAGCAATAGAAATTCAGAGGTATGGAGCGGAAAAATTGGCCAAATGCGTTTACTTCCTCGATTCCTGCCAGGCAGAATCCTTCACGGATCATGGATAACTGATAGGCGATCCAAGTTGATATGACTGCAACACAAGCTACCGCCGCGCTGGTTGAATCCACGATGTAGGAAAGCTTCTCTCTCGAAAGACCGGCTTGTCGAGCGAGAGGCGTGAGGCTTCTGCCGACCAGCAGGCTGTTGGCTAATCCGTCGAAAAAACAAATGAAACCCAGACCGTAGGCTGACCATTGGACCCGCCTGCTAATAGAGCGTGAAGTCTTGAGCCAACTTTGAAGGAGAGCATGAATACCACCGCCCTTTTCAATTAGCGCAACAAAGCCACCCAGCATCAGGGTGAAAAGAAGTACACTTATGTTCCAGCCACTTTGCAGGGCAGGAATCAGGTGATCGGTAAAAAAGGACAGAAAGGCTGTAATTGGATTTCCTTGGGCCAATAGAATGGCTCCTGCGGAAGCACCAATTAGAAGGCCCGCAATTACACGGCCGAGCAAAAAAACCGACAGCAGCCCTAACAGGCTGGGCCACAAGGCTTTGATCGACCAGTCACTGGTAACAAAAATCCAGGTTGCTAACCAGAGGCATAAAACTAGGATTTTTCTGTAAGGATGCGATGAAGTGGCCGACATAAAACTTTATTGGCGCTTAGTTGTACCCGATCGACTACTGCAATTGCCAACGATTAAACATTTTTTTGCACCTTCCTCTCTTAATTCCCTCATTATAAAATTTTTCTCTCTGATCGGCAAAACTGAAAACTCACACCACGATATACCATGTTAGAAGTACAAACGACTGATGCCGGCCTAAAAATTTTTCCTCCCTTCAGTCTGGCGCGTTTGCTCAAGACGGTCTTCGATCCCGAAATAGGTGAGAAGGTATGTATTTTGATCGATCTCGATGACCCTCAACAATTCAAGGATTTCGCTTTCTTGGAAGATTCTTCACTGACTATCCAACACCATGCGTACGAAAATTTTTATCTTGGCTTCAAGAACGGAGTTGCTGAAGAAATCGGTCTGACCGGAGGAGAAATGTATGCTTATAAACG
This sequence comes from Opitutales bacterium UBA2995, assembly GCA_002346535.1. Taxonomy (GTDB): domain Bacteria; phylum Verrucomicrobiota; class Verrucomicrobiia; order Opitutales; family UBA2995; genus UBA2995. Next base: position 22,381 of record DDZZ01000038.1, on the reverse strand, counting down.
AACCGGCGGCTCCAATCTCGATTTGCCGGAAGAGTGTTACGATGTCGAAGGCAATCAGCTCAACTTTGAAGAGGATATTTATAAGCCATACGATCTGGTGCTTTGTATTTCCACGGAGTCTGCTACTGCCCCTCTGACCGCTTCGGCTAAAAAGATCGGATTTCGCGGGGCGACAATGCATGGAATGAACGACATCATTTTACGGTCAGGTCTTGCAGTGGACTATAACGAAGTTTCTGTTCAAACTGAAAAGTTGCGCCTGAGTATGACCAAAGCGGACGCGGCAGAAATCGACTTTACCTTTGATGGTGACACCTATACCCTGAAACTGATTCTCGATCAGCAGGAAGCTCAAAAGAGTCACGGTCTTTGTCTTGGAAAGGACCCTGATATTGCAAATCTTCCGGCTGGCGAAGTTTACTATGTTCCAGCAGGGGCGGAAGGGCAATTTCCAATGCTCTACAGTGACGGCACAATCGGTATTATGAACGTATCGAAAGGACGAATACAGGAAGCGGAGCTGCTCAAAGGCGACCAAGCCACAATTGATGCGCATAATGCTAAAATGGTCCGTGATCCCGTTACAGGCGAAATCGGTGAACTCGGATTTGGTACTCAAGTTCTTCCTGTTTCCGGAAGGGATATCCAGGACGAAAAAATTCTTGGTACTGTTCATGTAGCTACGGGTCGGAGCGACCACCTTGGAGGTCATTTAACTCCCGATCTATTCGAGGAAGCCCAAAATGCGACCCATGACGACATCCTTTTCGCGCCGCACAAGACACCGCAAATCAATGTGCCGGAGGTCCGTGTCCATCGTGATGGTGAAACCCTGGTCGTGATCGAAAACTTCCAGCCATCCGCATATCTGCAAGCCGCGTTGGCAAATTAATCTTCTTAATATTTTGATTATTTCAAAGACCAGTGCTAAGCCAATGGTCTTTTTTAATATTCATCATAATTGCTACAGTGGAAGAACTCCCTAAAGATGATCTCTCCACAGATTTTCCGCGCAGTCCGCGAGAATTCCTCGCAGGCTATGTTGTTGCCTGGCGGATGCTTGATTAATGTCGGGCAAAGATCGCTGTTACCAACGACGAATACCATTTTTATTGTCCTTTAGGTACTTTCTTTTTGGGCGTTACCGAAATTGTTGCAAATGACTTCCCTGAATTTGTCTTCACCGGGGCCAGTGATGACGAAGTGGCTGCTTGGATTTTCTAACATGCCAAGTCCCACACGAAACAGGAAATCATCCAATGGAATAACGATATGCGTTGTAAACGAATCTCTGAGATGCCAATCGAGCGTCAGGAATTCCTCGAAGGCGACATTCCCCAAGTCATGCTTGCAGGGTAAGTCGTTTATGTTTGGTTCGATGTCTACTACATCGAGGAAGGTCGGATATAAAGTTAGATTTTTTGTGGACGGTTTTCAGGAAAGGCCTCAAATCAAATGACGAGAATCACGAACAGACTCGGAGGCCGAGTACATCGAAGCATAGAAATTTGGCTGACTTCTAAATTTGATCTACTTTCGCAGCCATGGCGAAATCGTTCGGACTCAGTCCACCTGCTGAATGCGTCCACCAGGTAACAGTGGTCTTCCCCCATTCAGTTATAATTTCCGGGTGATGATTCTCTTCTTCGGCTAAAATACCCACTTGGTTGGTAAACTCCAAGGCTTCAGCAAAATTTTTAAATGAATAAATCTTCATGAGCCGAGGAATTGAACCAACGTCGATTATTTCCCAGTCGTTCAGCTTCTGAAGCTCGTCCGTTATTTCTTCTATTTTCATAATTTCAGACATTTTTGTTAGGTATCAAATGCGCCAATTAATGGGGTCGCCATTGAAATTTGTCTATCGCGGTTTTTACCTGAATCCCATCCTTTACATTGGGTGGTGCTACATTGGAGATCGGCTGATAGAACCAATAGCTACCATCGTCGCTTTCTGAATCTGACGAGGAAGCCAATAAGCTGGGCAATCCCGCCGATATCAGGACAAGAAACGCCAAACATATCCTGCCAAATTGCTTTTTAACGCATACATTCATTTTTCAGGGCAGTTCATGAAATGGAAGTAGTTGCAGCCCCGAAAAGCCAGGGAAGACCAATTCTTCATAAATTGTTGAAAATGTCAACATCTCCCGAATCCGCGAAATTTTGAGGAAAGATTTAAGAGTTTTCGCCGAGGTCCCGAAAAACCAGCATTTATGGCTCTAAGACTGTCCGAATCTTTGTTTCAACTTTCGGCGCAGGATGTCTTTGGCATAGGCTGCATAGAGCCATGTATTGTCCGGGCTGATACGTACATAATTGCAGCGAGGTCTCCCCTCGGGTGAAGGGATGATGATTAACGGTTGGCTACCCGATCCTGCATGCACCGGCGGCACTATTTGAATGCCTAGGGCTGTCCCGCTTAACAAGCGACCGTCTGCGAGTACCTCCATTCCATCGAGCCGTCCCAGTTTGTCGGAAGGCATACCTAATTTGTAAGCATGAAAACTGGTGCTGATTAGTCGCGAATTTTCACCTATGGGAAAACCGTGAATAGTATCCGAGTCGAATTCAGCCACCAACAACGTTTTTTGATCGTGCGATAGCGCAATGCCATTGGGCTTCCAGGGAAGCGTAGCAGCCAGGTTGCGTTCGAATGTTTTGGCCGCCAGACGCCAAACGGATTTCGAGTGTGGGTCCGTATAAAATAGAGTTCCGTCATCCAGTATAGCGATGTCATTGGATAGAGTGCCGCTATTTACCGCTAATTTTTTCCAATCCGTCGGGTCCCAGGCATTGATGCTATTGTCCCCGCTCGAACAACCATACAGCCGGCCGTCTGGTCCAAACATGATCCCGTTCGCTCGGCCCGTAGCACCATTTATAAGTGTTTTTTCACCTGTATTCTTATCGACCTTGAACAGTTGGTTCTTTGGTACGTCCGTGAAGTAGAAATGCCCCTCTGCATCCCAATCCATACCTTCCGCGAACCGATGTCCTTTGGAGACAACTTCCCACTCCGAATCTTCGGCAAAAACCAGGTCTTTAGCAAAAATATATTGGGACGTGAAAATGAAAAAGACAATAAGTCGAATGAGCATGCACCAAGCTTATTCACAATGAGATTCTGAAATCAATCCCCAAGCAATGTTTGCTAATTCCTTGCGACAATCATTCTCCTTTCTTTTACTTCTACCTATGCCCTATACCGATGACCTTGAATTTGAAGCCTTCATTCACCAACTCCCCAAGACTGAAACACACCTGCATATGGAAGGAGCTTGTCCCTTCGAGCTGCTCCAGGCCATGGATCCAAAAAAATACGCGAATCCACCTGCCTTTTGGGATGACGATTTTCGCTACGAAAGTTTTGACCAGTTTATGGAGTGGTATGCGGAGTATTGCTCCACCTTTTTTACCTCCGCGCAGCGTTATCATGACGGCATGAAAATCGTACTGGGTAATTGTGCGGCCCAGGGTTGCCGCTATGTGGAAACGAGTTTTCACCTCCCTGTTTTACTCGGCATTGAAGACAGTGGACCGACGCTTCTCGATGCGGTGCGTAGTGCGGCCCCCGAAGGATTGGAACTCCGCATTTTTGCCGGCATGTGCCATGACGATTATCGGGATGAAGGTATAGATTTGATTGAGGAAAGCCTCACCTGGGATGGATTGGACGGCCTCGATCTGCACGGACCGGAATATCTACCCTTGGAGCCGTGGACAGCCGACGTATGGGGCAGGGCCAGACAAGCCGGAAAGTTTACCAAAGCACATGCTGGAGAATTTATGGGGGCTGATTTTATAGACGTGGTTTTAGATAAATTAAAAGTTACACGTATCGAACATGGAGTCAGGGCCATTGAAAATCCGGTTACAGTTCAAAGGCTGGTGGATGAAAAGATTGCCTTGGATGTTTGTCCTATCAGCAACCTAAAACTGGCGGTCAAAGGAGTCGCTTCCATGTCCGCTCATCCTATCCGCCAGCTGTATGATTCCGGGGTCATCGTCACAATCAACTCTGACGATCCCTTTTTTTTTGGAAACCGCTTGAGCGAGGAGTACTTTGCCTTGAAGCAAGACCTAGGATTTTCCAAGAAAGAGCTAGCTCAGGTTGCATGTAACGGGTTCCAAATTGCATTAATTGATGAGATCCAAAGAAACGCCTATGAAAGTGAACTAAATGATTACCTCACTGATTTTGAATTGAATTGAAAGGTCTTTTAGCTCTTTCCAACCCAGATATAAAAGTTCCTGTGCATGGCCGAGATACCTTTTTACGAAACTGATAAAGCCGTTTCCGAATACCTGCTTTTTCATTACGGATCTTCCGAAGAAATTTTACCTTATCCGAATGGACCCGTTTCCGCACTCCATTACCCAGTGCGTTGCGTTGTAGAATGTGTTGATTCTGGATTACTCGAGCCTGGTGCGCGTGCCCTGGATCTTGGTTGCGCGGTTGGTCGGTCGGCCCTTGAGCTGGCGCGAATTTGTAAATCGGTAATCGGGATTGATTACTCCCAAAGCTTTATCGATGCAGCGAACACTTTGGTAAAGAACGGTAGCTTAAGCTACTCCCGATTCGAGGAGGGTGAATTGACAACTGAATTGACCGCGAGTATTCCGGAAGGAGTCGAAGTAAACCGGGTCGATTTCCAACAAGGAGACGCCTCAAAATTGCCTGACGATATTGGCACTTTCGACGTGGTTCTTGCAGCCAATCTGATAGACCGTCTGGAAAATCCGTTGGCTTTTCTTGAATCTTTGCCTGGATTGTTGAATCCGGGAGGACAATTGGTTATCACTTCACCCTATACCTGGCTGGAGGAGTATACGCCCAAGGAAAATTGGATTGGAGGTTTCCAGGATGAAAATGGTCTCAAACGAACTCTGGCTGGGTTGGTTTTGGTTTTGGGGGACCATTTTTCTCAAGTCCGTGAGGTCGATCTTCCTTTTCTTATTCGTGAGCACGCCCGCAAGTTTCAATGGAGTGTTGCACAAGGAACGGTTTGGATCAGGAAGGGCTGAGCCCTTTAGCTAATCAAATTTAATTTTGTAGGCGGTCTTTACTGAAGACCGCTCTTTTGACCTTTGCCAGATTATCCGGGTCATCGGTGATAACTGCTCACACTTTTGCTTCCTTGATTTGAGGAAATCAAAAAAAGCATTATGATGGGTTCTGTAGGCTCTTGTGAACCCGGCTGGATGTTATGACTTTTTTTCATCCCTAACTCGTTAAGTGTCATTCCTATCTATCTTACCACTTAGCGGATCGAGAGAAATATACGCCTCTCCCCGTTCCGGAATGCCGTTCATTACTATTTCCCGTCAAACTGGAGCGGGAGGACACAGCTTCACCTGGATGTTGCAGGGTTACCTTGACATGAAGTGGAGTCTGCCAGAATCGGATTGGACGGTCTTCGATAAAAACCTGGTTCAAACCGCAATGAGAGAACGCGGTCTACCGGAACGGGTTGCAGAATACCTATCCGAAAAACTTGTGTCCGAAGTTTCTTCTTTGATTCTTGAGTTGACTGGTGTGCGCCCTTCGCTTTGGGAGCTCAACCAACTGATCTTCGAATCCTTGCTTCATCTCGCTCAAATTGGAAGAGTCATTTTAATCGGTCGCGGTACCAACATTGTGGTACGGCGGCTGAGAAATGGATTACACATTCGCTTGATCGGCAGTCTCTAACAACGGGTCAAACGTTTGTCCGGTCTCAGGAATATTTCAGCTTACGACGCACGGAAGGAAATTTCGAAGGAAGACCGAGCACGGGGACTTTGGATCAATGATCATTTAGTTGCCGATATTGATGATTCATTAGTTTACCATTTAACCATCAACACGGATGAGTTGTCTATTGATGAAGCTGCATCGTTTGTTGGCTGCTATATTAAGAAGCGTTTTCCTCCTCTGATGTAAAATTAGAATTCGGGCCTTTTCCATTGATCAGGGCATCACGAATGTGCCTGATGTTCCTTGATTTACATGCCCACCAGCTTTTCTTCAGCCAACTGCCTCCATTTTACTGTGAGGTTGCCAATAGCCTCATCGATTTATGAATAAGTCGGATTCGCATCGGCGCTGGAACCCGGAATTTCCTCTAAGCCCTAAGCGGGTTCCATTCTTCTACGGTTGGGTCATTGTCTTGGTTGGCACACTGGGAATCGTTTGTACTATCCCGGGACAAACCATCGGTGTGAGTGTCTTTACCGATACGCTAATTGAGCGTTTAGAGCTGACACGAATGCAGTTGAGTACGGCTTATTTGGTTGGAACTGCATTGAGTGGATTTTTACTTCCTATTGGTGGTCAACTCTATGACAAGTTCGGTAGTCGAAAGACAGCAGTCCTGTTCTCTTTTTTATTGGGATTGGTGTTGGTCTATCTGAGCTTTTCAGATCACTTTTCCTGCCTTTTAAAGGGGATTTTTGGAAAAGGTCATTGGTGGGTAGCTTTTGCGGTAATTTTGTTTGGGTTTTTCTCGGTTCGTTTCACTGCCCAAGGAATGTTAACCATGGCTTCGCATGCCATGATCGGAAAATGGTTTAACGAGCGCCGAGGGCTCATCATGTCAATCAGCGGTGTTGCTGTAAGTCTTTCGTTTTCTGTGACACCTCTCGTTTTGAGTTGGCTTATTGATTTGTTGGGTTGGCGTCAGACCTGGTTGGCCATGGCTGGGTTCCTGATCTTCATTTTGGCCCTGGTTTGCTATATTTTTTTCAGAGATAATCCGGAGGAATGCGGATTGGAAATGGACGGGCCATTGAAGGGCTCGGGTTCCGAGACTCTGCATCCGGACAAGGTGATTGTGAAAGATTTTACCCGGTCGGAGGCTCTTCGGACGATGGGTTTCTGGGCCTTTGCGGCCTTCTTCGCTTGGCTCGCCTTGTTTGGTACGGGGTACACGTTTCATGTGATCGCAATTTCGGAAGAAATCGGCATGTCAAAAAATGCTTTATTGTACCTGTTTTTTCCCTCTTCGCTCGTCGGCATGTGCTCCAATTTTGCCATTGGATACATCAGTGATCGCACGCGTATCAAATACATCCTTATGGTGACCTGTTTGGCGATGGTGTTGATGCCGGTTGGCTTGCTGCTGCTTCCTTTAAAGGCTGGTTTCGTTTGTTTTGTTTTGGGCTTTGGAATTTGCAATGGAGCCTATGCCAATCTGAGCGGTAATGTCTGGCCGCGCTTTTTTGGACGAACTCATTTAGGATCCATTTATAGTTTGAACAGTTCCATGGCCGTCATTGGCAGCGGAATCGGCCCAGCTTTGTTCACGGTTTTTAAGGATTACGGACCCGGGTTCAGCGGTATGTTTTGGGTAGGCCTCATTGTGCCGGTGGGAGTCTTTGTAATGAGCTTTTGGGCGGACAATCCGCAGAGGAAGCTGGTGGAACCGTAGATTTTCCTAGTATTTAATTATCCGTGTTCCGATAGCTGAATAATCAAAACTAAGACTTGTTGATTGTGAGCAGAACCCAGAAGGCGAGAAGAATTCTCAGTGCAGAAATGTCCGAATGCTCGTGTGGATATGAACCATGCCATATTCATCGGTTGCTTGGATGACATCATCCGAGCGCAGGCTACCCCCGGGTTCGACCACGTATTGAACTTTGGTTTGACTGGCGCGGTCGATGTTGTCTCTAAAGGGAATGAAGGCATCCGACCCGAGGGTGATACCCGAAAAGGTATTAATCCATTGGGCCCGTTCTTTTCTGGAAAATGGGTTCCGGTCTTTTAGCAAAGCCTTCTAGCATCATGGCTTCTTCGCGAGCACTCAATGAGTCTCAAAGCAAATATGGATCAATAAGATTGGCCTTAACGACTTTCGGCAGTTTTCCTGAAACTCCAGCTCCCGAACTTTAGGATGGCGCTGAAGCATCCATTTTTCGGCTTTTTCGCAGGGAAGTCTTGTGCAATGGATACGGGATTGTTGTCCTGCACCTAGACCAATGATTTGGCCATCGTATGCCAAGGAAATCGAATTCGACTGGGTGTACTTCAATGCAATGGCCGCTACAAAAAGCGTTTGGTAAATGCTTTCTGGAAGATTGGTGTTTCGGGAAACAATTTGGGTCATATCTTGCCGTGTTATGATGCGGTGGTTCCGTTCCTGGGTAAGCTGAATACCAAATAGCTCACGCATCTCCATTGGGTCTGGATCGTATTCCGGATCCATTTCGAAGATGAGAAAGTTGCCTTTCTTTTTCCGCTTCAAAATATCCAACGCTTCGGCTTTGTAGCCGGGCGCAATTATAAGGTCGCAGACTTCTGTTTTTAGAAACTTAGCGCGGCTCACGTCGACAGTGTCGCTCACCGCGGCTGCATCGCCGAATGAGCACATGCCGTCTCGGCCACGCCCACGCACATAAGCGGTGGCGAGAGGGGAGAAGTCGGTATGTTTCAAAAATTGAGATTCTTTAAATTCCTCATCGATTTCTTTAGGCACTGCTGCTCCAGCTGGGCTCACGTGTTTGTAGGAAGCGGCACTCGGCATACCGGTAGCGGTACTCAATTCCTTTACCAGCTGCCAGGCGGTGAGTGCATCAAGTAAATTGATAAATGATGGCGCTCCGTTCAGAAGTTTGAGCGGTTCTTTCCCACTGGGAAAAGCGACCAATTTGGTTTTCTGGTGAGGATTTGCGCCGTAGCGAAGTTCAATCATTGGCAGATCAGAATAGCTGATTGGTTAAATCGGAATTGTGGAAAACTGCAGCTTTAGATTCTGCAGCTTTCGTCACTCACTCAGCTGGATTTAAATATACCCAGGTTGCGCCCCAACCGCCAGCGCCTTCTTCAGCGAGATGAAAGTCTTTCACAATACTCAGTTTTGGTAGAAGAGCATGTACGGTAGTTCGCAGAGTACCCATGCCTTTGCCATGTACTACCCTGACTTTTAGTATGTCCTTCTTCTGGCACAATGCTAGGTAGTTTGTGACCAGGTCTTTAATTTCTTGGGGTCGAAATTGGTGTAGGTCCAATTCTCCATCAACGGGATATTCGACCGGCTCCATAATTATTTAGCAAGAGCGGTCGCCTTCCGTTTGTGATTCCGTATCCATTACGCCAACCAAGGGTGGTAGAGCGGGTTCCAAAACACCTTTTGCCTTCGGCCAGGCAATGAGCGCTTCACTGATCATCCAGATTTCCAAAGCCACCGTGGCCAAACCTATGAAGACCAAATGCCATTGTTGCAAGGCGAGCCAGCCGTTGGGCTTGAATAGTTCGACGCCCATGGCGAGTCCCGGTAGTAGAAGCATAAATACAGTTGGTATTGCTACAAAAAATACGGGAAGGTTCCTTCGCCACATCCAGAAGGTGATAACAAGAAACGCAAGGCCTCCCAATAGTTGGTTTGTCGCACCGAATAAGGGCCACAAAATGAGTCCACCCATTCCAGCTGATTCCCAGCCCCAAGGAGTACCGGGTAGAGGGATAGCTGCGATAAAACAGGCCAGGATTATGGCAAAGATGGTTGCACCATGTTTGTTGGTTAACCAGGCAAATGGATTTAAGGAGTTTGGTTTTGGACTGCTCGGCAAGTCGACTGGATTCCCTTGTGCGGTAAACGTGGAAGCCAGTTCCTGAATCACATAGCGTTGTAGACGGCAGGCTGTGTCGAGTGTCGTGGCCGCAAAAGTGGCTACAAAGACTCCCATGAGGGCAACCGAGAAAGTTGTGGGTAGACCGAGTGCCCGAAGAAAGTTGGCTGAGCCTTCAATAAATGCACCGATTTTGGCGCCTAGACCCTGGGCAGTGACCCAGGATGCATATCGGGCTTCATAGGCGGCTGCTCCGGTGAGCACTTCGCCTCCTACTGCTGCACCGAGACCGAGGCCGGCTACGCAGGCCAAAATGACAAGTGTTGCAAGGAATCCCTCAGTCAGCATGGAGCCGTAACCGACAAATTGGGCATCGGTCTCACATTTAATCTGCTTTGAGGATGTGCCCGAAGAGACTAGGCAGTGAAAACCACTGATCGCCCCACATGCAATGGTTATAAATAAGAAAGGAAATATCCAGGGAGCTCCTTCGGGAGCCCAGCGAAATGCCGGTGCAACGATTTCAAGGCTGGTGCGACCTGCTTCCGCAGCTACAGGAGCGCCACCTAGGAAGGCTGCGACTCCAAGCCCGAGAACAACCAAGGCCAAAGCTGAGAGCAGTTGAAGTGAGTTTATGAAATCGCGCGGTTGTAGGAGGGTCCATACCGGTAATACGGATGCTACATAAGAATAAACCAGCAGCACCAGTACCCAGGCAAAGAGACTCAGCCCATCGTTCAGTACCCCGGGTTCCCCACCTAGCGTGTAATTGACAGCATGGAAAATGCCCCAATTGCTGAAGATGATCGATACATACATCATCGCCAACGCGATAATTGACGGGATCAGAATGTTTGCTCCTTTTCTATGGAGGGTGATCCCAATTATAATGGCGATCGGTATTTGGACCAAACATGGAAAGATTGCCGAGGGATAGAGGTCGAACACGTTTGCGATTACGAGGCCGAAAATGGCCAATACGATGGTTAGGGCCATAAACAATATGGAGAGAAACAATAACCGGGTACGTTTAGTTAGAATGCGTCCCGCAATATCCCCGACCGTTTGGCCGCGGTTGCGCATGGATACCACAAGGCTACCAAAATCATGCACTGCCCCAATGAGTATTGAACCAAAGAGGACCCAAAGAAGTGCCGGAACCCATCCCCAAATTACGGCCAGTGCTGGACCGACAATGGGGCCTGTTCCAGCGATTGAAGTGAAGTGGTGTCCGAAAATGATGCCCTTGTCCGTGGGTACGTAATCCTTGTCGTCATTCAAGGCAACGCTCGGTACCGTCGCCTCACTATCGAGCTTGAAAATTTTACCGGCCAGCCATTTCCCATAAGTATTGTAGGCTATGAGATAGAGAACGAGTGCTCCGAGAGCAATTGTGAGCGTAGGCATTGATTGTTTTTCGCGTTTTGAAGTTTCAGTGTTTTCAGGACAGTGTCCGAACCTTGTGAATAATAATGATTAGTCGTTCCTTTCAGGGAACGGAATTTTTAAGACGGATATAACTTATTAAATTACCAAGCCTTGCGTCAAGCGATGCCATGGCCAAGGATCAACACCTGCTTTTCTTTAATAATTAACCCTGAACCTTTAAATTATTCGATTGAGGATGTCTCAAGTTCACTCCTTTAGCGTATCCGATCATTGGGACGGTCCTTTTGACGAAACTCGTTTCGAGGTGTGGGCGAAGACTCTGCGATCCTGTTTGCAGGCTGATACAGTTGACCTCGGAATTATATTTGCCACTCCGGGTTATGAAAAGAATTGGGAGGAAATCTTAGAAATTCTTCAAATTCATTGTCGGGTATCTACCCTGATCGGATGTTCCGGTAATGCCTTGGTCAGCCAGGGTTTCGAGTTTGAAGAAGGTATGGGTGTTTCAGTATCGCTACTAAGTTTGCCTGGAGCAAAATTGACTTCCTTCGAATTTTCGGTTCAGGAATTGGAGTATTTAAATGCGGAATCCGGATCCGAGTTTGAGCAACGGTTAACAGTATCTCCCAATGGATTTCTGATTTTTGCTGATCCGTTCTCTATGAATCCGGAAAAAATGCTCGCTTTTTTCAACCGTGAATTTCCGGAGATTTCCGTCCATGGAGGGCTGGCATGCGGAACTCATGAGCAGCGGGAGTCTGTTCTATTCTTAAATAACAGGGTTGTATTGGAAGGGGCTGTAGGGCTCGCCGTCGGAGGTGATGTGGTGATCGAATCGGTAATATCCCAAGGCTGTCAGCCAGTGGGGGAGTCCTATATTATAACCTCTGCCGCGGCCAATGTTCTAAACGGCATCGGTAATCGAAGCGCCTATGATGTGCTCAGCGATGTATTCAGCGGTTTGCCGGATGCCATGAAACTGAAATCCAAAGGGAATCTGCATGTTGGTTTCGTCATCGACGAGTATCAGGAAGATTACCAGTGCGGTGATTTTTTGGTGCGGAACCTGATTGGAGCGGACCCGAAAAGCGGTGCACTACTGGTGGGTGCCCTGCCGAGGGTCGGACAAACATTGCAATTTCAGATGCGCGACCGCCATGCCGCCATGGAGGATCTCAATAAGAAGCTGAACGAAATTCAACCAGCTTTGCAGGAACGGGAGATATTTGGAGCAATACTTTCTACCTGTACCGGCCGAGGAAAAAGGTTCTTCAAAGTGCCTGATTTCGATGCTAGCAGCATTCAGGAATGCATAGGACCCGTCGGAATGGTCGGCTTTTTTGGTAATGGAGAATTCGGTCCTGTTGGAGGTGTAAATTTTGTTCACGGCTACACGGCTGCGTTAGCAATTTTTGCCAGTAAGCGGTAATCTTGTTTTTTTGGATTAGCCACTATGGTTCATGGGAAAGCTATATTTTTTATGTAAGTTTTGATCCAAAGTATTTAAAGATTTCATGATTACTCTCTCTCAAGGATGATTTGGCCATTAATTAGGAGAGAATAGTGTTTATCAGGGGTAACCTCATGACTTTATTTATAAAATTTTGTAAATTAATTGCGAAAATAACTTTAAAAATAGCAACCGAAGCCAACAGAAAAATATTCCCGATCGCCAAATTTTTTGTAGCACAAACCGCTTTCGTCTCCTTGGCCATTTCATTTACGACTTTCGACTTAATCTCAATTGACTTGGACCAATCCCTCGCCTTCGCGTTTCGTCAGAACCTCCAAATGATCGGCGTTATTTGCGGAATTTTTTTGCTAAGCCTCGCCTTCCACTCTCATCGGCAAGCGCATTTCTCGATCCGGAATGTAGCCTTTTTTATTGCGGTAGATTTGAGCGAAATCCCCACAAGGCCTGAAATTGGTGCCCCATAGTTCCGGGGTGAATCAAATGCAAGAGGCTTTGCCGGTTTCCATCAAAACTGCCAGGATTTGCAGCAACGACTTGTTCAATGCACTTTTGCGCATGTTTGACGAAAAAAGCCTCCTGGCTTTCTAAAGTTATCTCAGTGAATCCGGCTTCCTTGAGGCCTTGTTCCATCCAATCCCAACAAATGTGGCAGGTGATGTCCTGCTTTCCGGGTTGATTTAACAGGTCGGCAACTTGTGTGTGTTTGTAATAGCCGCGCGCCGTACCCTGGGGATAGTCGTTTACTAATTGAATCCATGGCTTCCCATAATCAAGAGCGAGAAATAGTCCATTCCACTTCAGGTTTGTGAGCCGACCCAAAAGAGGATTTGTTTCGAGTGGAAGGTCCAGTATGTATCCTTCGCTACAATCCATCGGCAATTTGTACTGAAAGGCCTGCATTTCTTCGGATAGATCCGGCAACAATGTCTCTCGTAATTCACTTGTAGATACATCGACTCCGAGTTCAGTCCATTGGCCATTCAAATATGCGATCCTGTGAAAAGGTTGTGCATCGAAAAGTTCGTTGGAAAAAAGAATGCAATTTCCTCCATAATTCAGATCAGAATCCGGGCCAATTTGAACGGTGTCGGCAAAGGGACCTCCCTGATTATCCCACCAGCCGGGATCATTTTCGTATCCCACATTGACGAAAGTCCATTCTTTTAAATCGACGGAGCCTCCCAGCTTTTTTTCAAGAATTTGGCCAACGGCGCCCACAATCAGTTCTCCAAAAACGGGACCCATGCTCTGGGCAGTGTAAAAATCAGCATCTCTATTGCGTCCAACCCGGGTTGCTTCCCTGCGGTAGTACCCAAATTCTGGATCGTAGAGGCAAATGTCTATGAAATCCTTGTAATTCAGAATAGCGGAAGGTCCGCCTGCTGCTCGCAATTTATCCAATATGCCTCGGGTAGGCGCAGGTTCTTTTGACTGGTTCATTTGAAAAGCTTAAAAAATTTGGAAATACTTCGGGATTAGACTGTCTTTATGGAATAGCTCCCCAAAAGTGAACGTATTAATGAGAAGCAGGCTTATTCTATAATTTTTTATCGCCGGATATTTATCGGTGACCGCCTTTTCATTGCCAAATCGCCAGATTGAAGGGTTTGCGGCTTAAAAATCCAACGATGGACCTCTGCCTCCTGACCCGATTTGGATAGCTCAACTAGACCTGGTGGAAGCAAGCCAAGCTGATATTCAGGATAAATCAGGTGAGTCCATTAGCGAATTATTGGAGTCCATCGATGAGCAATCCGAGTACTTGTCTCGTAATGAAGCCGAGGAATTTGAAATCGATACCGAGCAGCGGTATGCGGGCATAGGGATGTAAGTGGAAGTCCTAGACAAACGAGTGACAATTGTGTCTCTGATTCCCGGCAGTCCAGGTGAACTTACCGGTCTATTGCCTGGAGATTAGATCGTAGGTGTTAATGGACAATCGGTTGCCGAATTTATTTCGGAACGTCTGGCTACCATCGAGGGTGTATTATTTGTCACAACTCATTTTATGTTGCGCGCATACAAGGAGCAAGGTTACTTCATGCCCAGGGTGGTGATGATTCGGAAAAACCTAAAATCAGTCCGTGAGTTATACTGGAGAAAAAAGAACTTTATCGACCAACATGTTCGCGATATGCCGAGGTCCGGCATTCGCGATTTTTTGAGTTGGTGCAAGCGGCAGGTGAAGTGATCTCGTTCGGGATCGGGGAGCCGGATTTTGTGATCTATTGGCATATTCTTGAAGCAGTCATCTACGCTTTGGAAAAGGGAAAGACCAGATACACTTCGAATTTGAGG
>DDZZ01000038.1:0-7344 GCA_002346535.1 Opitutales bacterium UBA2995 | reverse complement strand
GAATTTGAGGTGGATTATGATCCAGGCTTGGAGATCCTTATCGCGGTAAACGTATCCGAAGTTTTGGACATAGCTTTGCGTGCAACCGTAAATCCGGTTGACAAGGTTATGTATCATGAAACTTTTTCTGTGTCCTGCCATCTTGCCATCCTGCCATTTTAATGACTCAGGGTGTAAGTATAAAAATTCAGACTATTGAGGAAGATACCTTTGCTTTAAATCCATCCCGACTTTGGGACCACTGGGAACCAGAAGTGAAAATGTTAGTTCTAAACTTTCCTACCAACTCGACTGGAGGAACTTTGAGTCGAGAACAGCTCTAGGAGATTAACCGCTTCGCGCAGGAGAAAGACGTGCTGATGATCAGTGATGAAATTTATGCGGAACTGACCTTTGAAGGAAAACATACCTCCATGGTCAGTCTGCGAAGCATGAAGGAGCGAACCATTCTTTTACATAGATGTTCGAAGGCTTTTGCCATGACAAGATTCCGCATCGGTTTGCCTGCTCAAACCCGGATCTTGCCGAGGCCATGATGAAGGCGGCTCAGTACAGCATGCTTTGTTCCGATTTTAAGTCAGGAGGCCGCTATAGAAGCTCTGGAAAACGGTACCGATGCTGTGGTACGAATGAAGCAACAGTATCAACTTCGCCGAGATTTGATAGTACGCCGTTTAAACGAGTCCGGATTGAATTGCCATTTACCGAATGGAACTTTATACGTCTTTCCACCCATTAATTCAACGGGACTTCTTCAAAGGATTTTTCCTATCGGTTATTTGAAAAGGAGTGGGTAGTTGCGGTTCCCAGAAATGCTTTAGGTAACAGTGGAGAGGAGTTTATTCGATGCAGTTTTTCGACAATTTATGACAATTTGCTTCTGGCCGCCGACCTCATAGATGCGTTTGTACAAGATTTGGCGAATTGCAATTGAGCTGTTCCTCATAGGGGCTCCTTCGAATATTCATCAGGGCGAGGTAATTTTGTAAACGCGGTTGATGCATTAATTTGTGTTGGTTTATTTTCCAGTAGCTGCTAACAGAGGCGACTTTTTTCATGGAATTCGCGCAGAAAAGTGTGGCTTTGGTGGGCCGACCAAATGTGGGAAAGAGTCGGCTGTTCAATGCTTTGGTTGGCCGCCGGATATCGATTGTACACGATCAACCCGGCGTCACGCGCGATGTCGTTTCCTATGATCTGGATTCAGGTCACTCTTTGATGGATACCGGTGGCATCGGCCTTAAAGCTGAAATGACCCCTGAGCTAATCCAGTCTGCAATGGAACAACAGGTCGAATTCGCCATTCAGGCTGCCGACTTGGTGCTTTTTATCACTGATGGACTTGAAGGTCTCACGCCTCTGGACGAAATCGTGGCCGAACAATTGCGATCGAGTGGCAAGCCTGCTTGGGTTGTCGTCAATAAAATCGATGCATCTGAGCATGACTACAAGATTCACGAATTTGCCAGACTCGGTCTGAAGGGAGTCTTGTTCACATCCGCCGAACACCGACGGGGAATCAAGGAGTTAAGAGCTTTTATAGAAGAAAACCTGGGAGCGGGCGAAGAAACGGATACAGAAAAATCTTCCAGGATTCGAATATCCTTTGTTGGACGTCCTAATGTTGGAAAATCTTCCATTTGTAACTCACTGCTTCAGGAGGAGCGGATGATCGTGAGTGAAATTGCTGGAACCACACGGGATGCAGTCAGCCAGGATTTGGAATTTGAAACCAGATCGGGAGATTTGCTTGAGTTCAGCCTGATCGACACTGCCGGACTGAGGCGAAAGACAAAAGTTGTGGATCCGATCGAGTATTTTTCAGCCTTGCGTGTTGAGGATACCATTGCACGAAGCGATGTGGTTTTTCTGGTACTTGACGCCCTGGAGGGGGTTACCAAGCAAGACAAAATTATTGCCGGACATATTCTGAATAAAGGTAAAGGAATTGTGGTCCTTGTGAATAAGTGGGATTTAGCCGTTGAAACTTTTGACGAATACCGTTTGCCGGGATACAAGGACCTGGAGGATTTTCAAAAAAAGTTTGAAGAATCGGTTCGCAAAGAAATTTTTTTCCTACCGAACGCCCCCGTTCTTTTTGTTTCCGCTTTGACAGCCATGAATGTGGACGATATTCTGACCAAATCCACAAAGATTTATGAACGTTTGTATACCCAGGTTTCTACAGGAAGATTGAATCAGGCAATGAAACGATTCCTGCAACAAAACCCACCCAGGCTCATTAAAAAAATCCGGTTTAAAATATATTACGCTGTCCAGGTCTCCTCAAGGCCCGTCAAATTCAAACTGTTCTGCAACCAAGCCGGTCGGTTAGACGATTCTTATCGCCGGTATTTGCAAGGCCGCCTATTGAAAGAGTTTAACCTCGACGGATGCCCGCTCCTTTTTGATTTAGAAGGGAAGAAGCCCCTTAAGCAATTTTCTTAGCGTATCCAAACTATGGATGCGAATTTTATTTAGAATCTTCAAACTCTGACTTCATTTATGCCATCCCCTTCCCAAGCACGGTTCGTATTCATGGGTTCGGATGAGATTGCTGTCCCGGTTTTAAATTTCCTGGCTGCCGAGTCCGATTCAGTAAAGCTGGTTGGACTGTACACCCAGCCGGACCGGGCACGCGGCCGAGGGAAAAAGATACAGCCCAATTCCATCAAACAATGGGCAATGGAGCATGAGGTCCCGGTATTCCAACCGGAAAAGTTTGATGATCACGCTATACAAAAACTGGCGGATTTGAAATCTGGCGTCATTGTTGTCATGGCCTATGGTCACCTGTTGCCTCAACCCGTGCTCGATATCCCTGCCTTCGGAATTTTCAATATCCATACCTCCTTGTTGCCGGAATTGAGAGGAGCGTCTCCGATTGAGACCGCTGTAGCCAGTGGTATGTCTATGAGCGGCGTCACCCTTATGAAGCTCGTGCTGAAGATGGATGCCGGGCCGATATGTGACCAACAGGTTGTGGATATTGATGAGAATGAAACAGGTGGGTCCTATCGGGCGAAATTGGGGCAAGCCGGTCCGGAAATTCTCTCAAGAAACTTACCTTCGATTATCGCTGGCACGATCAACGAAACTTCACAGGAGGAATCCAAGGCAACTTATTGCCGATTGCTGGTTAAACAAGATGGGCAGCTTGATTTTTCAAAACCAGCGCGAGAGTTGGCCGAGCGAGTCAGGGGGCTGTTTCCCTGGCCTGGTTGCACAGTCGTAATTGGAAAGACCAGGCTGAAAGTTGGCATGGCCGGCTGGTCGCCGGAAAACGCCAATTCTGCGCCAGGTACCATTGTGCAAGCGGATAATCAAATCGTATCCGTGGCCACAGAGGAGGGCACATTCCACATAACGCAGTTTCAAAAACCAGGGGGGCGATTGCTGGGCGTAGGGGAGTTTTTGCGGGGCTTTCCTATCGAAGTCGGACAACAGTTCATATCCCAGGAAATGCACGGTCTGGTTTCAATGAAACCAGTTTCCCATAAAAGAGTCTTTCAACTTTACCAGAAATCATAGTATGAATTGTTTGTTCAGTCCTTTTTCGGGAATAATACCATGAAAAGAAAATTCATAGGCGTAGTTGTTTTCATAGTTTTATGTACCGCTTCCCAGTCCTTTGGCCAGGGCTACTCGAAGCCAACTCGAATGGTCGTAGGCTCCACAACAGCCAATCTGTCTCAGGATGTGGCTTTGCTCAAAGAGCAATTAGGTGAAATGCGTTTTGAGGTCGAACGGTTGCTCCGTGAAAACGAGGCTCTCACCAAGCGGCTCAATAAAGTGGAAACTCAATCTGCTTCCAGTGTGAGCGATGCGGTATTCCGCCTGGAATTAGCCTCCTTAAGAAGCGAATTCAATCGTTTAAACAAGTCGCAAAAGGAAGAATTGCTCGAACAAATCAGCAAGCAGATCCGTGTCCTGGCTAAAGAAACCGAAAAGTCTTTACAATCAGCAGTTGCCGGGGGAAGCGCGGATGGAACCCCGATTGTAACAAAATTCAATGATGATTATCCAAAATCCGGGATTTTCTACGTTGTGAAGTCCGGAGACAATTTATCGAGTATTGCCAGTGGTGCAGGTTCTACGATTACCTATATCATTCACGCCAACAAAATTGCGGATCCCGACCGCCTTCAGGTTGGAGAAGAACTCTTTATCCCTATCGACAATCCTTAATTGATCATTCATGGCAAAGCGTAAAACAGGATTGGGGCGTGGTCTCGGAAGCTTGATATCAGGTGGTATTTCAAAATCGGATACTTATACAAATACTGCCAAGAAAACTGTTGCTAAAAAAACTCCTGCTTCAACCGAGGGAACTGGCACCGCAAATGGATTCACGGATCTTCCCATTGGTTCTATCGAGCCGAATCCGTTTCAACCGCGCCGGGATTTTGTTGAGGCACAATTGCAGGAACTTGCTGACAGCATTCGTTCTGAGGGTCTGCTACAGCCGGTCGTAGTCCGTAAGTCGGGGAAAAACTACCAGTTGATTGCAGGAGAAAGACGATGGCGTGCTTGCAAACAGTTGAAGCTGAAAACGATTCCCGTCCGTATCGTCGAAGCCAGCGATGCATCTTCCGCCACCTTAAGTTTAATTGAAAACCTTCAGCGCGAAGGACTTAATCCGATCGAAGAAGCATTGGGTTTTGCGAGTCTTTTGCGCGATTTTGATTTAACCCAGGAGCAGGTCGGTGAACGCGTCGGCAAAGGACGCGCGACCATTGCCAATGCACTGAGGTTACTTCAACTTGAGAAAGAAATTCAGGGATTTTTGCGCAAGGGTCATCTCTCGACCGGTCATGCAAAAGTACTTTTGGGAATCGAGGAAGCTGCTCAACGGACTATGCTGGCCAGACGAGTGGTTGAAGATGGTTCCAGCGTACGGGAAACCGAACACCTAGCCCGGCGTCTTAAAGATTCTCCCGGGCAAGCGCCTGGCAAGGGAGCATCGAGATCCTCTAAAGAACAAGCAGCCTTGAAGGATCTGGAAGACAAGATTTCCAAACGTTTCAAAACCCGTGCCTCTATAAAACATGCTCCAAAAAAAGGCCGCATTGTGATTGAATATTTTGGCAACGACGACTTGTCACGTATCTTGGAAGAAATGAGTATTGAGTCATGACCGCATGCAGAAGCTTTTGACTTGCACTGAGTTTACTCGGTGAGCAAATTAGCCCGTTTTTTCGAAAGAAGTTTCCCATGACTATACTGATCGCCTTATTCAGCTTCGTTCTGATCCTCCTTTGTCTTTTCACACTTTTGGTGGTGATGGTTCAAAAACCTAAAGGGGATGGTGGCCTGGGTGCTGCTCTGGGTGGCGGTTCCATGGAAGCGGCTTTTGGGGCGGAAACCGGGTCAATGCTTACGAAAATCACCATCTATGCAGTCATCGGATTTTTTATTCTAACCTTTGCCCTGTACTTGGGGAATATTGCATCCAACAAAGATGCCGAAGCTGATTCCGGTGAAAGTTTATTGGGCGAGGTTGTGGATGCACCTGCACCAGACCAATCGTCTCGGGGAGTTACCCCGGAAAGCGCCTTACAGCGGGCCATTGATACCGCCGATGATACAGTTGAAGCTGGCGAAGCGCTTTCCATTACTTTGCAAGAGAATGCGGTCGAAGCTGAAACAACTGCTGAAGAAGCTGCCGATTAGGCGCAGGAGGCGGTTGAAGAAACGACCAACCCTTGATGTAAATCCTTGCAACCCGGTGGCTATTGAGGGGCCCCATTTCCCAGTGAAACCCGTCGGCCTTTTATTGCCCTTGTCTTTGTCGCTCTGTATGCTGGGCGTATTTGATACAGCTGGCCAAAGTTTCCGAAAAAGACTCGAATTGTTAAAGCCAATTGACCACGAGGAAGGAGTGCAGATGCTCTCCACATTCCGCCAAATGTGGGTGGTCGGGGACTTTAGCTTAAAATACTCAATTCAATTTATACCCAGAAGAGGAAAACGCCAGGAGGTTCTGGGTACTTTATGGGGTTCGAGTTCCCAAGAAGGTCCGATTTCATTGATTCACCTGCATACTGAATTGGAGGAGAGGCAGTTTTTTTTGAAGAACGGACCCTATGCATCGGTTATGAAGCGACAGACCCAGTCGGGAGAATGGACGAAAATCCAGGCATTGGATTGGTTTCAGCCCATTGATGAGACTGTAACTATCAATCCTTTCGATTTAATGATGCCTTTCGTTTTTTGGCCTGATTGGGAATATATCGGTGTGACCAAAAAAGGCAGCCGAGTGGCTCACGCGTTTCTGATGAAGGCGCCAAGTCAACTGACAGGTAATCCTTTAGGCCTATTTGGCGTAATTGTATACCTAGATGAAAACTTCAATGCACTGTTGCGAGCCGATTACGTCAACGCGGAAGAGGACGTGATTCGTTCTTTGCGTCTGCTTGATCTTAAAAAGCTTGATGGTGTCTGGCTTCCTAAAACAGTAGATGTCTTGGATGAAATAACTCGAAATAAAACACGGTTAGTTATTAAGGAAGCAGCGGTGAACCGCAATTTTTCTGATAATCCCTTATCCAGGGGGCTCATACCACAAAGTGTACCCGAAATTCCGATATATGATTACAAGTTGGTACGCTAAAAAATATTTATAACCGCTCTAATAAGCCCGATTTTGATAAGAAAAACTCCTAGTCAAATCCGTTCAACCTAGGGGATTCTCTTCCTTAATGAAAGGTGTAGTTGAATTTTGGTTGCACATGTCTCTAATTCGCTAAATAACTTTTTAATATTAGATTCTAGTAAGAAGGAAAAATTATTTTAAGATTGCGACAAAAACTGGTTGTTTAATGCAAACTCTATGTTTACAAGGACAACAATTAACTCAACAAAACTAAAGAAAGACATACAAAACCATGGCAGTTAAAAAATCATCCGCAACGGCGCCATTGACCTTCGATATCGGAGGAAAATTATTGGGCAAAATAGAAACCCTTCAAAAACGGTCTGGCGCTGCCTCAAAAAGTGAAGTCATCCGTCACGCGCTAAAAGAATTTGATTTTGGCTCTGTTAAAATTGAACCCAAACCCAGCAAACAGATTTCCGTTCGTTTATCGATAAAAGCTAAGAGAGAGCTACTGAGAGCATCCAAAAAACATAAAGTGAGCGTAGGAGAATTACTCCGGCTCAGTGTTGAGGCTTTGCCCAAGAAAATTGAAGCCGGCTCTCTGGCTCCTGCTGCCGCACCCGCTCCAAAGAAAGCAGCCAGGAAAAAGGCCGCAAAGAAGGCTGCTAAAAAAGCTGCTCCTAAAAAGAAGGCTGCTAAAAAAGCAGCCAGGAAAAAGGCCACAAAAAAGGCTGCTAAAAAAGCTG
>DDZZ01000033.1 GCA_002346535.1 Opitutales bacterium UBA2995 | reverse complement strand
ATTTATGGAGTATTTACCCTAAAAACCAAAAACGACTTTTCATCTGAGTCGTTAATAATTACTTAAGTCGTTGATTATAAGTGGCACACCCCGAGGGAGTCGAACCCCCAACCTCCTGATCCGTAGTCAGGTGCTCTATCCAATTGAGCTAGAGGTGCGCAAAAGTAAGGCGAGTAGTTCTGTAAAGGTTACCGCAGGTGTCAAGAAACTCTTTTGAGAGTTTTTAGCAAGATTTACGAGTTTTAGAAGGATGGCTTATTTCAGAGTCTCTAGAGCCTCTACTTAAGGCTTCAGATCCCGTCGTTTTAGCGCCAAAAAAGAAAAGCTAAGCTAAAGTGTGATTGGCAAATCAATTGAATTAATTGAGAAGGGTGTTGCCTTCACTCCATGAACCATCCACTTGGGTTCCCACAGACACTTCGTGCTCTCCACGAAAGTTTCTTTGTAGCAAACTGTTCAAAACATCCACCGCAGTTGCCCCTGTCACCTCGCGGTGCTGGTGAATACCCGACACTCCCTCGACATCGTCCGTCATATCGAGACTCACATAGGCCAGGTCACACGGAATCTTCAGGCCCAGGTCATTCGCAGCTTCAAAAAAGCAATCACATCGACTGATGACCGCCTGGGATTTAAACTATTGCAGCCACGACTTTAATAGGTCTGTGTGTTCACCCTTGTCTGTCCCTTCAATTGTAAGGTAGGGATCGTTTCTTCTCGGGTATTGGTAGAAAACTGTGCCAAACGATGGGCCGACTTCCACTGGTGGCCCCATCGGTTTGCTAAATCATCACGCACGACCAAGCCAATAGGCTCATATCCACGCTTGCGGATCTCTTCCTAGCTCAACAGCAGGGGCGAATAGTGGTTCTGCATTACATGGTGAAAGTGAGTGTATTAAAAGGGCTTTTACACGGTTACAAAGGAGTACTTATTCCAATCGAGTTCCAGGCGGTCTTCTAGAAGGGCTAAAATTAGCCCCCGAATTCCCCTTGCCTGTAAGATCTGATCAAAACGGGACGCCGACAGGTTCTCCGACTTCGGCCACAAATGTTGGATAGTGAAACTGAGTTCGAGCGCTCGGGCCTTTGCTTCCTCAATGACCGCTTGTGCACTGGTCTACTGAGTCTAGCCATCTTCGGTTGACCAGTTTGAAACCAGGCCAATGACATAGAAATCTTTATTGACCATCAATCGGCTGCGGTGAGCTTCCAGTCGGACAGTGCAGGATCCGGCACATTACGCCATACGCACCAAACGTTACAAATTGATTTACTGCTATGGACTCGCGATCCATTCCCGCATGGATGAGATCTGGGTCTATGGTCCCAGAGAAGAAATCAACGAGGAAAATTTGCATCAGGTTTCCTGCTTGGGTACCACAAAACCGGCCTCTACACCGGCACGGCTCGAGCTGTTTGACCTGGAAAAAGATCCCTACGAACAACAAAACGTTTACAACTATCCGGCCTACGCCAAAGTGGTAGAAGATCTAAAACAACAATTGCTTTCACTTAATCGGGAAGTCGGAGACTTAGATAATCGATATCCTTAACTCCTGAAAAGACGCTCCCAAGTTTGGTAATCCCTTTCGAGTCTGTACAAAATGACCACTTCTAAACGCTTCCTTCTCTTTTTACTCCTTGCCGGATCCCTTTCGATCGGGGTGAGTTGCTTGCCTAGCAAGGAGGATGCTTCTACAAGCAAACCCAATATCCTCTTTATCCTGGTTGATGATCTCGGAAAGGAATGGGTAACGACTTATGGCGGTGAGAATATCGAGACGCCCAACATCGATGCATTGGCAGCTACTGGCATGCAGTTTTCCAATGCCTACGTCATGCCACAATGTACCCCTACTCGCCTTTCCTTCCTAACCGGACAGTATCCGTACCGTCACGGTTGGGTAAACCACTGGGACGTGCCTCGCTGGGGAGGCGGCTGTCACTACGACTGGACGTTGAATCCGTGCATTTCCATGGTCATGAAAGAGGCGGGTTACAAGTCAGCCATCGCCGGAAAATGGCAAATCAACGATTTCCGTGTGCAACCGGAAGCCATGACCGAAATTGGTTTTGATGACTACTGCATGTGGACCGGAGGCGAAGGCAAAAATCCTCCGAGTGACGAACGTTTCTGGGATCCCTATATCCATACCAAGGAAGGAAGTTTTATTCGGAAAGGCGAATATGGCGAAACCATGTTCGTCGATTTCCTTATCGATTTCATGAAGAAGCATAAGGACGAACCGATGTTTCTTTACTACCCCATGGTGCTCACGCACACTCCGTTTGTAACCACTCCAGATGAGCTCGATGTAGAGTCTGACTTGGACAAACACAAAGCCATGGTCCGTTACACCGATAATGTATTGGGAAAACTGTTACAATCTTTGGAAGACCTGAAAATTCGCGAAAACACCATCATCGTCTGGACCACTGACAATGGTACTACAGGACTTATCACAGGACATCAGGATGGCAGAACCGTCAAAGGGGCAAAAGCCAGCACAACAGAACCTGGACTTTGTGTTCCGTTCATCGTCAATGGCCCGGGACTCGTCCCTCAGGGTGTGAAGACCGATGCCCTAATTGACGTGACGGACATGCTCCCCACGTTCGCGGAACTCGGAGGCGGTAAACTCCAAGAAGGCTATACCTGCGATGGCAAGTCTTTCGCTGACTTCATCCTGGGTAAAAGCCAGGATAGCCAACGATCATGGGTTCTTGGCATGGGCGGAAGAAACGAAGCCAAGCTCACCGAAGACGGCGTTGAAAATGCGTTCGTATTTCGCGACCGGGTCATTCGAGAGAAGCGTTTCAAACTTTACGTGAGCCATAAAAAAGAGCCTGAGAAACTCGTTGATGTGCTGGCGGATCCAAATGAAAAGACCAACTTGATTGACAGCGATGATCCCGAAGCTCAAGCAGCTCTCGCTCGCATGTCCGCTCTAATCAGCACCTTCCCGGAACGAGACAACGACCCGATCTACAAGCCCAATCCACCGCAGCCTTGGGATGTAGATATCACCGCGCAGAGCGAGACTTGGAAGAAATAAATCTGTTGCCCTCTATTCGGCAGCGAGTTGCCGATAAAATGTTCCCGATCGATTGTCTTGAAAGACACCCTAATTCCTAGTTCAAACTAGTAATATTGATGACTCGCTGTATAAAAATCATCCTTTCTGGCCTAGTATTGGTCTCCTTTCTCGTCACAACCCTTGCCGCTGAAAAAAACCAACGTCCTCTTCATCGCCTCGGATGACCTGACCTCAGAATATTGCAATTTCACCCTAATATTTTTGGACTTACTTCGCTTTATTTTATTCTTTTTTTAAAAGTGAAATTTTCCATATTTTTCTGTCACCATGCCTGAGGAGTTTAGCCAATTTTTAGGTCCGGAAGTTGAATTAATTGATCCAATTCAGTTCTCTGAATGGATTCTGGAGGAGGAGGATGGAGTTTTGGCGATCAACAAGCCTGGGCTTATCGTCTGTCATCCTTCTAAAAATGGTCCTTGGTCCAGTCTGATCGGAGCGGCTAGGGAATATCTTCAAATGGATTTAGTGCATTTGGTGCATCGTCTGGATCGCGAGACCAGTGGCGTATGTGTTTTGGCGAAAGACAAGTACCACGCTCGCATTTTGCAAATGGCCTTCCAGTTGAAGCAGGTTTGCAAAGAATATGTGGCCTTATTGGAAGGCGAGTTGTCAGAGGTCGTGGAATTGGACAATTTTCTGGCCAAGGACCTAGATTCGAAGGTCTATATTAAGCAGACCGTACGAAAGTCCCACTCCGCAAAGCGGGCTCACACGCTATTTTCTCCTATTATGACAGGGTCAGGTTATACTCTAGCCAAAATCGTACCGGAGACGGGTCGAAAGCACCAGATCCGTGTTCACGCAGCCTTTTTGGGACATCCTCTGGTAGGCGATAAGCTTTATGGCCCTGATGAGGGACACTACCTGGAGTTTATTGAAAAGGGGTATACGCCGGCCCAAGAGAAAGCTCTAGGGTTCCACCGTCATGCATTACACGCGTTCCGCATCCTGTTTGACCCTCCACAATTCTCTCGGACCTTTAAGGCACCGCTGCACCGCGATATGGTGCAATTAATTGTAGCAAAACTGGGGTGTACGGAGGCTGACCTTGTGAAATTGAGGATTTTGGGAAAATAAAATTTGATGCATCAATAAATTTTTAAAGTAAGGTATTTTCCCAGCTATTACCCTATTTTGATGGCCATTTAACTTTGGTTTCGTTGGTTGCATATGCCTTTGAGGTGACGTTTGTCATATAATCGCAACGAAAGATTTTATGTGTTTAAACGTGACCGATGAAGATCATCTAATTTAACCCTCAAGATCTGGCTGATTGTTTCCAAATTAGACTTTGCGGAAAGGGTGTCAGGAAGTTTTGCAAGCGTCTCGACTGCATCGCTCCATAACTCGGATACAAAATTGAATCCCACTTCAAATATGCTGTGTGAATCCAAGAGATAGCGGACTTTGGCTTCATCTGAAGATTCAAGGGCTGTCGTCATTGCCTCTGTTGCCTCTTTGTTCTTTAGCTGAAACAGCTGAATAAGGGGGAGGGTCGCCTTACCGGTGGATAAATCCGTTCCCAAGGTTTTGCCGATCTCTGCTTCATCGCCGATAAAATCGGTAAGGTCGTCGTAAGCCTGATAGGCGATGCCGAGTTGGCTACCAAAAGTTTTCAAAACTTGGCAGGAAGAATGGGAGTAATTGGAAAGTATGCCGGCCAGATAGGTTGCGACCGAAAATAATTCGCCAGTTTTCATATCCAGCATTTCCAAATAATCACTTTGTTCGATTTTCCAGTCGCCACGCCGAAAGGTTTGCAGGATTTCGCCAGAACAAACTCGTCTGGTAGATTTCGAAACCAGGCGGCAAACCTCCACTGTTTCGAATTGAGAAGCCAAATGCAGGGCGTGTGAGAACAAGGCATCCCCTAATAGCACGGCAGTGTGCTGGCCGTATTTAGAACTGATTGTTGGCTGACCCCGCCTTTTTTGCGCTCTGTCAAGAATATCATCGTGGACTAGGGTGGCCAGATGAACCATTTCAATGACCGCAGATACTTGGACCAGATTTTTATAGGTTTCGGAGTCTTCGGTATTTCCTGTTAGGAACACCAGCGAAGGACGGATGCGCTTTCCGCTATTCTTCAAGCAGTATTGGACGAGAAATCGGATTTGCGGCTCAAAGGCCTCGATCTGCTTATCCAGAAACTCATTCAGTTCAGCAAGCGGTTGGCTTAACCGCATCTGCAACTCATGAATGGAGCTTTGCGGGTCATTTTTTTCCATTGGATTCACCGTTAAAGGGTAGGCATATGCGGAGGAATGATGAGTTTTTCAAGTCGGTACTAAATGTTCCTAGAAGCTATCTCAAAACCGGAAGTGAGTTACGGTGAGAAACAAAAGGGAAGCAACGCTAGGGGCATCATCTTGAAGCGTACTAGCATTGCACGAGTAGCTGATATAACGCCGCGAACTTTCCTTTTGACCACATCCCGCTGGGACAAAGCGCTCTTGCGCCTCAGCGGCGTTCCTTCGACTGGGACAGGGCTACGCCAATTGCCAGTCGAAGCGCCTTGCTGGTGACGACAAAAAATCGATACTGCCATAGTCATTTCAGGTTGTGGGATAGGTTCTAATTACTTAAGGATCAAGTACGCTCTTTTATTTCGAAGCTGTCAAAAATTGTTTTTGCGATTTTCAGGGTATTATGTGTGATTACTTGCGTATGCCTGAAAATGTCTTAGATGGCTTAAGCGGAAACCCTGTGATTCAATTTTCTGTCTTTCTAGAAAACAAGGTCGGCAGATTGAGTGAATTTTCCAGGTTACTGGCCAGTAACTCCATTCATATCATGGCTATGACAGTTCTGGATACAACGGATAGCAGTATCGTGAGAATCGTTGTCGATGATCCAGATCGAGCTAGCTCCGTATTATATTTGCAGGGATACTCCTTCACTGAAACCGTTGTTTTGGCTGTGCAAATAGACAGCCCTGAGGCCATTCCAACAATGCTGGGATCAATACTCGCTGCGGAGATCAACATCCATTACCTCTATCCCTTTATTTTCCGGCCTTCCGGAAAATCAGCCCTTGCTATTCATTTGGAAGACCTCGATTTGGCAGCCGACGTCTTGCGGCGAAATCAGTTTTTCATTCTCAGCCAAAGCGACATCTCGAGGTAGTTTAACTTTCATCCAGCTCATTTTTCGTAAACTTGGGGGATGAGTATCTTGGCCGAGAAATATTCAGTTTTGGATAACCTGAAACCTTTGTCTTCCAATGCTCTGCAGCACTCACGCAGTTATCCTGTCTGTAAACCTGTTAGTATTCGGAATAAGAAATAAAAAACCCAACTTGTAACTGGGCACGCCACCTTAATATCTTATTTTATTTCGGTATTTTAAATTCAGATACAAGCAGTTTTCAATGGGTTCGAAGAGCCGGTGTAATATTTCTTACTATGCGTCTGATTTCCGAAGACAAGTGACTGCCGGGAAAAATAAAATTAGCCAGCAGGTCGTAATTCCCGGAAGGATTGGGATTAGATCGGATCACCGATCGCATGGTGGATTGAAAATATTCGCCACCATTACACCCGTTAAAGGGTTCCGTCTATTCGGCCTCAGTGAACTCTATGAGGCTCATCACCGACAAACCCTGATCAGTAAGAAGCTTGGAGCCTCCCAGCTCCGGCAAGTCAATCACCGTGCTGACATCTACCACGGTTGCATTCAGCCGTTTAAAGAGGTTACTGGCAGCCACTAATGTGCCGCCGGTCGCAATCAGATCGTCTACGATGGCTATGCGTTCTCCGGGTGATGCCGAATCTTTATGCACCTCGATGGTGGCTTTGCCATATTCGAGTGCATATTCTTCCGAAAGAGTATCAAAGGGCAATTTACCTTTTTTCCTTACGAGAACAAAAGGAAGATTGAGCTTATGAGCCACGGCACCGCCAATTACAAATCCTCGGGCATCTACACCGGCAATGCGGTCCACTCCGACTTGACTATAGTGTTGGCAAAACTCCTCGACAATGGTCTGAAAGCAGGCTGGCGTTTCAAACAGGAGGGTAACATCGCGAAACCGAACTCCTGGCTGCGGCCAATCCACTACGGTCCTTACATGGGATTTAAGTTCGTTTAAGGTCATGGATAATGGGATTCTTGGAGATAAATCTCACAATTGGGATAGGTTGATTTGTACAGGCAAGGCTTACCGGACCTTAATTGCGAGGGCATATTTGGATAGGCTGGTTTTAAGCGATTTAAATTTCCCTGAATTCATATAAAAATGGCCCCCAAATTGGAGGCCATCTTAGAAAAATGTTTTCTGCGATCAATCCCGGTTGGGATTCGCTTTAAGTTTGGCATGGATAATAGCGTGCACTCTTCTTTTGTAACGGTCTCCTGCCAGGATATCATACTCGTAATCCCATTCTTCGATCTCTTTGTAGCGTGCGAGCTCAGCTTGGAGTTGCGCTTCGATCCTTTGTTGCTCGGCCGCAGCTTCTTTGCGTTTTCTTTCGAGTTCTTCTTGCTGTCGGCGCAAAAGATCCGCTTCTTCTCTGGCTTTCTTTACAGCTACTTTTGCTGCTGCCAATTCTGCCGCGCGCGTCTGGTCCGCGGAGGCACTCATCGATTGAATTTCCGATTGCCGCTTTTCAGCTTCTGCCAGGGAGGTGCTCAGGGCGTCCAATCGGGCCCTTGTCTCGGCGGCCTGCTTTTCAGCTGCTAAACGGGCGGCTTCCTCTGCTTCAAGTTGCGCCTGTACTTCGGCAATTCTATTTTTCTGCTCTTCTTTGGCCTGTTCAACTTGTAGCTGGGCCATTCGAAGCGCTTCTACCTTTTCTTTTTCCAGAGCTGCAAGTTGGGCAGCCGAAATGGTAGCCTGTTCTGAGGCGGCATCATTAGCTGCGTCCGCTGTTTCAGCAGCAACAGTATCTCCGGAAGGTTCCGCAGGAGCAAGCATCGATTTTTGCAGGAAAAGAACCCATCCTGCCAGGGCGAATAAGACGACAATTGCCAGAGCGATAGTATATTTGTTCATGGGAAACGTGAAGGATAAGTTAGTAATTGAACCAGCCTAGGAGCCCACTTTGCTTAATGAATCGTTTTTTATAGGCATTGGGGTTTCTATAAAAGATTTCAGAATACGATACTGATTACAAGGTCAGGATAGCCTATTTTGATAGCCCTTAAAATCAAAATCATGGACGATTTGGGTTTCATTGGTTTCCGGATTCCATAGGCGATGGAAGGTAATTTTATTGTCAATTCAAAGCTATTTTTTCGAAACAACTCGTTGAGATGCGGTTTTTTCAATGAAAACTTTGTTTACAAATCAGTTGTGCTGAAATGGACCGGCCTTTATGAGTTTCCGGGATGTTATAAATGATCTCATCCAATAATCATGTGGCGATTCATACAAAATACTTTCAGTAGTTTACTCGGAACCCTGCTTGCTTTAGGAATTCTGGCGTTTGGAGGCCTCTTTCTCCTCCTGATTTTCATCCCATTTTCTCAGGAACCTGCCGTGAACTTGCCGGATGATGCCATACTCGTCGTCGATCTCTCCATGAGCATAAACGACAAGCCTCCATCAAAGACCATCGACCAAGTCATCTCGGAAGCTATCTCCAATTCCGAGATTATTCAGGTGAGTCTGCGTAAGTTGATCAACGCCATCAAGTACGCTAAAACGGACAACGATATCAAGGGCCTTTACCTGACCGGAAGCCTTCAATCCATTAATTTCGGCTCCGGATACGCCGCCATGACGGAAGTGCGTCAGGCGTTGCTCGATTTTAAAACCAGCGGCAAACCCATCCACGCTTACATGGTAAACGCAATGCCGCGCGATTATTTTGTCATGTCCTGCGCCGATACGATTTACATGAACCCCTTCGGCGAACTCATGTTCAACGGACTTGGTGTGGAAATGATGTTTTATGCCAATGCCTTTGAAAAATGGGGCATCGGAGCTCAATCGGTCCGTGTAGGCACTTTTAAGGCCGGAATCGAACCCTATATGCAGGATCATATGAGCGAGGAAAATCGCGAGCAAACCATGGTGCTGATTGAGGGAATCTGGGATTCCATGGCCGCCGAGGTAGCCGAGTCACGGGGAATTGCCTTGGACGAGTTAGGCAGACTGGTTGGATCCAACCGATCCTTTGATGCCAATTCCGCAAAAGAAGGCGGCTTGGTTGATGAATTGGTTTACTTTGATGAAATTCTAAATACGCTCAAAGAAGTTGCCGGTGACGATCAGGAAGAAAGAACCTTCGCGCAAATCGACATTGCGTCCTACATGGAAGCCAAGTCCGTCTCAGGCAGCTCTCGATCCGACAATGAGGTTGCTGTCATTTACTTGGAAGGTGTCATTGTGGGTGGCGAGGGCGACCCCAATCAAGTTGGAGGCGACAGAATTGCTCGCCGAATTCGTGACGTTCGTCTCGACGATGATGTCAAAGCGGTTGTTTTGCGGGTGAATTGTCCTGGAGGCGGAGCTCAAGCTGCCGAAATTATCCAAAGAGAAGTTCGCCTGCTCAAGGAAACTAAACCGGTCGTGGCTTCCATGGGATACGTTGCAGCCAGTGGGGGTTATTGGGTATCTACCTACTCTAATCGAATCTTCGCCCAGGAAAATACCATAACCGGCTCGATCGGGGTTTACGGACTTATTTTCAACGTTCAGGAAATTGCCAACAATTTTGGTATCACTTGGGACTATGCGAGAACTCACGAATATGCGGGCAGCTCGACCATTACCCGTCCGCAGACAGAGGCCGAACTTAAACAATTGGAAGAATCGACGGCCTGGTACTACGAGAAATTTTTGGAGAAGGTCGCTGAATCCCGCGGGATGGAGATCGAATTTCTCGATACCGTTGGCCAAGGTCGTACCTGGCTCGGTAAGGATGCGATCAAGCATGGACTGGTTGATGAAATCGGCGGATTGGACGCCGCCATTGAACACGCCGCC
Organism: Opitutales bacterium UBA2995; assembly: GCA_002346535.1. Classification (GTDB taxonomy): domain Bacteria; phylum Verrucomicrobiota; class Verrucomicrobiia; order Opitutales; family UBA2995; genus UBA2995. The sequence goes on along the minus strand of DDZZ01000033.1, from coordinate 109,236 downwards.
GAGTTGGCGAAGTTGGAGGATTATTCGATTCGCGATTATCCGCGCGGCAATAATTTTGACGAACTTCTCAGCGCTATGTTCGAAGGGCGAGATTTGGACGTGTCTGTCGATCCTGCTACCGGATTTATACGGAAGTTGCAAAAGGATCTTGAATGGTTAAAAACCTTTAATGATCCTCAAGGCATCTATCTACTTCCGGAAATCAACTTTCAATTTTTCAAATAAAGCATGGCACAGAATTCCTTCACGCTCATCCGGGATGCACAGGCAACCTTAATCCCGGCAGGGGACCGTCTAAGTCTTAAAGAAGGCACTGAAGTTTTTGTCACCCAGGCCTTGGGTGGCACAGTCACGGTTCAGGCCCACGGTGGGCTCTATAGAATTGAATCAGAGGATCTGGATGCCTTGGGCGAAGAAGGACAATCGACTTACGCCGTTGAGGAAAAACCGCGGGAAATTGCTCCTGGAGACTTTTTAGAAGACCAGGTTTGGGATGCTCTCAAGACCTGTTTTGACCCCGAGATTCCAGTGAATATCGTGGACCTCGGCCTTATTTACGATCTGAAGGCTGAGTCGCAGGATTCAGGGCTTCAGCAGGTTTTCGTTAAAATGACCCTGACCGCTCAGGGTTGTGGTATGGGCCCTACCATCGCCGCCGACGCGCAACAGAAAATTGAAGGCCTTCCGGCCGTTGAATCCGCCCAGGTCGAGATTGTTTGGGATCCGGTTTGGACTCCTCACATGATCAGTGATGAGGGCCGAAAAATTCTAGGCCTAAATTAAAGACCCTTTGGGGACCTTCAGATCGTATATGACTGGACAGAGGAGAAGCCGCTCCTTTGTTAGTTAAACCCCTTTTGACGGCAGCAGAATGATGGAATGGATCAACAAACTGGAAAAACGCTTTGGCGGGTTGGCTATAGAAAATTTGGCTTTGTACCTCATTGGTGGACAGGTAATCGTGTTTGCACTCAATTACCTCTTCCAGGTATCCGTCGGATGGTTTTATTTTAATCCAATCCTTTTTATGAAAGGGGAGGTTTGGAGGATTGTGACTTTTTTATTCGTTCCTCCATCAGCTTTTCATGAACTATTATTACCCTTTGCTTGGTATTTTTTCTGGATCATTTCTTCCGGGCTCGAATCCCAATGGGGAGTTTTTAAGTTCAACTTGTATATTTTTTCAGGGGCCTTTTTGACCCTGATTTCCTCCTTACTCCTTCCCTATGGGCTTTATACCAACAATTGGATTGCCTTATCGGTATTATTCGCATTCGCAACCTTATATCCTAACTGGCAATTTATGATGATGCTGATCATTCCAATGAAGATTAAGTGGTTGGCATGGTTTAGCTTGGCTTTGGTTGTTTTGACGTTTTTGGGAGCAGATTGGATCGGACGTTTAGCCATTCTTGTTTCCCTGGCAAATTATGCTGTGTATTTTAGTAAAGATCTTTACCGCTCACTTTACTACCGAAATCGGCGCATCGAACATCAGAAAAAGGCTCAGGAACTGGCAAACGAACCTTTCCATACTTGTCAGACTTGTGGTGCTACTGACAATTCGAATCCGGAACGGGAATTCCGCTACCGGGAAGGTAAAGGTATTTGCAGTGTTTGTCTGGCCAAGGAGGCGAATACGGAAGTTTAATTTTTTTTTTCAGAAGCTGCTTCAGCTGCGATATTATTGACACGTTGATTTGCAGTCCCGTCATGGAAGGCGAACACGGAAGCTTAATTGGCCGGATTCGCTGAGCTTGCGTAATCCATCGGCCGCCTGTTTCAGTTGATCTTCGTAGGTTCCCCTGCTGCCTGCGTTTACGCGGATAGAATGACAGTCGAGGGTAACAGCGGCTTCGCGGGTTTTGAGAAAAAACGCCTATTCATCACGCGCGTTTCTAACGGCTTTCTTAAAGAATTGGAAATTATTTCAGGCTAATTTTGTGGTGACTCAGGTTTTCGGAACCTTTTTTGGTGATCAGGTAATTTCTTTCAATGCGGACCCCTCCGACTCCTGGAATGTAGTTGCCTGGCTCTACGGTAACGACGTCGCCATTCATTAAAATATCCGTGCTTTCGGGCACGAATACCGGTGGTTCCGGATGTTCCAATCCTAGGCCGTGACCCGCGTGATGTGGTAGCGGGTTGAATCCTTCTTTCACCAACCTTTTAGAACAGGTGGCAAACACCTCTCTACAAGTGGCATTTGAGCGCAATACTTTCTCACCGGATTCCAAGCTTGCGAGGCAGGCATTCAACAATGCATCCTGCTCCGGGCTGGGAGTTCCCACGGCGATGGTATTGGTAAAATCACTGCGGTAGCCTTCGAGAACTACTGAGTAATCGAGGAGAAATAAATCGCCATCTTGCAGAGTATAGCTTACTGGCAGTCCGCCGACCTTGGGTGTTTCAGCATTGGTTGCTCTGAAATCTCCGTAGACCACGCAAGGTCGTCCCACATGCTCTAGAACTGCATTATTTACCGCCCGGTACACATCCATATCTGTAACCCCTGGTTTTACAATTTCTTTACCAGCTACATGTCCGGCCTCGCAAGCTCCCATGCACGATTTCAGATGTTCTACTTCGTCCGGATCTTTTTGACGGCGAAGTTTCTTTATCACATCGCCCAGAACGAGATCGCTTGGAGGTTCTCCCTCAACGGTTTCAAAACCGGCCGCCGGAAAGGAATCCCATTCAAATATTCCTTCGGACAAATGCAGAGTCCCAAAGGTTTTCTTCAGTGCTTGGCCTGGCATGTGGTCGCGATTTTCCACCGAATGCACTCCATCGTACCAGACTTCCTCCACGGTTTCGTCGACAAAGGCTTCCCCGCTCAGTGATTTGAACGTGAAATTATCTGACAGGGCAGTGACCTTACCGCTGCGTTTCATATGGAGCCAAACAGATTGACCGGCGGAAAAGCTTACCGGGTTCACCCAGATATTGGAAAAATACTTAACATGCCTGGGGTTTGTAATAATCACCCATTCTACCGATTCCGGCAGCGTATCCCAAAGTCGTTTCTGTCTTATCAAACAACCTTCTTTAGTTAACATAGTAGGTTTAAATTCCTATTTTCAATTGTTGATTAATTTTCGTAGTTTGTAAGAGCTGCTTTAGCTACGATCTTGTAAATTAAAACTATTTTCCGCGGTTAAAACCGCTCCTACATAAATTTGCAAATTTTCTAATTTCGATAGTCATTGCTGCCTAATTTATTTTCGAAGCTGATTGAAATATTAAGAGCTAATTTGCCACGATATTGAGTATTTTCCCTGGCACATAGATCATCTTGCGAATGGTCTTGTCATGAATACTGTTTTGAACGCGTTCCTGCTTCAAGGCGGTCTTTTCTACCTCTTCTCTGTTCGCTTTGACTGACACCATTAGTTCCCCACGGTGTTTCCCATTTACTTGCAATACAATTTTGACTTCATCCGCAACCAGCTTGGATGCGTCGAATTCCGGCCAAGTAGTCTTGCTTATTGAATCCTTACCTCCCAGACGATTCCAAAGTTCCTCGGCAATGTGGGGTGCGAGCGGATTTAACAACTGGAGAAATATTCGGGCTGTTTTTTTCGAATAACTTTCCACCTTTACCAAATGGTTCAATAGAATCATCAGTTGAGAAACGACGGTGTTGAAGTTCAGTCGCTCAATGTCTTCGGTAATTTTCTTGATAGATTCGTGTAGCAGTTTATCGACTTCCTGGTTAGATTCTTCTCCATCTGTAAGCTTGGGATTAATCGATCGGTCCTCCGTGACGATTTCCTTCCAAAGGCGTCTTAAAAATCGCGATACACCTTCGATTCCCTGGGTATTCCAAGGCTTCATGTCCTCAATAGGTCCAAGAAACATCAGGAACAGGCGAGTTGAATCGGCTCCGTAGCTTTTGATGAGCTGGTCCGGATTCACCACGTTGCCCCGGCTTTTGCTCATTTTATGCGACCGGGCGTCGACCTTGATTGACGGGTTGGACTTCAATACCCAGTCGGAACCCGATTTTTCGACTTCCGACTCTTCCAAAGATCTCTTATTCAGTTCATCACCGTCTTCCATTGAATTCGCTGAAACGAGATTACCATCAGCATCCTCAAAAAGGGTGTATTCCATTTCTCCAAGGATCATGCCCTGGTGTACGAGCTTCGGAAAGGGCTCGGGACAAGAACTCACACCGGCATCAAAAAGCACCTGATGCCAGAAACGTGCGTACAACAAATGGAGGTTCACGTGTTCCGCACCGCCAATGTAGAAATCCGGAACGCCCCAATACTGGTCCAGCTTGGGGTCTATGAGCGCTTCGGTATTGTCGGAGTCGCAGTAGCGCAAGTAATACCAGCAAGATCCCGCCCATTGAGGCATGGTATTCGTCTCACGTGTACCTGGTATCCAGTTATCGCCATCCGGTTTGGGTGCTGATTGAGGGAGTGAATCCCCGGTTTCAGTATTCAGCCAGATTTCCAACCAATCGGATACTCCGGCCAGAGGGCTTTCACCCGTTCCAATGGGTTGGTAAGATTCAACATCAGGCAATTCTAGCGGTAGTTGGTTCTTGGGTACGGGCAATGCGAAGTGCAATTTCCCTTCCGCTTCAAAGGTGACTGCTTCCTCTGGAAGAAATTCCTGAAATGGGCTGTCTGCATTTCCAACAACCCGTTCGTAGTCTTCCTGCGATACCCAGGTGACCGGGAATGGTTCTCCCCAATAGCGCTGCCGGGAAAATAACCAGTCCCGCAGTTTGTATTGTACACTGGCTTCACCCAATTGTTTGGATTCCAGATCCTCGATAATCTTTGTTTTGCCCGCATCTGATTCCAAATCGGAGTATTCCCCCGAATTTACCATGGTGCCTTTGCCCGGGTATGGAAGTTGGGTTTCTTCCCCCTTTGACTGGGCGACCTTATCTTCGATTACCTTGACTATGGGAAGTTTCATGTCCTTGGCAAATTCATAGTCACGCTCGTCGTGACCCGGTACTGCCATGATCGCCCCGGTACCATAACTCATCAGCACATAATCCGCTACCCAAATGGACACTTTTTCATTGTTTACCGGATTGATAGCGAAACTTCCGGTAAATACACCCGTTTTCTCCTTAGCGAGTTCAGTTCTCTCAAGATCGCTTTTTTTAGCGGCTTCGACCTTGTATGCTTCGACTACGACCTTCTGTTCCTCGGTCGTTAGCTGATCTGCCAATGGATGTTCCGGTGACAAAACCATATAGGTAACTCCGAAAAGCGTATCTGGGCGAGTAGTGTAAATTCGCAGGCTTTCTTTATGTCCTTCGAGGGAGAATTCAACTTCAGCCCCGGTAGACCGGCCGATCCAGTTCTTTTGTAATCGAATCGATGAATCGGGCCATTGCAGATCCTTGTGTCCTTCGAGCAGCCGCTCGGCATAACCGGTAATTTTTAATACCCATTGACGCAATTTACGCCGTTCAACCGGATGGTTCCCCCGTTCTGATAAACCATCGATTACTTCCTCGTTCGCCAACACTGTACCAAGTTCTGGGCACCACCAAACCGGCTGGTCCGACACATAGGCCAAACCACGTTTGAACAGATGTAGAAATATCCACTGAGTCCACTTCATATAACCGGGATCGGTCGTGTTGATTTCGCGGTCCCAATCGATGGCAAATCCTACTTTCTTTAACTGGTCTCGGAAGGTTTCTATATTCCTTTCCGTTACCAACCTGGGGTGTGTTCCTGTCTTGATAGCATATTGTTCGGTCGGTAAACCAAAAGCATCCCATCCCATTGGTTGGAGCGTGTTGAAACCTTGAGCTTTTTTATAACGGGCCAGGATGTCCGGAGCCGTATAATTGATGGCATGTCCGATGTGTAATCCTTCTCCGGACGGGTAAGGATACATTGAGAGAATGTAATACTTGGGTTTTTCAGAATAATCTTCTGCTTGAAAGGTCTTATTTTCGTCCCAGAATTTCTGCCAATTAGCCTCAATATCGCCGAAGTTATAGTCTTTTGAATCAACAGACATGGTGAAAGAAAGGGAACTAGCTTGATTGAATCGGTTTACCAGTCAATAACCCAAACGATGATTCCCCTTAGGAATAGTACCCTAAGTATTTTTCTCCTTATTGTTTTATTTTTAGGAGGTTGCGAAACCACGACTTCAGTGAGCACGAACGAGTCCGTCGAGGTTGGATTTAAACGCTTGCTGGACGCCGTTGTGCGTATTGATGTACGTGAGGTTACTTTTCGTGGAGGCTCCAAACAAAATATCAGCGGCGTGGGATCCGGAGTCATCATTTCCGAAGAAGGTCACATCCTGACCAATGCGCATGTAGTGACCACTTTTGCAGAGGAGATACGAATTACGCTTTCCAATTTGGAACGGGTAGGCGCTGAGCTGGTTGGTTGGGATCATTGGACGGACCTGGCTCTTTTGAAATTAGATTTGGAGGATCTTAATTCTCGCGGATTGGCTTTTACACATGCGGAATTTGGTGACTCGGATGAAGTATACCCCGGGTTGATCGTATTAGCCGTCGGAACTCCCAACGGGCTCACCCGTACTGTAAGCCGTGGTATTATTTCCAATACCAATCGCTTTTTTGAGGGAGAGGATGGCGTCCGTGGATACGAAACCGGTTATTTTAATACATGGTTGCAAACAGATGCTGCTATCAATCCTGGCAACAGTGGGGGACCTTTGGTCAACGAAGCCGGTAAAATCATCGGCATCAATACCCGGGCCTACCTGGGTTCCAATAACTTGGCTTTTGCCGTTCCAGGTAACACTGCACAATTCGTACTCGCCGGACTTTTGGAAAGTGAAGAAATCGTGCGCAGCTACACCGGCATTGTTTTGGGACCCATGCAGGACCTTGAAAATTTTTATAACATCCAAGCCAACCGCGGAGTCTTGGTGGAAAGTGTCGATCCGGGTTCTCCAGCTGCGACTCAAAGTATTCAGCCTGGTGATATATTGATCTCTCTGGATGGACATCCATTGGACGGCCGATTTCCCGAACAGCTGCCTCCCATCCAGAATACAATCGCCAACTATTCCGTAGGTTCTGAAATTTTCTTTGAAATCAGTCGCAAGGACCAATCCGTCTCCAAAACGGTTACCACCGAACGGTTGGAAAGCCGCGTCGGAGAGGAATGGGCGTTTGATAAGTGGGGTCTAAGCGTCCGTGAAGTCAGTCGTGCTTTTGCACGTGAAAACAAATTGGAGTCCGATGATGGCATGTTCGTGTTGGGAGCCAAGACAGCTTTTCCCAGCGATCGTGCTGGCATTCGTGCAGGGGATATCATCACCAAAATCAATCGTGAACCGGTGGGTACGATTGACGATTTAAGAGCCATGCATGCGGCCTTCAATGAAGATTCGGAACCATTGTTTGTAGAAGTTGCTCGAAACTACCGCACATCTCTTTTCATATTAAAACCATGAGATTCCTTTTTTCCAACTTGGGATTGCTTCAAATAGGTATGCTTTGTGCCCTTTCCGATCCCTTTCCTGCCAACCTGAGTGAAATGGCTGTCGCTCGCTCGAAAGCGATTGTTGCCTTGGAATTTGTGGTGGAACGGGAGCTCGACCGTCAACAAGGTAACGCTTATGGGTTGGTCGTCGACGATATGGGTACTATCGTTGTGCTAGAAAGCAGGATTCCCACTTGGGTGCCCGTGCAAAAACTAAAAAATTTTGTCGGCTTTACCTTGCCACATGACGATGAGGAATATCCGCTTGAATACTTGGGGAATGATTATGCCTCCGGGTGGCACATTCTTGGGTTTAAAGACGGATTTCCCGATGTTTTTCGACCCATCTCCGACTTTGATAGCAACACGGTCTCCATTGGCGATCCTGTCTTTGGCGTAGGTGGAGTCGGCAAGGACATGGGATTCGACCCTTTTGTCCTGACGGGTCGTGTTGCTATGACCAAGCGTATGCCGGACCGGCAAATCATCCTTCGAGACGATATCGCCAACCCGGGAGCGCCCATTTTTAATGTGGCTGGTGATTTTGTTGCCTGGGCGGGCGATCCGTTGGGTCTCAAACGGATCATGACAGTGGGCCGCGACACTTTGAATATTTCGATGACGAATCCCGAAGAATCTTCGGTCGGGCTCAGCAGTGATGATTTTTTTGATTATCTTTTGAGGATTGACCGAGATGGATTGGACGGACCGCGGGCCTGGATTGGCGTTGCAGGGATGCAACCGATTGATCCCGAAGTGGCCAAATACCTCGGAATCGAAAAACAGTCAGGTATTGTTTTGAGTGAGATTCTGGATGACAGCCCTTCCAGCGAAGCGGGTCTCGAAAACAATGACATTGTAATTTCCGTAGACGATGAACCCTTGCCGCAATTTCGCCCTGACTTTTCCGTCACTCCGTATTTCCAGAAACTGATTCGTCTAAAGCAACCAGGCGAAGTTCTTTCAATGGAGATTATTCGAGGCGATGAGCGCAAAACTTTTAGGCTCGTCGTTGAAGCAGGCCCAAAGAATGTACGGGAGGCTGACTACCGGTTTTACGAAAAACTTGGTTTCACCGTTCGTGAATTTCTGCTGACCGATGGTATTCGTCGTCGTCTTCCCAAGGAGGATATGAATGGAGCCATCGTCAATTTTGTTCGTCGCAGCTCAGCTGTGGAAACAGCAGGTTTGCGCAACGGGGATTGGATTAAGCAGGTGGAAGGTCAACCGGCGGATACGTTTTCGGCCGTTCTTCAACTTCTGGACAAGGTGGATGGTGACGAAGAGAAAGCCGAATTTGTTCTCTTGGTTGAGCGCAACAACGAAACGTCTTTCATCCGCGCGCAGCTCAAATAATATGTTTACCGGAATTGTTGAAGAAGTGGGAAAAATTCTGAGTTTTGATCAGGGCGAGGCTACATATCAACTCACGGTAAAAGCCGATAAAGTGCTCAATGGGGTGGAAAAGGGCGATAGTATCGCCGTCAACGGGTGTTGCCTGACAGTGTCTGGAATTGATATGGAAGCCGGAGAACTTCATTTCGATGTTCTCGAGGAAACGAAGCGCCTGACGTCCATTGATGAATTGGATTCCGGGAGATTCGTTAATTTAGAACGGAGTTTGTCCTTCAACGGAAAAGTGGGTGGTCATTTTGTGACCGGCCATATTGATGGTACCGGCGAAATCCTCTATCTGGAACGACACGGTAGCGATTATTTTCTTAAAGTTTCTCTTCCAGCTGATTTGGCAAAATACGTGGTCTGGAAAGGTTCAATCGCTTTGGATGGCATATCCCTTACCGTGGCTGAAGTGACTGAGGAATCTTTATCGGTCTGGTTGATTCCCACCACCATGGAAGTCACAAACCTTTCTGATAAAAAAAAGGGGGGCCGCCTCAATTTGGAATTTGATTTGCTGGCTAAATATGTTGAATCCCTGACCTTGGGAAAATCAAATGCGATCGAGTCTTGAATCAGTCATAAATGAATTAAAACAGCTCAAACAAGAAGGAGTTGAAGGTGTTTACATTGGCGATTCTACTTTGGAGGATTTGAGAAAGTCGCTAGGTTCTATCGATTCAATTGATTATGCGCGCGAGCACGATTCAGGCAAGCCATGGGATCCTGTATCCGAAAAATCAGCACAGTCTAAAGGCTCATTAACCGAATTGGTAAAAGATAATACCGACAAGCCAAAATCGCAGCCCACTAAATCGCCGCCTTTGAACCAGCATGGAAAGCCGATTACCCCGATTCCCGATTCGCCACCGGTTGTCGTACTGCCGGAAGGTGATAAACAGGAGCGGTGGAATGCGCTTCGGGAGCAAGTTCTCAATGACCCGGTTTGCTTGGAGCATTTAAATCCGGGCGCTCAGGTCGTATTCGGTGTTGGCAGTATTGATGCGGATATCTTTTTCTGCGGTGAAGCTCCCGGAGGTGACGAAGAAAAACAAGGCGAGCCTTTTGTCGGCCGCGCTGGTGAATTGCTAACCAAAATCATTCAGGCCATGGGCCTTTCCCGTCAGGATGTCTACATCGGTAATATCTTGAACTGGCGGCCTGAAATGCCTACACCCGTGGGCAACCGTCCTCCAACACCCGAAGAGATGGCCTATTGCTTGCCCTATTTGAGGGCTCAGATCGAAGTGGTTCAGCCAAAAATCTTGGTGGCGCTTGGCATGACCGCCGTCAACGGACTGCTTGAGCATAACCCCAATCGGAAGATGGGTGCGATTCGAGGAAAGTTTTTTGAGCTTAACAACACCCCGCTTTTGGTTACATACCATCCATCGTACTTATTGCGTTATGCCTCTCTGAAAATCAAACGTTTGGTATGGGAGGACATGATGTTGGCTATGGAAAATGTGTCTCTTCCCATTAGCGATAAGCAGAAAAACTATTTCCTTTAGCTGGATCATTCCGGGTAATACCGTATATGTTAACTGATCCCATCTTCTGTATGGCTGACTCTTCAACTATGGTTTTCTTGCACCCGGATTTATCCGATATACCGGATTCACTCAAGGAGGACCTTTTCAATCCCGATAGGCTGCAAAAAGAAGGCTTAATCACTCGCTCGGAAGAGGGGCGGGGGACGACCTATTTTTTTAACTTCCGAAATCACGCTTGCGTATTGCGCCATTACTTTCGAGGTGGATTCATCAGTAAATTATCCAAACATAGTTACCTTTGGCTGGGATTAAAAAATTCGCGAGCGTACCGAGAGTGGCAGATTTTGCAGGAGATTGAAAAACGCGGATTGCCGGCGCCGAGACCGATAGCCATGCGCATTGAAATATCGGGTCTGACGTGCCGGTCAGATATCGTCACTGAGGAAATCGAAGGAAGCGCTGCTTTGTCATCGATTCTCTGTGAAAAACCCCTGGATGAAAAGGATTGGCGCCGGATCGGTGCCACCATTCGTTCATTCCACGATAAAGGTGTTTTTCATCAGGACTTGAACGCCATGAATATTCTGCTCGGTTCAGAAACCTGCCACCTGATTGATTTTGACCGTGGCAGAATCATGACCGGGCAATGGTGGAAGGACCGTACGTTAAAGCGGTTACTGCGTTCTCTCAACAAACTTCTTAGAAAGAATGATCCCTTTTATTTCGACCCCTTGCATTGGGATTTTCTTTTAGACGGATATCGTGAGCAAGATTGATCCTCTTTGCTTTTGCGTTGCTCGTCCCGGATATTTCGTGCTGAATTTTCATTGATTTGGCCGACAAAAACAAAATTTACACCCGTGCTGGTGATACCGGTAAGACCGGCCTTCTTAGTGGTGAGCGCATAGCCAAGGACGATATTCGGATTGAATGTAATGGGGCCATCGATGAAGCCACCAGTACGATTGGCTCTCTGCGGGCTCAGTTGCCACCGGATCATAAATGGCAGCAAAATCTGCACAGGATTCAAGTGGAGCTTATGAATATCATGTCTCACATTGCAGTTACGGAATCGGGTCGTGATAAAATGAATGCACCGCTTCCAGTTAATGAAGCCTCTTTTCTTGAAAACTGGATGGATGAGATTGAGGCCGGTTTAGGATCTGTATCCGAGCACTTTCTCGTTCCGGGCGGAACGGAGATAGCCGCGCTGTGTCATGTGATTCGTACCCAGGTCCGGCGAGCGGAACGACGATTGGTTTCTCTACACCGGCAGGATTCGGTTGATCCTTCTATCCTGCAAATGATCAATCGTCTTTCTGATTTGTTCTTCAAACTTTCTCGCCAGGAACTGCAAGATTCTGGCACTGACGAAGAGCGTTGGAAGGTTTTTAAGTCCCGTGATCGATGATAAATTTCGATTAAGGATTAGCAGCTCCTACAGCGCAGTACCATAAAAATGATTCTGTATCTAAAATTCTGTAATAAAGAAAAAGAGACAAAATCATGATTCAGTTTTACCGATTAGGACAAATCTTTAATTAGGCATCTTGTAAGATTTAAGCTTTATCTTTCGAGTCTTTTAGCGCATTTCGTAGTTAACAAGACGTCTTTCATTTCTCTATCGCCGTGCACCAAGTCCACCCTCTGTATTAAAAAGACAGGGCTGTGGATCTTGCGGGTGTTTTTCTTCCACCCTCGTTAAACCGCAAGTATCCGGATGCAGGCATAGAGTGGAGTTGGTACTGGGTATTCCCTAGTCAAAATACTTCTATTGATCCGCGTTCGCGATTTGAGAGAAGGCATCATGTTTCATCGAGCCCGTATCAAAAGGCTATCCGCAATGCAGGGAAAAAGGCGGGTATCAATAAGTCGGCCTTCACCCATATGTTGTGGCACAGTTTTGTTACTCACTTGTTGGAACAGGGAAGGGGTATACGCACAGTCTAAATCCTTTTAGGTCACAAGTCGGTGGAAACCACACAGATTTATTATACGCATTTATTGAAACGGTCAGGGATGGGCGTGAAGAGTCCTTTGGATTTTCTCCTGGAGGAAGCTGGTGGGGGGGGGTATCGGGCCGGTTAATTTGAGGCGGCCCTGCCTCAATTGTGATTGCCCTGGATCTGTGAACCCTTCTTATTAAGTCGTTTTAAGTTCTACTCAGGATTGTTTGATGGCTAAGAGTCTTTTTGAGAAAGTTTGGGATGCACATATCGTCAGGACCTTGTCCAGCGGTGAGACCCAATTGTTTATCGGAACGCACCTCATCCACGAGGTCACGAGTCCGCAAGCATTTGGCATGCTCCGCGATATGGGGCTGGGAGTAAAGATTCCCCATCGCACATTCGCCACAGTGGACCACATCGTGCCGACCAACGAATTTGCAGAACCGTTTTCGGATCCGCTGGCCGATGCCATGATCCAGGAACTGCGTAAAAACTGCGAGGAATACGACATTACCTTTTTCGATCTTGATTCTGGGAAACAGGGCGTGGTCCACATTGTCGGGCCGGAGCAGGGGATTACCCAACCAGGTACGACCATCGCCTGCGGAGATTCACATACGTCCACGCATGGAGCTTTTGGGGCCATTGCCATAGGAGTCGGCACTAGTCAGGTGCGCAACATCCTGGCGACTCAAACCTTGGCTTTGGGGAAACTCAAAGTTCGCCGCATCAATGTGATTGGACAGCTCGCTCCCGGTGTTTATGCCAAGGATGTCATCTTGCACATTATCCGTGTGCTGGGTGTGAACGGAGGGACCGGTTACGCCTACGAATACGCAGGGGAAGTGTTGGACAACATGACCATGGAAGAACGCATGACGGTCTGCAACATGTCCATCGAGGGTGGTGCGCGTTGCGGTTACGTGAACCCTGACGAAAAGACTTTTGAATACCTGAAGGGCCGTCCGTATTCACCGAGTGGGGACGAATGGAATGCCGCCGTGGAACAATGGAAGTCCTTTGCTTCGGATCCGGATTGCAACTACGACGATGTGGTGGATATCCACGCTTCGGAGATCGCTCCCACCGTTACCTGGGGCATTAACCCGGGACAGGGCATCGCTATCAACGAAAACATTCCTTCCGTTGAAAACGCTCCCGCTGACCAGAAAGCCGGCGTGGAAGAAGCCTTAGAGTTTATGAAATTTGAGGGCGGAGCTCCCGTCAAGGGGATCGGGATCGATGTTGCCTTTATTGGCTCCTGCACCAACGGGCGCTTGTCGGACCTGGAAGAGGTGGCGCAATACCTTCCGGGCAAGCATGTGGCGGAATGTGTTCAGGCCATCGCAGTACCAGGAAGCCAGGTGGTGGCGGCCCAGGCCGAGCAAAAGGGCCTCGATAAGATTTTCAAGGAGGCTGGCTTCGAATGGCGCGGTGCGGGATGTTCCATGTGCCTGGCCATGAATCCTGATAAATTGGTGGGCGACCAGGTTTGCGCCAGTTCGAGCAACCGGAACTTTAAAGGTCGTCAGGGCAGTCCAACCGGGAGGACATTGCTCATGAGTCCTCTGATGGTGGCCGCCGCTGCAGTATCTGGTAAAGTGGCTGATGCCCGCGAGGTCTTTGGCGTAGCCGAACGGTGAGTGCATAATCCAGACAATTTTATTCTATGGCTTTAGAAAAAATAAAACAAGTATCCGGAACTGCGGTACAAGTAGCCGGTGACGATATCGACACTGACCGGATCATTCCGGCACGGTTTATGAAATGCATCACTTTCGATGGGCTCGGTGAATTCATGTTCTATGATGTTCGCAAACATGAGGATGGTACAGAGAAGGAACATCGGCTCAACGATCCGCGCTTTGCAGGAGCATCGATTCTGATCAGCGGTAACAACTTCGGATGTGGCAGTTCCCGCGAGCATGCGCCTCAGGCCATTGCCAAGGCCGGTTTTATAGGAATCATTGCAGAGGGATTTGCGGAAATCTTTTTCGGAAACAGCACCACACTTGGATTGCCCTGCGCAGTTGCCGCCAAGGAGGACATCCAGGCTATTGCAGCAGCCGTCGAAGCCGACCCTTCATTGAATGTAATCATCGATGTGGAAAGCCAGAAGATCCGTTTTGGAGATGCCGAGGTGACCTGCTACATTCGGGAATCTGCTCGCGAAGGTTTGACGGAAGGCTCCTGGGATCCCATTGCCGAGCTACTGGAAGGCGATGCAGAAATTGATGCGACTGCTAAGGCACTTTCCTACGTCTAAAATCCTATTACAGCCCCCACCGGATAGGCTTTGAATATTTCAAAGAAATAAAGATTTTCTGGTATTTTCTGTGATTTATCGTCTTTAAATATCTCTATTCTTCCTCCACTACTTTAAATTTATGGAACGGCCTCCTATTTCTCGACAAAGCCCATCCTCGGATCGACATGCTGGTTTTCGTTCGTTCTCGGTTCGATTACGCACCCACGTGCCCGTCCTCACCGATCCATCCTCAAGCGCAACATTGGTCCGATTCGATTGGCGAACTGTCATATCATCACTTTGTTCTTCGGAACAATTCCGTGAGCACAGTAGAGTAGTTTTACGGATCCTCATTCTCCCATGATTCAAATAATTGAAGGTGCCGGCATTTTTATTTATCCATTAGGGCTCTGCTCGCTGCTGGGAATTTTTGTTATCTTCGAGCGGGGAATGGCACTTCGAATGGAGAACATTTTGCCCAAGGCCTTGGTGGACAAAGTCATTGCCGGGCAGATTGACGAACCGGTGGAGAGAGAATCGGTTTTGAGCCGTATTCTCGCCTTCTTTAACGAACGCTCGCAGGACCCCGAAAAACTTCGTGCATTTACCAATCTTGAGGTGAACCGAATGGAGCGTGGACTGGTTATACTGGAAATCGTGACCGGCGCAGCACCGTTGCTCGGTTTGCTTGGAACAGTTACCGGGCTTGTGCAAGTGTTTGCCAATACGTCCTTTGAAACGGGTATTCCCGACCAGACCGCTTTTATCGGTGGTGTGGCACTGGCCCTGACTACTACCATGATCGGCTTGTCCGTGGCTATTCCCAGTCTTGTGGCCTACAACATCTACCAGCGGCGTATTGATACCTATACGGTGCAAATGGATGCGATGATTGAGCGGTTGCATACCCTTGCTCAACCCAACACCAACTTGTGATCTGCAGGCCCAACTGGATGGTTGAAAAATATATTTGTAGAAATGATACGGCAGAGCCGGAGGCTCTTGCCCTACCTTTTAATCATATACTGGTAGGGCGACAGCGTTCCCGCTGCGCCGCAAATTTTAGCTATTTTTCTAATTAAGGGATTGGACTCCGTTAGATCATCAACTCAGATCAAGTTCATGCAATGGCAGGCTCGTTAAAAAGAAAAACCCGCAAGGTGGTCATTAATATTGTGCCCCTGGTCGATGTGTTGATCGTTTTGATTTTCTTTTTTCTGATGACGATGCAATTCCGCAATGTCACCACGCTCAATCTGACTTTGCCGAAGATTGAGACGGCCGGTCAGAACAAGTTTGACAAGAACATCATCATTGAGATTGGGAAAGACGGTACTTTCCTGGTCAATGGAACGGAATTGAAACGCAATGAATTGGAACCAGCCCTAAGGGGATTGAAACCGGTTTCTGATGAAATAACCGTG
Organism: Opitutales bacterium UBA2995; assembly: GCA_002346535.1. Classification (GTDB taxonomy): domain Bacteria; phylum Verrucomicrobiota; class Verrucomicrobiia; order Opitutales; family UBA2995; genus UBA2995. The sequence continues at coordinate 93,267 of DDZZ01000033.1, read as the reverse complement.
CTGATTCGCGCTGATGAGGAGTCCATGTTAAAGAATCTTACCTTTATCATGGATGCCTGTCGCCAATCAGGCCTGGATAAAATTCGGCTACAATCCCGCTAGACTGCTTTTCCTGCATCAGTTCATGCTGTTACGGAAACTGTTACCAGGCTCTTACGATAGATTTTATCTTTGGAAGTTTTCGGTAAACGTTCAACCGTCACAAGAAGTGTCGGAATCATGGCTCTGGGCAGTTTTTCTGAAAGCGTATTGCTGATGATCAGATCCTTCACTTAATCGAACGCGGGTTTTTAAAAGCCGACCAGCCGTTTTCCTGTACGTTTATCGAACTCGAGAATAAAGTTGGCCGCGATGAGCGAATCAGCACCTTTTTGAAAGACGTTGTCGTCTAGTTGCATGTCTTTTGCTCCGAGGCAGTCTTTCCAAAGTTGGCAGACGATTTTTAGATCCTGCTTGGTGTATACCTTGGTCTAAGAGATTTGCATAAGGCAGAGTCGAATAAGGATTAAGTAAATTACTCATGGAAAGAGATTTGTCCTCAATAACCGACCGCCAGATGCGGATCCTTGACGATTTTAAATCAAAAACACTACGCTTTTATGAGACTTTTAGCCTTTCGACGCCTGCCGAACAGTACTGCCTCCGTGTAACCGTTGGGCTCCTCGACTCCTTTGAATACCAGGTCGAGGGCTGTCTGGTAAGCGAGTCCGTCAAAGTTTGGACCCATGGGCTGATAAAGCGGATCTTTGGCGTTCTGTTCGTTTACCACTCCCGCCATTTTCTGGAATACCTGTTCCACTTGTTTCCGAGTCACCAGGTTGTGATGCAACCAATTGGCGATGTGCTGACTGGAAATGCGTAAGGTAGCTCGGTCTTCCATGAGACCGACGTTGTGGATATCGGGCACCTTGGAGCAACCAATACCTTGGTCGATCCAGCGGACGACGTAACCGAGAATGCCTTGAGCATTGTTTTCCAGGTCGCTTTGAACTTCATCCGCTGAGAGCTCACGATTAAGAATTGGTGGAGTAAGCAAATCGATCAGTTTTGCTTTTTCACGTGAAGCGAGTTGTTCCTGAGTCTTAAAAACATCGACAGCATGGTAATGAAGGGCGTGTAAAGTTGCTGCAGTGGGGGAGGGCACCCAGGCGGTGTTGGCTCCAGCCTTGGGATGGGCCTGTTTCGTATCCATCATTGTTTTCATGTCATCGGGCGCGGTCCACATACCTTTGCCAACTTGTCCCTTGCCCGGCAGGGCTGTGGCGATTCCCAGGTCAACATTCCAGTCTTCGTAAGCCAGAATCCACGTAGAACCTTTGATTTCCATTTTGGGGATCATCATACCAGCATGCATGCTGGTATGAATTTCGTCACCGGTCCTATCGAGAAATCCAGTATTGATGAACACCACTCTTTCCCGGGCTTCGCGAATGCAAGCCTTGAGGTTGATACTTGTGCGGCGCTCTTCATCCATGATGCCAATTTTCAGTGTATTTTCTTTTAGCCCCAGTGCCTTTTCCACTTTTCCAAACAGCTTAACCGTAAAAGCTACCTCTTCAGGTCCGTGTAGTTTTGGTTTTACGATGTAAAAACTACCGGCTCTGCTGTTTGTAAATTTGCCCAGGTTTTTCAAATCGTGTAAAGCTGCCAAGCTGGAAACCATTGCATCCAGAAAGCCTTCGGGGATGCATTCACCGTCTTCCGTCGTGACCGCATCGGTATAAATGTGGATACCGACGTTGCGAGCAAGGAGCATGCTGCGGCCAGGAAGGATTGTAGGGTCGCCCTTTGGACCCGTTAGGACCCGGTCTGAATTGAGGGTGCGTTGAATGGTGTCGTCGCCTTTGGAGAACTCCGCTTCGAGCGTTCCCTTCATTATACCCGTCCAATTTCGGTAAATTTTCACCTTGTCTTCGGCATCTACTGCACTCACTGAATCTTCAAAATCCTGGATAGTGGTAATGGCGGATTCAATAATGACGTCCTTTACGCCGGCCTTGCTGAATTTACCGATTGGATGTTCCGGATCGATTTGGATGATAATGTGCAAACCATTGTGAACGAGGCATACTTGATCTACGCGGATTACATTTGCTGAATAACCGACGAATTGGTCTTTGGCAGCCAGTGTCGTTTCCGTTCCGTCATCCAGGGTTACTAAGAGGTTTCGAATATCCGAATCGTTTACTGAAATATTTGTGGCTGAACTCCAATTACCATCGGCAAGTGTAAAATGTGTATTTAGAAACTGATTACTGCGTGCGATTACCGCATCGCCCCTCACGGGATTGTAGGAAGAACCTTTTTCTCGGCCATCTTTTTCGTCGATTATATTGGTGCCGTACAAAGCATCGTAGAGGCTTCCCCAGCGAGCATTGGTGGCGTTCAAGGCGTACCGCGCATTGTCGACCGGTACCACTAACTGTGGTCCGGCAATGGTTGCGATCTCCGCATCCACGTTTTGTGTTTCAACTGAAAAATCGTCGGCTTCCGGTAAAAGATAACCTATGGATCTGAGAAAGTCTTCATAATCATCGCCGGGCAGGGAAGCTTCTGGATTGTCGGCATGCCATTGGTCGATTTTTCCTTGGAGGACGTTCCGGTTGTCAAGAAGTGCGCGATTTTCGGAGCCCATTTTATTAACTAGGTCGGCCAGCGACCGCCAAAAATGCTCTGTGTCCACTCCGGTTCCTGGAGCAATCTCGTTTTCGACCAGATCATTCAGTTTCGAGTCAATTTGAAGGCCAGATTTAATAATTTTTTTGCTCATAGAACAATAGTGTGACTGAAGAGTGTATGGGCATGCCAACTAAACAATTGTAGAATGAATCCTCAATCTTATCGATATTCCCGATTTCAAATAAAGCAGATTGTTTAGGGAAACTAATTTTTCCCTTTCGGTTAAGGAATGTTGATTTAGGAAGTTTTGGGCTACTTCCTCAAAATCATCGCCGGTGACTTCCTTAAAGAGGGCCATTTCTCGCTCGATATTTTCAGCTTTTCGATCGACTTTTTTCATGGCCGCGAAAAATCGTGGAATGTTTGTGCTGCCGTATTTTTTCTCCAGGTGGTAAACGAAACGGGTAGACCAGTAAACGTTGGTTAGGTTGGATGTCTCCTTTTAGCCTAAATAGGAATCCAAGGGATACAAATTTTCTTCCGAGTTCAGGTTGTCGAACCGGACGTCGACTTTTCGTATGTTCCAGGTCGTCCAGTCGTTTTGCAGGATGGATTGAGCTTTAGCGACTCGAATATGGTCTTCCAGCGTTTTGAATGCAGGGTAAGCTGCCGGGCCACGTTGAAGGGCAGTGGGCTGGTATTGTTCCCAAAGATCACAAAAAATCCGCCCTCGTGTGAGGATAAATAAGGCAAGAAAATTTCCCAGGTCCGAATAAAAAACTCTTCCAGGATATGATAAAAGCTGTCAATGGTGATTCGGTAGGCATTCAGGTAATTGGTCATTTCCTGCTCGGGTTTATTCATCAGGGCTTCTGTGAGGATTCCCGGCTATTTGAGCTGAAGTTTTTTGATGTCCAGTTTGGGCCAGTTTACAAAATCACTGAGATTATAGAAACCAGAGTTGTCGATAGATGGATGCCGATACCAAAAGTTAGCTTGTGGTTCCATGCTTGGGGACGGTTTTCAAAATAGAATTGCCAAGTTAGTCTGACGCGGTTTTCCAATTCCTCGGTATCCGGGTGAATCCGAATATCTGGAACAGGAACGCGCCTTAAGCGGCAGCGCAACTCAGTTTCTTTCCATATATCCAATTGCACGAACTGGATGGGCCGATTCTTTTCCAGCCATCGAAAGATTGATGTGAGAACGTTTATGCGTGATTCGTATCCGTCGATGAGCGTTTGGGGCGGCTATTCGAGCCCGGCGGCTTAATTTTGCCTATCAAGAGTCACGGACTCAACTTCAATTAAGAGATCTATCGCCTGCTGTCTTTGGGGTCTAAAGCATCACGCAATCCGTCACCCAAAAAATTGAGGGAAAAGAGCGTCGCCGAGAACAGAAAAGCCGGAAAAATCAGCAACCAGGGGTATATTTCCATTTTTTCTGCACCTTCTTTGATGAGAGATCCCCAGGAGCTCATCGGTGGTTGCACGCCCAGGCCGAGAAAGCTCAAAGCCGATTCCAACAACATGACTCCCGGAACGGTGAGGGTGGAATAAATGATAACCGGGCCCAGAACGTTGGGAAACAGGTGTTTAATGATGATATCTATTTTTTTGGATCCCAGCGTAAGGGCGACTTCCACAAATTGCTGGACTTTCAAGTGCAGGACCTGACCACGTACTATCCGGGAAAGGGTCAGCCACTCAACACACCCAATCGCCACGAAGAGCAGAAAAATATTTCTTCCGAAATAAACCGTTAGCAATACGACAAAAATAATGAAGGGCAGCGAGTAGAGGATGTCTACGATCCGCATCATTATCGCATCAACCTTCTTACCGAAATAGCCGGCTACAGATCCGTAACTGACCCCAATGGTAATGGACACACAGGTTGCGGCAACTCCCACGCCAATCGAGACCATACCGCCGTAGAGAACTCGAATGAGCAAGTCTCTTCCCAGATCGTCGGTTCCCAACCAATGACTCCAGCTGGGAGGAGTCGCGCCGAGGTCTAAATTTTGTTCCTCGTAACTCAATCCGGTAATCCAGGCAATAAGAGGAGAGCTGAAACAGATTACCACCATTAGTAAGAAAAAAATCATTCCGGCAAATGCCAGTTTGTTGGACCGCAGCCTGAACCACGCGTCTTGCCAGAGTGAGTGAGTCTCCTCCTCGAGCAAGGCGTCAACCGGTGGCATTTCGGTAGTTTCCATAGTCAGATGGTTCAGTCGATTTTGTTTAGTATCTTAATTGGCGATTAGAACGGAATAAAGCTGTCGAGTTTGCCGACTGAGGGGCGAGTGAGTGCACAAGCGTGCATGATTGAGCAGAGAGGGAGAGCACACTCGGCATGTTCGCCCGAGGTGTTTTGCAATCCGTTGTCCTTTCATAACCCTTTTCTCGAAAGGCGTGATATCTTTGTTTCTTCGTTTTTATCCTTTGTTCACCACCGTTCATAATCGTTAATTACTCGAATTTCAACTTAGGGTTTATTAGCACCATAATAATATCCACGATGAGATTCAGAATGATAATCAGGGCGGCGTAGAATAAAACTGTTCCCAGAACCAGCGTGTAATCGCGGTTGGCCGCGGCGTTTATAAAGTGGCGTCCTAATCCCGGGATTTGAAAAATCATCTCGATAATAAAGGAGCCTGAGAGGACTCCGGCGATTACAGGCCCCAGGTAGGAAATGACCGGTATAAGCCCGGCGCGTAAGGCATGTTTGGTAGTAACTATCCACGTACTCAGGCCTTTGGCTCTAGCCGTGCGTATGTAATCCTGATTGAGCACCTCTAACATACCTCCACGGGTTAAACGAGCCAATCCGGCGGCGTAGTAGAGGCTCAGGGTCAGAACCGGAAGGACGCGATAAGGTAAATTATCGGACCAGTAGAAACCACCAGGTGCCCGCCAACCTGAAACCGGGAACCAGTCCAGCCACAATCCGAAGATCAGGGCGAATAGTGGTCCAAGGACAAAGGATGGGAGACAAATGCCGAACATCGCCAGAGACATGGGAAGATAATCGAAGGTGGAATTTTTGTTGAGCGCTGCAATGGTTCCGGCCGGTATGCCAATCAACAATGCCAAGAGAATAGCCATAGCTCCCAACTGAAAGGAAACAGGAAAGGACTCCGCAATCAACTCATTCACGGTTCGGCCTTCGTAGCGAAAAGAGGGGCCGAGGTCGATTCCCAAGCCTTCCTTTAGGTCAAACCTCACTAAGGCTGCCAGGTCCATTTTTTTGGGAGCGACATTCTTGAGATAGCTAAAATATTGAACGTAGAGCGGATCGCTAAGGCCATAGTGCTCATTGAGTTTTTCCAGCACATGTTCGGATACTTTTCGCTCTGCGCTGAAGGGGCCCCCGGGGATGCTGCGAACCATGACAAAGGTGAGCGTGATAATTACGATCAGGACAGGGATCAGCTGAAGTAATCGTATGAAAATAAACTTTAACATAGAGTCGCGAATCGGCCGGGAAGCAGGTTTGCTGTTTAGCCGTTGAGTAGCATTCGCTACTGGACTGTAGGCTCAAGCTTAATGTACTTCAAGTTCCGATTATCCAGTAATTTCGGATTCCAGTTTTTGACTAATGGATGGAGCAGGTAGAAACGGGTATATATATAAATGGGAATGATAGGTAGTTCATCCATCAGAATAGTTTCCGCGTCATTTAGCATGGTATACCGGCGTTCGGTGTCACCGGCTAGGGGGGCTCCGTATATCAATTTGTCATAGGCCGGATTTGACCAGCCTGTATCATTGTTTCCATTACCAGTGGTAAACATTTCCAGAAATGTATATGGGTCCACATAATCTCCAATCCATCCTGCGCGACTGATGTCATAATCCAGATTGGATTGTGCATCGAGGTAGACCTTCCACTCCTGGTTGTAGATGCCGATGTTTATCCCCAGGGTTTCTTTCCACATTTGCTGGATGGTTTCAGCGATGGTTTTGTGCTGTTCGGAAGTGTTGTATTGAATTTCGAAGTGTGGGAATCCTTCGCCGTTTGGGTATCCGGCCTCTGCCAAGAGACGCCGCGCTTCCTCCGGGTCGTATTTAAAGTAGTCTTGACTGCTATAGCCTTTGATACCTTGAGGAACAAAATAGTGGGCGGGGATCTGCCCACCCCGTATTACGTTTTCAACGAGTGATTTGCGGTCGATGGATAGGGTGAGAGCACGACGTACGCGCTTGTCTGCCAACTCGTCGTTTCTTGAAACATTGACCCGGTAAAAATAAGTGCCCAGATAAGGATCAATACGGATGACTTCAGGATTCTCAGCCTTGTAGCTTTCAATTTTGTGCAAGGGGATTTCGTTCGTTTTGTGGACACCTCCGGCATTGAACAAGCGGTTCTCGGAGTCCTGGCTTTCAATAGGAAAATACCGGATGCTATTTAGTTGAACCGTTTTGGCATCCCAGTAAGTCGGATTTTTTTCGACTTCCAGAATCTGGTTGGTAGTCCAGTTTTTCAAACGGAAGGGCCCGTTGCCGACATGATTTTCCGGTTGGTACCATTGACCATTCCGGGCTGTCATTCCACCATGAGCTTCAATGACCCGCGGATTTACCGGAAACCAGGAATAATGCTTTAGCATTGAGGGGAAGTAGGACATCGGAGCCACCAGGGTGATTTCGAGCGTATTATCATTCAACGCTTTGACTCCGACCTCCTCCCAAGGAAGCGGATTTTCTCCCCCTTGAGATTCGTAATAATCTTTGGCATTCTTAATGACAAAGAGCATGTTGACGTATTCACCCGCCAGTGCTGGATTAAGGATACGCCGGTAACTGTAATCAAAGTCATGTGCGGTTACCGGGTCGCCGTTTGTCCACTGAGCGTCTCTCAGGTGAAAGGTGTATACGTTGCCGGCATTGTTCGTTTCGAAGCGTTCGGCCATGCCCGGCTCGATGGCCGTGTCGTCCGTGGGATGATAGGCAATCAGTCCTTCGATCAAGGAAGAGATAACATGATTTTCCGGGACTCCGGTGGCCACCTGTGGGTCCAGTGATTTGGGTTCCGATCCGTTGGCCCAAAGCAGGATGCCTCGTTCCGTTGCAATTTCCACATCGGTCTTACGGGGCTCGCAACCAGTGAGTGCAAGCAGGGTGATTACTAAAAGCGAAGATCGAGTGAATACATGGTTCCCCATAATGGTTTTAAATGAAACAATGTCTCATACTGGTGTTCAGTCTAGTGAAAACGCTTTCTATTACAGACATGGAACCTGCAAAATTTCTCCATTGCTTTTTGGTAGGAATCACGAAGCCTCAAGAACTTATTCGAAATGGTCGAAGTAGAAGGAATTTCCAAGATTTTAAAAAAGGCCGAGAGCAAAAAAAGTCTACACCACTGCTCCAATCTTAAGTTTGACATGCCGGTTTTTCCTCCCTTCTTGTTCTGTTACGCACCTCGCCTGTGCGCCCTCACGCCTCGGTCGTCGCCTCTCAACTCTTTGAGAGCCTCAGAACGACCGACCTTGAATTTTAAATAGCTCTATTTAATGAGAGATCCGAACGATATCACTGACCTTCCTTCGCCCTATTATCCTCATCCTGAGTTTGGGCTTTTGCATCTTCCGCGCTTTATAGCCAAGATTCGACTTCACCTGAAAGGACAGCTGCCCAAAGGCTACCATCGCAATTTTACGCGTGGTTTTGACGGGTTTCTTTGCCTGTACCTTGGTATCTATCCGCAAGCTGTTATCGAGATTGTCAAAACCTCTCAATCGGACGAAGAAATTACACAACGTTTGAAGGAAATCATTGCGGAAGATCCACAGTCTCATATTTGGAATCGCAAACTGGTGCAAATGGGAATGAGTGAGGAAGGGGAGATTGCCCTTCAAAAGTCGCGTGAACACTTGGGTGTATCTGATCGCAAGGATATAAAATCCTTTGCCGATATCATCGAATACGACGAAGGTAGGTTGGATTGAGGCCAAACAAAATTGTAAGTCTCAGTCTTGATTTTCTTGAAGGAGTATTTAACGTGGGCTCTCATGATTAATCCCACCTTACAAGGAGCACTCAATCGCCAAATTAATATGGAGTTAGCGGCGGCTTACGTTTACCTGGGTATGTCGACCTACTTCGAAAAAGAAAACCTGTCCGGTTTTGGTAATTGGTGCATGGTCCAGTATCAGGAGGAACAGCAGCACGCAATGCGGTTACTCAATTATTTGCAAGATCGGGATGGTACAGTCGAATTGGCAGCGATTGAAGCGCCGAAGGTAGATTATGCCTCACCTTTAGAAGTATTTCAGGCTGCTTTGATCCAGGAACAGGATAACACCCGGTCTATCAACGAGCTTTATGAGCAAGCCTCATCGCTTAACGACCATGCTACCATTAGCCATTTGCAATGGTTTTTGGACGAGCAGGTAGAAGAGGAAAAAACGGTGAGTGAAATTGTTTCTTTGGTTGAGCGTGCTGCGAACGATGTGAGTGCACTGCTTTACTTGAACGATAAACTGGGTGCCAGATCGGCCAGCTCAGCCCCCGATGAGTAGGCTGTTTTGATTGAAATTCAAATATAAATAGGTCTGACCGTTAGATCATCTGAATCTACTGATTTTAACAAAATAATGTGTACTGAATTACTTTGATTTAAGCGGTAGGTTCGACGAGCTAGCCCTACCTTTAAAACTATTAGTCCCGCGGCTGATGGATCTTTGGATTCACAGTTTAGTGTTTTTCAGTGCAACTTTGCACCTTTTGCGGGCCTTCTTACTTTGTTCATGAAGTAGTTTTTTGAACTGAAAGAAACGAAGCAAACGGAAAAAAGACCCTACTACAAAGTTTGCGCACAGTTAAGACTTCACACTTTTCATTCAGTTTAGTTCAAATAAGTGCTTATCTTTCTGGAAAACTTAGTTCTCTTTTGCGTAAATTTGGTTCTGTTTCAATAAATGACAAAGTCGATAGCTGAGATTTGGGATTCGTTTATTCAATACCGAGCGCCCGGCCCATGCGTTCAGCGACCTGAAGGATACGGTCGGCGTCTCCTACGGACACTAATGTGGACCATCCATTGGATTGAATGCGGCCAACTTCCTGCCTGATTTCGGCCCAATTGACATCCTCTTCGAAGAAGTCGCAGTTTTTCCTGCAGCCGGAAAGATGGTCTTTGATATCCAATTTAACAATTCGCTTGCCTAGTATTCTAATCCAGTTTGTGGCACCCCTCGACTTTGGTGATTGCCGATGTCAAAAAAAGCACCGACCCAAGGACTTTTGAATTGGGCCAGATACTCAATCCAGTTCTAGGGTTTGCCGCAAAATCCGTTGCCGACGTTTTCCAGTAGGATTCTGACACCCAACTTTGCGGATAATGGAAGCGTATCGAAAATGACTTCTGTCAAGCGCTCCCAGACCTGGTCATGGTTTTTGTTTCTGGATCATTGACTCTGCTAACTACGAGTAAAATCGAATCGGTACTGGTATCTGCGGAAAGCCGGACTTTCAAATGGTTGGCATCTTTCACGTTTTGAACACGCATGCCAAAGTTATCACATCACTGCGGTAAAATCGACATTCTTCCCGCATGCTTTTGCCGCTAATTTGTATGCCTCGAATCCTGATCGTATTTTCGTATACGATTCAGAAAACCTGCTTCAGTACGACGTACACTAAAATTGGCGATTGCTTTAGCGAAGCGATTTTAGCGCTTGATTGAAGGTCGGACTCGGGCGCATGGCCGCAAAGGTTTGTTCTGTATCCGGATGGTAGTAACCGCCGATGTCGACCGGTGAACCTTGAGTGGCGTTTAGTTCTTCTATAATGGTCGTTTCGTTCCTGGACAGCTCCTCGGCCAACGCAGCAAACTTGGCTGCGAGTTCTGCGTCGTCTGTCTGCCGGGCCAAGGCTTTGGCCCAGTATAGCGTCAGGTAGAAATGGCTTCCCCGATTATCCAGCTCATTGACCTTCCTCGAGGGCGATTTGTTGTTCTCGAGAAACTCTCCGGTAGCAAGGTCTAAAGTTTTACCAAGAACACGGGCTATTTCGTTGTCAAAAGCGTTCGCCAAGTGTTCCATTGAGACTGCCAGTGCAAGAAACTCTCCCAAGGAATCCCAACGCAAATGGCCTTCTGAATTGAATTGCTGAACGTGTTTAGGTGCCGAGCCTCCGGCCCCGGTTTCGAAAAGTCCACCTCCATTCATGAGAGGAACAATCGATAACATCTTTGCACTGGTTCCCAATTCGAGGATCGGAAACAGGTCGGTTAGGTAATCGCGGAGGACGTTTCCCGTGACGGAGATTGTATTTTCACCCCTTTGAATCCGTTCCAAACTAAATTGAGTCGCATCTACCGGGGCCTTGATGTGTAGTTCCAATCCATTCGTGTCATGGTTTGGTAAGTACGCGTTAACCTTTTTAATTATTTCAATATCGTGTGCACGATTTTTATCCAACCAGAACACCGCCGGCCAACCTGTGGCCCGTGCCCGATTCACTGCCAGTTTTACCCAGTCCTGGATAGGTGCATCCTTGGTCTGACACATCCTAAAGACATCACCTTCTTTAACCGCTTGTTCGAGAAGCACTGCACCGGATGAATCTATGGCACGGATGGTTCCTGAGTCTGTGGCCTGAAAGGTCTTGTCGTGCGAGCCATACTCTTCTGCTTTCTGGGCCATGAGACCGACGTTTGGTACAGTTCCCATGGTTGAAGGATCAAAGGCCCCATTCTCTCTGCAAAAATCGATGGTTGCTTTGTAGACTCCTGAGTAAGAACGGTCCGGAATGACATATTTGGTGTCCTTTTGTTTGCCATCTGGTCCCCACATTTGGCCCGAAGCCCGAATCGCAGCCGGCATGGACGCATCGATGATGATATCGCTCGGGACTTGAAAGTTGGTAATCCCCTTATCGGAATTAACCATAGCGAGGGCAGGTCGGTTTTCATAACAGCTCTGAATATCGGCCTCGATTTCCGACCGCTTGTCTTCCGGTAGAGCCTTGATCTTGCTTTCCAGGTCACCGAAACCGTTGTTGGGATCCACTCCCAATTTCTCAAGAAGGTCTGCGTGTTTTTCAAACACCGGTGCATAAAACTCCGAAACCATGTGTCCAAAGAGGATGGGATCGGAAACCTTCATCATGGTCGCTTTCAGGTGAAGAGACAGTAGAACATCTTGCTCTTTCGCTTCCTGAATTTGCTGAGCCAGAAAACTCCTGAGAGCGGATTTACTCATGATCGAGGCGTCAATTACCTCTCCTGTCTGGAGTGGAGCCGGACCTCTCAGCTCAGTTGTAGTTCCGTCCTTCGATACAAATTCGATTTTGAAATCAGTGGCCACGCTAATTGTAGTTGATTTTTCACTACCGTAGAAATCTCCCCCGATCATACTGGACACATGCGATTTTGAATCAGAGGACCAGGCACCCATGGGGTGTGGGTTTTTCTTGGCGAAGGCTTTCACTGATCCTGGAGCGCGTCGGTCAGAATTGCCTTCCCGCAATACGGGGTTCACGGCACTCCCTAATACCTTGGCATAGCGTGCCTGTATTTCCTTTTCTTCTTCAGTATCCGGTTCTTCAGGATAATCCGGTACCTGATAGCCTTGGCTTTGTAGCTCTTCAATGGCTGCCGTCAGCTGGGGAATCGATGCACTGATATTGGGCAGTTTGATGATGTTGGCTTCAGGTTTTTTTGCCAGTTCTCCCAGCTCAGTCAGGTGATCCCCTAGTCTTTTTTCATCCGATAAATTATCGGGAAAGTTTGCTAGAATTCTTCCAGCTAGGGAAATGTCTCTGGTTTCGACCGTAACTCCCGCTACACTTGTGAAGGCTTCGATGACGGGAAGCAGGGAGTGGGTGGCTAATGCCGGCGCTTCATCCGTTTTGGTGTAAATGATTTTCGTTGTGTTTGATGTCATGTTGTATTTTTAGCCCGAATGAATCGAGATCTACCCGGGATTTTGGAAGCCGTTAACACCAAAAGGCTTCTGCTCAACCGTCAATAATTTTGAGCGATTTTTTGAATAAGACATGCCCAAAAGGTTAATTTGCCCTATGAATTCGAATTTATTTGAATCTGGTAGGTCCGTTACCCGGTATTATTCTTGTATTAAAGCCTTGCTTTTGACTCCAACCGTTTAGCGATGGACCATAGTCGATACCTACATCACCCACTTTGTTACACATAACACAACGCTGAATGGTCGTCTTTCCGCGCTCGACATAGCCTTTCATAGTGAGGAGCTCCTCTATTGGCAGGAAATGTTGGGGGATTAGGGTTCGAGTCAATGCAAGCCCCTTAGTAGGAATTCCAATAGTTAATTGTAATTGATTTTTGGATTAATCCAGGTCGAAATAGTTGGATTTGTGCTTGTTGGGTTTTCTTGCGGGCAGTTAGCATGCCAACCATGTATTTGACAAATGCTGTTCAGCAATTGGGCACAGAATCGGCCTTCAAAGTGTTGGCCAAAGCCAAACAGTTGGAAAGTCAAGGCAAGGACATTGTCCACCTTGAGATAGGACAACCTGACTTTCCTACTCCCGAAAATATATGTGCGGTTGGAAAACAGGCCATTGATGATGGATTTACTAGTTACGGTCCGACTTGCGGGCATCCGGATTTTCGAGACATTATTGCTGAGCACATTTCCAGAACCCGAGGTATCGATGTAAAAGGATCTCAGGTCGTAGTGACCCCGGGGGCCAAACCGGTGGTGTTTTATGCCATTCTATCGGTAGTCGAACCAGGCGATGAAGTGGTGTATCCGGATCCTGGATTTCCGGTCTACAAATCGCTCATCGATTATATTGGAGGCAAAGGTGTTCCGCTTCCACTAGCGGAGAAAAACGATTTCAGCTTTGAAATCGACGAGCTCGAGGCACGTGTGAATGATAAAACAAAACTCCTTTTTCTCAACTCTCCGCAAAATCCAACGGGAGGTATCCTCAAAAAAGACGACTTGGAAGCGATAGCCGCAATCTGCGATAAGCACGATGTATTGATATTGGCCGATGAAATTTATAGCGAACTGATCTACGACGACGATTTTCAATCGGTTACCCAGTTTGAAGGCGCCAAGGATCGGACTGTCCTCCTGGATGGGTTTTCCAAAACGTATTCCATGACCGGTTGGCGTTTGGGTTATGGAGTTTTTCCGGAGTGGATGGTGGAATCGGTCGAACTTCTTATGGTAAACAGCAACAGCTGCACGGCGTCATTTTCCCAACGCGCCGGAATTGAGGCATTAACTGGCCCTCAGGATTCAGTGGCCCAAATGCTACAGGCCTTCCGCAATCGAAGGGATTTCTTCATTGAAGGCTTGAACAAGATACCAGGAATTTCCTGTCGCGTGCCCAAAGGGGCCTTTTACGCTTTTGCTAATGTATCTGATATTCCATTACATTCCAAGGAATTGGAAGGTCGCTTACTCGACGAAGCTGGTGTGGCTTGTTTAGCCGGGGATGGGTTTGGAGAATTCGGCCAGGGGTTCCTACGTTTCTCATATGCAAACTCCATCGAAAATATCGGCGAAGCCCTGGACCGGATCGAAAGATTTTTGAGTAAGTTGTAGTCGTTTTTAGATCCAAGTATACTCGTTTTCTGTTATACCGCGCTTACAGATTGCACAATATTTTAACCGCCACGGAATTTTCGTATTCCATGGCGATGTCCAATGCGGACTTGTTATGATCGGAAATGATTTTGGGGTCGATACCAGCTTCCAGAAGTAAATGGATCAGATCTGCATCGCCTCCGACTGCAGCTTCGTGAAGCGGCGTGCCGCCGCCGGCACTGAGGCGTTTCACATCGGCGCCGTTTTCGATAAGCAGTTTTGCGATTTCGTTTCGGTTCTTTGCAGCGGCCAAATGGAGCGCGGTCCATCCCTGGCTGTCACGGACACTTAGATCAACACCAACTTCAAGCAAGGCTGCTGCAACCTCTAGTAAATTGCGGTCTATAGCCAGGTGCATGGATGTTTGGCTGCCGGAGGTAGTTATGTTGGGGTCTGCATTTCCTTGGAGGAGAATCAGAGCTGCGTCGGGTCGTTTACGCATGATTGCTTCGTGGAGCGGGGTCATTTTTGACCGGCCAAGAGTGTTGACCACATCAGGGTTTTTTTCCACGTGCCTCTTTACGTCATCGAGATCATTTCGTGCAATAGCTTCACTGATAGTTTTGTATCGGATTAGGCCTAAAACCTTTGAAGTTACTCCTCCGCTTGGGACGTCCAGGCCGGCAGTCCAAATAATTCCATTCAAGACCAGTTTTCGAAAATCATCATCGGACCAATTGTGATGATAGTTGCCTCCAGTCAGGGCAAAGCCACGTCCCTTCTCTCCATTTTCAGCAGCCCAGGCCAGGTGCTGGATCACCTCATTGTTCAATTCTTCCCGTAGGGCAGGATTTCCCGAACGAGGTCCATCCTTTCCGAGGACGGATTCGGTGGGGTGGGTGGAAAGAATCGGTGATATTCCCGTCATGTTCTCACGAAACCGCATGTGGAAATACCATTCGTCTTCGAACAGAAAGGAACCGACTCCGGAAGTGATGGGATGGACGCCCAGAATAAGCTTATCCGGTGTCCAGTTAGGATTCACCGACCAGTCGATCTCGAAGAAACCGCCGATAGAATCAAAATAAAATTGGTTCATATTGGCGTCGGCACCTTCCAGTGCATAGTGGAGGAGGACTAATCCGACGCCGTTAGAATGAAGCTTTTTTAGGGTTTCGGTCTGGCCCTTAGCCACATGCAGGTCTTCTCCGTCTGTGTAAATTACCACACTCGCCAAATCCTTCAGCGTGGCTTCATTGTCTGGCCAACCTTCACTAACAATCGTCCTAATATTCAGGCCACCTTCGTTCAAACATTCAGCAAGAAGTTCGCTCCCTGCTACAAATTCATGGGCGTTCCAGCCGTGGCTCGGTTTGCCGGCCAGTAAGAGAATTTTCTTATCCGCACTGAAAAGAGCCGAGGTGAGGATACAATGAAAAAGCGTCCCCCAGATAAAAATTTTTCCAGGCATCATAGGCCGCCTAATACAGCAACTTCATCAATTGCCTGTTCGGGGATTGCAATACTGTTGATGTGATTGCCAGCTTCATCGGAGATGATGCGCACATTGCGTATGTAGACGGCACCCCCGCCTCCGTTCTTGGGTAGCTTTTGTATTTGAAAACCAATGACACCTTTGGTCATTTTTTTGTCGACCATATTCAAGGTGGGAACATCGTTTACCCAGATACGGAAGTGCGAGCCGATGGCTTCGATCCGATAATGATTCCAGTCTGAAGGCCGGTAGGCTTTTTGCGCATCTGCTTTACCTTCCAACGAGTATAACCAGCCTCGGCCCATTTCTTCATAGATTCCCCCTGTCCATTTACGGTCGGACTGATCGATTTCCATTTGATAACCATGGACCTTTCCATTACGAAAGTGGGAATTACTTTGGCCGCGCAGGAGGATGCCGGAATTTAAATCGCCGACGACTTTTACATCGAGCTCCATGATAAAATCGCCATAACTTTTCTTGGAGGTCAGGTAGGTATGAGAAGTTGGATCCTGGTGGAAGGCTACCAGGGTCCCATCGTCTACCAGCACGGTTGAAGCTCCATCACGCACCTCCCAACCAGAAAGGTCTCGTCCGTTGAAAAGGCTGGTCCAACGCGGTTCTCCCAGTGGAACAAATTTGTAGAGGGCTCCAGAATTCGGTCCCCGCGTGTTCAGGGCCACGTAAATAGTGCCATCAGGTCCTGTTTCAATGTCGCGCACGCGACCTTGTTTTTTGAGTATCGTTTCACGGTGAATCACTTTTTGATCCTCGATCACCAGGCGCTGCACCTCTTCCGAAGCCATACCTCCTACCAGAAGGTTGTTTTTCCATCCTGGAAATTTGTCGCCATCGTAGAAATCAATCCCGCAAACGGCAATTGAGGGTAACCAATATAAAACCGGTTGTTCCATGCCCTTCATGTGGGTTTTATCCGTCCATGGAGTGCCGTCATAATTCATGCCGTAAGTGATGACCGGCCAGCCATAATTAATTGCAGGTCGAATGAGGTTCAGCTCATCTCCACCGCGAGGACCGTGTTCTGTTGACCAAAGATCGCCGGTAACCGGGTGCATGTCCAAACCCTGAGGATTGCGATTTCCATAGGTCCAGATGGATTTGTAGGCACCTGGTGTGGTGTAGAAAGGGTTTCCTTCCGGTATCCGTCCATCGTGATAAATGCGGTGTATTTTTCCATGGGGAACGGTCAAATCCTGGGCAGGATCTCCTTCCTGACGATCACCAATTGGAAAGAACAGGTACTCGTCTTTGAATACAAACCGGGATCCGTAGTGGCCACCCCTTGTTGTGTGGTATCCCGGGGGGACCCGAAAGATTTCTTCCTCATCCACCCATTGGTTATTCTTAATGCGCCCACGGACCACAGTAGTCATGGAGGCATTTTTGCTTTCGATCGTATGTCCCAAATCTTCGCTGAAGGACAGATATACCCAGCCATTACTCTCATAATCGGGGTGGGGTGCCACCTCGAGCAAGCCGCCTTGACCTACGTCTCTCACTTCAGGCATACCCGTAATCTCCGATTTCTGACCATCCACTATGTGCCAGAGCTTTCCATTGCGTTGGGTAATCAAAATCGATTGATCCGGTAAAAATGCAATGGACCAGAGAATGTCATTCACCTCGGTGACCTTCTCTAATTTGAAGTTGTGAAGGTCGGTCGAAAATATCCCTCCGAGCGGTCTTACCTTTTCCAGAATGCCTGTTGTTTCCGCCAGTTGTTTCTGTTCGCGTATTAAAATTAACAGACCACGGATCTGCTCTTCGTCGAGCACGCTCTTCCAAGGGACCATTCCGAGCTCAGGAACACCCTCGCGAATGACTTTGGCGATATCGGCGTCGGTTGAGCCGTATATCCAGACATCGTCGATCAAGGAGCTTCCCTGACCGCCTTCCATGTTTTGTCCGTGGCAGCTGGCACAATACTGGGTATAAATATTCTTCATGCTGCCAGTTCCGATGCGGTTTTGCGCCTGAAGCAGGCCTGGAATAATTAGTAATAAAACAAAGGGAATAGAAATGTGTTTCATGAAGTGGTATATCTTATCTGAAAATCCGGATATTGACTTGCCTCGGACCCGAATGTCGAGCGGAAGAACGATTCCTAACTAATCTTTCGTGCCCAGTACCAAGTGCGGAGGTTTCCTGTTTTGCGATGGATCTCATTCGCCTTTTGGCGACGACCAGGTCGGGCAAGCCATTCCCTAAGGTCGTTAAGCATTTGCTTGTGCTTCCGGAGTAATTGATCCTGATTATATGGATGCGCGGCTTTTTCCCGGACATTTCGGATTGGAGCTATGATTTCAGACGCCTGGCTTTCGCTTCGGGAATGGTTGGTGTATTTTTTGGAGTCCAGCTAACGATTCAGCACAATTTTATTGTGGAACGCCTCGGTATTGAGCCCGTGGAACTCGGAGTCGTCGAGGCGTTACGTGAAATCCCCGGTTTTCTTAATTTTGTATTTCTGGCCATCATGATTGCTTTATCGCCTCCGGTGGCGGCAATGGTATGCCTGATCTTTATGGGGATCGGTATCGCCGCATTTTCCCAGGTGAATACGGTCCTCATGTTTACGGTTTTTTCAGTGGTTTGGAGCATTGGGTTCCATGCATGGTATCCGCTTAGTCAGAGTATGGGTATTCAGTTTTCAGGCGATCGTGGCAAAGGTTGGGCTTTGGGACAATTGCGGGCGGTAGAAAGCTTCGCCTGGTTTTTAATGATCCTGGTATGCTTAGTTGCGTATTCATATGTTGGTTACGCTGGCCTTTTTATTGTGGCTGGAGTTGCTTGTTTTTTGGGAGCAGGAACGATATTCGGGGCAGTGAGGAAGAAGGTTACGAATGTGGATCGCAGTTTTCTGCTGAAAAAGAAGTATTGGTTGTTTTATACTCTTCAATTTTTGCAAGGGTGCAGAAAACAGATCTTCATTACTTTCGCTATTTTCGCTCTGGTGAAAGTGCATGGAATGCCCATCCATACCACCATGACCCTGGTCCTCATTAACCAGGCTATCATTTCAGTAACGGGTGGTTGGTTTGGAAAACTGATCGACCGGTTCGGTGAGCGCACAATGCTGAGTATCAGTTATGCAGTATTGACCTTTGTTTTTATTGGATACGGAAGTATCGACCACAGGCCGACCTTATATGTGCTTTATATTATAGACAACGCAGTCTTTTTCGGTGCCATCGCTTTGACAACATACCTCAATAAAATAGCGCCCCCGGAAGATTTAAAACCGAGTCTTTCGATGGGTGTAACCTTTAACCATATATCATCAGTGACCGTCCCTTTGTTGGGAGGTTATGCCTGGTATCTATACGGCTATCAAGTGATATTTTTTGCCGGTGCCGGTTTTGCACTCGTTTCCTTCATGTTTGCCCAATTTCTGCCCAACAATCATTCTGATTGAGAACCTGCCTAATCAATCACCAACGATCCAATTGGGACCTATCAAATCTATGAGGAAACTTTCCGTTGCCCATTCTTGTCCTTCGTATTGACCGATAAAGGATTGGCCAGCGCCGATTTTGGTGGTAATGACCTGCCAAGCGGGCTTGTTTACCGAAGCAACAAGTACGTAATCAGTATCCGGATGAAGGCGTGTGGCTTTGCTTGTGTTGCCGGGTGAGCTGACTGCCTGAGATTAGTCTTTGGAAAACCCCTGCCCATCGTTTTCATTTCAATGGTGCCATCGCCATAAAATAATAATAATCGGTTGACCCGCCTTCAATGGGTACATGATGATCATAAGTCGCCAGCCAATGCAGATTGTCTTGTGGGTATTCCGGCGTCAGAGCGTAATAAATTATTGGCAGGCATTTTTTTGCTTGATGGTCGACCTTTAATTGGGGTTCGTAGACCCGGACATACAACCCGAACTCATCTTTGAGAAGTGATAAGTTCAGTTGCTCGATAATTCTTTTAATCGTTGGTTTGGTTTCCGCATGGTTTCTATAAGACATTCCATTTGCTTTGGTGAAAAGCCTGGAATAGCTGAATCTTTTCGATTGGAATTTCTAATTGTCTCTTCTTAATGGGATTCATGAATAAAAAGTCTATCTTTTCGTCCGTTTTGATTCTCCTTTTCCTGGGTTTTTCGACTACATGCGCCAAGCATCATGACAATGGATTTATCTCACTTTTTGACGGCAAATCTTTAGATGGATGGGTGGCCAGCAAAGAGAATCCGGATTCTTATTTTGTGAAAGACGGGGTACTGATTTTAAAAGGTGGGCGATCCCACTTGTTTTATGAAGGCTTAGTTGGGAACGCTAATTTTAAAAATTTTGAGCTCAAACTTCAGGTAAAGACAATGCCGAATGCCAATTCCGGGGTATATTTTCATACAAAATATCAGGATAAAGGTTGGCCCGATCATGGATTTGAAGCACAGGTAAACAGCACTCACAAAGATCCCAAAAAAACCGGAAGTCTCTACGCCGTATCGAACATGTACGTAGCCATGAAACCGGAACCAGCCTTCGTGGTTAAAGTGGACAAATCCGGAGCCCAGGTTTGGCTAGATAAAGCCCCTTCCACGGATGGCGAATGGTTTGATTACCACATCATTGTCCTTGACGATTCCATAACCATAAAAGTGAACGATGAAACCACTGTACAATGGAAACAGCCAGCTGACTGGAAAGGCCCGGAGAATATGCCTGGCCGTGTATTGAGCCATGGGACCGTCGCTTTGCAGGCTCATGATCTTGACAGCGAGGTCCACTACCGGGATATCAAAATAAAGATTCTGGACTGACTTTCTAACGGGTAAATTTCTTGATAAAGGTTGTGGCGAAAATCACAGCCGAAATGGTAAAGATCCCAGCAATTAGCATTGGTTGAGCAAGTACTGCTTTTGGAAAAAGCAGAAACGTAACCAACAGACCTACCAGCGCTCCTCCGAGGTGGGCAACGTGGCCAATATTGGTTTTGGTCGAGCGCATTCCGTAAAATGAAATCAGCAAAAAGAGAATGGCAAAAGCCCAGGATGGTATTGGAAAAGGAATTGGGAGAATATAAATACTGCCGCCTGGTATGAGAAATATGGAGGCGTATATGACTCCGCAAACTCCACCGGATGCACCGATTGCCCTGTATGGCTTGTTGCGATAGATAAGCAGGGATAGTATGTTTCCTCCTACGATTGACGTGAAATAGATCAATAAGAGGTAGGCCGGTGAGTAAATGAGTTCTATGTGCCTACCAAATGCATAAAGGCTGAACATGTTGAAAATGAAGTGCATCCAGTCAGCGTGCAAAAATCCGGATGTGATCAATCGGAAGTATTCCTTTCGGGCCTGGATTGCCTGATTGTCAAAAAGCAGCCGGCTGAAAAGTTCAGGCTTGTTAAATCCCTGGAAGGTGAGGATGCCCGATCCCAGAATGATCAGAAAAGTTACGAGTGCGGTTGGTTCTTGCATGTCAGGCCATAAGATGAATAAAAGGTTTTAAATGGGAATTCTTATTTGACCGTCTCAATAACTTCGATCTCTCCCGCTTCGACATTTCCGGCATCATCGGTTCTACGCTTTTGCAGGCCTTTTATGTTCTTTCCGAAATAATCGCTGGCTGCAACGGTGAGTTCCTTGTAGGCATTATCATAAAAGTATAATCGGTTGATTTCTTGCTGAGGCTGGTGATTCAGAGCAGGTCCATTTCCTTATCGTTAAGGTACTTCTGGCAGCCGTAGGCCATTGGGACGAAAAATAACGTTCACGGTTTAACGCCGATTCCAGTTCAATTCGTGTTTGAGTCTTAGTATTCCTGTATTCCAACGTTTCGGCAAATCCCAGTATTCCGACGTATTCTTTTTTATTTGCCAAGTTCCAACCCGGAACATCGGTTGGGCGGTACAGTTGGATTTGTCGATGTACGCCTTCTTCCGTGCTGTCGCCGAGACCGTAGATTGTCTCATATTCATCGACTGAATTGATGGCCTACATACCCATTGGGTCTTCTTCCACCGTGGTAACCCCCAGTAGACAAAAATCATTACGTCTTTGTTGTCCGTGTCTTTGTTCGGAAAATAGTTTTGTATGGTTAAGTGTGATGCCAGATTCAGGGTAATTTCTCTAAAACCGACTTTTTCCAAAGAAGGATCTTTGATGTGTCCGGGATAATGTATCCCTTTGATGAAATGGTATTTTAGCGGTAGGCTTTGGGAACGATTGGTAACTTCTCGGGCGTATTCCGATGTGGTTTCGGCCTTTATGATGATTTGAGCGCCCAAGCCTGAAGTTACAATCCCTTAAAGTCATACCAAGCACTGCTTTTGATTTAACAATAAGCCACCTCCACCAACGGTTTTACTTGGGTTTCACGATTTGGCCGGGCCACCAATCCAGGGTAAGGTTCCGTTGCAAAGGGTTTATCCGAATGAACCTTTAGGTAGCGGTATAAAACATCGTCCATGTCCTCGAAGAACCTCACCCGACGAATTTCATAAAGAAACTGTCCCCCAGGATCGACACCGAGACCTATGAAGTTGAAGAACTTTTTGAGTTTATTGACCTGATTCTGTTCAGGGACAGACTCTTTGAATAGGGTTTCTCTGAGGCTTTGAGAATAGGCAAATACATCGCCCAACGTAGGTTGAAACACAACATCTCCTGCTAAATGCTCACGGATCTGCCTGAATATCCATGGGTTGCGAATAGCCGATCTTCCAATCATTATGCCGTGGCAGCCCGTATTATAGAGAATTTCCTCCGCCTTTAAGTAGCTTGTCACATTGCCGTTTGCCAGTACCGGGCAATTGGCCCTTTTGACCGCTTCTGCGATGTAGTCGTAGTGGACGTCAGCCCAGTACATTTCCTTAACGGTGCGGCCGTGAAGGCTTAGCAAGTCCACGTCGTGCTTATTGATAAGGTCCAGTAATCTTTCGAATGGTGCCGTATCTTCAAACCCGATACGAGACTTCACAGTGAATAGATGGGGTGAAATTTCCCTTAAAAGACCAAAGATTTTATCAACATGGTCCAGGTTTATTAGAAGACCTCCGCCAACATTTTTCTTGTAAACTTTAGGGGCCGGACAACCAAGGTTCAGGTCGATACCGGCTATGGGATGGCTCTTAAGTTCGCTGACTGTCCTTTCAATGTATTCCAGATTTTCCCCGATTAATTGAGCAAAAATCGGACGGTCCGTGGGATTGTCGGTAATAGAATAAAGTATGTGTTTTTCCAATATAGAGGTTTCATGGACTCGAAAGTACTCCGTAAAATAATAATCCGGAGATCCGAACTGGTGGACGACTTTCATGAATTCCCAAGTGGTCACATCCTGCATAGGTGCCAATGCCGTACAAGCTTGGCCTTCGTTAATTGTTTCCGGCAAGGGACTCATGATGCAGAAACCTTTTAGATTTCCCCGGCCGGAGTTTCGTCGTCCTCGTTGCGGCTTTTGATGTCTTCGAATACGGAAGTCATGTCTTCAACCGATTCGAGCACTGATTTCGAAACTAGGATCGGACGTTTATTTTGCACAGCGAGAACCAGGGAATCACTGGGCCTGGCATCGATTTCAATAATCTTTTTCCCCAGTTCGTTTTCCATGTTGATAAACAGGCGGGCAAAAAACTTATCGGAGTCGACTTCGTTGATCACAACCCGATCCAGCTTTGCTTCGAGGCCCATTAAAATATGGGTCACTAGGTCGTGGGTTAGTGGACGGCTACGTTTGACGTCGTTTATAGCCAAGGACAAGGACTGCCCAACCGCTGGATCGATATAGATGACAAAGGTCTTATCTTTCGTCCCCAGGAAAACGGCCACACCGGTGCTTGTAGGGATCAAGCCTTTTATGTTGATTGGCATTACCTCCTTATCCATTTGAAGCAATAAAAATGACTCTCCGAGCGTGAGCAAGGATCATATCGACGATATTAGAGCCGATTTACACCTTCTGCAGAATCGGGGAACTATCTTTTAAGTATTGAGCGATTGCTTGGGGGTCTTCGAAATGATTCCACACCAGCTGAAGAAACTCCGCCGGGTGGAGGTTGTGATTCTTTAGAAATTTACGGTCGCCACCACAACCATACATAATATCAGGGTCGAGCTCGCCACGAAGTTTGTGCTGAGCTTTTTCAATGATTCTGGGTAGCCATGATATTCCTTTAATTTCTCCATCCTTGGGTGTGTATTCAGCCATGGGTCTGATATAAGTGCCTGGTTGGCCTTTCATGACTTGTTTGAAATAGTTGAATCGAATGGATTGTACGGACCAGAAAGTTTCCCAGTCAGGGGCTCCGAAACAGATGAAATCATCGGTAAAATCATATACATCATGCTGGGTAGCTCCAATTTCAGCCAAGAATTCCTGGTCTTCATTGGTGAGGTATGCTCCGGGTGTGCGCCCGCCCGCTTGATAATCATCATACCCTTTTTTCCAAATTTCCTTCAGTCGTGTATGGTAAGTGTAGTGGTCCATGATTTTGATTTTTTAAAATGTAGCGTGCCTGATGCAAACCCTTACTAAACAAGGTTGAAATCGATCAGGCGCTTGAAGCGGTCGACTTTGGAAAGGACTGCTTTCACCGTTTGGCCGACTTTGATTTTTTTTCGGGATCGTCTCCCGTAAAGTTCTGTGCCGTCTTGTGAAACGACGTATAAATCGTCCTTCAAGCTGGACGTGGGAACCATGCCGAAGACCAGTGAATCTTTGAGCTCCACGAATATACCGTGGTTTTTGATTTCCAGCACAGCTGCGTCAAATACAGTCTTTTCAGCCTTGTTGACTTCCTTTTCAAAAAACTCGAGCTGTTTGATTTTAACGGATTCACGTTCGGCTTCGGTGCTGTTTTGTTCGCAAAGGCTTACGTGTTGGGCGATGTTGATTAATTTGGAGTGTTTGTAGCGGGCTGATTGGTTGGGCAGGGGATCCTGGCCTTTAATTTTGACAAGATAGTTCTCAAAAATCCGATGCACGATCAGATCCGAATAGCGGCGTATCGGTGAAGTGAAATGTGTATAATTGCTTTTGTGAAGACCATAGTGGCCCAATGGCTCAGCCATATAACATGCCTGTCTGAGTGCCCTCAGAAACTGAATTCGCAAGGTGTATCCGTAAGCGTGTGATTTTATAGCCGCCAGAAGTTTTACTACCTCGCGCTTGCTGTTAAGGTCACCCGTTTTCAGGCCGTAGGTGAGCATCGTTTCGGACAATTCATATAACTTTTGTTCGTCGGGCTTTTCGTGGACTCTGTAAATTGCCGGGATGGTGTGCTTGCTTAATTCCCGTGCGACAGCCTCATTCGCGGCCAGCATAAATTCTTCGATCAACTGGTGACTTTCGTCGTTTTCGACTCGCTCCATTCGATCCGCGTATCCTTCTTCGTCGACGTAAATTTTAACCTCTGGCATGTCCAGGTCCAGGCTGCCTCTCGCGAACCGCTTTTCACGAAGCTTTTCGGCGATAGCCCAGGCAGTTCGGATTGCTTTTTGCAGGTTGCTGAGCTCTTTATTCGATAAGTCTTTTAAAGCACGGCCGGTTGAACCGGTTTGGTGTTTAGGGGGCAAGGGGAGATTAAGCGCCGCCTGGAGCTTGTCGTTCTTGATCAAGGTGTAGGCCTGCTTGTAAGTCAGACGCTTTCGGCTCCTTATGAAGGAGTTGGCGTAGTCGACTCGCCGGATCTTACCTTCCATGGAAAAGGTAAAAAGTACACTTTTTGTCAGTCGGATGACGTCTTCCTTCAAGCTGCACAATCCATTGGAAAGTTGCTCCGGGAGCATGGGTATTACTGTTCCTACCAGGTAGGTAGAATTACCCCGATTTCGCGCCTCATTGTCGAGCCGCGTGCCGGGTTTTACATAGGCGCCCACGTCCGCGATATGGACTCCGATGCGAACTTTGTCCTCAGCCAGGTATTCTACCGAAATAGCATCGTCGAAATCCTTGGCGTCATCCGGATCGATGGTGAAGGTAAAGTGGTTTGTAAAATCCCTGCGGTCTTTCAGGTCTTTATGGCGAACCTCTTCAGGAAAATTTATGACTTCGTTAAGCACTTGTTGGGGAAATTCTGTTTCCAGGTTGAATTTCCGCAAAACACCCCGGTATTCAGCGCCGGGAGAAAAGGTTTTTCCAAGGACTTCGATCACCATTCCTTCCGGGCTCATATGACGATCCGTCCAGACTTCCATGTGGACAACAACCTTGTCGCCCACGACCGGAGGTAGATCGAGCTTGGATTTTTTGGGTGGCTTGACCACGATATCGATATGGATCAGGGGGTTGTCGGGAACGACATACCAGTAATATTGGGCCTTTCGCAGGGTTCCCACGATGTGGGGATTTTTTCTTCGAACTATTTCAATGACTTTTCCGGTGGTTTCTTTTTCCTTGGAAAGGCGGCGACCTCCACGGCGTTTGCCATAAACGCGTTTGGGTGAAGTCATTTTACGAGCAACCACCGTATCGCCATGCAGGGCGACCCCCGTGTCTTCCGACCTAATAGGAAGCGGATCCGGACGTTTACCGTCGGCTGTGGTTTCCGGAAGGAGGATTGCGCTACCGCTTTGTCGAAATCGAATTACGCCGGTCAAAAGACCGGCATCCGTTGGAATGCACAAGCGTCCTTTTTTGATGCGGACTACCTGGCCTCTGGAAATGAGTTGCTCGAGCTCGTCTTCAAGCTGTTTTTTTAAAAAACGGTTATAAACCCCTAAGGCCTTGCTCATTGCCTTGGCCGGTATGGGGACGTATTCTGGTGAACTGAGTAGTTCTAAAATTGATTTTTTATATTTCATTAAATTTGTGATTATGAATACTCCTTTTGCTTGGCTAATGGGGATTCATGACTCAACTTAGCCCGAATGAAGATCGTTCACGTAAGCAGTGAACAAGTCCCATTAATCAAAACCGGAGGGTTGGCTGATGTTATGGGAGCGCTTGTGCGTCACACGGCCAGCAGGGGCCATGATGTGATTTGTTTCCTTCCGCTTTATCGTGTAATTCAAGAGTCGGAAGCCTTCAAGAAAGCGCAAAAACTGCACTCTCTTGCCATAACAGTTGGGGATGAATCCTTGGTTGGCGAGGTTTATAGATTGAAGTTGGCAAAGCACTTGGACATCTATCTGGTAGGCAGGGATGAGTTCTTCGATAGGACCTTTCCATATGGGCCCAAGCACCGAGATTATAGCGACAACGATGCGCGGTTTATTTTCTTTTGCAAGGCTGTAGTCGATACTCTTGTTCTGGAAAATATTCACGCGGATATTCTGCATTGTCACGATTGGCAAACCGCCCTCGTCCCTGTGTTTTCCAGGGTTGAAGAAGCCCAAACGGGCATTCAGGTGAGCGCACGAAGCTTGCTCACTATTCACAATCTGGCGTTTCAGGGGATCTTCCCGGAGAAATCTTTTCAGCTGACCAATCTTCCTGCGTCCTTTTATGGAATCGATAGCTTGGAGTTCTATGGCCAAGTAAATTTCTTGAAAGGGGGCATATTCTTTTCCGATGCGATTACGACGGTCAGCCCCAACTACGCCAAGGAGATATTGCTGCCTGAAAATGGGTGTGGACTGGAAGGAGTATTGGTGCGCAGACAGGATGATTTATACGCCATTCTTAATGGTATCGATGCCGATTCCTGGAACCCGCTAAAGGATACTTTGATTGTGGCTCAATATTCCGCGCGCAATATGAAGGGTAAAGCGGAGAACAAAATCGAGCTGCTTAAGATGACGGGGTTGGCCGGTGATAAAGACACTCCGGTATTCGGCATTGTAACCCGCCTGACTGATCAAAAAGGAATAGATTTTATCTTAAAGCAAAAGTCATTCCTCAGCAAAAATGAGGTTCGCCTGATTGTCCTTGGTAAAGGAGATCTGAAGCTTGAACAAGGATTGAAAAAGCTGCAAAAGCAGTTGCCTGAAAAAGTGTATTTATCTTTCGAGTACGACGAAGTATTTAGTCGGGTAATTGAGGCAGGATCCGATTTCTTTTTGATGCCGTCACGTTTCGAACCGTGTGGACTGAACCAAATGTACAGCCAGAGGTACGGAACCATTCCTTTGGTAACTTGCGTAGGTGGATTAGTGGATACCGTTATAGATATTGACGAAAATTCCGAGGAAGGAACAGGGATCGTTTTTGAGCCCAATGAAGCTGGTTTGAAAAAAGGGCTACATAGATCTCTGAAACTTTTTGAAGATAAAGCCCGACTCAAAGCGATCCGAAAGCGAGGTATGGCCCGCGATTTTTCGTGGAAAATTGCTGCTATAGAGTACGAGGATCTTTACAAACAGGTTTTGTCTGGCGAATCCCAGGCCCATAATCCTTGAGGTCAATAGAGATTATAATCAACTACGCTTTACCAAGACAGGGAGGTCGGGGTGTTGTAACTTAGTTGCCAGGTGTACCTTCTTTGCGTCAAGTAGGCTCTTGCCCGGATCCCCGAAAAATTTGACGCCTTGGGTGACAGCTTGCAGGATAGAATTGACTTTTCGACGGGTGATTCGATTGGTAAGTTCACCCTGTAGGTTATTGAACCTCTCCACGTGGCCATCCAAAAGATAACATGACCTCCGTCCGCACCGTAAGGTGAAATCGTTTCGTCGCTAATCCATTCTCCTGTTTGGGAATCCAGACCTCGTGTAAGGGCCACTGGGGTCGTGGAAGGGGCGTTGGAAGAATTACCGGCAACCACGTCAGTACTTATGGGCGCATTTCCAAAAACTTGAGGTAAGGTCCAGGGGGCATCGTTTGAATCCTATTCTACGATGACTTGTGGAAATACCACCTACTGTTCCGCGTGAAGGTCGGTGGGACTCTGGTATACCACACCATCATTGATTTAGTCGCGCCAGGTAAGCTCATAGGCGAGGTTATAGACAATAGTGATTTCAAAGATATCGATCCGCGTCTGAAGACGTGGTTTTAGAAATTATGAGGGGGTTGCGGCCGTTGTTGTCCGAGCGGTATTGAAAATAGGCGGCAGCGATTTGCGGATGTTGTTTAGAGACTGAGATCTTTAGCTGCTGCAAAGAAAACCGGTCACTATGGGAAACAACAGCGCAGCCAGGATTCCAATGGTGGTGATCACCGTAATCATTTTCACTAAAGTAAACCCTTTTTTTGAAATCGAGGGCCTGAACTTTATGCGCTTCATTTGCTTTAAGAAAAGTTTGGGTAATTAATACGCGTTTCAATTCTATAATAGGTCATGTACATTCTTGAGGGCTTGTAGGTTCCATTTTGTCAACCCGGCGTGCATGACGACCTCCTTCGAATTCGGTTGCGAGGAAGTCATTTATCCGGTCGTAAGCCTGCTGTTCAGAAGTATGTTTTCCTGGCAGCACCAAAACATTGGAGTCGTTATGACGGCGGGTCATTGCGGCATCTTCGTCGAATCCTACCAAAGCAGCCCTAATCCCAGGCACTTTGTTGGCGGTGATACTCATGCCTATACCGGATTTGCAAATTAGGACCCCGAAGTCAGCCTGTTTTTCGGAAACGTCTTGGCAAACCTTTTGGGCGTAGTCTGGGTAATCCACAGATTCCTCATTGTAGGCGCCGTGGTCGATGACCTCATGTCCTTGCTGCTGCATATAATTTACCAGCTTGGCCCGAAGCTCCACGCCGCCGTGATCCGTTCCAACACTTACTTTCATTTTGAATATGAATATTGGGATTTTAGAAATTCAATCAGGCTGGGAATGGCTTCTACCATGGAATCACGGGTAAATTCGTAGTCGCTGAAACCACGGCCGAAAGGATCAGGAATTTCCAGGTCATTTTCCGCTCCAAGAAACCCTCGCATCAAATGGAAACGATTATCTGTGGAATCGCGGAGCACGTAACTCATCGAATCCAAATGACCCTGCGTCATGCCGAAAATATAATCAGCTTCCTGCAAAAGGGACTCCGTTAAGTGAGTCGTTTGGTGGTCATTTAGGTCGATTCCCACCTTTTTTAAGGCCGCCACTGAATTTGCGGATGCCTTATACCCATGATCCGCGGAAATACCGGCCGATTTGACCTGCAATTGATTTAGGGGTGCTCTCTCAGCTTGCAATGCATGTCTTACCAATCGCTCCGCCATTGGGCTGCGACAGGTATTGCCAGTGCATATAAATAAGACAGTTCCGGACACGAAAGGTTAGAAAGGCATAGGATATAGGGCCTATTCTTAATAGTTAATTTTAAACTGTCAGCACCAAAGTAATTGCGAATCAAAAATTACCTCTTTTAAAAGGGATAGGCTAATAGTATTGTTGGCTGGTTGGTAGGAGGTTGTGGCGAAGCAACTGTGATACATGGCACGTATGGGCGATTTGTCGTTTTTTATAAAGGAGTTAAAGCAATGGTTCAGCATTTGGTACAATCGGACTCACAAGCGTTACGGTACCCTGTGGGCGGAGCGTTTCAAGAGCGTTTTGGTGAAGGGGGTGCCTGCCAGTTTGAAGACCATAGCGGCCTATATCGACTTGAATCCTGTGCGGGCCGGTCTGGTTGAGGATCTATAGGACTACCGATACTGTGAGTACGCCGAAGCAGTTGCCGGTAACTTCTGGGCAAAAAGAAGCCTTGGCCAAGTTCTGCAAGAAAAAACCTCCCCAAGAGCCTTATTTGACTTCCTGAAGATCCTGTTTTTAATGGGATCCACGACCTCGAAGGAAAGCCAAAAGCCGATGGACCGTGAAAGAATTAGGCAAGTGGTCAAAGAAGATAGAGAACTACCTGTTAGTGAGGTGTTGAGATTAATAGTTCGTTACTTTACGGACGGGATGGTGTTGGGACCCAGGCATATGTGAGCCAGATTTTCGATAATCATGGGCATTTATTTTGAAATAATCTGAAAATCGGCTCCAGATTGATGCGAAGATTCAAAAAAACGGCTTTGCTTTCATCCACGTTTTACAAAAAGGAGTTTAAGGTTAGCGATTTGAAATAAGTTGAACTATTTTCTGCTAACGCAATTGAGTGTATCATTTTTTCCAAAAAGGATAAAGGAGGCGACGGATTAGTCCCTTGGGATAACGACTCTGGTTTGCGAAACCGAGCTGTTTAGGCTGTTGTTCATCCTCAGGCCAGTAGGCGGTTTTGAAGAGCCAGTCCCAGATGCTGAGGACTTGACCGAAGTTTTGACCCCCTTTGCCATGCAGCTCTTCGTCGTGGTGCCAGACGTGCATAGCGGAAGAATTGAGGATGTAACGGAGGGGTCCCCAATTGAATTTGATGTTGGAATGATTGAGGTTGAGCATGAAGGTCCACAATACCGCGATGATGAGCAGCACCGTTGCATCCACTCCCAGGATGATCAGTGGCAGGTAGGAAAGCGTTTTGTAAACAATGACTTCTCCCCAATGGAAGCGGAAGTTTCCTAACCAATCGAGTTCGCGAATGCTGTGATGCAATTTGTGGAATTCCCAGAGCCAAGGTACGTTGTGGAGCATGCGATGAATATTCCATTCCACGAAATCCTTTAGCAGGAAAAATACTATAAATTGAACCCACAGGGGAGCTGCTATCAAAAGAACGATATCCTGTGGAACCGGCCAACCCCAACTGTAGAGGACCGAATTCAATCCAATAACTAGTTTGCCGGCTACGATTGCAAAAAGCAGGCCGAAGAAGTGCCCGTTGAAAGCCAGCCAGAATAGATCCTGCCAAATACCCTTTCTCAACACTTTCTGCTGTTTGCGCCAGGGATGTAGGCGCTCCAATAAAAAACATGAAAGGGAGGCGGCAATCAGCCAGAAGTAATATTGGAGATAAACAGGCATTGTTTTTAGAATAAACGCACAAGGCACCAGCCATCGCAGAAAGTTACGGCATGGAACAGCAAAATTATGAATAAGTTCAAATCCGCAACAAAATACAAAAGTGAATAATAAATGTGGACCGTAATGAGCAAAAACTGACAAATTTAATTTGATGAAGGTGTACTTCATAGGAATTTGTGGAACAGCCATGGGAAATGTGGCGGTGCTGATGCAGGGTTCCGGGCATCAGGTAGCGGGTTCGGATAAAGGCATTTATCCACCAATGAGCGATGTGCTTAGGGATGCTGATGTTGAGGTCTTTCAAGGTTGGGATGAGGAGCATATGCAAACTTTCCAGCCCGATTTGGTGGTGGTTGGGAATGCTGTTACCCGAGGAAATCCTGAAGTGGAATACCTTCTTAGGACTCGTTTTGCACGAAGCATAAGTTTACCGGATCTTATAGGGAGTGAGTTGCTTGAGGACAGACTTCGGGTGGTCATTACCGGCACTCACGGTAAAACGACTACCACTTCGCTCACAGCTTGGTTGTTAAAACAATTCGGAGTTGACCCGGGTTGGTTAATCGGTGGCGTTCCTCGGTCTTTGTCCTCCGGATCCGAATTGGGAAATGAATCCTCACCTTTTGTTTTGGAGGGAGATGAATATGATTCGGCTTTTTTCGACAAGCGCAGTAAATTCATTCATTACCGTCCGGACGTACTCGTCATCAATAATATCGAATTCGACCACGCCGATATTTTCCGTGATCTAAAGGATGTAAAAAGGACTTTTAATCACCTCATCCGCATCGTTCCGGACAATGGTGTGATCTTAGCCAATGGCGATGATCCGATTGTGCAGGAATTGCTACCGGTAGCCTGGACAAGAGTACTGTTTGTCGGCAGCGAGACGAAAAACGACTACGTGATTTCCTCTTTTGAAGAAACTAAAGAGGGCAGTCAGTTTGTTTTGCAGGGGCCCGGTGGAAGCAGCTGGCAATATATAACAAAGCTTAAAGGACATTATAATTCACAAAACAGTGCTATGGCATTGCTGGCCGCCGCCTATTCGATAGACAGTGAAGATGTATCTGGATTTTTGGAAAAGGCCAATCTGGATTCATACACAGGGGTTGCTCGCAGGCAGGATGTACTATTTGAGTCTGAGCATTTGGAAGTGATCGAGGATTTCGCCCATCACCCAACCGCCATCCGCCTTTGTATCGGTTCCATTCGAAACTGCTATCCGGGATCCGAGATTGTTGCGGTATTTGAACCTCGAAGTAACACCTCAGCTACCAAGGTGCTTCAATTAGAATTTACGCAGGCACTTAGTTACGCTGATCGTGTATTGATTTCGCCGGTACATCGCGCTGATTTTTATTCAAATGAAGTGCGGATCGATACCGGTGAGATGGCGCAAGTTCTGAATCGCAGTAAGGTTCAGGCGACGGCTTTTTCGGATAAGAATGCCTTGTTCAAGAATCTCGCTGGCCTAGACAGGGATCAGCAAAGGGTGGTCCTGCTCTTTACCAATGGGTCCTTTGGTGAACCGCTGCAGAATTACTTGGGGTTGTTGCATGGAAAAGGGTAGCTCACTAAAGGAAATTTAGGCAAAGACCAAGACGAGGACCAAGAATAAGAAGTGGAGCTGTATTTGGTGCAGAGAATTCTGGGTGAATGATCCTAAAGGTCCTTTACCAAAATCTGGGAGTTGCGCTGGCTTGCATTGAGTTGCTCGACTCGTGGGGTGGGTAAATCCTCAATCGATCCTTTGTCAAACCCGCATTTCTTTGTAAAAAAGGGGATGGATTGTGTGCTGAGTGCAATGAGATGATTTCCTCCCTTTTGCGTGGCTTGTTCTTCGGCAAAGCTTACCAAATTTTTCCCGATTCCCTTTCCGGAATGCGTCTTTTTTACAATCAGAGAAGCGATCTCGAATAATTGTTCATTCGGGTAGCTCAATAAACTGCCGCAGCCCAGGATATAGCCGTCGATGTCGTATACGAAATAACTTTCTATAGAATCTTCGATTTCTTTCAGGCTCCTATCCGCAAGTTCCTCTCTTTCAATGGAATCTCGCGTCAGATCAAATAAGGTTTGTGCGTCTTCCGGTCTAGCCCATCGAATCTTTTGGTACTCGTCCTTGTAAAAAAGCGTACCTACGCCGACAGAAGAGAACACTTCATTGAGAAGGCTATCGGCTTGGAGGCCATCAAGAATGTGAACCCGGGATACACCGCCGTCCAAGGCCTGAAGTGCTAATTTGCATTTCCTCCAAATTGAATCCTCAAGGTCATTGGAGTTTTCAGAGAAAATTTTTCGCAATTGTTCTGTTTCAAGGGCGCGATAAAATTGATCAGCTATGATCAATCCAGAATGGGACGTAATGAACAGTATCTTTGAAGCGGCAATTGAAATTGCCACCTCTGTAGCCAGGTGATCGGAATCCAATCTCAGGGGATCGCCATCGCGATCAAATGCGATTGGTGAGATAACCGGTAGCATGTGATTGCTCAGAAGTTGTTGTAAGGCATCAGCATCGACCTTATCTACCTTGCCGAGAAATTGCTGGTCTTCACCTTTTAGGATTCCGACTGATGTGGCTCTGACTGCATTTGTAGTTGCACATTGAATGTTCAGTTTTGTGAGTCCCTGCATGACCCGGTGCGAAATGTCTGAAGCGGCTTTTGTCGCCAAATCCAAAGTAGCGGCATCCACTCTTTCAGTTCCATGACAATCGGTGAGATTGGTCCCTTTCTTTTTCGCCAGGCAGTGCAGGATTTTTCCAATTCCGAAAACGAGGATGATCCGGATGCGCAAATTTCGGAGAACGGCAATATCCAGTAACAGGCTGTTAAAGAGCGGATCTTCGATTATGCTTCCATCGACTGCTATTACGAAAACTTCGTTCTGAAACAGGGGCACGTACTTGAGAATTCCCCTCAAATCCGTGGGTTTTATTTCTGAAATCGATTCTGTCGGCGATTTTGGCACCTTATTTTAGCCTCCAATAAGTATAAATTGCAATGTAGGATAAAACGAAAAGGATCACCCAACGCACCGGCCACGGCTTACGTGCTTTTTTTGGATTATTTTTTTCTGATTGGTGATCAGCGGGTTGAGGAACATTCTCCATCTTGAGCAGCCATTAAGTCTCACGGTCGGACAGTATCAACCCATTTTTGTCAATCTTATCTTCGGTAAAATACTTTAGAATTCTTTTGAAACCGTTGACGAATATTTGTAATAACTTAGTTTTAATCAACGTATTCTGCTGTGTTCGACGTGCAACGAATGCCCTAATCCTTTAGTTCTTTATGCCGGGAGTTTGACCCTGCTGGATGGCTGTCAGGCCGTAAATCGGAAGACAAAAGTCCAAAGGAAAGCACCCACCTTACCATTAAAGGTTTCGGGGAAACT
Organism: Opitutales bacterium UBA2995; assembly: GCA_002346535.1. Lineage (GTDB taxonomy): Bacteria > Verrucomicrobiota > Verrucomicrobiia > Opitutales > UBA2995 > UBA2995. Next base: position 58,466 of record DDZZ01000033.1, on the reverse strand, counting down.
GGAGCATACGGCGCAATAGTGGATACACCATTGCCCCTTCGGGGGCTTTTTTATGTACGGGTTTCAATCAGTCTGCCTTTTTTGGCTCCTTTGTAAAAACAGTGTTAAGGAATTCAAGGAGATCTTCCTTCAATTAGCCCAGCCAATAATCGATGTCACACATTTGATTAGGTGCTCTATACATTTCGAAGATTTTATTTGGAAATTTCCCAAGATGTAAGCGAGGTTGGTTTTTTAAATTAGGGGCTGGCGTCGCTTCCATTTTGGGATGGGTCTTCTCAAGTTTAGAATTTAAAAACCTGTTATCTGTATGTTCCAGGCTGAGGCCTGTTCGAGGACTTTTTCTTTTTCCAGGATAATCGTATTGTTTGCCTCAAGGTAAGCGTGCTGTATGCCTGCCTCCATCATCACTTGCAATGTCTTCATCCCGAAGACCGGCACATCAAAGCGGTAATCCTGATCTGGCTTCACTGTTTTGATAAATACAAGTTGATCCGTATCGAAGCTGCCTGCTCTTCGAAGCATGCGGTCAGTGCCTTCAAAAGCTTCTACTGCCACCACGGTTCCTTTCCGGATAACGACAGATTGTCCAACGTCGAGCCGCGCGATCTCTTTTGCAATCTCGATACCATGTACTATAAACTCAGGCCTTACCTTATCATTGGTAGGAGTCATAGGCCCCTTGGAGGCCATCTGATCGTCAAGAAATGCGCGTGCATCAATCAGCTCTACGCCGATCTTCGAAATTTCTTCTGAGACGGATCCAAAAATCGTTTCGGCGTTTTTATGCTTTAGCTTGGCCAGCAAAGTAACGGCTTTGAGGTCCGGATACAAATCTTTGAATAAACGGCCCGGCGTAATTTGGCCGGCCATCATGGCCCATTTAACATCGTAGTTTTTAAGGGACTTTAGCATCCTGCCTAGCTTTCCAACCTTGAGCCGAATACGATGGTCATTTGGAAAGGCGTCATAAAGGCTGTCTCGAGTCTCTTCCTCCCAGGCAATAAGGCGGCTCCGAACCTCCTGTTGCCTCATACGATCTGCAACTAACTCGGGATAAAGCTCTTTGCCCGCAATCAGACAAATACCATCTTTTGGATTAAATTCGTCGGGTAGGAACTGTGACAAGCTATGAGGCATACTGTTGGGATGTTTAGTAATAATCGGGTTCTGTCCAAAGAAAATCTAACTTTCATTCTAAAATGAAAATTAAGCTTTTCCTCTGAGCCGTGTTTTGTTAATAATACAAGGGTGCCACTTTACGACAGCCACCTCCACCTGCAAGATCCACGACTAAAATCCCTCCTTGGGAACCTCTCCGAGACCTATGCCGACATGGACGTCGAGAAAGTAATTGTCAATGGGACTGAAGAATCCGACTGGGAAGAGGTGGGGCAGTTGTCTGAATTGTTCCCCTTCGTAAAACCGGCTTTTGGGCTTCATCCCTGGCATATATTCGACCGGTCTCCTTACTGGTTGGGAAACCTTGAATACTGTATTGATCACTACAAAGGTTTTGTGGGTGAAATCGGTTTGGACCGGTGGATCGAACACCATGATTTTGACGATCAGATTGAGGTATTCAAAAAACAGCTTCAGTTAGCCACTCGTAAAGGTGTGCCGGCCAGCATTCATTGCCTAAAAGCCTGGGGTAAATTGTTGGAGATTCTTCAAGAAGAGAAACTACCCGCCCAGGGCGTTTTGCTGCACAGCTATAGCGGGCCGAGGGAAATGGTGCCGCAATTTGTGGAGCTTGGAAGTTATTTTTCGTTTTGTGGTTATTTTCTACTGGATCGAAAGGAAAAAGTTCGGGCTACTTTTCAAACCATTCCGATTGATCGCATACTTGTAGAAACTGATGCGCCCGATCAAGGGTTGCCCGAAGGCAAAGATCTATATCATTTGAATGCACCTGAGGATGGTAAAAGTATTAACCATCCGGGTAACATTGCCGCTGTTTACGACGGTTTGGCCCAAACGCTTGGTATTTCCGCAGATAAGCTAATTGAGCAGGTAGCTAAGAACTATCGAGGATTATTCGAGAGTGATAATTGAAATTAAGCTCCTCAAGGTTGGTCGATTCTCAATAAGCTGCGCGCCGCAAGACTAGTTCGATGGCCTTCGCGGTCGCGTGGAATCCAATTGTCCCGGTCAAAAAGCTGGCTGTTCCGTAGCCACTATTACAGTCCAGTTGCAATTCAACGTTCTCAGGCTTGGCTTTGCAGACCGATCCATCGGAATCCGAGTAAACGACTTCTTCTGGTGAAAATACGCAGGGAATGCCCCATGACCGTTTAGGATTTCGGGAAAATCCGTATTCTTGGCGAAGTTTTTTCCTTACTCGCGCCATCAGGGGGTCGTTATAAGACTTCGTAATATCAGCGACTATTACTTGTGCAGGGTCCCGCTTTCCGCCGGCACCTCCCGTAGTCACAACCGGGATTTTGGCCTTTTTGCACCTGCTCAGGAGGAGGCATTTGTTTTTACAGTCATCAATTGCGTCGACGATACACTTGTACCCGTTAGACAGTAAATCGTCGGAACTATTGGATGTGAAAAACTGTTTTTCTTCTATCACCTCACAATCCGGATTGATGGCTTTGATCCGGCGTTTCATGGCTGAAGTTTTCATGACCCCAACCGTCGTGGTTTCGGCGTGCACCTGGCGGTTGGTATTGGTAAGACAAACCTCGTCCATATCGATTAAGGTAATTTGCCCTATACCTGATCTGGCAAGGGCTTCTGCGGCCCATGAACCAACTCCTCCAATCCCAATAACGGCAAAATGGGTTTCCTGCAGAACCTTAGCTTCACGGATCCCGTAAAGGCGTGCGATACCGCCAAATCGTTCTTGGAATTCTACCATGGATTTTGATTTACTATTCACATGTTATTCCCTGAGGTTCTCCTAATAGGCAAATTAATTAGTGCTTCCCAATCTCATTTTGAAAAGAGCTACTGGATTTCGTTTCCCGGAAGCTTGGAAAGCATTTACAACTTGGGGGAATTATGACTCTGTCTAGGTAAAATGCGGAGTTTCCCGGGATATGACCCTAGTGGAATTGCGAGAATATTCTAAGGTGAAAAAACTAAACACAAGGCATTCGACCGGTAGAGAATAAGATTGTATCCTGATACATTTTCGGGCCGATCACTGTAACATGCTTAGTGCATACCACTTCGGTGGTGTGTTGCGATCTATTGTTTCCCATCCAATGACAAACGTTGCCCCTGGATCCGAAACCGCAATCGGATCGCTATATAGTTGGTTGCGTGGCCGGGAAACTATTCGGTCCAACGTTTCAAGGGAGCAGTCAACGAACTTCTTCGGGAAGGAGTGAGTGAATCGCGAAAAATCGCATTGGGCGGCCACAGTTACGGAGTCTTCATGACCGAAAATGTACTGGCCCACACCGGTCTTTTTTGCGCCGGCATTGCCAGAAGTGGAGCTTATAAAGGAACATTGACTCCGTTTGACTTCCAATCTGATGAGAGGCACCTATGCGAGGCTCCAGCGGTTTATATCAAATTGTCTCCTTTCTTGAATGCTTCAGGCATAAACGAGCCCATGCTGATATTTCATGGCGAAAAAGATGATAATCCCGGTACCCGCCTCTTTCAAACCGAGCGAATGTTCCACGCTTTGAACGGACTTGGAAATAATGCACGCATGGTTTTGTTTCCGAATGAGGGTCACACATTTCGCGGAAGCGAATCCATACTCCATATGCTTTACGAAATTGAGAGATGGCTGCACATCCATGTTAAAGGGCCGCTCTATATTGGCAGAGCTGTTCGTGCCTCACGGAGGCTAGGAGACGCTATTTGGTAGTGCTGAAGGCTCCCGATAATTTCGGTAGTCCCTCACACGGATTGCGATTTTTGCAGTTCCGCGTAACCGAGAATTTTTGCTGTCACATTGGATAGCCCATTTCGACGATTACTGCTGAGGTGCTGGGTTATTCCGACTTCGGACAGAAAGACTGGATCGACACTGAGGACATCTTCGGGCGTATGCTCGCTGTAAAGGCTACATAGCAAGTACGTAACGCCGCGCGTAATCGGTGAGTCTGAATCAGAATTATAATAGCAAAGACTATCTCGAAATTCGGGTACAAGCCATAAGTTCGACATACAACCCTCGATGCGAAACGCGTCGGTCTTATATTCCACGGGCAATGGCTCAGCCTTTTTCCCTTTTTCGATGACGTAAGCAAAGCGCTCATAAGAATCGTCGAAGAGGGACATTTCTTCGATGATTCGATCGCGTTTTTCTTGTATGGTGGAACTCATGAAAACGAGAGTAAGGAACTAAAGTTTGGCGTGGGTGCAATCCCGTAGTGTGATTTATTTTTGGCAGGGTAGTCTTAAGCCTTTCCATTTAAAAGCTCATCAACCATGCCCCACCTGAGGCTGTGATAAGAATGGTAAAACTGAGTTATTTCAGCCCATTCACCCAGCGTAATGAGAGCGAGCAGAGTAACCGGGAAAACATCTGCCCGATTGGGCGGCAGTTTTGGGATTTTCAATCTGCTCTCAAGAGATAAGCTAGCGACTTCTTCAAAGACTGACCTTAAGTCATCCAAGTGCAAGTAGGGGCTACTATCGGAAAGATCTTTTCCAATTCGATGTGCAAGTATGGATCGTGATGCTACGTAAGTTCCTCCTGCTCCAACAGCCATCGTATTTAGCGGATCTTCAACATTGAGAGGTAAAGTTGCCACAGCTTCCAGAATCGCATTGACCACTTGCTCTTTTTCCGAGGAGGAAAGGGGGTTTGCAGGTTCGGAAACAAATTTTTCCAACAATCTTACTCCACCGAGAGGCAAACTTTTGGCAAGTTGGGTCTTTCGGGCCAGGAGGTGAATACACTCCACCGAACCGCCGCCCATGTCGAAAATCATCAACTCATTTTTGTTGGCCAGCTCCGGGTCTGTCAAAACACCCCTGGCTATCAGCCTTGCTTCCTCCTCGCCTGTAAGTATGTCCACTGATTGACCGGTTGCATCCTGCACTTTTTTTTGAAAATCCGCTTCGTTGTTAGCGTCCCTGACTGCACTGGTTGCAGCTATTTGCACAAAATCTGGGTCGAAGGATTTCATTTCTTCGAACAACGCGCGGATAGCATTTACCCCGTTTTCCATACTATTTTGGCTCAAGTAGGGCTTGCCATGGCTTATTCTAGTCTCACTGGTGCGATCACCCAGGTGGCTAAGTTTTCCATCGGTTTGTTCCACCACCAGCATTTTAATTGTGTTGCTGCCGATATCGAGCGCCGCAGCGATTTGTCTTTTTCCCTGAGCCATTAGATTGTTTTTACAATTCGAAGGTTTGGGGTGCGATGATCACCACGAATTCTCCTTTTTGTGATCGGCTTTGCACTGCCTGGACAACCGCATCAGCACGACCCGTAAAAATCGATTCGTGGAGTTTGGTAATCTCTCTTGCGACAGAAATTATACGGTTTGGACCAAGGATTTCCAAAAGTTCTTTCAGGAATTTCAGGATGCGGTGGTTGGATTCAAACACAATTTGGGAAGTGGATACCGATGTTATGGTATTGAGATATTTTTTCCGGGCTGCCGATTTGGGTGGTAAAAAGCCTACAAAAGTAAATGAATCTGACGGCAGTCCCGAGGCGGAGAGGGCTGCCAGTGCAGCAGAGGGACCTGGAATAGGTGATATCCGAAGGCCACGCCTATGACACTCTCGGACGACGCGAAAGCCCGGATCGCTAATGGTGGGTGTTCCTGCGTCCGATATCAGGGCGATAGATTCTCCTTCTTCAATCGAATCGGCCAACTTCTTGGCGATTTTCTGTTCGTTGTGCTCATGGTACGCGATAAGTGGTTTGTGAATTCCTAGGTGATTTAGCAGCTTGCCAGAAATTCTCGTGTCCTCGCAGGCAATACGATTGCAGGAATTCAGGATTTCGGAGGCCCTCCTGGAAATATCACCCAGGTTGCCAATGGGAGTTGCCACAAGGTATAGCCCGGCGGCGACTTGGGGTGAATCCCCAGTGTCCATAGCCTCCGATCAAGTACCGGGGTTGCCGACTCCCGGGAGTTGCTGTTCCCAGCTTGCAGGTCTAGTCCAGGGAATGGAGGTGTCGTAGGGGCTTTTTTCCTCGCAACCCGAAAACAGCAAAAAGCCCGAAGCTACGACAAGAAAAATAAGAACGATGTGCACGATTTTCATGATTTCGGTATCTATTCCAAATGAGCTGAGTCTCCGATTTGAATATCCGGAACACTTAAACTACTCCCAGTGTTAGTGAATGAGAGAATGTGGGCAATACTGAAATCGTTCGTGATTTGTTTCAGGATTATCCGTCCGGCGGGTTGGGCTCTCCGCATGATTCTTAAAGTTTGATCAGCTACAGCCCCTAACTTTCTTCCAAAACTGAGGATAACAAATGACCTGTACGATCGAATTCTTATGACCTCACCGACGGCTATTCCGACAAAATTGAAATCAGTTTGCAAATCTTCTTGGCTGGATTGAGCGGCCTCACTTATTGCACTTGCCGATGCCGGGGATTTTTTCATGTAAGTATTTTTGGCTTCCAGTTCCAGTAGGCGAGATTACAGTTTGTTGAGTTGTTCACGCCAATTTTGAGGAGGGACTGAGGTCTGAAGCTTGTTGATGTTTCGTTGCAAATTTCCTCTACATTCAAGACTTTTGATTACAAGGCCGCATTCGCCTCTATTTTTTCCTGAATTGCATTTCGCGAAATAGTAAGGATATTTTCCACCTTTTCTGTTCGCATTCTTATCTGAAAATAAAGCTCTCCTGAAATAAGAACAGCTACAAGGTAATGATTCGCAGTGCAAGGGATACGCTCAAGATACAAACAGTTCACTGCTTGAATTAGGTAGCTTGAAATTCTTTGGCAGTTCCGGATCCCGACGAAGAAATTCCACGTGAGGGATTTTCAGACAGATGTTCCAGAATCTTGTATATTAGCTCAATCGCTTTCTCTTGATCAATAGCTTTACCCAAGGTTTCGGCCGACCAAGATTTTTCAGGGTTTTGGTTCAAGAATTCCGCAACTGTCCTTTGAAGTTCGAGAATCGATGCTGCCGCCTTTTTTCCTGCTTCTACACCAGGTTGGTGGTAGGCGTTTATCCCTACAAGGCTTGCATAGAAACCAACAGCCCTCTCATACAAAGCTATCAGCATGCCTACTGAAAATGGGGACACTTGATCGATAGTGATGGTGATGGACTGCCTGCCGTTGTCGTGCAGTGCCGATCTTGTTCCCAACAAAAACCCTTTTAAATAATCGCCGGCAGTTATTCCCGTTTCGACTTCGAGTTCTGGTAACTCCCGGTCTTTGAGCACTTCGATAAAGGTGACGAAAAAGTTATGTACCCCGTCAAGTAGCTGCTGAATGTAAGCATGCTGGTCGGTTGATCCTTTATTCCCGTAAACCGCAATACCTTGATTGACCGTATTGCCCTCCAAGTCAAATTCCTTTCCGAGTGATTCCATGATGAGCTGCTGGAGGTACTTGGAAAATAATTGTAGGCGTTCCTTGTAGGGTAAAATGACCATGTCTTTCGATCCTTTTCCTTCCGTGGCATAATACCACATGAGGGCTAGCATGGCTGCAGGATTCTTGCGAGTATCCTTTTGACGGGTAACCGAATCCATAGCTCTGGCACCTTCTAGCAGGTTGTCCAGATCGATACCCTGTAATGCGGCAGGCAAGAGGCCCACGGCTGCAAGTTCGCTGGTTCGGCCACCGACCCAATCCCACATGGGGAATCGCTGAAGCCAACCCTCTTTAGTGGCCACTTTGTCCAGTTTCGAACCATTTCCGGTGATGGCCACAGCGTGCTTTGAAAATTCCAAATTTATATCGCTGTATGCGCGTTTTGCCTCGAGCATGCCGTTGCGTGTTTCGGGTGTGCCGCCGGATTTGGAAATAACGAGGCAAAGGGTCTGCCCCAGGTCCGATCCTATCTTGCTCAGGGTTCGGTCAATTCCATCCGGATCGGTATTATCAAAGAAAAAAAGGACCAGCTGGTCGGTTTCAGGATCTCCCAATGCTTCTGCTATAAATTGTGGCCCCAGAGCAGAACCCCCTATCCCAATTATCAGGCAATTATTAAAGGGACCTGTCTGTCCGGCTACTGCGCCATCTTGAATTTTTGATGCAAACTCCTTAATAGAGAGCAGGGTCGCCATGATCTCTTCGGTGATATCGGTCGATGGCGCCAGTCCTGGATCTCGTAGCCAATAGTGTCCGACCATTCTATTTTCATCGGGATTTGCTATCGAACCTTTTTCCAGTTCATCCATTGCCTGGAACGCTGCCTGCATGGCAGTTTCCATTTTTGGTAGGAAATTGTCTGGGAAGTCCATACGGCTGATGTCCATGGAGAATCCCAAATCTTCTCTGTGAAGATAGTATTCCTTATAACGTGACCATCCCATGATGCTTACAGGAAAACGAAGTGTATTGCCTTGGCGACTACAAGTTTTTGTCGGTCACTGCCCCGAGTGAGGCTGAAGTAACCGTCTTTGCATATTTTGCCAATATGCCTCGGCGTTCGGGACAACCAGAAGGCTGGAAATTTTCCATTCGGCTTGCTATTTCATTATCGGGAACAAGCAGGTGGATGGTATTGTGTTTGGCATCTATTTCGATGAGGTCTCCATTTTTAACGATTCCTATTGGACCACCCAAGGCAGCCTCAGGTGTGATATGGCCAACATCGAAGCCGTGACTACCTCCGGAAAATCGTCCGTCCGTTATCAATGCGACATCCATGATCAAACCTCTTCCGGCAACCGCAGAAGTAGGGGATAACATTTCACGCATTCCGGGTCCGCCTACGGGTCCTTCGTTGCGAATGACAACGACATCTCCCTTTTGAATATCTCCCCGCAGAATTCCATGCAGGGCGTTTTCTTCGCCTTCGTAGACTTTAGCTGTTCCTTTAAAGTAGAGGCCTTCCTTGCCGGTGATCTTTCCCACAGCCCCGGTTGGCGCAAGATTGCCTTTGAGGATTCTCAGGTGGCTTTCAGTTTTAATGGGATCTTCGAAATCGCGGACCACGTCCTGGCTTTCCGGGTAAGGTTGAACATCGGCGAGCGTTTCCGCCAATGTTTGTCCTGAGACCGTCAAACAATCTCCATGTAACATACCATTATCCAGCAGGGTTTTCATAAGTGGCCGAATTCCTCCGATTTTGATGAGCTCAGTCATGACATATTTTCCGAATGGTTTAACGTCACAAAGCAGAGGAACGCGTTCGCCGATTTCAGCAAAATCATCGATACTCAATTCCACCTCCGCTGCATGAGCAATTGCCAGAAGGTGCAAGACGAGATTGGTCGATCCGCCCAGGGCCACGCAGGTAACAATTGCGTTCTCAAAAGATTCTCGAGTCAGAATGTCCCGCGGCTTGATGTTTTTGTTTATGAGATTCATGACCGCGACTCCGGCATCATAAGAGTCCAGTTTCTTGGCGTCCGAAATGGCTGCTTGCGCCGAGCTGTTGGGCAGACTCATGCCCAGCGCTTCGATTGCGGAAGCCATTGTATTGGCAGTATACATACCTCCACAGGAGCCTGGACCTGGAATTGCGCTGCACTCGATGGACTTAAGTTCGGAATCGTCGATTTCGCCGCGAGCGTGTTTTCCCACCGCTTCGAAAATACTTACAATATCGATGGGTTGGTCTTTATGTATGCCCGGCATGATTGTGCCTCCGTATACGAATACGGAAGGCCGGTTGATACGGGCGATGGCCATCATGCAGGCTGGCATGTTCTTATCGCACCCACCGATCGCGACAAAGCCGTCCAAGCCTTCGGCGCAAACTACAGTTTCAATGGAATCCGCAATGACTTCCCGAGATACGAGGGAATAGCGCATTCCCTTGGTTCCCATGGATATTCCATCAGAAACGGTGATGGTGTTGAATTCTAAGCCCTTGCCGCCGGAATCGTCGGCGCCTTTGCAGGCTTCTTTGGCGAGCAGGTTTATATGCATGTTGCAGGGAGTGACCATGCTCCAGGTGGAGGCGATCCCGATCTGGGGCTTTTTGAAATCCTCATCACCGAATCCCACTGCTCGAAGCATGGAACGATTCGGGGCGCGGTGATAACCATCTACAACTTTGGAGGAGAATAGTCGATTTTCCATATTTGAACTGGACTGATTGAAGGTGAGTACTAGGTTGAGTCTCGAAATGCTTTTGACCTGCGATGGGACAGCCTGGAGGAATCGGCACTTTCGAGAAAATTATTCTTAACCACAACTTTAAAGGCGACAGAGAACGACTGTTCAAGCATTATGACCGCTGTTTCTACCCAGTTTAATTTGGCTAAAGTTTTGGAAGCTCTGCTCTTGTCCACCTCGGAACCTTTAAACATAAAAGACATCCAATCGGTCATTTCTCGGTTTCACGATCAGGCGGAAAAAGTCCGCGGTAAATTCAGTTCCGGGGGAGAATCCACATTGGAAGCACATCTTCCTTTTCCCTTGGAACTCATTGACGAAGTGCCGGCTCTAATCACCAGCACTCAAATTCGTGAGACCATTTCAAGTATTAATTCGAATTTAGAGGAAGCGGTTTCGGTATACGAAATTCAGGAAACGAATTTGGGTTTTCGAATGGTGGTGAAGTCGGAACATGGGTTTTGGATTCGCATCCTCAGGGAGGATCCCAAGCCGATGCGCCTGAGTCAGGCTGCTCTGGAAACACTTGCGATTATTGCTTACCGGCAGCCAACGACTCGATCCGAAATGGAATCCATACGCGGTGTCTCCGTAGACAGCCCTTTACAGCGACTGGTTGAATACGAGTTAGTCTGTGTAATGGGTCGCGCGGATTTACCTGGCAGGCCTGTGCAGTATGGGACGACCGACAAGTTTTTAGAGTTTATCGGGATTACAAGTTTGGAGGAATTACCGAGCACTGATGTGCTTTCTCCACAGCAGATCGATGATTGGATAAACAAAGCCAAAGAACCCGAGCATTTTAGTGATGAAGACGTTGGTCTTCCCTCGAACGACGGGGATAACCTGGAAAACCAGAAGGCTGTCCTTGATATGGAGGACCTTCAAGAAACTCTAGGGATCAGTTCAGCCGACGATCCCATCTATGAATTGGAACCCGCTACACCGACTGAGTTAGAAGATTCTGGGGAAAACGGCTCCAAAAAGAGATGAAGGATGCTATGAGCCTGGAAGAAAACAGAAAACGCATCGACTTAATCGACGAAGAAATTATCCGCCTGATCAATGAGCGCACTTCGATGGCAGTTGAAATCGGGAAGAAAAAAGCCGCTATCGGTAAACCGGTTTTTGATGCCAAGCGTGAAGCGGAGGTTTTTGAGAAAATTACTAATTTAAATGACGGTCCTATTGGGCACGATGCGCTCAGAGGGATCTACCGGGAAATCATGTCCGGAAACTATGCCCTTCAACAGTCGGTGAGAATTGCCTACCTGGGGCCGGCGGCCACCTTCACCCATCAGGCGGCCATGAAACAGTTTGGCGATAGTATGGAGTACCGGCCGATGACCACCATCAACGATGTATTTTCCGAGGTGGACAAAGGAGAGGCAGATTACGGAGTGATCCCTATCGAAAATTCCGCCGAAGGGATCGTATTTCATTCGCTGCATTCGTTCGACATACTGGTCGGATCGGATCTCAAGATCGTCGCGCAAATATTTTTGCCCATCACGCACAACCTCATTTCACATGCTTCCCTGGAGAATGTGAAAAAGGTTTATTCAAAAGATCAGGCGATTGCCCAATGCCGGGGTTGGTTGAGAAGGAACGTGCCTCAAGTGGAGTTAGCCGATGTGTCTTCTACTTCGGAGGCAGTTAAAATTGCCGATAAGGAAGAGGGCGCTGCTGCTATAGCGAGTGTATTGGCAGCCGAAGAGCATGGCGTTCCTATAATCTGGGAAGAGATCCAGGACATGAATAACAACATAACCCGGTTCCTTGTGATTGGCCCGGAAAGTGAATGCCCGGGTCCCGTGGGTGGCGGAAAGGATAAGACCAGTCTTGTGTTATCGATTCCGGATAAGCCGGGTGCATTGCAGAGTATGCTGGAACCGTTCAGCAAACGGGATATCAACCTAGTGAAAATTGAATCACGGCCTTCACGAATCAAGGCGTGGGAATACTGGTTCTTTGTAGATGTGATTGGACATATCGAGGATGAACCTATCCGGGAAGTGATCGCTGAGTTGGAAAAGGTTTGTCCCATAGTAAAATGGCTGGGGAGCTATCCCAACGAAACATAACCGGTTCGGAAAATTTTTGAATTTCTTCCAATTTTCTACTTTTGGGAAATTGAGGTTTGATGGCTGGGACTTAGATGAATTATTAACTGGCTCAAAATTATACGATTAAATGGAAGACTCAAAAATTCGCATAGGAATTATCGGGGCAGGTGGTAATACAAAACTGAGGCACATTCCCGGTTTTCAATCGATTGACGGTGCGGAAATTGTGGCGGTGTGTAATCGATCTGAGGTTTCTTCGCAAAAAGTAGCTGACGAGTTTGGCATTCCCAATGTGGTTTCCGATTGGAAAGAAATCATGGCCAATCCGGGCATTGATGCGGTGATGATTGGAACTTGGCCGAATATGCATGCTGAGTTGACGATCGCTAGTCTTGAGGCTGGCAAACACGTGCTTACTGAGGCACGAATGGCACGCAATGTGGATGAAGCCCAACAGATGCTCGATACCTCGCTAAATCATCCGGACCTGGTGGCGCAGGTTGTTCCTTCCCCTTTTACGCTGTTTTGCGACAAGACCATTACGCGGATTATTGAAAATGGGGATTTGGGACTGATTTATGAGCTTTTTGTGGAATTCAGCACCGGCATGCTGGCCAATCCAAAAGGTCTTTTTACCTGGCGATTGGATCATGAACTAAGTGGTGTGAATACTTTATTTTCCGGCATATTTCATGAAGCTGTGCTGCGTTGGGTAAAAAAGAATCCCGAATGGGTAATTGCCGACGGCCTTATCGGAACAATGGCGCGAAAGGATCCCGAAACAGGTGACGCCAAGACCGTACTAATCCCGGATAGTTTATCCGTAATGGCCCGCTATTCACAAGGATTCAAAGCCACCTATCTGTTTTCTGGTTTATCTGCCAGTGTGCAACGCAGCGAGATGCGGCTTTCCGGTTCAAATGGTGCGCTTTTGTTGGACTTGGCCGACGGCAAATTGATGTTTTCACCAACGGACAGCAACCGTTATGAAGAGGTGGAAATTCCGGATTCGCAAAGAGGAGAATGGCAAGTGGAGCAGGAATTTATCGAATCTATTCGCGACGGTAGACCTGTGACGCACACGAGTTTTAAAGACGGTGTTGAGTACATGCGGTTTAGTCAGGCTGTTTGGGATTCCTGGACGGACGGGTCGAAGAAAGTCTGGCTGTAGCAAGAGTGACACAGGATTCTATCATCGGATCCCTGTTCTCTTACTTAAATTTTCCCCTTCCTGCCCGGCGCAACTTGTGCTAGGTGAGGACAATCAGCGGTTAGGCCTTGTAGCTTAGCGATTGCCGAACCAGAAAAACAGAGAAATACTACCAAGGTTAAAAAGGCCATTGCACCTTCGAACAAGAGGGACAATGCCAGTTTTGGATCCATTTCTCATCTGACAATTTGTTGGCCGTATTGCATGATAATCTGATCGGATAACCGATTTACTTCCGGATCACCTTCCTCGATCGTTTTGGCGGCAACTTTTGACTCTTCCTTGCTGGATTCCTTGGGAGCAGCCACCGGAGCACTTGGCTTTTGCTGGAGCCTGTTTTTCTTGCTGGCAAGGGGATATATCCGGTTTTCTCCATTTTCAGCGGCGATTTCCTGCTCGAGCCAATTCAAATGCTGGGAAGTTAGTTCCTTTTGACGGATAAGGTTATTTAGGCGCTCAGACATAAAAAAGACCCACAGATAGTGCCGCGGGTCTTAGAAATTATCAGTTTCGAAGGGTTAAGCTGCTTCGGTTATAATACTTATTTTACGATGTGCTTTATTAAATTTTACTTTCCCATCTTTCAGGGCAAACAGCGTAAAGTCTCGGCCCATTCCCATATTTTTGCCTGGGTGATACTTGGTTCCGCGTTGGCGCATGATGATGTTCCCAGCAAGGGCGTTTTCTCCATCATATTTTTTAACCCCAAGCATCTTGGGATTGCTGTCCCGACCGTTTCTTGAAGTTCCTTGTCCTTTTTTATGTGCCATGGTTAAGCAGATTTAATCGATTCAATCTTGATTATAGAAAGTTCCTGACGGTGGCCGCGTTTATTTTCATAACCTTTGCGGCGCTTCTTTTTGTAAACAATCACTTTTTTGTCTCGCTTGTTTTCGAGCACTTTGGCGGTGACGCTTGCTCCCTTAACGAGCGGTGCGCCGAAAACGGCGTTTTCACCTTCTCCGACAGATAAAACCTCGTTTATTTCCACATCGGAACCCTCTTCGGTATCGGGATAGCGGTTCACTTTGAGGATGTCCCCCTCGGTCACTGTGAATTGCCGGCCTTGTGTGCGTATGGTTGCCTTCATTTTGAAAAAGGGCATAAGAGTCTACTTCCTTCAAAAAAAATCAAGAATTTTTCTGTTAAATTTGTTGAGCATAAGTGTCTTTCTTCTTGAATGTCTAACGATGCTGTAAGTGAAATTGCCGCTCCCAATTTCAATAGTGACCAAGTAGCTGACCATTATCTCAGAATTGGATCGCAAATCGGACTTTGGAAATCTGAAAAGATCTTCTCTAAAACCGGCTGGATACTCGATCTGAGCTGTGGTGCAGGCCGTATCGCATTCGGTTTTGAAAAGCTGGGTTTTCAAAACATAGATGCAGCCTATTGTTCGCACCCCTTACCCGAAGTTTCCGGACGTATTTTACTAAATAGTATTTCCCGAGTACATTTCCACCATGCCGACGCCCGAAATCTTTTCTGGGAGGATCGTTTATTTGATGGTGTGAAATTCGGTTTCAACGGATTATTCATGATTCCTCGCAAGGACGACCGGTTAGAGGGCTGCTAAAGAAATCTACCGCGTGCTCCGGTCCGGCGGGTGTTTAGCTTTTACCGGACATGATCGTGAACAGGTCAATCAGGCAACTCATTGGCGTAGAGAAAGTTCAAATCCGGAGGAGGGTGATCAAACTTACCGAGAATTGGACTTCGGTGATGTGATTGCTGAGACAGAATCGGGTCTGATTTGCGAGTTTTTCTGGGAATGCTGGTATTGTTTCAGTTTGCTCCGCTGGGAATACTCAGTTTCCTTTTTTGACGGATTACTTGTATTTGAAGTTCCACTACTTGGTTATCTTTGATTATCTTCCTTTTCGTATTAAGTGTGGAATGGTCGCAAAATTGATCTGTCCCCCAAAAGCCTCAATCGAGTTTTTTCCCAGTTAATCCTCTATTGCAAAAATACCTCATAAAAACCCGGATTTCCCGAGCTTTTCAAAGTTAGCTAAATTCAAAAATTAATAGGGGGCTTGTCCGGCTATGCTGAGGGAAATTTCAATTTCGTCGGATACTCTTTCTTCATTTTGGCCGGCGTTGATGCCAAAATCGGATCGCGATACTGAAAATTTGGTGCGCAGAACCAGTAAGTCGCCTTCTGCTCCTCTCGGGCCTATCCGTGCTTTGAGTTTACCCTTCAAGTAGGTCAATGTGATTTGGGCGGATACTTCCCGGGTCACTCCTTTGATGGTCAGATCACCCACCAATTCAGCTGTGGTAATATTCGCAGTTTTTTCCACGTTCCTGAGGCTACTCACATTAAATTGTATATCAGGATGATTTTCCACATCCATCCATTGTTTACCAAGCATGTGGCCTTTCATCCTCGGATTTGCAACGTGAAGGGTAGATACGTCCAGATCGATGGTTCCTTTTGTTACTTCCGGTTCCTGGGGATCAAATTGAACCCTCCCTGACACGCCTTTGGCATTTCCATTTATGGACTCTAAAGGAGCGTCGAGATTGAAATTGATGGTATTTACTCCCTTAGGATCAGCAAAATCGAAAGAAATAGGCGTTGCTGATAATTGGCAGGTCAGCGCACTCAAAACTAGGGTAAATGGAAATTTATTCATGAGCGTGAGTGTGACTATTTTGAGAAGCTTTCGAGAACAGAAAAGAACCGAAGTAAAAAGATCCACCCAAAAGGACTCCGATGGCCAGGCTTTCTATTCCTGGTAGAAATTTAGAATGAGTTTCTGTATATTCTATTTCCGTAACTGGATCCGATTGGGGTCTTTCTTCTGTTGAAACGTAAAATCCTTTTTTCGCTCCTCCAATGAGCCAAACAACCAGCCCTCCGAATAGAAGGCAGAAACTGAGTTTTTGGATCGCGAATCTCATAGGTATAAATGGAGTTAGCATGATTGTAGATTTAGTCAGGTCAAACTAGTTTGACCTTGGCCTGATTACAATAAGTGGCCATTAAAAGTTTATGATTAAATTTATGCATACGCGCGTTCGCGTTCGCGACCTCGACAAGACGGTAAACTGGTATTGTGACAATCTGGGATTTGTTTGCACAAGACGGACTGAAAAGTCACCTGCGGGGAATGAGCTGGCCTTCCTCGAACTGGAAGGAAATGAACATTTTCTTGAGCTTTGTTATTCACCCGATTACGAGGTCAACGTTCCAGAAGACCTCATGCATACCTGCATCGGAGTTTCCGACATTATCGGCTTTTGCCACGAACTGGAAAAGAAAGGGGTTGAGGTTTGGCCCGACGATTGGCGTCAAACTTTTCTACAAGGTAGGAAAATGGCCTTCGTCACGGATCCTGACGGATACGAGGTCGAGATTCTTGAGATCGACGATTTGCCCAAGGTCTAATTGATCTGGCTTTGGACTGGACGTGTGCCAACTAATAAAAACACAATTAGGCGGGGGTGATTTTCTGTCTTAACTTCTTAGTTACACAGAGAAGTGCGCGCCCTCAGCTTTTAGTTAGGAAGCTCGGCATCTTAATTCCGCCAAAAATCAGCTCAAGTTATTGAAATCCAAATCCAATAACAAAATTGGAACGCCGTTACGGATTGTAAATGGTCAGCAGGGCGTCCACCATTTCGGAGGGCGTTTCCGCCACTGCGATCCCAGCCTCTTTCAAAGCGGCGATCTTACCCTTGGCAGATCCGCTGCTGCCAGAAACTATCGCACCGGCATGTCCCATACGGCGTCCCGGAGGAGCTGTTGTTCCGGCGATGAATGCGGCTACCGGTTTTTTGACGTTTTTCATGATATATGCCGCCGCTTCTTCCTCCGCCGATCCGCCGATTTCTCCGATCATGATGATGGCATCGGTATCTGGATCTTCATTGAAGAGTTTTACTGCATCAGTATGGCTGGTACCATTGATGGGATCGCCACCGATTCCAATGCAGGTGGATTGGCCATGGCCACGAACGGTTAATTGCCAAACTGCTTCATAGGTAAGAGTTCCTGATCGGGAGATGACACCGACTCGGCCCGGCATGTGGATGTAACCCGGCATAATCCCGATTCTGCATTCCTCCGGTGTGATAATCCCAGGACAGTTTGGTCCAACTAATCGACAGGAACTGTTCTTCAGTGCCGTTTTTACCTCGGTCATATCTCGGACTGGGATGCCTTCGGTAATTGCCACAATTAAAGGCACCTTGGCATCGATTGCTTCCAGTATGGAGTCGGCTGCAAAGGGTGGGGGAACGAAAATGGCAGTAGCGTTAATGCCTTCGTTTGCTACGGCTTCTTTCACCGTATTAAACACCGGCACCTTGTCTTCCCAAATCTGGCCGCCTTTTCTAGGTGTTACGCCTGCAGCGACGTTGGTGCCATATTCCATGGAAAGACCTGCGTGAAAACCGCCGAACTTTCCGGTGATTCCTTGAACTAGGAGCCGTGTGTCTTTGTCAACCAATACGCTCATGCTTGTTTTTCCTTAACGAGGTTCACGATTTTTTCAGCAGCATCCGCCAGGGAATCGGCTGATACAAGATCAAGTCCGCTTTCGTCGAGCAGTTTTTTGCCGATCTCCACATTGGTGCCTTCCAACCTAATAACCAGCGGCACTGTAATTTTCACATTCTTTGCGGCCTCAATAATTCCTTCAGCGATGATGTCGCATTTCATGATTCCTCCGAAGATATTTACCAGGATGCCCTGAACATTCGAATCGCTTAAAATGATTTTAAATGCTGCGGTAACCTGGTCGGCATTGGCTCCTCCTCCGACGTCCAGGAAGTTGGCCGGTTCTCCGCCAAAGTGCTTAATGATGTCCATAGTGGACATTGCCAGACCAGCCCCGTTAACCAGGCAGGCAATGTTGCCATCCAAGGCTATGTAATTGAGGCTAAATTTGGATGCTTCGATTTCTTTCTCATCTTCTTCATTGAGGTCGCGAAGCTCGACAATGTCTGAATGCCTAAAAAGCGCGTTGTCGTCGAATCCGACCTTGGCATCCAATGCTATGACTTTTCCGTCTTCGGTAACAATCAACGGATTGACCTCCACCATTGATGCGTCTTTTTCCCAAAACAGATTATACAGTCCTTGAAGGGCTTGAGTCATTTCCTTGAATGTCGATCGTGACAATCTTAGACCAAAGCCTATTGCACGCAATTGGTATGGCTGTAATCCCAATGCGGAATCCACATAAACTTTGGTGATTTTTTCGGGCGTATTTGCCGCAACTTCTTCGATATCTACGCCGCCCTCTGTGGAAGCAATGATCACGGGTTGGGAAGTTTCCCGATCCATGAGGATGGCCAGGTAATACTCGTGGTCGATCGACTCAGCCTCCGTAAAGTAAATGGTTTGGACTTTTCGGCCGGCCGGACCAGTTTGGTGTGTGACCAGCGTATTGTTTAGCATCTTGGATGCAAAGTCGCGAGCCTCATCCTTGGTACTGGCTAATTTGACTCCTCCTTGGAATCCATCTACAAAAGTGCCTTTGCCGCGGCCCCCTGCATGAATTTGGGATTTGACGACTATGGTCCCACCTTCGGGGAATTGGTTCAAGGCTTCGTTAAAAGCGTCTTCAGATTGCACGGCTACTCCCTTGGAAACGGGAACGCCGTATTCGGCAAACAACTCCTTTGCCTGGTACTCGTGAATGTTCATATAAAGCGGTTATCGTAGAGACACAAAGATGGAAGATAAAACCGCTGCATGTTTCAAAAGCAAGTGATTACCATTGGGTCGTCGCTTTTCTGCTCATCCAATAAAAAAGGATAAATAAAGCGTTTAGAGTTTCCTCTAATTTGCGGACCGGGAAAGGCGGCACCGTGAGCTCCAAGCTGTGGTAAATTTAGAGTACCGTTCCGCCCTCTTTGGGTAGTGGCGTATTCTTACTAATAAATACCGCTACCTTTTTACTGGCATATTTACAAAACAGTGGGAGCACGGTATTCATCTTTTGTTTTGTGAATCTCTATAAAAAGTTCGGATTTCCGACTAAGAAAAGCACAATCAGCATTTTCAGAATGATTTTACCTTGTCCCAAGTCCAACCCGGGGCATGACTCAATTGAGATGAAACGATATCTTCATCTATTCGTAAATATAATAGCAACTGGATTGCAATTGGCTGGTATTTTTTCACTGATTTGCGTTTTCAGTGTCATGGCGGCGGAGAATGTTTTGCCTGAGTTAGAGCTGGCTGTCGCCAATTACAAAGAGGGAGATTATGAAGCTGCTTATCTCCAATTGGAAGGGTTGGATGGGGCCTTGTCCGATGAAGGTCAGCTGCATTACTGGAAAGGTAAGGCTGCGTTTATGCTTATGAGACCCAAGCAAGCTTCCGATCATTATTATCAGGCCTTGGATCTTGGACATGAAACTTCAGATACTTATTTTGGTTTGGGACAGGCCTTGGGTGCCTGGGCCATGGATGCGAGTATTTTCACACAAGCCCGACTGGCGGGAAAAATTCGTCGCGCCTTTGAAGATTCGCTAAAAATCGACCCCGACCACTTCGATGCCAATTTCGCGTTGATGATGTATTACGAACAGGCCCCAGGCTTTATGGGCGGAAGTTGGGACGACGCTGTTGCCCTCGGGGAAAGGGCACGATCTTTGAAACTGGTGGAAGGATCTTATGCTTTGGCGGATATGTACCGGCGGAAGAAAAAAACGGACCTGGCTATCAAAGTTGCGGAGGACCTGATCGAGGAAGAAAGTGGCAATCCTGACCACTGGGTCTTTCTATTTACCTTTCTCCTGAGTGCGAAAAAATTTGAAGGCTGGGAGAGCCGCTATTCCAGATTTGAAAATGATTTTGGTGACTACCCTACAGCCCAGTATCAGTTTGGCAAATACGCAGCTCTCACAGGAAGAGCTTTGGATAAGGGTGAATTGTCTTTGAGGTCCTATATCATTGCCAGGCCTGAAAAGGGTCCGTCAATTGCCCATGCTCATTGGAGGCTGGGACAGATTCTGGAGCATTTGAACGAGGAAAAGGATGCAATGGATGCCTATGCAACTGCTTTGGAGCTAAATCCCGAGGATAAGGAATTTCTTAATTCCCAAAAACGATTGGCGCGAGCCATGCGTAAGTAGCAAACGCTTGATTGTTCATGTTGCGTTTACGGCAAGGAACCAGGTGACACCCAGGATCAGCCAGGTAATCCCCAAAAGTATTAACTGTCCTTTCTTTGACACCCATGCATGAATTTTCATTTTAGCCAGAAGGATCGCGGAAAATAGACCGTATATGAATCCCCACAGGTGAGCGGCTACATCCGTCGGGTAAGTGCCACTTCCCATCCAGCCAAGTAGCATCAAACCTCCAGCAAACGGAATGACCCATTGTCGGTTTGTTATGGGTCGTCCGGTTCGGAAATAACTTCCAACGGGGAAACCCGTAACCAAGCCAAGTGCCGAAAAAACCGCTGTGGAAGCACCGAGCGACAAGTAGATTGTATTTGTGTGCAATAAAACGTTTGTCAAATTTGCCAGGGCAGCGCAAGCGACTGAATTTGACCACCCGAGGCCGTTGCCTAGGTAACGAGATGCAAAATAACCGAAGAGACTGATGCCAAATAGGTTACCAACCAGGTGACCGATGTCCTTGTGCAAGGTCATCGAAGTAAACAATCGCCACCAGGCGTTTTCTTCCAGGAACGCTACACTGCTTGTCATCCCCAAGTCGTCCAGTTTTGGAAAATATCCCTGAAAGACAAAAACTGCTACCAGCATCGTTGCGAAAGCAACCGTTGGAATTAAGCTGATCTTTTTTTCCGGTAGTGAAACAGGTACTGGGGGCCAAAAATGATTTTTGCTGCGATAGATTCGAACTTCTTCTGCTAATTGAGCTGCTTGTGAATTGGAAACCGTCAAGGCGTAGTTGTCTTCGAACGGAAAAACCCAATACGGGCTTCCAGCGGACAGCACGGCTAAACCGGCCTCATGGGCCTTGCGAGCGGTTGAGTACAATCCAATGACCGATCTGCCGTCCAATTCCATAGGCGTTTCTGGAATTATTTCAGCGATGAAAGATTTCCTTGGCATTGGAAGTGAGGACTTTCCTCAATTCATTTTCAGCTAATCCGGATTGGTTCAAGAATTTGAGGTTCTCAACAAAGCTGGGTTTCTTTTGCGTTCTTGGGAAGGTAAATAACGGATAGTCAGTTCCCCACAGAATGCGATCACGCCCCACCGCGTCCACCATGCCTTTGATAGCTTTTGCTGGATAGAGTAATGGAACCGCAGCGCAATCGTAATAAACATTGGCAGGATTCACATGGCCTTTGAGGGGTAAGCATGCTCCAAGGTGGGCCAGAATAAAAATTTGCTCCGGCCATTTTCCGGCCATTTCAAAGTAGTCCATCAGAGGAGTTTCAACTTTACCCGGATGGGGCTTTGAGTCTGGGTCCGTCACGTGCAGATTTATGAGCCAGTCCCAATCGGATATTTTTTTTAGAACGGACTGCCAGCAATCATCCTTGAGGTGAAATCCTTGTGCCTGGGGGTGGATTTCTCCCAGGCCAACAAAGCCGTTGTCACGACACCAGTCCAACTCTTCCTCAAATGGTTCGGAAGCACGGATTCCAGCGAAGGCCATCAGCCGGTCTGGGTGAGCCTTAATCAACGTCGCATACAATCGATTTTGCAGAGAACATGTTGCCTGGTTTTCCCAATACCAACCTAAAAGTACTACATGATCAATTCCGGCATTGTCCATATCTCTCAGAAGATGATTAGCATCTGCCCAGCCTTGAATTGACCGTCGTCCAGGTGGGGCAACACAGGCGCTCCAAATGGGTTCGTTGTGGGTTGCTGCCCAGGCAACGGGCTGTGCACTCATTTCGGAACTGAAGAGATGTACGTGACTGTCCCAAATTTCGCTCACGAATTACAATTATTAGAAAATTTTCAATTTAAAGAAATATCTCGGAATTTACGATAATGTCCTAATTAGTATTAAGGCATCCAGGCAATATGGATTTCTTACTTAAATTCATCCCATCAAACAATGCACGGATCTTGCAGTGGATTGTGCCATGAGAGGCGAGGGTGGGGTGACAGGTCATGACGAGAAAGACAATGATATACTCAAAGCCATTGCCTTCAATCGGATCAAAGGAGGTAAGCCTTTTGACATTGGGCAAACTTGGTTTGAAGAGCTTCTCGATACTATGGCTCAACCAAGGGGAGCAGTTGTCACCCACTAGTGCGAATTTGCTGGCGCATGCTCTCGCGTAAAGTAGAGACCGCCGTTTGATGTTTTGGCGACGTGTTTTTTCGCTACATCGCAAGACCGCCAATAATGGGTGACTAAAGTTTTACGTGTAGCCCTAGTATTTAAAATGGGCCTGCCCCGGTGGTACAAGGAACCGTGCCATAGGAATACATCGCCGGCTTTTCCTATGAAGGATTCTTCGACCAATCCTCGCTTCTCAATTTCGGCCAGAGTGTAAGCTTTTGCACGATCCATTTCGTCGGCTATGACTCCGACACCGCCGTCGGAAAATCGATAGGGCGGGATCTTGTGACTTTCCGGGTAGTAGGACACCGGACCAGAATCTTCGGTTTGATTTTCCAGGCAGATGCTGGAGACAACCATTTTGTCCTGCACGAAGGGCGGCATGTAATAGTAATCAAAGTGATGGGGTTGCTGACTTCCCTGCGTGAACGACAAGGAATTCACCACCATAGGCAAGCCGTCTAGGAGCGACTTCAGCAAGGCTCGCAGTTCATGGTTGAGGTTGAGGTTGAGGCAAGCCTCAGATTCCAGGTACATGTCATTGATTTTATAGGGAACAAACAAAGCCTCCTCCGGAGCCTGTTGCAAAAGTAACCTTTGCTGCATCAAGGGTCCATCGAGCACATCAATCGTCATATTTCCAGCCTTTGAGTTTCGATTGGCCAGTATGTATTTTAATTCAGCATCGAAGGCACTGAGATCCTTGGCATCAAAAAATCCGTTGAGGATGACATACCCTTGCTCCGCCATTGTGGCACCCAATTCGCGAAACTGATTCCGCCGTTTAAGGTGCTTTTTGGAGAAGTAGCTCATTGGTGATTTGAGTCCACAAAGTTTGTTTTTTGCAACGTGCTAGGGTTTAGGATTGGACACGTTTACCCAAATAAATGTGGCTATAATTTTTTCCGTCTATTTCCGCAACTTCAGGCATTCGACCCCACCGTTCAAATCCCAATTTTAGTAGCAGCTTTTCACTGGGTACGTTGGATTCCAAAAGAATCCCAAATAAATGTTTTATGTTAATCCGAGTACAGTCCTGCATGGCATGTTCAATCAGGCGAGTGGCTATCCCCATTCTTTTGAACTGGTTGTCGATATAATAACTAATTTCTGCCGTGTGACGAACTGCCATGCGACCTGGCCGATACGGACTCAGACTACACCAGCCCGCGATCTTACCTTCCAGATCTGCCACATAAATAGGGTAGCTGTTTGGAGTATGATTGTCAAACCAGGTCCTACGATCAGCTTTAGAAACTGGTTGTATATCCGCTGTGGAAACTCGAGTTGCAATCGCCTGATTATAGATTTCTATGATGCGGTTTAGATCCTTTGAGTAGCTAAGTCTAATTTCCACGGGTTAGTGAATAGGGCTGCGCACGAGATCGGCCAGAATTGGCCGATGATCGGATAAAGTCTAGTTAATGGTGTTGTAATTGCTAAACTCACGATTGCTAGAAATTAGAATCCAATCAATCACCTATTTCGGATACGTTTCCCCAACCTGTGCCTTCGTATTCATCTTTGATAAGTCGGCGAGCTAGCTCAAAAAGAAGTTCAGCGTCCTTTTTGATAGGAACTTAATTTGCATCGAACAAGAATTCTTTGATCGATTATGATGGTATTTTGAGCCTGTTTCAGGTTTGAGTTGCTCTTTTTTAGTAAATGCCCGCGACAACCTTAAATCGATCTCTTCATGATCATGGAAATGAGCGATTTCTTTACCTCGATAGAACACGCATATTAACTCGGTATCTTTCAATAACTCAACCTTCACATTTGGTAGTGACCGTAGTTCCATCTTTAGTCAACTTCTCAAACTCATATCTTTCATTCCCTGCCAATTAACCTTTTTTGCCCTGGTACCAAGGTTTTATGTATTGGTTGAAATATTTTTCCAGAACCCGAAATAACAGGGTTTGTTTATGCACCGAAAGCCGATTCTTTTTGGCTTCGGATTCGTAGAGTATGGCCTCGATTTGGTAAGAGTTTCCGTTGCGCAGCCCCCACACCGGGTCTGAGATAACACGTATTTCTTCCTGTTCAGCTTCGAGGTATATGTCTTTTAGCAGAGGTTTGCTTTTTCGAAGTGGGTTTTGAAAACGGAATTCCAATACCGAACCGACTGGCGGCGGAGTGTTCACCAGCAATGTGATGGCATACACGATAGTTTTGTTTTCTGTATTCGGAACGAATCCGCCAGTTCGCGTTTCAAAATAGTCGGATTGTTGGAGTTTTACGCCCAGAGCATTGACATCCAATAGTGACAGAAGGCTGAATAGTATTAATGCGGGCTTGTGCATTGGGATAGGAAGACAAAGCAGTGGAGGCCTTGTATTCAAGACAGATTTGATTTTCAAATCCTCGAATGGAGCTGCTTACCCTGGAGAGGCATTTGTCGCAATTTCGGCGTTGCAACCTCTGTCCGAAGATGCACAATCACGGGCAATGCAATTGCCAGCAAAGGCTTGATGGTCGGGCAGGCTCTCGGAGTTAAGGAACCAATTCTGCAACGGCCCTTTGCCTGGACTGCCGGTAAGACTTTATTTGGTGGTTTGAAGGTTCTTCGAGTATGACCGAGGAACAATTTCGGAAATCCATTTATATGGCAGCGGTCTTCCGGTGCTACCCTGGCAAGAATCCAAGAACGGTGATCGGGTTCCTGACAAGGACGAAATTGCCAACTACAGTAAATGGTGAAAGACCTAAATTCGCATACTACGACCGAGTCTGATTATCCCAGTAGGTAAATTGGCGATACAACAATTCATGCCGATAAAAAAATTAACCCATTTAGTCGGGCGGGCTTTTCTTAATGAGCAGTACGGTCAGTCCTTTGACATGAATCCCGTTGCCGTATCCTTCAGGAACCTTAACTTGGTAACGTATGGAGCCTGGAAAGACGCTTACTCAAAAAGCTTTGAACCTCATTTGTAAGCACGCTGATTTTTCATGCTCTAGATCATAGTATCGAGTATTCCCGAGTTACGATGGGTGCGGTGGTTGATTGCTTGGCTTACTGTATCCGCGGTTCCCCAGATGACCACTTCGTTGCGGCTTCTGGACAAGGCGGTATAAAACAGTTCTCTCGTCAGAATGGGAGACTCGGTTTCAGGAAGAACCAGTTGAACGGTATCGTACTCGGATCCTTGGGATTTGTGCACGGTTAAAGCGTAAGCAAGCTCATGAGTAGGAAGGCCCGATATGGGAAATCGCCTTATCGGTTCATCTTCATTTCCCTGAAAATAGGCGTAAAGAGGTCCAACTTTTTCGGGTTCAGTATACAGGATCCCTACGTCACCATTAAACAATCGGTGGATGTAATTGTTTTCGGTTATGATCACGGGTTGTCCTGAAAAGTAATTTTCGGATTCCGGTAGACCCAACGCATTTCGATGGAGTGACTGCAGCAATACATTTAGACCTTCGACCCCGTAGGGTCCATGGCGCAAAGGTGTAAGTATGCAGGCCTTCTGGATCTGTGCCAACGCGTCACTTGGTGATACTGCTTTGCTCATGTGGACAAAATGTTGAGCAAGTTTTTCAAATGCAGAAGGCAGGATTCGGGTTTGTGGAAACGGTCGAAGCCGTATTGTGGAATTCGCCTTGTCGAAAGTTTCAAGGACTGTTGATGCATTACCTGCTTTGGCAGCTTCGCAGGCAGCAAAGAGCGCGTTGTCTATTCCGAGCCGGAAATTTTGCTTTAGCTCGACGCAATGCCTGGAGAGTAGGTCGTTGAATTGGCTTGCCTCAATCAAATCACCAAAAATGGATCCTGCTTCGACACTGGCTAGCTGAAAACGGTCCCCGAGTAGAATGAGCTTTGCATCTGGTTTTAGTGCTTCTAACAATTTGCTGAAGAGCAGGAGGTCGAGCATTGAGGCCTCATCCACGATTACTACATCGTGGGGAAGGGGGAATTGTTGATTGTGCCTGAATTGCGAAGAGTTGTGCTGGTAACCGAGAAGACGATGCAATGTCATAGTTTCCGTAGGAAGATTTCCTGATTCCAGATTTGGCAGATTTCGAAATTCCGATTGCAATGATTCACTAATGCGCTTTGCCGCTTTACCGGTCGGTGCGGCCAAAGCGACTTGCAGGTCCCGGTTTCCAGCTTTTTTGAAAATCTCTGCGAGAATGTAGAGAACGGTAGTGGTTTTTCCTGTGCCGGGGCCTCCGGAAATAAATACCATGTTAAGGATTTTTGCGGTTTGAACTGCTTTTGCCTGTTCCGGAGCAAGATGTTGATAATTGTCATAGGTATAATTTTCCTTAAGATCGAGAGAGCCATCACGGTTCATGCGTTCTTTTATCGCGTTGATCAGCCTCTGTTCGTAGTGCCAATTGCGGTGGAAATAAAGCTTGTTTTGCTTGGTAAGGATTATGGGTTTTTGGACTTCATTTTCTGAGCCAATGATCGAGCTCGGTTTGAGCGACTGCAGCGCTGCTTGACTCTCTTTATCCAGATATGGAGTAATCTCATTGACTTCCAAATTGCCCAAATCCAGACATACATGTCCCTGGCGAATGGCAAAGCTGGCCAGGGCGGCGGCAAGGCCTATCTCAGGTGGGCAAGAGGCGTCTTGCTTTTCTACAAACGCCGCCAGAGAGCGGTCCAAGGTGGTGAGCAAAGGTATGTCGGTTACCGAAGTCACTTAGTTTTGAGCGAAAAGATTGTCGAGAGTTTGGATGGCTGATTTTTCGGGGCGGTCAAAGAATACCCCTGATCCTGGACGGGTAGGATGAACGCCACGTATGAAAATATAGTAGACGCCTCCGAAATGTTTATCGTAGTTGAAATCGGGATCGCGAAAATTCAGGTAGCGAACTGTTGCCAGCGAATAGAGATAATATTGGAGGAAATAGGCGCTGTGCGTCATCGCCTCGTTCAAATGATCCTGGCCATACTCTTCCAGGCCGTTACCTAACCAATTGGATTTCCAATCAAGAATGTAATATCGGTTTTCCCATTTAAATAGCAGGTCGATAAAACCACGAAGAAAACCTCGAAGGCGTTGCTGTTTGCAGTGTTCCATAGTCGGAAGTTCGGTTCCAAATCGTGCTCCAGCAACCGATTTAAAATAGTTAAGAATGGATTTAAGACAAGTGTTTCTTGTGGGAAAGTGAAATTCCGTCTCTGCCAAACAGGATCGATTGTCCAGTTTGTTCAGTTTGAGCCCCGAGGTACCTTGCAAGGGGGTATCTAGCATTGTGATCAGGTGCTCTTCAAGAATGGGCCCCCATTTACTTTCCAGAGCGGATACGTGGATATTGCTTTTAAGGGAGGCTTTCACAGATTCGGGGTCACTGAAGTCTGATTTCTCGAGAATATTGTGTATCAAAGTTCCCGTTACAGCTCCTTTCGGTAAAGTGAAAATGGAGTCCATGGCTTGCTCTCCTGGAAGATCCGGTTTTGATTCCTCCTCTTCCTCGAAGCTTTCTTCAAGTGATTCTTTGAATCCGGTTGCCAGGGAGGAAAAGCTGGAGATAGAAAAACCGCTGTCGGGTTTGTGATGAAAATTTTTGGTTGTTAGGTTTTCGACTTTTTCAAAACGATTAAATTCCGGCTGCTGATCTTCCGTCATTGCAGTAACCATGTTAAAAGCTATGCCAGGCAATTGTTTTTTGCGGATGAGCTCGAGCGCTTCGGTCGTTGTCTGTGGAAAATTTGGATTCGCCTCTTTCCGGATGCCGAGAAGATAGCCGATTGACGAGTTTTCCAGGGATTTGAAATCGCCCCAAAACAGATAGGTGGCGTGTTTGGCACGAGTCAGGGCGACGTAAAGAAGTCTCAGGGCATCGGACAAGCTTTCTTTTCGAAATTGTTGTTGGTCTGTCTCCTCGATCTCTTCCCGGCGATCGAGGACAAGCTGATAGTTGTTAGCGGATTGATGGTATATAACGTCATCCAAGGGGCTGACTGCCTTACTCCAAGCAAACGGAACGAAGACGATCGGGTATTGCAGTCCTTTGCTCTTGTGAATTGTCATGATTTGAATGGCATTCTCATCACTCTCCAATCGAGAGAGGAAGTCGTCACGTTCTCGGTCTGGATCTTTAATGGTTCGATCCAGCCATTGAGTTAGAGAGAGTGGGCTCAATTCAGATTCTTCTTCCGCCTGAGTGATGAGTTCTACTAGGTGAAGCAGGTTAGTAACCGCTCGTTCGCCTCCAGGCTGTGCAAGCAGCGTCTGTTTAACGCCCGACCAGCTGATCCAATCGGCCATGGTTTGTGCGATGCCTTCCAAATTCCAGCGATCACAAAGCTTCCTTATCTTATTTTGAATTTCCTCCCAGCCATCCACTGTTTCATTTTTCCCAAAAATTGTGGATGCATCCCAGCCAAACCATTCGGACGTATAAAGAGCCCTTGTCCATTCCGCTTTGTAGGGTTCAAGTAGCGAGCGGAGCAGATGGGAAAGCATGTGTGCCTCCCGGCTTTCAAAAACTGTTTGATCTGTGGTGAACACCGATGGCAGTCCATGAAGGGAAAGTTCGTCTCGAACATCAATTCCTTCCTGCTTTGTGCGAGTCAGAATAGCAATATCTGCAGGTTGAACGTTGTTTCCATTGATTTGGTAATCGCCTCCGAGTAGTCGCAGTATCTCGCTAGCCATGGCGAGGCGAATTGATTGCTTTCCCAATTCATTGGTGATCGGTTTGTCTGTTTCCGATTTCTGAAAGCAAAACTGGAAGGGATGTGAGAGTCTTTTACCTTTCAACGTAAATTGTCCTTCATTCACAGCCGACTCTGAAGGTAGAAATGGTATTTCCGGAAATACAAATGCGGCGGGGAACTGAGAAAAAAGGCCGTTGACTGCATCAATAAGGGCCGGATCTGATCGCCAGTTGGTTGGAAGGGTATAAATACGGTCAGCGAGATTGCGGGCATTTAGATAACTGAATATGTCCGCTCCTCGGAATTTATAGATTGCTTGTTTAGGGTCCCCGATCAGAAAAAGAAAATGATCGGGTGAGATGAACAGCCTCCGAAAGAGTTCGGTTTGTTCTGGGTCGGTATCCTGAAATTCATCGATCAAGGCAGCCTGATATGAGTTTTGAATTTTGGACTGCAGGAAATTGCCGTTACCGGATTCGAGAATATTTAAGACTCTCGGAACCAGGTCCTCAAAGGTGAGCAGGTTATCTTGTTTCTTTTTCTCCTGCAGTAATTTCCTCGCTTGGCGCAGGCAGATAAACCGTTGCTGATGACAAAATTCGTGAAAGGCTGCTTGCCACTCATCGCCCAGATGATGAAAGGCTGCATGAAACTTCAAGTCCTTGGCACCTTTTAAGCGTTTTTTTGTTAGGTGAGATAGGGATAGTCGGCTAATGATTCGCACTGCAGTGGTTGTGGGAACAGTCGGCCATTCCGATCTCAGGCTGGCTCTAAGCGCCGACATCTCTTTTCGGAATTTGCTTTCAAAAGAGGATTCCTGTTCCAACAGGTCTAACAATGTCTCCCGCTCTTTTGCTATGAATTGTGCCAATCGATCCCAGATTTTTCTCAAAACTTGAATGGAATCTTGTAGCTTTTTTTTGGATACAATTGGCAGGACTTCAATGTTTGGAAACTGGGAAAAGCTTCGGTAAGCTTCGATCAGACCATAAGGAGTGATTCTGCCTGCAGTCAAAAGAGCGGCCAGAAATGAATCGTTCTGATAAAAGTTTTTTCTCCATAGATCCTGCAGCGCCTCTGTCCATAACGGTGTAGGTTCTTTGATTAATTTTGGCTCAAAGAGTTGATTACTCTCAAAAGCAAAATCATTGAGCACTCGGTTGCAGAAACCATGAATAGTAAAGATGGATGCTTCATCAAAGTAAGCCAGAGCCAGTTTGAGTCGATTTTGAATCAACTTTAATTCCTCGGTCTTTTTTTGGCCGTAGGTGCGTGCGAGTGGATCCTTTGTGTTCGGATTGTTTAATTGATGAAGGGTCTCTGCAATAGCTTGCCGAATGCGGCCATTCAGCTCCTTGGTTGCAGTTTCCGTAAACGTGACTACGAGGATTTTAGAAACAGGTAGACCTTCCTCTGCTATCAGCCGCACAGCTATCCGAGATATAGTGTAAGTTTTTCCGGTCCCTGCACTGGCCTCCAGAAAAGTAACTCCTTTTCGTACAGGTGATTCCGCAATTTTGTAATCTTTTGGCATCAATCAAGCGCCTCCATATAATTGCTTAAGGCCCTGCCGAATGTTGCGAGTGCCACAGATTCAAAGGTTTTATCTAGAGCAATCTCCGTATCCGCAAAACAGATTGAAACCTCCTCGTCATAGGATTCCCCGTAAAGATAACCGTAATAGGCATTTGGGGTTTCATTAAATACGGAGTAGGCGCGGTCAATGGGTGCTGTGCGTGCCTTTGGGCTAGGAAAAAGAGTTGCTTCCGCGAAGGCGTGGGAGGTTCGAGAAAACAAAGGCAAAGGAGCGCTCTGTCCCTGTTTGAACAAGTTTAATAGACTATGAAGTTCGCCTTCTGCGTTTGAAACGTATTTAAAGATCACCGTTTCTTCCAATCCCAGACAACAGCTCGTAAATTGATCGGTTACTGGTTGAGCGCAGAGGCACAAGTGTTCAATCCAGGTCTGTAGAATATCTTGGGGCCGAATTTTTCCATATCGGGTTGTAACGTATGATTTTTCACCGATCTCCGGGAAAGCAACGTCGAGAACCGTTTCACCCAATTGCAGGCGAAAGGAGTGGGGGAAGGGATTCGTCTTTTGTAGCTCCTTTTTTCTGGCAAGTATTTCTTGCGCCCTCCTTTGGTTTTCTTGAATCCGCGTTTCACGCAGGGCTCCCACGGGAAGAAAATCCCGGAGGTGGGCCAGATGTTTTGGATCGGATGAATCATGGATTAATAAGTGATTCCCAATCTTGAAATTTTGTAGAGGATTAATCTCAAGGGGCTCAGTATCTTCCAATTCGCTCTTGGTGAGTGGAAAAGAAGTCTCCAGTCTATGATGGAGCCAGTAGCGACAAGGGTTTTGAAAAAATATGAGCAACTCCCTTAATTCTAGCC
Organism: Opitutales bacterium UBA2995; assembly: GCA_002346535.1. GTDB lineage: Bacteria > Verrucomicrobiota > Verrucomicrobiia > Opitutales > UBA2995 > UBA2995. The sequence continues at coordinate 26,736 of DDZZ01000033.1, read as the reverse complement.
CATTGAGATGATCTTTGTTTTGGAGACTGAAATTGGAGATAAAGGGTTCTTGTTCACCGATGGGTCCGGTTAACGCTTCGGCGGCTTCCAAGTTTTCTTGAGAAAAGCTTTTCGGGTTTCCGGGTAGGAAGTTTCGCGGACTGAAAGCCTGTAGGGGTTCAGTGGATACTAATGCTTCTCTTGAGTTTTGTTTTTTCGAAAAGCTGAAATAATCATCCAGAATGTCCAACAATTCCTCGATTACGACGGATGAAGGTTGGGTTTCGAGAGTTTGGGGATCCATTCCCGAGTAGGAGATGTAAAATAGGCTTTTGGCTGCGAGAATGGATTCCAGGAAAAGGTATCGGTCATTCACTCTGGAAGAAGGGTCTCCTGAACGGGTACCACCGGGAAGAACTGTAAACTCGTTCTTTGGTTCCACACGTGGAAAGGTGCCTTCATTCATGCCGATCAGGGCAATAATCTTTACGGGAATATTACGCATCGGCTTGAGGGAGCAAAACGTGATTTTTCCTGAGAAAAATCCTTTTGCTCGATGGTCCTCAGATAGTCGGTCTTCCAGAAGTGAGATAAAAACATTGAGTGGCATAGGTTCGTCTGAATTCTGAGCCGTTGCTTCATTTCGCAAAGTTTCAAGCAACTGAAACAGGTCTGATGAGTTTCCGATTTCTCCAGAAGCGGGATGAAAAAGTAACTGTAGCAAGGTCCTTGTGGACCGTATCCATTTTGTCGTTCTTTGTAGTGTGGAGGCCTGAGTTTGTCGTTGCTCCAGAGAGTTCCAGAACTCAAGAAATCGGTTTAAAAGCTGAGTGGATCCTCCTTCAATGTGCGGATAGGGTGGCAGTGGATCCCATTCGCATGGGGCTTCGCCGTGAACCATTACCCCGGCCAGCAAACGATCGATTCCCTGGGTCCAGGAAAACTCCTCAAATGCACTTCCGCTTATCGCTTCCCTGTGAGCCTGGTTGATTCCCCAGCGAATGCCCGTTTGCTGAATCCAGGTACTTAGTATCTCCCAATCTTCTTCCGAAAAGGCAAAGCGCTCGCTTACAAGGGGCATGCTAAGAAAACTGACAACTTCGTTGGAAGTACACCTTCCTTCCAGCAATTTTAAATATCCCAAAAGGACCTTGGCTTCGGGGCTGGAGGAGAGCTTACTTTGATCGGTAAGGGAATAGGGTAGGTGGTTCTTGTACTCATTTCCGTCTATTCCGAATACGGACCGAATGGCTGAACTGTAGGACTCGATGTTTGGAGCCATTACGATTACTTGGTCTGGGGTTAGCTCTGGGTCTGCTTCAAAGCGGGCCAGCAATGTGTCTTTTAGGACCTCTATTTCACGCAAAGGATTGTGGCAGACGTGCACCTCAATTCCCTCCGCTTCGGCCTCTTGCTTTTCGGAAGGAGGGGATTTGAGATCGTAAAGATCTTTTTTAAGCTGACCGAGCAAATTCCGGGTGGGAGGCGGAGAAAAATATTCGGTGCTCTCGGAAGCGAATACCTCGATATCAATAAGCTGATTGAGGAATTGCTGACCTTGCATGCCAAGATTTCCCAGTAATGGATGGCTTTCGCTAAAGTTTTTATTTTCAGTTTCTCTAAGTTGTTTTTTTGGGGAAAGCTGATCGCCCCAATAAAGGGGAGAGGGTTGTGTAAGGTATATGGAAACGGGCATCCATTTTGAGGCTTTTTTTAACAGACAAAGATTTGTCACCGGAAGAGCGGAGATTCCAATAACGTGCAAACTATCTGGCCAGGTTGGTGGCCGGTTAATTATCGAAGCTAGCCGATCATAGCCATCATCGAGGAGACCTGGGAAATGGATAGCTTCATCAGCGAGGTCCTTCCAAATTAATGATTTCCAACTATTTTCTTTATCACTTTTAGCCCAGTCCTTCAGCAGATCGCTGCGATAAACTTGGAGGTTGTCCATTAGGCGGGAAAGTTTTAAGGCAAGTTGATACCGTCGTAAAAATGCAGACTTTGGTTGCTCAGAGGTCAGGTAGTGTTTAAGAACTCTACTCTCCGGTTTGTTAGCCCAATCTGGAAGTTTTTTGTAGATCCGCCAGAACAGACCGTTGGGAGAGTAGGGCGTACAATCATCGTCTTGGCCTATATCCAATAGCCCGGTCAGCAGCTGATCGACCAAAGCTTTTGGAAACAAGTATTTTGTGTTCATTTGTATTCCCGTGCGATCTGCAATACGCAGACTTAGCCATCTCGCCATTCCACGGCTTTGCACTAGGATATGCGTAGGATTAAGTGGATCGCCAGGTTGGCTGCGGATATTCTCGATTAGGGCATCCGCGAGGTTCTCGAGGCGATTGGAAAGGTATAATTGTATGCCGGATGGATGGGATTCCATGAACTAGTTGGGAGCGAAGCTCAACATCCGGTTGATTCTTACATCATGTCCGAGAAATAGAATGCTAAAATCAATTTTCTTAATCTGGATAAAGAATCAAAATATCGTTCGGGCTGGTACAATTTGAGGGTGGTAAATTAAATCCTAAAGAAACCATGTGAAGTAAGGCGAATTGTGGTTGGAAATGGGTAATCTTAACCAAACCTTACATCTTAAAGGAGACAGCATTATGATTATCAGCAATGTGTCCGAAGTTATAAATCGCGAGGAATTGGACTAATTCTTTCAATGAGTTTGCTTGGATGAATACGAAATTCTTAAAGAGCTGGCCACTTACATTCACAGCGAAGGCCAATACGTCGAGGACTCTAAGCAACTTTTTCATGAGAAAGTTTGATTCAATTGTAGAGGGTTTCAGGATGTTGAGCCTGATTTTGGTTTTTCTACGTTGAGTGTATGCACTTTTGGCAACTTGTAATTCCCAACTTGCGTACGAATCTAACTTGCAGTGTGGGTGTTCCGATGGTCGAGAATGCTTTCGAGAAACTCAGTAGGTGGCAGTGGCGGATTTTCCGCTAAAGCCTGCTGGTAAATGACTGTTGAGGGGGTAAGGCCGGGTATGGAATTGGCTTCTATAATCAACACGTTACCGGTTTCGATCTGCAAAAAGGCGTCGATGCGGGCAAAACCGTTCAGGCCCAATTTTTGTGCGACAAATTCGATTTTGGATTGGGCCTTTTCCCAAATTGATGGCTGCACCCAGGGTTCAGGGGGAGGTGTGATATTGACCCCAGTGCCGCCCTGGAATTTTTCTTCCAACGATAGTATCTCACCGCTGGCTATGGTTATACTGGGCTTCAAAGCCCGCATTTTGCCTCGCTTGCCAAAAAGGCCGACCGTTACTTCAACCCATCCTGTTTGTGAATCCCAGATAATTTTGTTTTCCTGAATAGAGAGCCGGTCACTTTGAACAAAAGTTTCAAACAACAAGAAATCGGGTTGATCCAGCGGCATTTCTACGGGTGTGAATACGTGGAAAAGTTGGTTTGGCAATATCCTTGGGCTTCCGCTTTTCAAAAGATTAAGGTATGTCTTGAGCTCGTTTTCGTCGGCGAGACGTACGATGCCGGATGAGCAACCGTCAGCCAGCGGTTTTACGATCAGTGATTGAGTTTTCAAATCACTTATCAGACTATCCCAAACTACCTTCAGTTTTTCATCGGAAAGCCGTTGCAGGGTGCCTGTGTCCAACTTACGTTTTGCAGCTACAAAGATGCCGTGTTTGGCATAGCTTTCCAGTGCCTTGCCCGTTTCATATTTGTCCATGCATAACCTGGCAGCTGCGGTCAAAGATCCGGTGAAAGGAATCTCCGAATTTGAAAGTAATTTCTGGAGTTCTCCGTTCTCCCCAATCCCTCCATGGATGGCTAAAAAAACAATCGATCGATCCTGAAGGAAATCCTCTCGAGTCATGCATAGCGGGCTTTCTAAGGGGTCTTCAGCAGCTTTCGATTTATGCTGGAGTCGACCAATTATCGAAGATGTATAGTCATTAAGCCGTTCGTTGTCTTCCAGCATTTGGTGGCAGGCTGCGCCAACTTCCTCCACAGTGTGGCGCAATGTGGCCGGATAGGGTAGCTTCCAAAAATGCCCATCTGTATCAAGCAGGTAGGGTGTGGGTTCATAGTGGTCAGATTTGCGAAGCTTAAGCCAGACGTTGGTGCCGCTCATGAGAGAGACCTGACGTTCTGAACTGTCTCCTCCGAAAAGAACTCGAACCGGGACCTTGGAAGACGGAACTTCAGCGGTTTTAGCTTTGGGAGCATCAATGTTCCGTCGAGCGCAGGCGCTTTTTACGATATAACCGAGTACTTCTTGGTGACTCCATCCCAGATAAGCCGCTTGGAGAAAAAAGAAACTGTTTTGTTCCAGGCCGCTGGCCAGGTTGATGTCCGAAAACCACAGATTGCCATCGTCGAGCACCCACCCGTCGATGCGGACGACGTCGCGGAGGTTTAGCACAGAAAACAGTACTTCAGCCTTTTTTTGAATATCGGCAATTATCTCATCTTCAAAGCTAGGGGGCATTTGGTAGGCGACTTGTTGGGTCGGCAAATATTTGAGCCGGTAGTCAAAGAGCGATTGCGATTTGTCGGTTATCTTAATTTCGGTGGGCAGTAAGGAAACCGCATCTCCCTCGGGTGTTTGTAAGACGATGATTGTGAATTCTCTTCCTTGGGCAAATGGCTCAACTACAAAACGGGAATCCAGCCCATCCTCTGTCATTTGCCTGAAGGCTTCGATGCAGGCTTCCGGTGAATGAACTTCAGTCACTCCGATGCTCGATCCTGACCGAGCGGGTTTAAGAATCGCACGTTCTAGCTCGTTGTTTTGGAAAAACGATTCCACACGGGCCAAGTTCGCCTCCTTCTCTGACTCCAGCAAAAGGCTTGGTGTTGAGTAGAACTCGCTTCGTTCCAGGTGCCAGGCCGCATCGAATTTATCGAAAGCCAATGCCGAGGCTTTGCTGTTGCTCCCGATGAAGGGAATCCCGTGCTTTTCCAAAAATTCAGCCAACTCTCCTCCCTCCCCAAATGCTCCATGAATCACCGGGAAGACCAGGTCGACCGACTGAAGTACCTCGACCAAGTGAGGCTCATCCAGGGGATCCCCCAGCTCATCGATCTTGAAATCAAAATCAGAGGGGGTGTTTGAATAGAGGTACTTTCGCTCAATCAGAAAGGCTTCTTTCTTCAAATTAAAATAAACCAGCACCATTTCCAGTTCGTCCAGGTGGTCGGCTACCGACCGAGCCGAATTCAGGGAGATCCCTCGTTCGGCGGAAGGACCACCAAAAAGCAGTGCCAGTCGAAAGGAACTCATAGGCCGCCCAGCTTCTTCAAGGACTCACCGGTTGCGCGAAACAGCTTCCATTCCTCGAGCATTTCAGCGCCCAGCGAAAAATAAAATTCGTGGGCCGGCGTATTCCAATCGAGGGCCACCCACTCCATGCGTCCACAATCCTTTTCGTTGGCCTCTCGGGCCAGAGTAAGTAGCAGTTTTTTGCCGATTCCTTTTCCCCGAAGGCCTGGTTTCACAAAGAGGTCTTCAAGATACAGGCCTGGTTTGGCCAGAAAGGTGGAAAAATTAAAAAAGTACAATGCATACCCGGCCAGCTTGCCTTCCCAGAAAGCCAGGAAGCAATGGGCGAAGGGGTGCTCGCCAAACATGTTTTTCTGAATGAGCTCCTCAGTGGCTGTTACTTGATGGGTGAGTTTCTCATATTCCGCAATGCCATGAATAAGGCCAATAATTTGACCGGCATTTTCCTGAACTGCTTTTCGAATTTCCAGTGACATTGATTGAATCATTCGGTCACTTTTCAGAGATGCAACAGGATAGTCGTGGTCAGGCGGGCCTGTTAGAAGCAAGAACTCCAGTGCCAGCATGCTTGAGGACGGGGCCTCAGCCGTCTGGCAGCTTAGAGTCGAGCAAAGCATCGATGTTTACATGTGTGAGGAACACCATAGCATCACCGTGATTAAACGCGATGGCATCTGGCAGATTGTTCACTGGGCAATATGGGGTAGTCAAATCGATTTGAATTACTTAGGAGGTACGGTTAACTCTGGCGAAATGAAATTGCAGCTTCTGGAATTTGATGTTGAACACGGTGGCGTTTATATCGGTGATCATCCGCATCGCAATCCTCAGGATTAACCACGCGAATGAGTTTCTCTTACCGTGGAAACTCGAACAAATGGCCCGTGACTGATGGGAACCCTGACCTTGGGAACAGGACCGAATGGCGAGTCGCAGGACTCCACCGTATCCGGATGGTTTGAGGAAGGACTGAATCCAGTTCAGGATTTGTAAATCGCAGAGGCGAAATATGCTTCGCTAGTCTGAAAACTCGGACTGCGGGATACCTTTGACGGGCCAGCGTTGGATGAGTTCGATGAAGGCTTCGCCTTCCAGGGGTTGGACTTTGGCTTTAAGGGATTCGGCTGTGTCGCCTTCCTCAACGTCAACTTTTTTTTGAACCAAAATGGGGCCGGAATCCACACCTTCATCGATCAGGTGGACGGTGCAGCCTGTTTCCGTATCCCCGGCATCGAGCACTGCTTGATGGACGGCGAGATCCATTAGGCCGGGGTGTTTGGGAAGCAAGGAAGGGTGGACATTAGCGATTTTCCCGTACCATTGATCGACAAATCCTTTGGAAAGAAAGCGCATGTATCCAACACACAGAATTAGGTCGACTTGTTCGAGTACCAGGATTTCGGAGATTTCCTGATCGACCACCTCACGCTCCTTGTCTTTAGCCGAAATAAAGACGTCGGGAAGACTGTGATTACGGGCTCGTTCCAGAATGCCGGATTTTTTTCTATTGCTGATGACAGTTGCTATTTCGGCGGTCAATAGACCGGATTCGATGGAATCGATGACAGGTTGCAAGGATGAACCTCGAGTAGATCCAAGGACTGCCACTCTAACGGGTTTATGACTCATTTAGCCAAGCAATTCACCCATGTGGTCAATCCTCTTTTGGATCAACGCTGCTGTTCCGATATCTGGGCGATGAAATAGATTTCCAATTACCTGGTTCACCAAAGTCTCGGCCTCCTGTTCAGCTTCCATCAAAGTGTCAGCAAGGCCAATGACTGCGGCCGTTCGTGAACCTGTTGCAATGAGACCGTCCTCCCGCTGGTCCACAGCTCCTAGAAATAGTTGGTCCGGTTTTTCGACCGTGGAAGTATCGATGGGAAATCCTTTTGCGGGAGCGTCCGGATACCCGACCGGTACCGTGTATTTGCAGACCGAAGCTTTGTTGAGGAAATTAACGTCCAGCGTATCCAGACATTCATTACCAATGGCTTCAAAAATATCGATGATATCTGTATCGAGCAGGGTAAGCAGGTTCATCACTTCGGGGTCACCAAAGCGGGCATTGAATTCAATTACCCGAACCCCGCTACTTGTTGCCATGTAGCCACCATAAAGAATTCCTTTGTAGCCTTCGCCGGTTTTTTTACGCAAGGCTTCCACCACCTCGCCATTTATTTGCTGAGATTCTAGGATATCCGACTCTTGGATAAAAGGCAGGCTGTGTCCGGTGTCGCTATAGCTTCCCATTCCTCCGGTGTTGGGTCCTTCATCGCCAACATAGGCGCGTTTGTGATCTTGAACGGGGGGCATGTGCTTGAGAGTCGACCCGTCGCAGAAACAGAACATGGAGAATTCTTCCCCGATACATTTTTCCTCGATGACATAGCTGGAACCGGCCTCAATCAACTGCTGGCAATACTGGATAGCCTCCTCGTGCGAGTGCAAATGATCACCTGCAACTTTCACTCCTTTGCCACCCATGAGACCATCTGCTTTTACTACATAATATTCACCCAGTTCTGCCAGAAAGTCGGACACCCCTTCCAAGGAATCAAAATGCTTAAACTGTGGGCAACCGGGAATCTGATAGTCTGCCATCAAATTTCGGGTAAACTGCTTACTGGTCTCCAGCATGGCCAAGTCGCGTTTGGGTCCAACCACGGGTATGCCCCCATTCCACAATGCATCGGATACTCCCCTTTCCAGAGGTGCTTCCGGGCCGATTATTGCAAGCGTTACGCCATATTTTCGAGCAAAGTTGCATACGGTTTGGGGATCGTTGATGCTTCCAGAATCATACTCGGCGGATAATTCGGCGATTCCCGGATTCAGGCTCGAGCCGAAGGTGACGAGTTTGTGGGGACGTGAGGATCTTGTAATGGCTTTGGCAATGGCATGCTCGCGTGCTCCGGATCCAACCAAAAGTAATGTGTGAGTTTGTTTATCCATTTTGTCCTCAGTAACTTCTTTCCTCCCTGTCCTCGCAGTAATTGATAAAAGCTGTATTCAGTGCCCGGAAGCCCCCTGGAGTCGGATAATTGCCGGTAAAGTACCAGTCTCCTTTGCTATTGGGTAGGGCTTTGTGAAGGTTCTCTATCGATTGGTAAATGATGGTCAACTGTCCGTCCCAATAGTCAAGATCTGGCCGAACTTTCTGACAGATCTTGGCGGAAATTTCTTCATCCGTGAACGATTCATAGATGCGCCGGACTCGGTTGGTGAGGAGTTCTATGGGTTTTTTAGACTGTTCCACACATTCTAGGTAAACCTCTCGAATAAGGTTTTCTCTTCCCTGATCTTTAAGGAGGTCAATGGCAGCTTCGAACGCGATGAACTTGTGCAACTGCGACATGTCGATCCCGTAGCAATCGGGATAGCGGATCTGCGGAGCTGTCGACACGATGAAAATTCGCTTGGGCCTCAGACGCGCCAAGATTTTTATGATCGATCGCTTTAAGGTCGTTCCTCGTACGATGGAATCATCCAGGCAAATCAGATTGTCTGTTTCGGAGACCGTGCCGTAGGAAATATCATACACATGCGATGCCAGGTCAGCTCGGGTCTTTTCCTTGCTTATAAAGGTGCGCAGCTTGATATCCTTGAGGGCGACTTTTTCAGATTTAGGCCAATTCCGCATAATCATCTCATCCAAAAAGCTTTCGTTGATGCCGCCGTTTTGAGCCTTTTCGAGGATGGATTCTTTGACCCTCTTACGTCGTTCAAGGTGCAAGCCATCCATTAATCCGTAGTATGCCATTTCAGCGGTATTTGGAATGAAGCTGAAAGTGGAGTTTTCGAAGTCGTGGTTGATGGCTTTTAAAATTGGTTGGACTAGGGCTCTCCCAAGGTTTTTGCGTTCCTGGTAGATATCGGGATCGTTTCCGCGGGAAAAATAGATCCTTTCAAAGCTGCAGGAAACCCGATCCTGGGGATCCCGTATTTGTTTTCGAACCAGGGATCCGTTACTTTTGACAATAATGGCCTCGCCGGGCTTTACCTCTTGCACGTCTTCCTTGGCCTTCGAGAAGACAGTCATGAGAGGCGCGCGCTCGGAAGCGATGGCGATAACCTCATCGTCCTCAAAAAAATGAAAGGGTCGGATTCCCCAGGGATCTCGGATTGCGAAACAATCGCCGTTACCGATCACTCCGGCGATTGAGTATCCTCCATCCCATTCCTTGCTGGATTCTTTGAGGATTTCGGCCACATTCAGTTTTTCAGAAATGGCATCGGCATTCTCCAATCCGGATAAGCCTTTCACATCACGATTCTCGTGGTAGAGCCGCCGGTGCTCCTCGTCGAGGTAGTAACCGATTTCTTCGAGAATCGTCTGGGTATCGGTATCGAATACGGGATGTTGGCCTCGATTGATCAACCGCTGGTTCAACTCCTTCGTATTGGTCATGTTGAAGTTGCCGGCAACCATGAGATTGCGGGTGGGCCAGTTATTGCGCCGAAAGTAGGGATGGCAACTGGCTTCCGAATATCCACCCGAAGTGCCATAACGAAGGTGTCCCAGGAATATTTCCGCACCAAAACTGAAATGATCTTTAACGGTAGCGGAAAACTCCGGGTGAATGGTCCCGGCATCTACCTTTTCGTTAAGCTCTTTAAGGAGATCGCTGAAGATAAGGTTTAGAGAATTTGATTCGATATTTCTTTCCCTGAACATATAGGGTTTACCAACATCTACATCCAATTTCAGTGCACCTACACCCGCGCCATCCTGACCGCGGTTGTGTTGCTTCTCCATCAATAAAAATAAATGGAAGAAGCCCCACAGTGCGGAGTCGTATTTACTTTGGTAGTAAGATAACGGCTTCTTCAAACGGATGAGGGCAATCCCACATTCGTGCTTGATGGGGTCGCTCATTGGCTACCTAGGTTTTAGAAACATCGATTCCAATTGGTTTTCTTACGGACCGTGCGGTGACCTGAGGAAACAAGGCAGCTGCGGGCAAGAAATGATTTGTTGTCCCTTCCACTAAACTAGCGATTGCAAATTCTTTTGAATTCTTTCGACTGCGGGAGTTTCCATATCGTCTGTGGGAAAAGTTTCACCGGTAATCATTTCGTAGAGCTTTATGTAGCGGCTGGAAAGTTCGACGATGAGATCGTCCGGGGCCTTTGGAAGCACTTCGTCCTTGTAAGGATCGCAATGATCGCGAAACCAAAGGCGAATAAATTCCTTGTCGATATTCTCGGGATTTTCGCCTTGTGCAAAACGCTCTTCGTAGGAGTTTGCTAGCCAGTAGCGACTGGAGTCGGGCGTGTGAATTTCATCGATCAATCGGATGACTCCATTCTGATCCCTTCCAAATTCATATTTGGTGTCTACGAGAATTAACCCGTGCTCGGCGGCCACTTGCTGGCCATATACGAACAGATCCAGCGCTGCCTTGGAGCAGACCGCCAAATCCTCTTCATTCATGAGGCCCATGGAAACGATTTCTTCAAGGCTCACCGGTTCGTCATGCTCGGACTTGGTGGTGGGCGTTAGAATATTTTCGGGCAATTTTTGGCTTTTAACCATTCCCTCAGCCAGCTCATTGCCGCAATAATTACGGCTACCGTTTTTGTAGTGCGTCCACAAAGAAGTAGAGGTGGAACCAGTCATATAGCCACGAACGACAAATTCGACCATAAACACGTCGCACTTCTTTCCGATGGTGACTGCTGGATCGGGAATTTCAAGAACGTGGTTAGGTATGATATGCGTGGTACGGTCGAACCACCATTTGCTGGTCAGGTTTAGCACTTGGCCCTTAAACGGAATGGCTGCGAGCACTCTATCAAAAGCACTTAATCGATCCGTACTGATGAAGGTGATGGCATCTTCTTTTGGATAGATGTCACGCACCTTGCCCTGAATTTTTTCACCGGGAAGGTCGGTTTCTATTAGGCAGTTATTAATCTGTGATTGTATTATTTCGCGTCGGTTCATGGATTAGATAGTGGTGTAATATTCGGCGTTTTGGTAAAAGGGATTCCAAAGTATATGGGTGTCTAGAATCTGTTGAAGCGTTTCGATGTCGTCCGGGTTCTGTAGTTCGATTTCCCAAAGGGTTGAATACTTGATTTCCTGAATGCCATCGAGATGGAACCTATCTCTCAAAGTTTCCAGTTTTTGTTTTCCAACAAAGTCGTCTTTATCATGAACGAGGATACGAATTTTTGAGTCCTCGCTCGGAATTTCCGTAATGTATTCTTTGTTCGAATTAAAAAGTTCTCCCGTTTTGATAATGTCTTCCCTAATAGTATTCGGCGCCTCATTCAGGTTTACTTGCCAATGGGTTTTTCGGGTGACGTTTGCTCGAATACCTACGACCTCCAAAGCCTTGTGGACTGAGTGTGCGGTATTGTCCGTGATGACCAGGTTTATTGGTAATTCGAAAGATTGGAGCTTTTTTTCGTGATGGGTTACCTCTGTTTTGGGCGGATCGAATTGGCAGGTTGCATGTTCGGTGTGGATTTCCTTTTCGATATACTCCCGCATGGATTCGAAGATGGGATTACCGTCTGTAACCCGCTCTGGGTGGGGCATGATGGCCATGACATTACCGGCTGGATTGGAAACAGCGGCGAGATTGTAGACAGAACCATTTGGATTGGTGGGGAATCCGTCGACAATCTCTCCATTCCCATCACTATAACGAAAGGTAGTCTGTCCTGAATTGATCAGTTCCCTGAGCAGTCCATCCGGAATGACAAAACGACCTTCTGCATGGGCGAGTGGAATGTGGATTGATTCTCCTTTTTCAAGAGTGCGGGTAAAGGCGGTCCTGTCAGAATCCACGTCCACCTTTAGGTGCGTAAAGGTGTTATAAAATCCAGTTCCGAGAATGTGGCCGTCCTTTTCTCGGCGGTTGGGTGCCAGTGCCATTCCCAATCGATATTTTTTCAAACCTGGAACTATTCCCGTTTCAACCAGGATTTGCGCACCGTTACAAATTCCCAGGACAGGTTTACCGGTTTCGGCCTGCTGACGAACGATTTTCATAACAGGATCAAGAGAAGCTATGACTCCAGCTCGCGAACGGTCCTCGTAGGAAAAACCTCCAACGATAACGTAACCGTCGAATGACTCGAGCAGCTCGTAAGATTGGTTCCACAGGAATTCAACCGGGGCCATACCAGCGCGACGAACGGCTTCGATCGACTCTGTTTCGCAGTTACTTCCGGGAAACTGGATGATGGCGATTTGAATCATTTGTGCAGGTGAACGTCGCAGGGACCTTCAATAATCTGGCCAATCTCACAGGCCGGAATTTCCGGGTATTTGCTCAATATTTTCAGGGCCTCGGCTTTCGAGCTATCGCGGACAACAATGACAAAGCCGATACCCATATTAAAGGTTCGATACATTTCGTTTAATTCGACGTTTCCGATCTGCTGGATAAGATCGAATACGGGTAGATTGGGCCAAGTCTGTATATCAATTTCAGCGCGACAATTATTTGGCAGGATACGGGGCACGTTTTCAATAAAGCCACCGCCTGTTAAGTGGGCCATTCCGTGGACGACGACATCCGATTTTATTAGTTCGAAGACCGGACGTTTGTAATTTACATGTGGTCTGAGGAGCGCTTCACCCACGGTCATACCGAGTTCGTCGATATTGTTTTCTGTAGTGTAGCCACCAATTTCGAAAAACACTTTTCGCGCCAGCGAATAGCCGTTTGTCTGCAGACCGGAAGATGCCAAGCCGATGATCGCATCGCCCGGTTCGATGGTGGAGCCATTGATGAGTTCGTCCTTTTCGACCAAGCCCGTCACACAGCCAACGATATCATGTTCATGCAATTGGTAAGTCCCGGGCATTTCGGCTGTTTCTCCGCCAACCAGGGATATGCCGTTCTCTTTGCAGGTATCCGTCATACCGCGGACGATTTCTTCCACAATTTCCGGAACGAGCTTCTGATTAGCCACATAATCAAGAAATGTGAGAGGTGTAGCGCCGTGCACGATGATGTCGTTGCTTGTGGCACTGACCACATCGATACCGAGTCCGTAATATTTGCCCGCCATTTTTCCAACCGTGACTTTGGTTCCAACCCCATCGATGCTCTGAATGAGTACGGGGTGTTTATAATCGGCAATCAATTCGGAGAGATCGAACATCGAGCCGAAACTTCCTAGTCCGGTAAGAACATGTGGAGAAAAAGTGCCCTTTACGTGATCCTTAATTCTTTGGACGGCATCATTTCCCGCATCAATATCTACACCGGCTGATTTATAATCAACTTTGCTCATAGTAATTTTTCCCGAAGGCCATTTACCCAGCGTTCTTTAGCTTTTGGCACTTCGAGGTTGATAGTGTTTTGGATTTTCAGTTTCGGGTTTGAAGTGGTCTTGCCAATGTTCAGGAAATTGATATCTCGTTCTTCGAGTAGTTGTATTGCGGTATCCAGTTTGGCTGGGTCGATTTCGAGAAGGAATCCCCCGGTCTCAGAAAATAGAAGCGCAGACATTTCGAGGTCCGAATCCATGGCGACTTCACAACCCAAGGCCTTTTCAAAACTCATCTCTGCCAGGGCTACTGCCAAGCCACCTTCGGAAATATCGTGGGAGCACAAGACATAACCGGCATCGATCAGGTCTATGACTGCATGAAGTTGATTCTGAACTTCGGCCAGGTCTGGGGTCGGCACGTTGGCTCCAAGTTCGTCCTGAATTTCATAGTAAACAGACCCACCCAATTCGTTTTTACGCTCCCCAATTAAAAGAATCGGCGAGTCTGCATTTTTGAAGGAACTGTCCACCGCTTTGGAAACATTTTCCAGTTTGCCAACGCAACCTATGATGGGACTGGCCGGAATGCTTCCGGCTCTGGACTCGTTGTAAAGCGATACATTACCTGCGACAATCGGCACGGGCGAACCCGGATGTTCTTTGAGTTGAATTTCTTTGCAAGCATCGGCTACTCCGTGGATTCCTGCAACAAAAGCGCCCATCTGGCTTTCCTTTTCGGGATTTCCAAAACAAAGGCAATCGGTCACTGCCTGGGGAGACGCTCCGACTGCGGCGATGTTTCGGAAGGCTTCAATAACGGCATTTATCGCTCCTTGACGAGCATCGATCAAACCATAGCGGGGATTCTGGTCCATAGTCACGGCGATACCCGTGTTGTGAATTTCTTCCGGGTATTCTTCTCCTTGAAAGGGCTTGAGCACTCCGGCATCCGCCTTGCCGGTTTGGATAATCGTGTTTCCTTGGACCTGTTTATCGTAAGTTTCGAAAACAGCAGCACGCGAAGCTATATTTTCATGGGCCAAAAGATCTAACAGCACTTCATTGTAGTCGGTTGGTTCCGGCAAATCGGGTTCGGTTGCCTCTGGTTTTTTGTAATGGTAGGGTCGGTCGTAAACCAGGCCTTCCGTAACGTCTTTGGCACGCGCATCGACCAACGTTTTTCCTCGATAAGTGACTTTGTATTTTCCGTTGTCGCGGATTTTTCCAACTACGCAAGCCGCCGCTCCTTTGGAAATGTTAGGGAAATCAAAAGTTTTATTGTAGTGATTGAGAATCAAGGGTGTTACCTCGGGTGGCGTCACCCACATGAACCGCTCCTGTGTTTCCGAGCATAGGATCACCGCTGGAGTCAGATTGTCCATGCCCAGGTGAACGTTGTCGAGAAATACCTCTGCGCCATAACCGGCGCCATCGGCGATTTCGACGCTTGCACAGGCAATTCCACCGGCACCGAGGTCCTTAAAACCCACCTTATCGATGAGATCCTTTTCTTTGAGAATTCGAAAGAGTGCGTAGGTCGATTTGAGGATGTGCCTTTCGAGAAATGCGTTGGGGTCCTGAACGGCTCCTTTGTTTTTCTCCTTTTCATCTTCCTCCAATTCCAGGGAAGCAAAGGAGGCCCCGCCAAATCCGCTGTTATCCGTGGGTTTTCCTACTAGAATCAGATCGTAGCCATCGGCATTGGCAGGTGCATAAGAATGAATGATATCCTCCTCGCAGATGGCTCCCAAAGTCAGAACTGTGACCAGGCAATTTTCATTGTATCCGGGATTGAAATAAAGGTCGCCACAAACATTGGGGATTCCCAGTGGATTTCCATAACCGGCAATCCCCGCAACCACTCCTTCATAGATCCATTTGCTTTTCGGATGTTTTATTTCGCCGAAGCGCAGTCCGTCTCCAACCGCGATAACCTTAGCCCCCATGCAACACACGTCGCGCACATTTCCACCAACTCCGGTTGCGGCGCCTTCGTAGGGAACAATCTGACTCGGATGGTTGTGCGACTCATGGGAAAGAGCGATACCGTAGCGGTTGCCATTGTTATCCTCGACAATACCAACAATTCCGGCATCCTCCTTGGGTCCTAGAATGACATTGGGTCCATCAGTGACAAAGGCTTCCAAATGCGGCCGGCTGCTTTTATAGGAACAGTGTTCAGAGCCTTGAATAGACCACAAAACACATTCGGCTAGTGTGGGTGGACGGCCCAAAATCACGTTCTGGATCTTGAGCGCCTCCGTAGGGGTTAGGGCCAGGTTGAATTCCTGGAGAATTTGCCTGATGTGATTGTGAGACCTATTTTGAAAATCAAGGTGCTCGTCAGTTTGAAGCATTTAAGGCGGTCGGATAAGGATGGTTGGACGAGTAAAAGAAGTTTTATTCTAAAAAGGATTCTCCAGTGCAAGGCTGTTGTTCAACAATGTGTCGGAAATGTGAACAATTCGAGTACCGATCTGGTAAAAACGCCTCAAGTAGCCCTGATGGCCCTGCGAATTTTACCCTCAACCAATCTGAGGTCCCTAAAATCTACGACACCCTCCTTACCCCAGATATTGTTCCGCGCAAATTCTTCACCACGGCCCAAAAATTCGTAGCCCATTTCGTTAGCAAAACGTAGGTCACTGAGCTGGTCCCCAATATAGAGGACGCGCTCAAAATCGGTGCCTGTGGTTTCCTGGGCCGCTGTGTGCGCCGCCTTCATGGCATCCTTTTTGCATTCGTATTCGGTGCATGAATACAAAATCCAATTTTCATAATCAAATCCTGAAGCGGTGAGTTTTAGTTCAGCCGAAAACCGCCAAGCGGCGGTAGCTATGGCAAATGCGTAATCTTCATGTTGTTCCAGAAAACTGATGAATTCGTGAGCTCCCGGAATCGGCTTCATATCCTTGGGGTTTTGGTCGAGGTGGCCGCTCAGGAGTTCGATAAATCGTTCTTTTACTTGCTCGATATCATCAGGGTGACATATCTTGCCCAGTTCCTCACGCATGACCTCCCGTATAATTCCGCTATCCGAAGGATTGGAGAAACCGTCCCAGTCGGTCTTGATTTTGGCTAAGTCCAGATATTCGCAAATGGCCTGCGGATAAAACTAATTTTCCAATTCCATGGAGTCTACAAGGGTACCGTCTATATCGAGTATAATGAGGATCATACCGTTTTTAAGTTAATCTCAAATCTGACTTAAATTTAGAATCCACCGGGCATAGCTCCCGGGAATCCACTCATTCCGCCTCCTTTTTTCCCCATCATTTTCTGCAGTCGTTTCATTTTACCGCCGCGCATCATCTTCATCATTTTTTTCATCTGATTGAATTGCTTGAGCAGAGCATTGACATCGGAAACCTGAGTGCCGGAACCGTTGGCAATTCTGACCCTGCGGCTTCCATTGATTATTCCCGGTTTGGTGCGTTCCTTGGTGGTCATTGACAGAATGATGGCTTCCGTTTGAGCCATTTGCCGTGTTTCCTTGTCACCGACCTCCATCCCAGTCATCCCGGGCATCATTCCCATGACTTTATCAAGAGGGCCTAATTTCTTGACCTGGCGAATCTGGGACAGAAAGTCGTTGAGGTCGAAATCCGCTTTACGCATTTTTTCAGCCATGCGTTCGGCCTCGTCCTGATCGATTTTGTCCTGAGCATGTTCTACAAGGCTCACCACGTCCCCCATCCCGAGGATCCGGCTCGCCATTCTATCCGGATGGAAGACTTCGAAATCGTCCATCTTTTCCCCAGTTCCGGCAAATTTGATCGGGACCTCGGTGATGGACTTCATGGATAATGCGGCACCGCCTCGCGCGTCCCCGTCGAGTTTGGTGAGTATGATGCCGGTGAGACCGACTTCCTCGTGAAAGTGGCTGGCTACATTGACGGCTTCCTGGCCCAGAGCAGAGTCCGTAACCAGCAGGATCTCATCCGGCATTACGGTATCGTTGAGGCGTTTGAGTTCTCCCACCAAGTCTTGGTCGATTTGCAGGCGGCCAGCCGTATCGAATAAAATTGCGGATGCTTGTTGTTCATTAGCATGGCGAACCGCTTTCATTCCGATTGAAGGCACATCCTTGGAATTGCGGTCGGCATAAAAGAGCAATTCTTCTTGGTTAGCCAGTGTTTCCAACTGATCGATGGCAGCGGGCCGGTAAACATCACAACCGACCACCAGGGTCGTGAGGCCTCTTTTTTTAAGGTGGCGGCTCAGTTTGGCTGTTGAGGTGGTTTTCCCCGCCCCATGCAGGCCGATCATCATGATTTTTAAAGGACGGTTTTCTGAGAGCTCCGCGGTACCTTCGCCCAAAAGCTTTACCAACTCGTCGTTTATAATTTTGACTACCTGTTGCCCTGGAGTAACTGAGGAAAGCACTTCCTGCCCAATGCAGGTTTCTTTAACCTGTTCCACAAATTGTTTGGCGACTTTGAAATGGACATCTGCAGAAAGTAGAGCGGTCCGAACTTCCTTAAGGGCCTCCCCCATATTTTCTTCAGACAATTTACCGACACCTCGAAGGTTGCGTATTGTCTTGCCAATCTTTTCGGTCAGGTTGTCAAACATAGTGCGGTTTTGGAAAAGTCGGACTAAAGCGTGTGGATGGATGTGTTTCAATTAATTTGTGTCTCTTGCCATGATTCGTTTTTGACTTTCCTGAAAGCTGATTCGAGTAATGATGAACTTATGATTTTGGGAATTGAAAGTTCCTGCGACGAATCCGCACTTGCGGTATTCGACCCTACCAAAGGAATTGTGACTGATTTGGTGTATTCCCAAATTCAAACTCACCAAGAATATGGCGGAATTGTTCCTGACCTGGCCAGTAGGGAACATTTGGAAGCTTTTGTTCCATTGCTCGGTGAACTCAAATCCCAAGTCGATTTGGCATCTCTAAGGACAGTTGCGGTGACTACCGGGCCAGGGTTAGCCAGTTGTTTGGCAATCGGCCTTTCTTTGGGACGCAGTTTATCCATGGCCTTGGATATTCCATTGTGTGGTGTAAACCATTTGAGGGGCCATGTATTTTCTCCTTTTTTGCCGCTTCATGGAGAGGAGCGTGATGGATTTGAAGTGGCCTATCAAACCTTGTTGCCGCACCTTGGGCTGATTGTATCTGGAGGAAACACTGTTTTATTTGAAATTAACGAAGACAGGGAAATTCTAGTGCTGGGAGAAACGATCGATGATGCCGCCGGTGAAGCACTGGATAAGGGTGCAAAACTACTAGGAATGCCATACCCTGGCGGACCATTAATTGAAGAAAAAGCGCATTTCGGACTCGCAGACAGTTTTGATTTTCCTCGAGGAATTTTGCGGTCCTCGGAAATCAAATTCAGTTTTTCCGGATTAAAAACCAGTCTTCGCTATCGTCTTGAAAAACTTTCTGATGAGGAGTTGGAGAACGATTTGCCCGATTTGTGTGCGAGTTACCAACAGGCTGTGGTGGACGCCCTGGTAGGCAAGACTCACTCGGTCTTGAAGTGGGGCAGGTTCAAGAGTCTGGGACTTTCCGGTGGAGTTGCCAACAACGGGGTCCTGAGAGCAGATTTTTTGGCCCTCTCAAATGAAATGCAAGTCCCGCTTGTCGTGGCCGAATCCAAGTATACCGGCGACAATGCCGCGATGATTGCTTTTGCGGCGTTTTGCGATCCATCGGGTACGCTGAAAGACGGTCCCGAGCTAGGCATTGATCCGGGCTGGAAAATTGCCCAACATCCTCTTTGATTACACGAGGATAAGCATTCCGGACTGCATAGGAGATACAATCTATTGAGACTCTTTTCGTGTATTCATCTGAAAGGGTTTGGTAGGATGGAATCAAATCCTTTCTGTTCTAGGGCCTTTTCCTCAATGGAAACGGGTTTGAGGAAAACTATTTTACATGACGATTACAGGCCTCCTACGCTCAATTGACCTGAAAAATAGCTCGGTTTGACCGCCAAATCTTAGGTACTTGTTCCTGCTTTACGATATTTATTTATCAGCAACTACCAAAAAGTGCAAAGAGTTGGGTAATAACTGATGTAAAAACTAAGGGTTTTCCCACTATTTTGAGTTTTCTGGAGCCTTTTGATAAACTGTTGGTGAAATAAGTACATATCCGCGTATCTTTAAAGGTGAGTCTTGTAATTGACCCGTCATTTGACGGGTCCAGATTATCTCCTTATATGACTTATCTAAGAATCAAAATTTTGGAACATCGGCTTGCCATTCTTCTCAAATGCATAAACTGCCCATCAAGCCTTGAATTTTAAACCACCTATGACACGTATAATAACGACCCTGCTAGCCGTGCTGCTTTCATCAGCGATCTTTGCTTTCGCGGCGCACCATGAAGGAACGACTCTTGAAATAACTTCGAACGATACCATGCAGTTCAATACCAAGTCCTTTGAGGTGAAGGCTGGTGAGGAAATCACTTTGGTATTAAAAAATTTGGGCAAGCTTCCGAAAGCCGCTATGGGACATAACCTAGTGATTTTGAAGCCAGGCTCCAATGTAGCCGGTTTCGCCACTGCCGCCGTGCGTGCCGTAGTCAACGAATACATTCCAACGGACGATGCCAACAAGGCTATGATTATTGCGCATACTAAGCTATTGGGTCCGGGAGAGGAGGATGCGGTTACGTTTACGCTTCCTGATACTGGTGCCTACCCGTTTGTATGTTCATTCCCTGGACATTTCGCTCTGATGCAGGGCATAATTTACGCCAAGTAATTTAAATTTTTAACTGCTTAGGGTCGCATACTTTGGTATGCGACCGTTTTTACAAGAGAGGGCGAATTCTGATATTACGCCATTTCATAACAAACTGACGTTCTCCTTTGATTCCGTGTACTTGGAGAGCAATGAAGCCTTTGGGGTGAGTTTTGTAAACATCCTCGCGAACAAGATCCTCTACTGCGTGACCGTTCACCGAAGTCTGCATTCGTGGACCTTTTACCACGAGCCGAATTTTATTCCATCCGTCCGGAACAAGATAATCGTGGCTTTCAGCTTTTTTTTCTTCGGAAGATAACCATCCGGTTCCTAGCGCTTCGCCGTATAGAATACCCGATGTGATGAGGCCCGGGCCCATATTGCGGCGGTCTTTTCTATCTTCAGATTCCCAAAAAACGAGACCTCGGTTGCGCCCCCGAAACATCTTTTTTCTGGATGATGATCTTCTGAAATGAACTTCCAGACCTCCTTGCCCGTTCCGGCATTGATCGCAACCGCTTGTAAGGAGGATGTGGTGAAATACATCAATCCATCTATGATGATGGGGTTGCTGTGCATGTTGGAGGCATCTGTTGCGTCGTTTACCTTGTATTCCCAGGCGGGCTTCAAATGTTGAAGGTTAGCTGCATGAATGTATGCAAGTTCTGAATATTGATTTCCTTTTTTGTCGCCACTATTTATGGCCCAGTCTGTGTAATTGTCATAGGGGTCAGACGCTTGGGCCAAAAACGATAAGAGTGATCCAAATGAAATGATTATAGTAATTCGTTTGATGAATGAATGGGGCATTTTTCTACCGTTCGATTTATATTTATTCTTTCAAAGGTAATTTTGTTTGTCACTTGCAGAAGAAAGAAGCTATTGCCACGGTCCGATTTCTAATGAAACCAGCACTTGAAATTCTCGATGCTCACAAAACGCCCTTGGGTGACCTCGTCTTGCGTCGTCGTGAAATAATGAGCCTGGATGCCCAGGTGGTTTACGAGGTCAAGCTGGGCGAGGAGTTTCTCATGTCCAGTTTATTTACGGTGGCTGAAAAGGAACTGGCCCGGCTAGGATTAGCTAAATTGGAAGGCGACTCCTGGGATGTGTTGGTGGGAGGTCTGGGCTTGGGATTTACTGCCGCAGAAGTATTAAAAAATCCTTCGGTGCATTCGCTTGCGGTTGTGGAACTGTTTCCAGAGGTAATTAAATGGCATTTGGAAGGACTCGTTCCACTGGGGTATTCAATTTCGTTAGATCCTCGGTGCACGATAGTTGAACGAGATTTTTTCAAGGCCGTGCTGGATGATAAGATGATTATCGATTCTAATTATCCGAATAAATATTTCCAGGCAGTGCTTCTGGATATCGATCACACGCCGCGTCATCAACTGGATGGCAAGAATGCCGAGTTTTACACACAGCATGGGTTGAGTTTGATGTGCGAGTATCTAGATCCGGGTGGCGTATTCGGTCTTTGGTCTGATGATCCTCCCGACCAAGGATTCGTCGAACTCTTGAGATCAGTCTTTAGCGATATAGAAGCCAATGTAGTTTCGTTTTATAATCCGCTATTGGACAAAGAGTCTACCAATACCGTGTACTTGGCAACAAAAACCTAAGATTCCTTTGGGCATCAATTACAGGATCTTCTTCTTCGTCTACCCAATTTGCGTGCACCACGGTTGGGCGACAACAAACCTCGCAATCCAGGACTAGTTCAATGGTGTCCTGGGTGTAGTACAATTCTTCAATCGATATGGATTCCCAGCAATGTGGGCAGGTTATCTCCATAAATTGTTTAATTGAAGAGGCAAGAAGGGAGCTCGCTTCCGACCATTAAACAAAACAAATAACAGGAGCAGCTCCTGCCTCTAAATCGCTAAGCCAATTGGTTTCCGATAGGCAGCTGCCGAATGCGTTTACCCGTAACCGCATGGATCGCATTGATCAAAGCTGGCGGAACGGGAGGAACGCCAGGTTCTCCGACTCCGCCCAGAGATTCAACATCTTCAGGTTCCAGGATATGGACTGATAAGGACTTTGGCGCCAATGGCATTCGAGCTACCTGGTAATTATGGAAATTGTTTTGTATAGCGGATCCGTTTTTGAAGCTTACTTCGCTTGTCGTTGCCAAGCTCAATCCCATGATACAGGAGCCTTCCATTTGTGAGCGCACACGGTCTGGGTTGATGGCCTTGCCGCAATCAATAGCCATGGTGGCATTGTGGACGATTAGTTCGCCCCCGTTTTTGACTTCGACGTCCAAAACGCAGGCCACATAGGAGACAAAGCTGTAGTGAACTGCCATGCCCATTCCACGACCTTTCGGCAATTGCCTGCCCCAGCCAGCCTCTTTGGCTGCCTTTTGGATCGTTTTTTTCAAACGGCCCGTATTTACGGTGTAGATTTCAGGGTCTTCGCCGTGGTTCCAACCGTCGCCTTGATCGAGTGGATTGATTTTGCGGTCCGGACCGAGGAGGTTGAGGTAAAATTCCAGGTGGTCCTGGCCGGCTTTTTCAGCGAGCTCGGCAATAAAACACTGCACAGCGAAGGCGTGCGGAATGTTCGATACCGCGCGAAACCAACCAATTCGCGCATGTGCATCTACCCCAGGATTTTCCATCTGCATATTGGGGACATTAAATGGTGCATTGATGATGCCCATGCCGAGTTCGAATGCCTGTTGGTGCCTTTGAGCAGGGGCAAAAATGGACCCAATGGTCGGAGCGACGGAACGGTGCAGCCAACCTGTGGTATTGCCATCTTTGTCCAGGCTAGCTTCGAGATGCTCGCTGGAAACGGTGTGTAGATAATCGTGCGCAATATCGTCCTCCCGGGTCCACTGAACTCGGACTGCGCGACCTGGGAAAGTCTTAGCAAGTTCAGCAGCTTCCACCACGTAATCGGATTTGGATTTTCTGCCGAATCCGCCGCCAAGCAGTGTCACATTGAGAGTCGTATCCTCGTAAGACACTCCGGCTCTTTCAGCAGCTTTCACCCTGGAGCTATCTGGATTTTGTGACGGTGCCCATGCTTCTAGTTTGCCATCCTTAAGAATGGCAAGGGCCACTGGAGGCTCCATGGGTGCATGGGCATGGTGTGGCAAGTAATAGTCCGCGGTGTGTGTTTTTGCAGCGGAGGCGAAAGCGTTGTCCAAATCACCCACGGTACGAATCACTTTTCCTGGATTGTGTGAGGCAGTATTCATTTCATTGCGATAACTATCAGAGTCGTAGCTATCGTTGGGGCTGCTGCTCCACGCAACTTTGAGCGCATTACGGCCCTGGATTGCAGCCCAGGTATTTTCGGCAACGACAGCCAGGCCACCCAAAGGATTAAATTCAGATGGGGCAGTCGCTCCTTCAATTGGCACGACTTTGACAACTCCAGAAACCTTAAGGGCAGCGGAATCGTCGTAGGACTCCATTTTGCTACCATATACCGGTGGCCGGGCCACTACTGCATAAAGCATGTCATCAAAGCGGATGTCTGCTCCATACATTCCTTTACCGGAAACGATATTCGTGTTGTCCACGCTGAGGGTCTGGTCTTTGCCAATAAAGCGAAACTTGCTGGAGTCTTTGAGTATCACAGTGCCCGGATCCGGAATATCCTGATCGTCTAGCATACGGGCTAATTTTCCATAACTGATTTCTTTTCCACCGCCTGCGTAGGCCATTTTGTGACGGTAGGGTTTGATCTCCCCTGCAGGAACCCCCCAATGTTTGGCTGCTGCATTTTGCAGCATTGTACGAGCGGTTGCAGCGCAGCGTCGCATGGGCAAGTACCAATGGCGCATGCTTCTGGAGCCGTCCGTATTCTGGTTTCCGTAAACTCCCTGGTCACCTACCGCTTGTTCCACCTGCATTTTGTCCCAATCGGCGTCGAGTTCGTCCGCTACAACGAGAGCCAGGCTGCTGCGGATCCCCTGTCCCATTTCGGAACGGGCACAAATGACAACAACGGTTCCATCCGAGAGGAATCGTAGATAGACTTTGGGGTCTTCAATCACCCCCCCCGGCATCCCTGGCCCGCCATATTTTATCTCCTGTTCCTTAGCCCAAGTCCAATTGGCGGTTAGCATGACCGCACCGGTGGCTCCCAGTCCTTTTAGAAAATCACGGCGGTCAAGAATCCGCTTAGATACTTCGAAATTTTGGTATAAAGATTTCATTTGGAGCCCTCCTTGATCTTATCTGAAGCATTGTGAATGGCTTTCTTTATGCGATTGTAGGTTCCGCAACGACAGATGTTACCCACCATGGCGTTTTCTATTTCCTGATCGTTGGGGTCGGAATTGCTTTTCAGCAGAGCCGTGGCCGACATGACTTGGCCTGGCTGGCAGTAACCGCATTGGGGAACTCCTTTTTTTACCCAGGCATCTTGGACATGTTTGCCCACGCTGTCTTCGCCGATGCCTTCGATGGTAATTATTTTTTTTCCATGCGCAGCAGAAATGGGCGTTAGACACGACCGAATTGGTGAGCCATTCATGTGCATGGTGCACGAACCGCAAAGGCCCATTCCACAGCCAAATTTCGTGCCAGTGAAACCGAGGACATCCCGAATTGCCCAAAGTAAGGGCATATCGTCCGGAGCACCCAGTTCATGTATACGTCCGTTTAAATTTATAGAAGCCATGATAAGGATTGAGTGAATTAACTGAATTCCAGGCTTTGTCCTACCGGACAGACGCCTAAAAGAAAAGTGTTTTGAGGATTCTGAAAGGGGGAAGGAAAAGGATCAATCCCAATCGGACCAGTGTAGGTGGAAGCATGAAGTGCGGGCAGCTATTCCTGATAGCCGATTATTAATTTCATACGGAAAAAGGCTCAGTGGTATTTGGTAAAGACTGCCCACAGGTGGATCGACCGTCTGTTTCGGCAAAACCGACCAGCTAAGTATGTCAGGTCTTTGGCTTGGCTGCGGGATCTTTCCACCAACCGGTGGCTTTGGTTGTACTGGTGACGAACCACTCGTGGAGCACTTTCCTGAGCTTGGCTTTTTCTTCAGCGTAACCGGGAGAATCCCAGACATCCCTCAATTCATCCGGATCTTTTTCCAAATCGAAGAGTTGGCCGTCATCCTTTCCGATATACTCAACGAGTTTAAATTGTTTGCTTCGAACCATTAAGGAGTGGTCCAGGTCCTGAAGCATGAGGTCAGGCGCGTGCTCTGAGAAAACGTATTCCCTTTCTTCCGCTTTCGGATCATCCTCCAGGAATTGAATAAGAGATTTGGCCTCCATTTTGGTAGGTGGTTCCAAGCCCGCCAGTTCCAGAATCGTTGGCCCCAGGTCGAACCATTGGGTGAGCGCTTCCACATGGCGGCCTCCTTTGTAGCGGCCCGGGCTCCAGACTACCAAAGGCACACGAACGGATGAGTCGTACATGGTCCATTTTTCAACCAAACCGTGGTCGCCCAGGCAGTCGCCGTGATCCGATGTGAAAATAACGACCGAGTGTTCCAATACTCCGCATTCTTCAAGCCGGTTTAAGATTTTACCTACACTTTCATCAATCATTGTGACGTTGGCAAGGTAGTAGGCGCGTTGGAGTTTGCGAGCTTCGTCCGAGGCATGCGGATCAAAGTCGACGGAGTCGGCAAAGCGTTGGGTCAATCGCTTCCTGAAAGAATCGAGCGTTTCTGGTTGAGCATCCATTTCTTCCTTAGTAGCCGGAAGAATGGGCAGGTCTTTCTCCATATATTCTCTGGTGTAGCTCTCAACCGGATCAAAGGGTGGATGTGGTCCTGGAAATCCAATTTCAAGGAAGAGCGGTTCGTTTCCAACTTCAGGTCGTTTTTCTTTGTCGATCCACTGCATCAACTTGGAGTTGTCCGTCCCATAGGGTGATTTATTGAACCAGCGAAGGGCCAAATCTCCGACAAAGGTGTCGGGGTGTAAATCTTCAGGTAATTTCCATTCGTAGGCACCTTGGCGTTCCTTGGTGTCCGGCCAGTCGCGATAGAATGGCTTTTCCGGTCGATCGAATCCACGAAGGTCAAGTGCCTTGTCCCACTCATCCTCAAAAATGTGTTGGCTCCCTTTCCACATGAGCTCCGATTCGCGTCGCTGTTTGTTTTCGACGACAAAGCGTTCATGGAATCCGTGCAGCTCGTTATAGGGATCGGCGTGCATCTTACCGATGTTCACGCAATAGTAGCCATTGTCATTTAGGTCTTGAACCCAAGTGCGCGGCCATGGGTCGTTATTTCTGAGCACTCCAGA
The DNA here is from genome assembly GCA_002346535.1 of Opitutales bacterium UBA2995. Classification (GTDB taxonomy): domain Bacteria; phylum Verrucomicrobiota; class Verrucomicrobiia; order Opitutales; family UBA2995; genus UBA2995. The sequence goes on along the minus strand of DDZZ01000033.1, from coordinate 304 downwards.
ATTGTGTGGGTAGTAACCTGTAAACAAACTGGCTCGTGATGGTCCGCAAGAGGGAGCAGTCACATGGCATTGAGAAAAAGCCACCCCTTCGTTAACCAGTTTATCCAAATGGGGAGTGTTTACATGAGGAAACCCTAAGGCAGCGATGGTTTCATAACGCTGCTGATCAGTAATTATGAGAATGATATTTGGGCGAGGCATATTACGAGGCAAAAATCAATTCAGAATTCAGAAGCGAGGAGTCAGAATAGAAGTGAGACAGTTGTCGGCGTAGGTCAGGACATGGTTTACGCTTAGAAGAGTA